>JAUIAO010000105.1 GCA_030425425.1 Bacteroidia bacterium | reverse complement strand
ATAAGGATGCTGTGCTAAGCTTTCAGTACTACCTAAACTCACCGCGAGTTTGATCATTTTCAGATTGTTCAAAACAGTGAAAGCTTCTTTTTCTTGTCCTTTCACATCAAATGAAAGCATTGCTCCCGGGGCAGAGTATTGTTTCTTGTAGATAGGGTATTGTGGGTCTTCCTCAGAAATCAGTCCAAGATAATGGACATTATCTACCTTAGGATGATCAGCCAGTCGCTTCGCCAATACTTCGGCATTGGCACATTGCTGATCCATTCTCACTTTTAATGTTTCCAAACTTCTCATCAGCAACCAACTCGTCCATGGTCCTGCCATGTTTCCTACAAAAGTCCTGAATCCTTTGATCCTACCAATCAATTCTTTGCTACCCAGACAAGCACCAGCCACCACATCACTGTGGCCACCGATGTACTTAGTTGCAGAATAAAGGACAAGATCGGCTCCTAACTTCAAAGGGTGAGACCAGAGCGGGCCCATGTAGGTGTTGTCAGCTGCTACTAAAACCTGATCTTCATTTTCAGAAAAATGATCCGCCACTCGTCGGCACATTTCCAAATCAATCAAAGCATTAGTGGGGTTAGCAGGGGTTTCTACATAAATCATTTTTAGCTTTCCCGCACTGGACTCAACTCTCTGAGTTAATTGTTGTTCATTCTCATCTGGTCTAAATTCTGCCGTAAGAATCCCGTATCTTCCGAGAATTTTCCTGATGAAATGATCTGATCCACCATATAGGGGTGCACTGTGGAGTACCAAATCACCAGGTCTTAAAAACTCAAGAAGCGTAGAAGTGATCGCAGACATGCCGCTCTCGAAAACAGCACAGTCTTCTGCTTCATCCCAAAGTGAAAGTCTGTTTTCCAAAATTTCCAGATCAGGGTTATTCAACCTACTGTAAATCAGGCCAAGCTCCTCTCCTTCTTCCTTCTCTCTCAACCCATATGCAACTTCAAAAAAGGCTTTGCCTTCTTCGGCAGATTTAAACACGAATGTGCTGGTCTGGAAGATGGGACATTTTACAGCTCCTTCGGATAACTCCGGCTTATAGCCGTAAGACATCATGTGACTTTCGGGATTCATAATGAGATTATTTTTATCAAATTTAGTGAAAAAGGATTTTATTTCTTAACACACATGCTAAATCAGTAATTTATTCTATTTTACGAATTATAAAAGAAATTATATCCAATACAATCTTTAAAACTTCTATTAGACAGAAAAAAATTCTACCATGGATCAGACAGATTATAAAATTTTAAACCTCCTACAGCAAGATGGCAAGCTTACCCACAAGCAAATTGCCAATCAATTGAACCTCACAATTACACCGACCTATGAACGAATAAAAAGATTAGAAAGGGAAGGCTACATTAAAAACTATGTAGCCATGCTTGATCAGGACAAACTCAATAAAACACTCATCTCATTCACACACATTACTTTAAAAGAACATGCTAAAAAATTCATCACTGAGTTTGAGCAGGAAATTAAAAAAATAGATGCCGTAGTGGAATGTTACCACATAGCCGGCCAGTTTGATTTTCTCTTAAAAATCATCATTGAAGACATGAAAGCCTACCAGTCGGTGGTCATTGACCAGCTGGCTTCCATGGAAAACATTGCAAATGTCAACAGCTCGTTTGTTATGACCGAAGTGCTTCGATCAACGGCCATTCCTTTGAATAATATTATAAAATCTCGTTGAGCGTTACGGTGTAGACCAATGAAGAATTACCCGGTATATTTTCATAATCCTGCTCTCCGTATCCATATTCTGAAGGAATAAACATCATGATAGTTCCCCCTTCGTTGATATATGGCATGAGGATTTGCCAACCTTCTACCATATAAGGTAATCTTACATCAATAGAATCTTGTTTTTGTACCTTGCTATCATCCAAAAGAACCGCATCGAAAGAAACATTTACTGTGGATGTAGATACTGGAGCATCTCCTGTACCCTGCTCTACAATCATATATCTCATATTTGTAGAATCATCAATCTGTACCGAAAGCTCCTTATCATCGATATATTCATCAATCGAAAGCAATTCTGTTTTGTAACTATTCAAGATATCTATTAATTCTATATCAAAAATCAAGGTAGAGTTCGCTGGTATCCCTCCTGTCGCCTGCTGTCCATAGGCATATCTGCTCGGTATAAACATTGTAACCTTACTACCCGTTTTAACATTTGGCAAAATCATCTGCCACCCTGTTATCAATCCATTCAGCCTAAATGTTACGTTTTCTCCAGAATCAAACTCTTCTCCAGTGCTTAGCAACCTTCCGGTATAATTGATGTAAATCAAGTCTGCTAATTCTGGCGTTTCACCATCTCCCTCTTCTGTAATGATGTATTTCAAGTTAGAATTTACAGTATCTACCTGATTGGTTAAGTTATTTTCCACCAGATATTGGTTGATCAAATCTACCTCCATCTCTAACTGTGCATCGGCATCAAATGCTACAATACTATCATCGTCATTACATGACCACATAGCAGCAGCAATTAGCATGAATACAGGTATAAAATGTTTTCTAATCTTCATTTCAATTAAATCTAAATTTCAAATATTTTATTTGCTCACCCTTTTCCGTCCAGATGCCTTCATATTTGGTTTTAATCCCAAAGTGATCATCAACCATATCTGATTGATATAGATCGAATGTATATTCCAGATCAATCACCGGAAATTCTTGATTTAGAACTTCTAAAGTAAACTCAAACAATGGTGTGTTATCTGTTTTGAATCGGAACCAAGCATTTGGTTTTGCAAGTTTACGATAAAGCTCCAGATATCTTACACTCGACAGTCTTCGTTTGATGTCTCTCTTTCTAGGTCTTGGGTCTGGAAAGGTCAACCAAAACTCATCTATTTCTCCTTGATCGAAAAAATTCTCAAGGTTCAGAATCTGCGTCCTGAGAAATGCTACGTTATCGAGCCCATTTTCAATAGCATACGTACTGCCCTGATGCAGCCTATCTCCCTTTAGGTCTACACCAATATAATTACGATCTTTTTGATTCTCTGCCAGCCCTACAGAGTATTCCCCATCACCACAGCCAAGCTCCACCGTGATTGGATGGTCATTCTTAAAAAAAATCTCATTCCATTTCCCTTTTGCATTTTCAAAAAAGGGTTTTCCCGGTTCGATGATATTTTCCCTGTTTGCATTTTCAGCAAACCTTTTTAGCTTCTTTCTCACAATCCTTCTATTTCAGCAACCACAAAAGTACTACCTGTGATCAAAATGAAATCATCTTGTTCTGCATTCTTTTTGGCAGCATCAATGGCATCATTCACATCCACAAAGTATTGGCCTATCAAGCCCATATCTTCTGCCAACTTTTGAAGTTCATCCGAATTCATAGATCTGGGAACAGAAGCTTGAGTGAAGTAATAGGTAGCATCAGTTGGTAGCAATTCAAGAACTTTATGTACATCTTTATCTTTCACCATTCCTATGACTATGTGAAGCTTGGAATGGTTGGATAACGATACCTGTTTCAGCAAAATCGCAATTCCGTCTATATTATGACTAATATCAGCCACAATAAACGGTTTCCTATCAAGTATCTGCCACCTACCCTTTAGGCCTGTTTGCTTTACAAGCTGAGCAATTCCTGCTTGGATTTGTTCATTTGACAATTGAAACCCTAGTAACTGCAACACTTCCAAGGATTTTAAAATTCCTGGAAGATTCTTTTCAAAATATGCAGCCTGAAGATCAGACTTAATCGGATAAGAACCTTCACGATCTGTAACTTGAAAATACTGATAGTCTTGATCCGAACCAGTTCTATTACACCGAATACCTTCTGCGTAGAATACTGGTGATTTTAGCTCAACAGCCTTATTCGCAAATACTTGATATAATTCTCTCTGAGTACTGCCGATGACTAATGGCACCTCAGGTTTAATTATTCCGGCTTTTTCACCTGCAATTTGTTCTAGTGTATCACCAAGAATATCTACATGATCGTATCCAATGGATGTGATCAGACTCAGGAGAGGTGTGATCACGTTAGTAGAATCTAGTCTACCACCCAAACCTGTTTCTATCACAGCGATATCTACCTGCTTTTCTGCGAAGTACTGAAAGGCCATAGCCACTGTAACTTCAAAAAATGATGGTTTAATTTTTTCAATATGCGGCCTTAGCACTTCAACAAATTCCACAACAAAGGACTCAGAAACCTCTTCACCATTTATTCTGATTCTTTCCGTAAATGACTTGAGGTGTGGCGAAGTGTATAACCCCGTACTATATCCTGCACTTTGTAATACTGAAGCAATGGCATGGGCTGATGATCCTTTACCATTAGTTCCAGCTATATGAATGGATTTGAATTTCTGATGTGGATTATCAAGAATTGCCAACAACTTCATGGTATTGGTCAAATCCTTTTTGAATGCTTGCTGACCTATGCGCTGAAACATAGGCAACCGCTCCATAAGGTACTGAAGCGACTCTACGTAATTCATTTATTTAGATCGAATGATAAAAGTGATGGTACCTTCTGAAACAGGAGCTGGTGGAGCACTGGTTGTTTGACTAAATGTTAACCTATAGACTGCCTGCTCATATTTTTTAGCAACTGCAAAAGACACAGAACTGCTGATTGGCTCTACGTTTATCACTTCGCCATAATCGTCTACTTTGATTCTGAATACGATTTTACCTGATTCATTGGAATCATCCTCAGGCTTTGGTTTTGAATCCCAGGTCCATCCTGTTATGCTCAAACTTGCACCTTCTGCTGTGCCTTGCTCGCCCATGATCGCATCACCATTGATATTTCCTTCCTCTTCTCCCTGTGCACCTGCTTCTTCAGTATTTCCCTTGTTGGAGTTATCACTATCGGATTCTGAAGGCATTAAAGCACTTTCATCAATTATTTCTTCTTCTGGCTCAGGCTGAACCTCTGCTTTTTCTGATTCATCTGTCAATTCACTATCCGAAGCATCAACTGCTTCTGTAGATTCCGTCGCGTCACTTGTTTCCACCTCTTCCACAGGGTCAGATACTTCATCTGTCACGGGAGTTTCTTCTATATTATCCGGTTCGCTAGATTCTTCGAGGTTTTCCGCAGGTTGTTCTTCTACTTCTGTATTTTCTACTACTTCCTCAGCAGGTTCATTCTGAACTTCTTCTGCATTTTCTTCTGAAGACAATTCTTCATTACCGCTACCTACGTCTTCCAGCCCAAATGCCAATTCTATTCCATAGCTTGGGATTGGTGGGTCTGGTTCTCTCCAAGCCGTCAGGAAATAAAATATCAACAGCATGATCACCTGAGTTGTAATGGAGGCAATCCAACCAATTCTTCTA
>JAUIAO010000056.1 GCA_030425425.1 Bacteroidia bacterium | reverse complement strand
CTGACTACTATCGACATGTCTTTAGAGAAACCGCCCAGTACGAGAGTACGCTGGGTGGTGTGAGAGGACAACAAAGATAGGTTTGATCACCTATCTTTGTTTCCTACTCGATTTGTAATAAAACTAAAATTTTGCGGCTTCATTACGAAGAACTACAGCTTCAAAAAATCGAATTCCATGAGATCAACGAAAACACTTCAAACATTGGTTACCAATTTCGTACTTCGGCAACCATTAATCTTATTTGATGAAGAAATCAGAAACAGTATTACGCTACCGAAAGTGACTGAAGAATCACGTTTATCTGATAGATTCCGGGCCCGATTCAGCCCTCACATAGCTAACTCTGATTGTTTTTACTTCCTTGAGGATTGTAGTACAGGGATCAGCCTCGTCGAGACGCAACAGTGTAACTGCAACTGGTATCGGAAAATCTTTTTCACTGATTCCATTTTCAACAAAAAAATCTCGTAATACTTCATTGTAGCGAATCTGCACCGAATCATTGTTTGAGTTGGTCAAAATGTAGTTGCTTCCGCAAATGGATAGGGTTTGATCTTGCCCAACGAGGTTCATGGGCAAGCCATTACCTGGAGTAGCAATTGGCAGTTCTTCCTCGGAGCAGGAGATTAGTGAAAAAACTAAAAGCGTCAGAAGTATGAAATTTTTGGACATACTAAACAGACGCTTATTGTTCACAATTGGTTGTAACTTGATTCAATTAGAAATTGATCAATCAAATTTTAGGTGTTTCACGGTTTGTGAATTGTTAATGAGCTGTTTCAATGAAGCAATCCCGATTTTCAGATGTTGATCGACATATTGCTTAGTTACTTTTTTGTCGCTTTCATCAGTTTTCACACCTTCCGGTATCATAGGAATGTCAGAAACCAGTAGAAGCGCACCTGCAGGCATTTCATTGGCGAAAGCCGCCGTGAAAATAGTGGCCGTTTCCATATCGATGGCCATCGCCCGGATCTTTCTCAAGTACTTTTTAAACTTCGTATCGTGCTCCCAAACTCGTCGGTTGGTTGTATATACGGTTCCTGTCCAGTAGTCCTGATTATGCTCTCTGATAGTGGTAGAGATAGCTTTCTGAAGCGCAAATGCCGGAAGGGCTGGCACTTCAGGAAGCATATAATCATTGGAAGTTCCTTCACCGCGTATTGCGGCAATTGGCAAGATCAGGTCTCCCACTTCATTCTTTTTCTTCAGTCCTCCACATTTGCCTAGAAACAATACGGCTTTCGGGTCAATAGCTCCCAAAAGATCTGAGATAGTCGCGGCATTGGCCGAGCCCATTCCAAAATTGATGATGGTGATACCCTGAGCAGTGGCACATTGCATGGGGTGCCCTTCACCGACCACCGGAACAGCATTCCACTCAGCGAACATATTCACATAGTTGCGAAAGTTGGTGAGGAGGATGTATTTGCCAAATTCATCAAGCTCCATTCCTGTATATCTCGGGAGCCAGTTTTTGATTATATCTTCTTTAGTTTTCATTTTTCAATTTTGGGTTATTGTGTTTATCTTCATTTTGATGGACGAAATTACATTGGTCAATTTACTCAACAAAATCTGCGAAATAAATCGGGAGCTCACCTGGAGTTTGAATTGTAAATATCATGACGGTATCAATCCCCCCATTATGCAATTGTGCCTTTTACAATACCATTCTCGTAATGAGTTGAGCCAAATCACCTTTAGTATGGATTCAGGTAAGGTAATGGCCGGCAGACATAGAGGAATAATAAGTTTTCAGAGATCTACTAATCTGACTGATGCACTTTTAGACATTTTATTTTTTGAAGGAAGTAAATCTTCCTTTTCAAAAAACTAGTTGTTCACTGCTTCCTGAAAAGCCTCTTTTCCAGCTTCAATCAGTTCCTTGGCTTTATAAAACTCAAAAGTACTGCACGCTTCTCTGGAAATATTGACCATCAGATCAGGTTGAAATTTTTCAAGTAGCAGAGAGGTTAATTTGTCCTGCATCAGGTCTATGGAGTCATTGAGTAGATCAAAGAAACCCAGCTTTTTCTCTGCCTCTGTGGTGCCGGGCAAGTACTTGCTCCAACTGCTCAGAAACGCCTGGATTTTTTGATTATAGCTGGCTGCTTCCTGTGCCGCCAGTTGTTTATCTGCAAATGGCTTTTTATACGGTTTGATTGCATTCACATTAGAAACTACCAAGATATCGCCTTCATGTCTTTTCACATGTTCCACAGGAATGGGGTTAGTCACACCACCATCGATGTACTTCACACCATCTACCTCCACAGGCTTAATCACGGTAGGGATTGCGACTGAAGCCTTTATGGCCTGGTACATGCTTCCTGATTCAAAAACATGCTGTTTCTTTCCTTGTATATCAGTGACCAACGCAGCAAAAGGAATGTTCATATCTTCAATATTCACATCCTTAATCACTTCCTGCAAAGCTTTAAAAACTTTTTCCCCACGAATGAATCCTTGTACCGAAAAGGTGAAATCAATCAATTTAAAGACGTCATAACGATCCAGGTTGAGCGCCCATTCTTTATAAACATCCAATTTGCCACAAGCATAAAAAGCGCCGACCACAGCTCCGATTGATGAGCCGGAAATAGAAGCGATTTCATATCCCTGTGCTTCCAGAGATTCGATCACTCCGATGTGAGCCAGCCCTCTGGCTCCTCCACTTGATAAAACTAAAGCTACTTTTTGGGGCATAGTTGTTCATTTTTGGATCCAACCAATATACGGAAAGAATAAAAATAGGATGCTTGAATTTACAAGTCTTTGGAATATTTCAGAATCACTTGAGTGAATGATTCGAATTGTGACAGCTTCTTCTGTATAATTGTCTCTACAACCTCAAGATTCAAGCTGGCATAGTCATGTACGGCAATATTTCTGAAACCAACCATTTTCTTGAGTTCTTCCGCCAAACCTTGCTCAATGACTTCATTTTCCAGAAGTTGATCAAAGACTTCTCTTGACTCTTTGGGAATTCCAAATTTTCTGGTGCGAACTATATGCGCAGCTAAATCTATTGATGCTTGACATGCTCTCTCTAAATTGAGTAACAAAGCATCTTGATGAGTGTAATCGCCTTTCCAGTCGAACTGAGCTTCTTCGTTGATCCGCTTGATACACCTCTCAATGGTGGCGACCTTTCCAATAATGACATCATCCATATACTCTGCCGCTAGACACTATTTCTTTTAGAATCTCTCTACGATCATCATTCAATTGTAAATACATGCTAAAAACCAATGAGTCCCAAGCTTCACTCTTCTTGAAATTGGATGTAAAAACTCGTGATCCTGTACTTATCACCTGCATTCTTAGTACCGTGTCGGCCACAGACAGATCTACTAGATCAATTTCTCTTTTTAAGGTATTAGCAAGCATATTTCTCAGTTCCCAAAGAGTTTGTATTTCAATCCTATTGGTTGCTTTGACCGCAATATCAATATCACTTGCTGTGGTAAAAAACTCAGTCAAACAACTACCAAAAAGGTATACACCTTCTAGGTTGGCAACTTGTTTTGACAGTAATGAGACAATTTGGTCAATATCTTTATTGCTGATACTCATGATATTCTTGGATAAATATACTCAGAGTTAGGCAATCGCCTCCCAAATCAACTCCACGGGATGTTTGGATTTTCTACCTGTACCATCCTTGATCTGGTGACGACAACTGGTTCCGGCTGCAGCAATGATAACCTCTTCCGGCTGTTGACGAACAGTCGGGAAAAGTACCAATTCACCGATCTGCATGGAGAGCTCATAGTGCTCTTTTTCATATCCAAATGACCCTGCCATGCCGCAACACCCTGAAGGAATTAGCTGCACTTCATAGCCTCCCATTTTAGAAAGAATTTTTTTCACGGGAACCATAGAAGAAAGTGCCTTTTGCTGACAATGACCATGTAGTTTGACCAATTGCTTTTTCTCTGTGAATAAACTGAGGTCAATATTTCCAGCTTCCAACTCTTTTGCCAAAAACTCCTCGATCATAAAGGTATGCGCACCTATTTCATTGGCGGCAGCTTTCATTTCTCCTCGGAGCAGATCAGGATATTCATCCCGGAAAGTCAAAATAGCCGATGGCTCTATCCCAATTAAAGGGGTATCCTCTGAGATTTTTCCTTTGTAGAGGTTCACGTTGAATTCTGCCAAATTTTTAGCTTCTTCCAAAAGTCCTTTGGACAAATACGTTCTTCCGGAAGCTTTGTGCTGAAGGTATTTCACTTCATAGCCGAGCTTATCCAGCAGCTTCATTGCTGTAATGCCTATCTCAGATTCATTGTAATTGATCAGCTCATCTATGAAGAAGTATACAATCTTTTTAGGCTCGGCGATTTCCTGTTTGAATTCTTTCTGAAACCATTTGTCCCAGGCAACAGGTGATAGCTTTGGCATGCTTCTTTTCGGAGCAAAACCAATCACAGATTTAGCAATGTTTCCTGTGAGTTTGTTTCCAAAAGTGAGGTTATAACCCCACGGCACCATGGCCGCCAGCTTCATGCTATTCGGAAAATTGGCAATCAGCTTATTTCTCAGCGGCACACCTTTTTCCTTGTAATATTGATATTGCCATTCCTGCTTGAGTTTGCCCATATCCACATTACTCGGGCATTCGGATTTACAGCCCTTACAGCTCAGACAAAGATCCAATACCTCCTTGATCTCATCATGTGCAAATGGATTGGCTTTATCAGATCTGGTGAGCATTTCACGAAGGATATTCGCTCTGGCCCTGGTAGTGTCGGTTTCGTTTCGGGTAGCCATATAGCTCGGGCACATCGTGCCTCCACTTATTGCTGACTTACGGCAATCCCCTGAACCATTACACTGCTCTGCTGCTCGTAGATAGCCAGCAGTATCTGAAAAGTCCAGAATGGTCTCAAACTCCCGTGTTTCTTGCCCTGCTTCATATCGCAGACTGGTGTCCATAGGCGGAGTATCCACAATCTTGCCCGGATTCATGATGTTTTGAGGGTCCCAGGTCTGCTTCACCTGCTTCACCAATTCGTAATTATGATCTCCTATCATCTGAGGAATGAACTCCCCGCGCAATCGGCCATCACCGTGCTCACCAGAAAGTGAGCCTTTATATTTCTTCACCAAAGTGGCAATCTCCTCTGCAATCTTCCTGAAAAGTCGAATCCCTTCGGCGGTTTTTAAGTCGAGAATCGGACGAAGGTGTAATTCTCCAGAGCCGGCATGTGCATAATGCACACAATACAGACCGTGCTTGTCTAGTATCTCATTGAACTCAGCAATGTACGCCGGTAAATCCTCCACATCTACAGCCGTATCTTCGATGACAGGGGCAGGTTTAGCATCACCAACTACATTAGAAAGTAAACCGAGACCAGCTTTTCGCAATCCCCAAACCTTTTTGATGTCATCACCCTGTATAATCGGAAATGAATATCCATAGCCTGATTGCTTGAGATCTTCCACCAAATCCGAAGCGGCTTTATCTGCTTCTTCAGCACTTTCATATGTCAATTCCGCAACGAGAATGGCCTTGGGGTCACCCTCCACAAAAAACCGATAGCCACTATAGGTACGATTTCTCTTGGTTGCTTCCAGCACGTAATGATCCATCAACTCACTGGCTGTAGGTCGGTATTTCAGCACTACCAGATTAGCTCTCAGCGATTCATCGATGCTATTGCAATGGATACAAACCAACCTCTTGTGAGGAGGTAGAATTTTCGATAGTTTGATTTTGGCAGAAGTGACAAATGCAAGAGTTCCTTCTGACCCTGCAATCAGCTTGCTAAAATTGAATCTCGAACCTCCCTTATGAAATGGCTCCATGTCTGCCAGAATATCAATAGCATATCCGGTATTTCTTCTTGGCACTGATGCTTTTGGAAATCCCGCTACTATTTCTTTCCGGTTCTCCTCATCGTTGAGCATTTCCTTTGCCTGCAGATAAATATTAGTCTCCAAATCACTGCAAACGTTCATTCCATTGCATTTGGCCAGGAATGCGTTCATGTCCAAATCACCAAACCAGGTTTTCTTCCCATCCGAAAGAATCGCATTGACTTCCAGCAAATGCTCGCGTGTACTTCCGTAAACCACAGAGTTGGCACCACAGCTATTATTTCCGATCATCCCACCAATCATGGCACGATTGGCTGTAGAGGTCTCAGGAGCAAAGAAATAACCATGTTCCTTCAAGGCCGCATTGAGGTCATCCCGAACGATTCCTGGCTGAACAATCGCCCAACCTTCGTCTTCATTAACTTCCAGAATTTTATTGAAATGCTTAGAGACATCCACTACGATTCCTCCTCCCACCACCTGACCTGCCAGAGAAGTACCAGCAGTTCTCGGGATGACTGAGGTATTGTTTTCTCTAGCGAATGAGATCAATGTTACCAAATCAACTTCTGTCCTAGGAATGGCTACTGCCAATGGAATTTCACGGTATGCAGAGGCATCCGTGGCATAAAGTCTTCGAGTAGTTTCGTCGGTGAACAAATCACCTTCCAGCGCATTTTTAAGTGCTTCGAAATTCATATTATTCAAATGAAATCGTACAATAAACCGGGAAATGATCCGAAATGTATCGCTGATCAAAGGAATCTGTCAGCACTGCATATTTCATCACTTTCACCTGATCATCTACAGCAATGTAGTCGATCCGTCGATGGGGTGTTTGGGCAAATGCAAAACTATTAAAAGTCGCGTCAGGTCCGTGTACAATTTCTGCAATATCACGCGTGTCTTTCAAAACCATTTTCATTTCCAGAATCGGTTGATCATAAGGAGTAACATTTAGGTCTCCTATTAGAATGACAGGAAAGCCCTTTTGATTGTATGAATTTATCTGTGAGAGAATCAGCTTCATGGACTCCACACGAGCTTGCTCACCTATATGATCAAAGTGCGTGTTAAAAACCCAGAATTTCTTTTTCCCAGCTTTGAAAAGCCCATAAGTGCAAATCCTTGGCAATGCAGCATCCCAACCTACAGAAACTTCAGATGGGGTTTCTGAAAGCCAAAAGGTTCCCGATTCGAGTAATTCAATATCATTTTTAAAGTAGATCGCAGTGAATTCTCCTTTTGCTTTTCCATCTTCTCGTCCTACGCCTATGTATTGATAATCAGAAAGCGCAGAATCCAGATATTTTACCTGATGAGGCAGACCTTCCTGAATTCCCAGTATATCCGGCTCGTAAAACTTCAGTTGATTGACCATCAACTCTTTGCGATTATCCCAACGATTTTCATCTGTCCCCCAGTCGAGACGAATGTTGTAAGTCATCAGGGAAAGGTCTTGAGACATTGAGACAATAGATAAAAAAATCAGAGTGATATAAACAACCTGCTTCATACAATTAGCAATCAATCATTTTTGAATAAATCCAGGTATTCCTGAAAAACATATATCCTACCTCGATTTGCCCCGGTAATTTCGTGAAGGATTTTTATTCTTTCCATTTCCGAGATCAATTTATAAGCGCTCACCAGACTTTTATCTATGATCTGTGCCATCTTTTTAGCATCAATTACAGGTCGCTTATACAGGCTTTCCAGTACTTTTCGTGCAACGGTTTCTTTGCCTTTAAGCTCTTTTAGTCTGATGTCGATGGATTTTTGAAGCTGAAGAATTCCATCAAAAGTCTCAATTCCCTTTTTAGCAGACTCTATGATCCCTGTGAGAAAAAATTTGAACCACTGGGCAATGTCATGATGTGTTCTTACCCGCATCAAATTATCATAATACAGTGCTCTGTGTTTCTCGAAGAATTCAGACAAATACAAAATAGGTCTTTTCAATACTCCCTTGCTTACCAAGTATAAAGGAATGAGTAACCTCCCAACCCGTCCATTTCCATCTAAAAATGGGTGAATGGTCTCAAATTGATAATGAATGATCGCTATTTTCAGCAAATCCGGAACGGGCATTGACTCATCATTGGCAAAGTGCTCCAAATCACTCATCAAATCTGGGATGACAGTATGTGGTGGTGGCACAAAAACGGCATCATTGATACTCGCTCCTCCTATCCAGTTCTGGCTTTGCCGAAAATCCCCCGGCAACTTATGCTCTCCTCTTACCCCTTGCAGCAATGTACTGTGCGTATTTCTAATCAGCCTACTGGAAAAAGGGAGGTCATCCAACTGGCGAACAGCGCCATTCATTGCAGCTATGTAGTTTTGTACTTCTTCCCAGTCATTGCGGCGTTCATCAGCTATTTCACTTTTGTCCAAAAAAGCCTCTTGCATGTTGGTTTGCGTACCTTCTATTTTAGAAGACTGAGTAGCTTCCTTAGCTATGTGCATACTGATGTATAGATCAATATTGACGTAACCCGAGTACATATCCAAACGTCCAAGGTGCCTGTCAGCCAAACTCAGCATTTGGATGATGCTCATATCCTCAATTTGCCATAGCCTGTTGATGTGACCTGGCATAAATGCTGAGTAATATCCTTGATTGACGATCTGCCCAGAAACAAAGCTTTTCATTGAAATGGTTAAATAAGAAACTCACAATTTAACAAAAATAGATTTATAATTAAATAATGGAAAATGTTATTTAACCTAAATGCACTTTTACTTAAATATTAACATTCCCAATTTAACTTTTCTTAAATAAAAAATCCCTTATTTAAGTTTTTGGCATGATTACTTAAATAAGGGATCTGGAAAATTAAGAATTCTTATAAAATCTTTACTTCACTTTTTTCAGCACCACAGCCACCCTGTTTGGCAGATAAACACTCAAAAAGTGCTCTCCGAAAATAGTAACTGTCGGGTAGCTCATGGCATCATCTATACGCTCATGACCACCAAACTCGGATTTGTCTGAATTGAGTATGATTTTGTACTTGCCAGGTGATGGCACTCTGAATCTGTAGTCAGGAACGGAATTCGTTGGAGAAAAATTGAAGGCAAAAACCAGATTATTTCGCTCAAAAATCAAGGTTTTGTTGTCCTCATCCATATTGAGCTGCTGAGCAGGCAATGAGCCAACAATATTCTCAGTATTGGCCATTTTCACCATTTCCGCACCAAAATTATACAAGAACTGATATCTCAAATCCGGATGCTCCTGCAGACTCCACTGCCTGCGAGCGTATTGATAGCTCCAGTCGTTCCCTTCTCTCGGGAAGTCCACCCACTCCGGATGTCCAAATTCATTTCCGATAAAGTTTAACCAGCCTTCTCCACCCAAAGCCAAAGTAAATAACCTGATCATTTTGTGTAGAGCAATCCCACGATCAATGATCAAGCTGTCGTAATCCTTGTTCATATGAGTGTACATCTCCTTATCCATTAGCCAGAAGGCGATCGATTTATCACCAACCAGCGCCTGGTCATGGCTTTCTGCGTAAGCAATGGTGCGTTCGCCAAACCTGCGATTGGTCAGTGCTTGCCACATATCGTGAATGTTCCACTCCTCATCTTGCTTGTGCTTCAGCAACTTGATCCAGTAATCAGGAATACCCATTCCAAGTCGGAAATCGAATCCCATTCCGCCTTCAGCTACAGGTCGGCAAAGTCCCGGCATTCCACTGAAATCTTCTGCTATTACGAGCGCATTCGGATTAATCTCTTTGATCAGTTCATTGGCCATCTGAAGATACGTCAGCACATCCCAGTCCACATCCCTGAAATATTTGTCATAATGATCAAATGAAATATCACCGTGGTGGAAGTAAAGCATAGAGGTCACTCCATCATATCGGAAACCATCCATGTGGAATTCTTCCATCCAATATTTTACATTGGAGAGCAAGAAACGCAGAACCTCTTCTTTGCCGTAGTTGAAAAGTTTTGAGTCCCACTGATCATGAGTCCCACGACCTCCCGGATGAAAGTATTGGTCACCAGATCCATCAAATTCATTTAACCCCTCAGAAAGGTTTTTCACTGCATGTGAATGAACAATATCCATGATCACCGCAATACCCATTTTATGGGCTTTGTCCACTAGGTATTTGAGGTCATAAGGAGTGCCGAATCTACTACTAGGCGCGAAAAAATTACTCACATGATAGCCAAAAGACCCGTAATAAGGATGCTCTTGAATAGCCATCACTTGTATAGCATTGTATCCCTGCTCCTGAATTTTCGGGAGGATCAAATCCGCAAATTCACGATAGGTGCCAACACCTTCTTTTTCCTGAGCCATTCCTACATGGCACTCATAGATATATGGATTATCGAACGCCGGCTGGCAACTAAATTTTTTGTCTGTCCATTTGTATGGTTTATCAGGATTCCACAGCCTTGCAGTAAAATCATGGGTGGTTGGATCCTGGGTGACATATTTGGCATAAGCCAGAATGCGGTCCATACTGCCTTTTTCAGACACAACATGAACTTTTACAGCTGATTCGTGCTTAAGCTTGTTCTTGTAAGTTTTATCATCCAGGAAAATTTCCCAAATTCCATCCGGATTCTTTGTCATCTGGTTGGCTTCCCGATTCCAATCATTGAACTCCCCCACCAAACTTAAAGACGTAGCAGCGGGTGCCCATTCGCGATACCACCAGCCTTTCTTCTTTTTATCGTAATTGAAACCAAGAAATTCATACCCAAGAGCAAAATTGCTGATGCTGCCGAATTTTTTAATCAACTCACTGCGCCGAGACTCGTAGCGCATCATCCGATCATTGATTTCCTGAGTATATGGCGCGAGCCACGGATCATTTTGGACTAAAATGGGGGTCTTTTCAGATGACATACTACTTCATGCATTTATTGTGTATGCAAGTTAGCCAGAGGACTCTCCTAATGCAAATATTTAAACCAAATACCACTTTTCATTGAAATATTGATAATTATACAATCGATTGATTAAAATATTAATCAATTAATTCAACGATTCTTCAATAAATGTGAGTGGGAGAGTTGATTGTTTCGTCTGCTGTGGAACGAGAATATGCAATAAAAAACCTCTGAAATATGCTTTCAGAGGCTTGTTTCGCTGATCTTTTTTGGGGTTGGAACCCGTGGTAAAATCTTATGCCACTACTATAACATCTGTTGTAATGAATACATTTCTGCTTTTTGGCTTATTCTTTTTCATATTCCCAATCGTGGTTGATAATAATAGAAGAAAATTAAAAATATTCTAATTGATAAAATATTCGATTCGAATCAATGGGAATAAAATCAACATGAAATACCCGAAATCAACAAATTCAATTATTCGATTGACTATTTTCGGAAATAAAACACATGTCAGAATCAGCGAAATTGAGCAGAACACTTGGTCCATTGATGCTCTGGGGACTAGGTGTCGGTTACGTAATTTCAGGAATGTATTTCGGATGGAACCTTGGTCTGGCCGAAGGAGGTACTCTGGGATTGGCCATTGCCACGTTTTTTATCATTATCATGTATGTGACCTTTACTTTCAGCTACACTGAGCTGGCTTGTGCAATCCCAAAAGCAGGAGGTGCTTTTGACTATGCCAACAGGGCACTTGGATCGAAAATGGGATTCATAGCTGGCATGGCCCAGAATGTGGAATTTATTTTTGCTCCACCAGCTATTGCAGCAGCAATTGGAGCATATTTCAATATTTTTTTTCCAGAGATTGATACTTTGACTATTGCCATTTTGGCATATTTCATATTCACTTTACTCAATATCATTGGAGTAAAGGCCGCTGCGATATTCGAACTGGTCATCACGATTTTGGCAGTTTTAGAGTTGTTGATTTTTGCCGGAGTGAGCCTTCCACATGTAAACATAGAGAACCTGTCCAGAAACGCATTACCGAATGGGTTGGAAGGTGCTTTTGCAGCTATACCTTTTGCTATCTGGTTTTTTTTGGCAATCGAAGGTGTGGCTAATGTGGCGGAGGAAGCTCGCAATCCGCAAAAAGACATTTTGAAAGGATTTGGTTCAGCTATTATTACTTTGGTGATATTATGTATCCTCACTTTTATTGCCGCCGTGGGAGTGGCCGGATGGGAAAGTGTGGTTTATCCTCCGGGAAGCAATGAACCATCAGATTCGCCTTTGCCTTTGGCACTTGCAGTAATTGTGGGCGAAAATCATGTGCTTTATCATTTGTTAATTTCGGTAGGTCTTTTGGGGTTGATCGCATCTTTTCATGGAATCATATTGGCTGCCGGACGAAGTACATTTGAATTTGGAAGGGTGGGATATATTCCAAAAAGTCTTGGTCAGGTAAACCCTAAAACGAAAACTCCTGCAAATGCACTTATTGTAAACATGCTGATTGGAATAGTGGCATTGCTGACAGGAAAGACCGGTGAGATTATCACCATTGCATGCTTTGGTGCGTTGACGCTCTATGTGGTTTCGATGATAGCCTTTTTCAAACTGAGAAAATCGGAGCCCGATCTGGAAAGGCCATTCAAAGTACCAATGTTCCCACTCTTTCCTTCTGTGGCATTGGTTATTGCTATAATGGCTCTTATTGCCATGACGATGTATAACCTGAAACTCGCTTCAGTTTACCTGATGATTATGATAGTATCATATTTCTGGTTTTTATTGAGTAATCGAAATTCTGGCAAACCAGAATGAGTCAAATTCCACAATGCATCCTGTATCTTTATCCAGGTGTAGTTCACTAAATGGCTGTAAAATGAACGAAAGGTTAAGCTTTAATTTTCCCACACCGATCCGCTTTGGTAAAGGCGTGATTGATGAGCTGGGTGATCACCTGAAAGGGCAGTCGCTGAAAAGACCGCTGATTGTCACGGACTCAGTGATTAAGGATTTGGACTTTTTTAAAAATATCATCGATGGATTAAAGGTCAAAAACCTTGAGGTGGAGATCTTCTATGACCTTCACAAAAACCCTATTAAGTCAGATGTGCTTAAAGGCGGTGAAATGTTTAGGAATACTTCACGTGATGCCATCATTGGAATAGGAGGAGGAGTGGCGTTGGATGTAGCCAGGGCAATTGCTCTAGAGGCACATCACCCTCGTGATTTATTTGAATACGATGATTTGATTGGTGGTGACCAGTATGTTACTGAACCAATTCCCTATTTTGTCACCGTACCAACTACATCTGGTACTGGCAGTGAAGTCGGGCGAAGCGCAATCATCTCTGAAGATGAATCCAGAAAGAAACGCATTTTGTTTTCTCCAAGGCTCATGGCACATATTGTTTTTGCAGACCCTGAGTTGACTATGGATTTGCCCCCGTTTGTCACTGCAGCCACAGGAATGGATGCACTTACACACAATATGGAGGCGTATTTGGCAAAAAATTATCATCCCATGTGTGATGGAATTGCACTGGAAGGAATGGCATTGATTGCTAAGTCAATCGAAAAAGCAACTCATCATCCAGACTTACAGTCACGTTCGGACATGCTACTTGGTTCGATGATGGGCGCAGTAGCTTTTCAGAAGGGACTTGGTGTGGTGCATAGCCTTGCACACCCATTGTCCAGTTTACTGGATACTCATCATGGATTGGCCAATGCGGTGAATTTGCCTTACGGGATGGAATTCAATTATTCAGGATTGGAATGGAAGTTTGACAGAATGGCCCAAAGCCTGGGAGTGATGGAAAGCGAAGGTGAACGGGTAGTAGATTATCTGTTTGAATTGAATGAACGATTGGAATTGCCGACAAAGTTGAGAGATCTTGACGTTAGAGAAGAGCACATTGAGGAGCTTTCAGAATTGGCACTAGCTGATTTTTGCCATCCTGCAAATCCCAAATCTGTAAGTCGCGAAGATTTTAAAAAGCTTTACGAAAAGGCACTTTAGCATGATCAAAATTGGCATTTCTGCATGTTTCAGTTATCCTGATGCACATAGAAAAGTATTTGCACCAAAAACGCTGAGCTATATTGAAAATGATATGGCCAGGTACCTCACACAAAAGGGTATTTTGCCCGTATTGATCCCAGACGTATCAGATGATCTGTTGGATGATATCCTGTCTGAAATGGACGGGTTTGTGTTTCAGGGAGGGACTGATATTGCCCCAGAGTTTTATCACGAATCGCCAATTGAAAATGGAAGGTGGCCTGGCGATCCAGTTCGGGATGAATATGAATTCAGGTTGTTTGACCGAGCTTTTAAAAGTGGCAAACCGATATTGGCCATATGTAGAGGGATGCAATTGATGAATATTTATTTTGGGGGCACCTTGTATCAGGATACGATAACACAGAGACCGGAGAGCCTGATCCATCGAGATGCCGATCTTTATGATACCATTTCTCATGAAATCAACTGGGCACGAGGTAAAATTTTACATCAGATATATCAGAGCGATCCAGCCACAAAAGTGAATTCTGTACATCATCAGTCCATTAAAGACTTGGGGCAGGGTCTTGAAATACTGGCTACAAGCCCGGAAGACGGCATCATTGAGGCTATCGGTCACACAAAGAGCGAAGAAGGAAAAATAGTCGGTGTACAATGGCACCCTGAGTTTTCGCATACTTTGGGCGGTGAAGTCATTGATCCGGATCCATTGTACCGATATTTTATAGAACAAGTGAGAAAAAAACGTCAAATAAACCTGCTATGAAAATTATTAATCCAGCCACTGAGGAGGTTATCAGAGAAATAGAACAAGACAACAAAGCAAGTATTGATGCGAAATTGAAAGCTCTCAGGGCAGGCCAAAAAGTCTGGGCGAAAAAGTCTGTGCGCACCAGGTTAAAAGCCATTGAAGCTTTTGGAAAATTGGTCATTGAAAATAAGGATGAACTTGCGCAGATTCTTACTCAGGAAACAGGTAAGCCGATTACGCAATCAAGAAATGAAATCAGTGGTTCGCTAAACCGAATTTCACATTTGTCCAAAAATGCTGAAAAGTGGCTCCAACCTGAAGAATTTGGAATGGAAGGCGATACGCTGGAGCTGCTATATCATGAGCCACTCGGTGTGATTGCTAATATATCGGCTTGGAATTTCCCATATAATGTAGGTTATAATGTCTTTTTGTATGCTTTGGTCGCTGGTAACAGCGTACTTTATAAGCCCTCGGAATATGCCACACTCACTGGATTGAAGTTCAAAGAATTATTACATCGTGCTGGAGTCCCGGAAAATGTATTTGATATAGCAATCGGTTCAGGAGAAGTAGGGCAAACATTATTGGAATCTGACTTGGACGGATATTTTTTTACAGGATCTCATAAGACCGGACTGCACATTGCTAAGAATGTGGCTCACAAAATGGTACCTGTTCAATTGGAACTAGGAGGAAAAGACCCTCTGTACATCATGGATGATGTTGGGGATGTGAAAAAGTGGGCGATTAATGCTGCTGAAGGAGCATTTTACAATGCTGGTCAGAGCTGTTGCGCAGTGGAGCGCATTTATGTTCATGCTAAGATTTATGACGAGTTTGTGAAGTATTTCGTGGAAGAGGTGAAGAACTACCAAATCGGCAATCCTGAGAAAGCCGATACTTTCATAGGGCCAGTCACCCGAGAGGCTCAATTAGAGGTGATTTTGGATCAGATAGAAGATGCCAAAAAGAAGGGTGCTGAAGTAATCCTGGGTGGGAAAGGAATGGATAAACCGGGATATTATATGGAGCCGACGGTAGTGACACAAACTACGCATGAGATGAAAATTATGATGGAAGAATCCTTCGGTCCCATTATTGGCATTCAGGCTGTTGGGTCTGATGAAGAGGCAATTCGTTTGATGCTGGATACTCCATATGGTCTTACTGCGTCTGTTTTTTCTGAGGACGAGCAGCGGGCTAAAACTGTGCTGGATCAAATGAATGTAGGTACTTGCTACTGGAACTGCTGTGATCGGGTAAGCCCGAATGTCCCCTGGTCTGGTCGCAAAAATTCGGGCATGGGACATACATTATCATACATGGGCATCCGCGCATTTACACAACCAAAAGCTTATCATTTAAGAGGATGAAAAAAGTAGTTTTAATAACATTTTTGTTCACTGTTTATCTTCAATCAACCTTGACATCTTGTACTTGTGGTTTTTTAAATAGAAATCCATACACCGAGTTGAGATGTGTTACCAGACAATCTTTAAATGTTTATCTCAATGGGGAGCTGGTGATAGACGATGTTTATAATCCAGATGTGGAAATTATCGACTCAATCTTTCATTATAATAGATTCACAGCGACAGGTGGTTTAGGTTTTGAGCTCAATATAACTGAGAATGATTTTGAGCTTGATTCTGCATCATTTTATATCCTTACCAAAGAAGATCAAAATATAGAGTATCACCTAAAAGATTGGAATTTGAAAATTTTGAATTCAGAACCCAATGTATGCTGTAATAACCCAGAAGCTAAATGTAATGACAAAGAAAAGGAGATGTTCGACAAGCTGGAAATACGAATAAATGGGCAGGTGTTCTCCGAGGAGGTTGATAAATCATTCAAAATTGACTTAGAGTTATATATTGAGGAGCAAATCGATGAGGAATGCTAGGATTATCACTTGATTAAGATTCTTTAACCGAGTAGATGAATAATTTATATTTGCCCACTGACTAGGGTAACAACTACTTTTTATGGATTCTCATTGGCTTTATTACATTGTAAAATACCTGAGCAGGTGGTGGGTAAGCGTGTTTTTCGGAGGGGTGAAGCTATATGGCAATGAAAAAATCCCGAAAGATGGAGCTGTGTTCTTCACACCCAATCATCAGGGTGCTTTTATGGATGCTGTATTGATTGGGTCATTTGTCACGAGATCTGTTTCCTTTCTTACTCGTGCTGATGTATTCAATAAATGGTCTCGCCCGATCCTTAACGCACTCAATATGATGCCGATCTATCGTATCAGAGATGGAATTGGTAGCCTATCCCAGAATGATGCTGTTTTTGAAACTTGCTATGACTTATTATCAAAGAAACGATCTATCCTTATTTTTCCAGAGGGAAATCACTCGGCAGATCATTTTTTGAGACCTTTATCCAAAGGCACAGCCCGGCTGGCACTGGATGCCAGGGATAGAGTGGATGAAAAGACTAAAATCTACATTATTCCCACAGGTATCAATTATTTTTCACATCGATTTCCTTTATCCAAGGTTCATATCAAATTTGGCGAACCGATAGAGCTGAGTCAGTACATGGATCTGTACCACGAGCACAAGCAAAAAGGCTATAATCAGCTAAAGAAAGACTTGTCAGGAGCCATGAGAAAAACGCTGATACTGCCAGATAAGACTGAAGATTATGACCAGCGAAAAAAATGGATTTTTCAGCCTAAGCATGAAATTCTTTCTTTCGATGAGCTTAAAGAAAAAGCTGCAAATGACGCGCCTGAAGAGGTGAAGCCAAGAAAGAAAAACGCATTGATCAAATTGATTGTGGGATTTCTGTCGATTTTCAACATACTCCCATTACTGGGGCTCAAAAAGATCCTCAAAGGAGTAAAAGACCCTGCATTTTATATTTCCATCAAATATCTGGCTGGGGCCTTCTTACATATTCTGTGGTGGTCCTTGATTTTTGCTTTAGGCTTGATCTTTATCAGCTGGCAGGCGGGATTACTTTTTGCTACTACTGCGATTATGGTATCGATCGGTCGACAGTCTTTGATCAAGTATTAATTCATCTGTAATATTTGTCGCGATCATAGATGAGGTGACCGTCCCTTCCCCATTCACGTGTGATGACGGGTTGAGCGTTTTTGGCAAAAGGTTCCAGCGGGTATTTCACTTCGCGTTTTGGTCGTTGGTTTTCATAATACTCTCGCCACAGTCCTACACGCTTGTCAAATTTATAATGCCCTACCACGGCCAGATTTCCATTCTCATGATAGGCAAAATAATCACCATCTTTTTCTCCATAGTGAACCGGGATGACCTCTTTCAACTGTGTGCGTTCAAAGTCGTAATACGCCAAAAGTGACTCCTTTGGCCAGCCTTTCCAGTATTTTTCTTTTTCCTGTAGTATGTCATGACGATTGTATTTCACCCAGCGTCCATGTTTCATGCCTTTATAGAAAAATCCTTCTTCCAGAATCTGCTCCCCCATCTTTTTAGTATAGTGCCCATGAAGAACACCGGCATTTTTACGCTTCACTTTTAAGGAATTGACAATCTTTTTCTTTTTAAAATCAAACCAATAAAAGTCTCTGGCATACGGATCTGGCCCCTCGTAATCTTTGTCTTTCAGGTAAAAGAATAACTCAGTGACCGTGCGCTCTCCAAATCCCTTTTTGGCAAAACCGCGTTTCGTTTTGATGCCATAGTAGATTTTAGGATTTTTTTTCTTCTTTTTCTTCTGGTCTTCTATTTTCTCTACCGGCTCAAACTCACTCTCCTCATCCATGTCCAGTGTGAGCGGAGTTTCATAGTTTACTTTAAATAGCTCCTCGATGGTTTCCATTTCCTGGCTTTTTGCCTGGATGAAAACCATTAAAAAACCTACTGCAAAAATTCCCTTTTTCATATCAAAAATCCACTTGCTACAATAAACGCCTAAACCTATTGAAAATTACAATGATTACCTCTTAACTATGCTTCTTAGTGTAGTTCTACCTTGTATACACAAGAAAAAACATCTTTTGGTTCAAGTCTCTGAATACCTTCCTTTTTAATAAAATCTCCGTCATGGCTCGAGTGATCGGCCAGTCCAAACCAAGGTTCTATACACACAAAAGGTGACTTGTCACTTTTCGACCAAATCCCCAGATATGGGAAACCCTCAAAATGAAAGGTGAGCCATTTGCCCAATTCACTTTCTAATGTGACATGATCTGAATTCAGGTTTTTGAACACCAATGCATCCCGATCAAATAAATCATTTGTAATGTAGAGTTTGCTATGATCCATTGGCACAGCAAAAGTCTCCCCATTGAATACCCCATCTTTGAGAAGATGACTTTCTAGTTTTTCCTGTTGATCGAATCTCAGCCAATAGTCAGACCGTGACTCTGCGGCAGTCATAGGGCAATTGAATGCCGGGTGTCCTCCGATGGAAAAATACATTTCAGAAGAGGAGGGGTTATGAATTTCATATTTCGTTTCAAGTGCATTTTCACTTAAGAAATAGGCGATTTTTAAAACGAAAGGAAAAGGATACTTTTTGAGCGTATTCTCAGATGATCGCAAAATAAATGTGATATGCTCTACTGTATGTGATTCTACCTCAAACTCCATATCCCTTGCAAAACCATGCTGCCCCATTTCGAAGGTCTGTCCTGCAAAGGCATATTCATTATTTTTCAGCTTACCCACAATTGGAAAAAGTACCGGAGCATGTCGTCCCCAATGTTTTGGATCTGACTGCCAGAGATATTCAACATTTCCTTTTTTAAGAGAAGTGATTTCTGCTCCCGCTGGTTTGAATTGTGCCGTGATTAAGCCATTTGATATTTTCATATCCCCAAAAATAGAAAAAGGGTCTCGAAAGACCCTTTTTACATTGAATATGCGTAATTCTAATTAATACAAGTAGTCAAGTGCTGTTTTGTCATCATTGTTGAAAGGACGGTCGCTACCATCAGTACAGGCAAGCATCCATGAAGCAGCCGCTGCGGATGCTCCTGTAGGAGTTCCCGGGATGTGGTTTGCACCTACACCACCATCACCTTCATCAGATGGTGATCCTCCACAAGAGATGCTTCTGTCAAAGTAATCTGTGTGTCGCATTCCAATGCAGTGACCCATTTCGTGACCAATGATTGTTGCGATGCCTTCTGTGCTTAGTCCATAAGAAGACTCAAGCACTCCACTCATCAGGATTTCACCATAAGGGTCTCCTGAGGCAGTTGGGAAACCAGCTGATCCAAGTACTCCTCTTCTTTCGTCTCTCTTGTTCAATCTAGACATTACAATGTCTGCTCCACCTGAGCTTGTAACTCTCTGGAAAGAGATTTCAAGATTTTCAGCGTTGTAACGAGCAATAGCCAGATCAAGACCAGCGATCATAGCCGCGCTGTAGCCATCGCTACCCCCGCCACCTTTTTTGCCTTTTCCTCCGCCTCCAGAAGACTCTACCGGAGCGTAAATGGTAATCACTCTATTACCGTTTGTAGAAACAAGGTTGTTGGTGCTGTACTGTTCAGCTTGCGGTAATCTCACACCTTCTTTCATTTGATCCAGCTGATGAGCTGGAATGTAAATGTCTCCTTCTACAAGATAGCCATCCTGAAAAGTAATCGGAGCCTGGTTTTCTACATCGAAACCTGCATTGGTAAGTTTAGCTAATACTGATGAAGGAACTTCATCTACTACGGCTAGATTGTCATCCTGTGACTCGCATGATACGAAGGCCACACTAGCTGCCACAATAATAGCAGCGAACATGTTGAATTTTTTCATAATGTAACGTTTGAATTAGGTTAAAATATTCGCTCTCAACACGAATACAATTCCCGAAAATATGTAAAAAATGAAATTCACCAAAACAATATTTGGATTCGATATAAATTTCAGAAATTCATATTTTTCATAAAATAAAATTTGGTCAATACACTTGTTCAGTTTCGCTATTTTCCTGTTCATAAAAAGAATATTCCCGTTCGTCTTTTACTCTATTGATCCATTCTGATGTTTAAAACGTTATCTAAAAATATGTTTGGTTCACTTATCGAAATCTGTAAATGAGCGATCTGTCTATATTCGCTTATGCTGAGATACTTCTTTGGAATATTTCTTATAGTGTTCAGTTTGTCCTTAATGGGGCAGACGATCCTTTCACCTCATGTGAAAAACCTGACCAATCAAAGAATACTCCCTGATGGTCGAGATACTTTCAATATAGTCTCTTCACGAATCAATGAATTGCAATCGCAATTTGAAATTACAGTCATTCAAAGTCATCAAAGTTCTAATACTTACAGCATTGCCTGTTCATGGATGGAAATGAGCACAATCATCGATTCTGATCTTGCCAGCTTCATTGATCTGAATAGAAAACCAAATGAGGAGTCAGTACTTGATTATCCCAATTTTGAATTTAATGCTATTCGCAAATCACAGCGAGTATTTCCTTCCCTCAATGGTTCCGGAAAAATCATTAGTTTGAAAGAGCAGATGTTTGATGCGCAGGATATTGACCTAAGAAATAAGCAAGTTTTACTCAATCTGGAATCAGCATCTACTTCACAGCATGCTACAGAAATGGCAACAATTATTGCAGGGAGGGGGAATAGTCTTCCTGAAAGTCGAGGTGTAATTTCTGAATCTCAAATCGTACCTTCTGATTTCAATAATCTTCTTCCCGACGATGAATCACTGCTCAGCGACAACAAAGTGTATATTCAGAATCATTCTTATGGAGTAGGTATCGAGAACTATTATGGTGCGGAAGCGGTAGCTTATGATCAATCCATATTCAATCAACCAGAGATTCTTCACGTTTTTTCATCAGGCAATTATGGATTGGTGCTGCCAGAAGAAGGAACCTACAAAGATTTACCCTTTGCCAATCTTACTGGTACTTTCAAGCAATCCAAAAATGTATTGTTGGTTGCTGCCATAGATACTTCATTATCTATGAGTTCTTCTGCCTCCAGGGGGCCTGCCTTTGACGGCAGATTGAAACCCGAACTAGCAGCCTACGGAGCAAAGGGCACATCTGATGCAGCTGCCCTTGTGACGGGAATTGCCAGTATGTGGCAGCAGTCGTACGAAATTGGTGAATCTAACCCTCCTTCCAGTGCCTTGGTCAAGTCAGCACTAATTTCCTCTGCCGAAGATGTGGGATTGTTAGGAATTGATTTTTCCTCAGGTTACGGAAGTGTGAATGCTTACAAAGCATTGCAGGTTTTAGATAGTGGCTGGTACAAATCTGTGACGGTTTCTTCTGGAAATTCTGAAAACCTTGTGATTGATATCCCAGAAAATATTTCGGAGCTGAAATTGAGTGTGTGCTGGGTGGATCCACCACATCAGGCGACTACTAGTGAGACAGTTTTAATTCATGACATTGACGCTACCCTCAATGTTGATGGCGTCAATTACCTGCCGTGGGTATTGGATTCAGACCCAGTGTCTGTTTCTAATCATAGTCAAGCATCCCGTCAGCAAGATCATCTGAATAATGTTGAGTTTTTCTCAATTGATAATCCTGCCAGTGGTCAAGCGGAATTATCACTTTTAGTACCAGAATTGACCACAGCAAGTCAGGATGTAGAAATCTCCTGGTATTTAGAACCCAAGGATTACTTTGTCTGGAACTATCCAACAGGAGATAGCAATATAAAGAGCAATGCAAAATCGAGAATCTATTGGCATAGTTCGATGGAAAAAACTGGCGATTTCTTCTGGAGATACCAGAATGGTGAATGGCAGCAATTTACGAGTACATACCTGCCCTTTGGATTTATAGACTGGCTGACTCCCGATACCAGTGCGGTTGTACAGCTAAAAGCTGAAGTAGGTGATTCCATATTTCTTTCTGATGAATTTGTGATCAGCAAGCGAGTTGAGTTCTCTCTCGGATTTAATTGTGACGATCAGTTTGGGCTGGAATGGAATATGGTGAAGGGTGCCACATCATACCAGGTGTATGAGATGGGAGATGAAGATCTTCGCGTATTGACCAATACAACAGATACTACTTTGGTGGTCGATAAAAAAGATGCGGAATTCTATACAGTTTCCGCGGTTTTTGAGCAGTTTGAAGGAGTAAGAAACCTCGCGCTTAATTATAAGTATCAGGGAGCATTTTGCTATATCAATTTTTTCGAACCACAGAGAAATGAGGACTACTCCCTGGACCTTGTGCTTGACTTGAGCACGATTGTCAATATCGAAAGGATAGTATTTCTCAAAGTTTACCAGGGCGAGCAAGAAATTCTTTCTGAAGTCTACCCAAATAATGACAGTAATTTCCGGATATATGATAATCAATTAAAACCCGGACCGATTGGTTATCAGGCCATTCTATATTTTGAAAATGGAGGCTATCAGGAATCTGACTTTTACCAGATTCTCATTGAAGAACCTCGAAAAGCTATTCTGTTTCCAAATCCTGTAACAGGAGATTATCTGACTATACTTTCAGAAGGAGAAGGCCGGATCTTTCAAGTGCTCGATTCTAAAGGAAAATTAATCAGGGAAGAATTGCTCGATTTTAAAGTAGTTGATATCGATCTGATTGATTTTAGAGCCGGAGTATATTATTACAGGTTGGTGGCGAATGAGGAGGTAATTGATCAAGGGAAGTTCGTTCGAAGATAATTTTTGCGATTTATCCTGATCATTTACGATTCAGATTGAAGAATCAACCATTCGGTTTGGTTCATTCTGCTCATGCCAAAAGGTTTGTGATCTTTACATTGTCAAAAATTGAGCAATGGCCTATTTTCAGAAAATATATAATTGGAACCGAGAACTAAAAGAAAGTCTTTTGATTTTTCTTTTTGGTGGCTTGGTGCAGGTGACTGTAGAGGCTTGTATGCTAGAGCCTGAGGCACCTCTTCAAATCACTTTCCTTATACATGGTACGTTTTGGGTGATGCTGTGGAAAGGCAGCGAATATCTGGCTTACCGGCAGGAAAAAATCGGATTGAGCTGGAAAGAGCAGCCACTCAAGCGATTGTTTATTACGGCATTAGTCATCTTCCTATATGTGATCGTTGTTTTCCTCATCCTATACATCGTTTTCTTCGTTGGATTATTGGATTACAAAATCCAGAACATTTTCGACTATCGATATGAGTTTCTCTCTACACTTTTCACCACTATCGCCATCAACACTTTCATGCATGGTAGGGCCTTTTTGATGGAATGGAGGCAAGCTGCCATAGACAATGAAAAACTCAAAACTGAGAGCGTTCAAGCCAAATTTGAGTCATTGAGAAATCAGGTAAACCCTCACTTCCTATTCAATAGTCTCAATGCGCTTTCTACTTTGATTTATTCAGATCAGGACAAGGCTGATGAGTTTGTACAAAAGCTGTCTCTGGTGTATCGATATGTGATTGATCATACCAATGACGAAGTGGTATCGCTCAAAACAGAACTGGAATTTTTAGAATCATATATCTATCTGGTGACTATTCGTTTCGGTAAGAATCTAAAGGTCTCATATCAGCATTTAGACCAGGTGCCCGAGGGGTTGGTTCCTCCAGTATCTCTGCAGCTTTTATTAGAAAATTGTTTGAAGCACAATGAAGTATCCAACGAGTATCCACTACATATTCAGATCGTATATGAAGATGGATATATTAGTGTGATTAACAATCTCAACCCATTGAAAAATCCGAAAAAGGATTCGACAAAATTGGGAATAAACAATCTGAAAGATCGATACCAGTATTTGACTGATTTACCAGTAATTGTTACACATGATCAAGAATATTTTACTGTCAAACTACCTATTCTGAAATTGTCATGAAAGCACTCATCATAGAAGACGAGCCCTTGGCGGCAGAACGACTCACAGCTATGCTGCAGCGACAGGAGGCTAGTGTAGAAATCATCAGCGGGATAGACTCTGTAAAATCTGCTGTCAGGTGGTTTCGAGACAATAGTGAGCCGGACCTGGTGTTTTTAGATATTCAGCTGGCTGATGGAATTTCATTCGAAATATTCGAACATGTGAAAATCTCCGCGCCGATCATTTTTACAACAGCGTATGACGAATATGCGATCAAGGCCTTTAAAGTAAATAGTATCGATTATTTGCTCAAACCTATCAATTCGAAAGAACTCGAAGGTGCATTGAATAAATTCAAATCTATCGAAAAACCGCAGCTGGGTGGGTTGAATTTATCGGACCTTGCTCGATATCTTCAGTCAGAAAACAATTATAAAAAGCGCTTTGTGGTGAAAATGGGAGAGCACTTGAAAACTGTAGAGACTGAAAATATCAGTGTTTTCTTTAGTCAGGAGAAAGTAACTTATCTGATTACGGGAGAAGGCAAGAAGTTCTACCTTGATTACACATTAGATGAGCTCATCGGACTGCTCGATCCGGCGCAGTTCTTCAGGATCAACAGAAAATACATTGTCAATGTAAAAGCTATCACTGATGTGGTCACCTTTTCATCGAGCCGTCTCAAAGTAGACCTGGATGCATATCAGGCAGAAGACGTTACAGTGTCTCGCGATAGAGTAAAAGCTTTTCGAGACTGGCTGGACTCATAATAGGCAGCAGAATTTAGAAATAAGATTTAAGAATTAATTATCACTCAAATTAACTATGAACTCACGTACAATTAACTTTTTTATCATTTATTTGTTATGTGCCAATTTATTTGCTCAAAGCACTGCGACTCAGAATATCAGAGGAAGGGTGACGGACGCACAGTCAGAATTTCAGCTCATTGGAGCCACAGTGCTCCTTTGGGACTCGGAAAACAACTCTCCACTGAAACTGAATGATCAGGTGAAAGGAACCGTAACTGATGCCAATGGCAACTATCGGCTAGAAGGAATTCCCACTGGCCGATATGCGATCAAATTTTCTTACGTTGGTTTCAAAGATCGATTTACGGATAATGTACTTCTTTTGGTAGGTAAAGAGACGGTAGTGAACGTAGCTCTGGAAGAATCCATCATCGAGGGTGAAGTGGTGGTGATCACTGCAGACAAGACAGAGCCGCTCAATGAAATGACCATGATCAGCTCGCGTCAATTTACAGTGGAAGAAACAGGTAGATATGCTGGCTCCAGAAATGATCCTGCTCGCATGGCTGCCAATTTTGCCGGGGTGAGTGGAAACAACGATAGTCGGAATGATATTGTGATTAGGGGTAACAGCCCTACAGGCGTGCTTTGGAAAATGGACGGACTGCCCATTGGCAATCCTAACCACTTTGGATCTCTCGGTACCACGGGAGGACCTGTGAGCATGCTCAATAACAACGTGCTTGCCAACTCGGATTTCATTACCAGCGCATTTCCTGCAGAATATGGTAATGCCAATGCGGGAGTATTTGACTTGCAGATGAGAAAAGGAAATAGCGATCAGCACGAATTTCTAGGGCAGATTGGGTTTAATGGGTTTGAAATTGGGGCAGAAGGTCCCTTCTCAAAAAAATCTGACGCCTCTTATCTGGTCAATTATCGTTACTCCACTCTTGGTGTTTTTCAGGAGCTGGGCATGGATTTTGGTACGGGGGTGGCAGTGCCGGATTATCAGGATTTGTCTTACAAAATCAATATTCCCACAAAAAATGCGGGTACGTTTTCTGCATTCGGAATACTGGGAAAAAGTGATATCGCTTTTCTGGATAGTGAGACCGACACTACCAATCAGGACAATACAGACTTTTACGGAGCAGATGGTTTTGATAGTTATTCCGATTTCGAAGGATACAATGTTGGTTTCAATCATCACTACTTTCTCAACAGCAAATCCTACTTTAAAACCGGAGTAGCTTTCCTGATCAATAAAAACAATTTTGCATTGGACTCGCTAGGGTATGTGATCAACGGAAATGATACTACAGATACCATAGATCCCGGCAACCTTAACACTATTTTTAAAGGGAAGAACCAGGAAAACCGAACAGTCATTAGTCTGCAATACAATTCTAAAAGAGACGCCAAAAACACCTTTTTAGCTGGTTCATACATTCACATGATTGGTTTTGATTACAATGAAAAAGGATGGGAAGAAGGCAGAGGATGGGTGGACTATCGTCAATATGATGATGTTAGTGTTTTGGGAGAATTGTACACCCAATGGTTGCATAAATTCTCGGATCGCTTTTCGATCAATAGCGGATTACATTATCAGTACTTCGCTTTGAACGGATCACAAAACATTGAGCCTCGTCTTGGTGCTAAGTATAGCTTACAAAATGGTCAGTCATTCAATTTTGGATATGGGCTCCATGGTCAGGTGCTTCCGCTCGCAGTTTATACTGTTCAGACAGAGATAAATCCAGGCAAATTTGTACGCACGAACAAAGACCTGAAGATGACCAAAAGCCATCATCTGGTTTTGGGATATGAAAGAGGTTTTGCTAAAGATTGGCGAATCAAAGTGGAAACGTATTATCAGTATTTGTATGATGTACCGGTAGAGCAAAAATCTTCATCTTTTTCTATGCTCAATTATGGTGCTGATTTTGGATATCCTGAGACAGACAGCCTGGTCAATGAAGGTACTGGCAGAAACTACGGCGTGGAACTAACCCTGGAGAAATTTCTCTCAAAAGGATATTACGGATTGTTGACTACAAGTATTTTCAACTCTCAGTATAAAGGAAGTGACGGAGTAATGCGAAGCACAGCTTTTAACAATAATTACATCGTCAACTTGCTCGCCGGTAAGGAATTTAAGTTCAATTCAAGACTCTCATTGGCTGTTGATTTTAAAATGACCTGGTCTGGTGGTCTCCCATATTCTCCTATTGACTTGCAGCAATCGCGACTGGAAGGGATTACCAGAAGAGACGATCTAAATGCTTATTCTCAACATTACAAAGACTATTTCCGGGCAGACGTTCGTGCATTTCTGCGACTGCAAGGAAAGCGTGCCACGCAGGAATGGGGACTGGATATTCAGAATATTACTAACAGAAGCAACATCTATTCGGAAAATTACAGCCGCACCAAGGATGGCATAGAAACGATCAATCAGATTGGATTCTTCCCGGTACCTCAGTATAGAATCTTGTTTTGAGTTGGTGATTGGAAATTGGAAATTGGTTATTGAGTTATTGGGAGTCCCCGATGTTTTACGGGGACTTCATAGCTTATTCCGTTCTGAATAGTTCAATTCGATTGCCTTGATTGTCAGATATAGTCAGCCAATTATTGGTGATTTGATAATTGATCCCATTATCTTCCAGCAGCACAGAATTAACCACATCAAAGAAGTCTGCAACAGCTATTGTAGAATTTGCCCACCATAGTAAACAGTATCCTCCTTGCAGTTCGATACGGTTTTCTTCTATTATTCTATACCCATATTCACAACCATAGAAACCATAAAAAGATATTTTTTGATAACCTAAACTATCCATACCTTCATATTCAAATGGATTATCTGTAAACCAAATACTCATTTCCTTAAATTCACAAGGTGGATACCATACAGAGTCCTCAATATTCACAGAATAAATTGTCCATGAACCCTGCAACGTGAAAGTATCGCTTTGGAATACAGTAGAATCCAATTTGCATGAAACACTTTTCAAATCTCGCAGGACAATAGGTTGCATGTCATAAGGAAAGTTATCTAACCTATGCTTTTTCACAACAGATGCGTCAATCGAAACCGGAATATTTGGATCGGATAAATACAAATCTGATAGACAATAAGGATAATAAAGTTGCAAATGTGGTTCCTGAAAAATGGCTCCAAGAATTGATGCGCTTTTATCTGCGGGTACCCAATACAAACCAGGTAATCCTTCATTATCTGTGCTTAGGTAAACAAAAGCAGTATCCTCGTCGCAATAGTATTCAATCCGCCCCGGCTCGTCAGTGAGTGCTTGCACAACTTCCCGATCTTCGAAAGATGGAGCTTTCTGCACGCCAATTACATTACTATCACAGCCAATAAAAATGGATGATGCTAAAAGGGGAAAAAGTAGTTTAAAAAATGCTTTCATGTCGATTCATTCAGGTATCTGAAAGATAATAAAGAATCGAGAATTTACCTAAATCAGGATATCTGCTTATTTTTATTCATCAATCTTTTGCCTGATATCTATGAGCCGACTTCCTAATGACCTCAAACCCAGCTGGCTGACTGAATTACAACAAAAAAGCTGGGAACCAGAAATTCTATTGTCAGGAATAGTGCTTTATGGCTTATTTAAGACTCCTGCTTTGTTGGATCAGTTTCTGGACTTTGCCAAGCTTAACCTACATGATCAGTACACTGACCTGGATAACCTTATTGCGCTTTTCAAAATCGCTCTTTATTGGCTCACATTGGGACTAATTCTTCATCTGATCAGCAGAGGAATATGGGTTGGAATGATCGGGCTTAGTTATACTTTTCCGGGAGGTATTGATCGCTCTAAACTCAAGCTGAGTGAAAAATTTGATCGCAAAATCGATAAAATCCCGGCAATAGATCAGATCATCATCAACCTGGAAAAGTTATGCAGCTCGCTATTCTCCATCTCCTTTATGATGTTCATGATGATTGTGGGAGGATATTTTTATGTATTAGTGACACTGATCATTCCCGTTGTAGGCACAGACATGATCATTGGTAATTCTCATAAAAGTGAACTGATAGAATCAATCACCAGCGTCTATGCCATGACAGTTTTAATCATCGGTCTGATTGGCTTGTTTGATTTTGTGACATTGGGATTTTTTAAGCGTTTTAAGTGGCTAAGTAAGATCTATTACCCGATTTATCGGGTGATCAGTTTTCTGACTTTTGCACGATTTTACCGACCTATTTATTACACCATAGTTACCAACTATAACCGATGGAAAATCGGGGTGTCTCTGGTACTATTTGTTTTTTCAAGTATTTTCATGCTTGGGATTGTGTCAGACACGGATCCTATTCCCAATCAGGCCTGGACGCGAATTACCATGTGGAATAATATCTCCGGTACAACAGCCTTCAGTGGATATTATGACGATCAGAATGATGATTTTCATTCCATTCGTGCTCAAATTCAATCAGATATTATTTCGGGCAATACGATTCGGCTGTTTGTTGTCTCCAGAATTGGCCTGGAAGATTCAATTAAAAAACACTGTAATTATGATTCATTGATACAGTTGGATACTGGACGCCACTTTGTGGAGCTACATTGTGTCTCTCAGTTTTATTCCGTATCGATCAATGATATTCCATTGGATGACCTGGTATGGAAATTTCATTACAAACAATCGACTGGTCAGCGTGGTATTCTCACTTATATAGATGTGACAGACCTTCCTAGAGGAAATTATGAGTTGGATGTGCAAATTCCGGACGAAATGTATCGTAGAGGATCTATCGCCAATATTCCCTTTTACCGCGAAATCAGCAATGCAGGTTATCAAGTAATGCCACAAAACAAAAGAGACGAGGAAGAAGATTCATACCTGCAGATCAAGCCGATTTTCCCAAAATAGGGGAAACAATTGGGAATTGACTAGAAATTATTTCTTACCAACGATCCCCTTAAGTTGCATGACTTCTTTTGGGGTCAGATGACGATACTTTCCACGAGGTAGATTTTTCTTGGTCAGCGTACCGAACATCACACGATCTAACTTGTCTACCACATAGCCCATGTGTTCAAAAATCCTTCTCACGATTCGATTTCTACCAATATGAATTTCGATTCCCAGTACCATATTGTCTGTCCCAACAATCGCCATCTCGTCCGGCACAGCCATGCCATCTTCCAGCTTTACTCCTTTAAGAATTTCGTCAAAATGGTTTTTAGTGATCGGCTTATTAAGTGTCACCTGATAGATTTTTTTCACTCGATGAGAAGGGTGTGTGAGTTTTTTGGCAAGCTCACCATCGTTGGTCAATAGCAGGAGACCCGAAGTATTGCGGTCCAGTCTTCCTACAGGATAGATTCGCTCATCACAAGCATCTTTTACCAAATCCATCACCGTACTGCGTCCTCTAGGGTCGGTGACTGTGGTGATGTACCCTGTTGGTTTGTTGAGCAGTACGTATTGTAGTGATTCCGCTCGTAGTGGCTTACCATTGTATACCACCTTATCTGACCGCTTGACCTTGTAGCCCAATTCGGTGACCACTTCTCCATTCACCTTGATCTTACCATCAGCAATCAGCTGGTCTGCTTCTCTTCGGGAGCATACGCCTGCATTGGCAATGTATTTATTCAGCCTGATTTCGTCTGGAATTTCTGGCTTTACTTCAAGCTTTTGCTTTTTCGGTTTAAATGGCTTCTTTCCCTTCATATCAATCTTCGTTCTCTTCTTTGCCTATAGTGTTTTCTTCCTGCACAAAATCTTTTGGGGTGGGCAGGTCTTTGATGCTGTTAATCCCAAAATAATCCATAAAATCACCACTGGTTCCGTACAGCACGGGTTTCCCAATGGTATCTGCTTTTCCCTTCACCTCTACCAATCCTTTTTCCAGCAACTTGTTCACTGCATAATCACAATTCACACCGCGAATTTGTTCTATATCTGTTTTAGTCACAGGCTGTTTATAAGCTATGATCGCCAGCGTCTCCATGGCCGAATTGGACAAACGCTTCTTGGATTGTTGCTTCAGCAAAATACTGATACTCGATTGATAAGCTGGTTTGGTTAAAAACTGAAATCCTCCACCACTTTTCACCAATTCGAATGAATACTCGTCCGCCTTATATTTTTCTGAAAGTGTTTCTATGCCATTGGCAATGTCTGCTATTGGTACATCCGCCTCAAACATTTCTTTCAGGCATCCCAGAATCTCGTCTTCCGAAATAGGCTTTGGAGAGCAGAAAATCAATGCTTCAATATGATTGGCGAGGTAGTCCATCTACTACTTCTTCGTATTGAGTTTTGCCTCAATAGAATGCATGGTGTGAGGTACCGCTCTCAATCGCTCTTTGCTAATCAATTTACCAGTATCAACACAGATACCATACGTGCCGTTTTTAATACGTATCAGTGCATTTTCCAGATTGTTGATAAATTTTTGTTGTCTTGCAGCCAATGTGCTAAGTTGTTCTTTCTCAGCAGTATCAGCTCCATCTTCCAGTGTTTTCACCGCGTTGAAATTAGAATCTGTACTTCCATCAGTACTTCTGGTAAGAGACTTTCTCAGGATGTCAAGTTCTCCTTTGGCTTTTTCCAATTTCTGGTGAATCAGATCTTCAAATTCGACAAGTTCTTCTGCTGAGTATTTAGTTTTTTCGGCCATGTGAATGTTTCTTTTTACTTTTCTAAAAAATAAGCGCAAAAGTAACACAACATAACCATATTCAAAATCATGCAAGTAATATCACGGTTCATTACATTATTTCTCATAATGATTTCATCTTTTTTCCTAACCAATTGTGGGTCAGGACAATCGTCTGAAAAACCTGCACAACAACCCATCAAAAAAATCGCTGTGGTAATCCATGGAGGTGCAGGGACTATCAAGCGAGAAAATATGGATTCTATCACTGAGGCAGCCTACAGATGGAAGCTGAATAGTGCACTCGATACTGCATACGGCATTCTGGAAAAAGGAGGGACAAGCTGCGATGCTATTCAGGCAGCGATTGTCTTAATGGAGAATTCACCATTATTTAATGCCGGTAAGGGTGCAGTCTTTACAGCTACAGGAGAAAACGAATTGGATGCAAGTATTATGAGAGGTAATGATCTCAATGCTGGGGCAGTAGCAGGGGTGAAAACAGTGAAAAACCCTATTCTGGCTGCATATCAGGTCATGACTAATTCTCCTCACGTGATGCTGGCCCGGGCAGGAGCAGAGCAATTTGCCTCTGAGCAGGGACTGGAATTAGTAAATCCTGAATACTTCAAAACTGAACGGCGTGCGAAACAACTAGAGAAGATTGTCAAAAAGGTAGAAAAGGAATTTGGCACAGTGGGAGCTGTAGCTGTAGACAGAGATGGTAATATCTGCGCAGCTACGTCTACAGGTGGCATGACCAACAAGAAATGGGGAAGAATCGGAGATTCTCCTGTGATTGGTGCCGGAACTTACGCTAATAATAACACATGTGGTTTTTCAGGAACGGGTCATGGAGAGTATTATATCCGCACAGCCGCGGCTCATGATGTGTCAGCGCTGATGGAATACAAAGGACTTAGTGTAGAAGAAGCTGCAAATGCAGTAATGCAAAAACTCACTAATATGGGTGCTTCTGGCGGAATGATCGCAATGGATCAGTACGGTAATGTAGCCATGCCATTCAACACACCGGGCATGTATAGAGGTTATAAAAAGGAAGGAGAAAAAACCGTGGTGAAAATTTATGCAGACGAATGAAGCATAAAATAACCGAGGGTTTTTGAAACATAATGCTAATTATACAAGCCCTCGGTCAATACATACTCCATCGAGTATCTTGTTATTAAAACAATCGGACTTGAAGAAACCCTATTGGTTTAGAAATAAAGCATTAAAAAAGCCAAGGGGGTTGAAACATAATGCGGTTAAACATAGAACCCTTGGCTTTTAATCCTCAGGGCCAAAACTAATGTGCTAATTCAGAATAAAAAGGAATTGCTAAAAAAGAATTTTAATTCAGTAAGTAATTATACTCTGAATGCTCCTGAACGAATTTCTGCGCAAAAATGCAGGAAGGTTTTACTTTCAACTCCTCCCTTTCTGCGTATTTAAGGGCTTTTTCAACTAATAAACCGCCTATTCCAAAATCCTGTGAATCAGAGGGCACTGTGGTGCTGACAAGCTCAAGATATGCATCTCCATGGCGTTCATACCTCAGTTCAGCCGTCCCGCCTTTCACTTTGATATAGAAATACTCGTTGGTTAAATCGTGATTAATACGTAGGTTGTTGTTAGAGATACTCATATTCAAAGGCAACGAATAATTGGCTTAATGGTTATCTTCATGAATAGAATAAGGAAATATGTGCTACGACGTTCGCTATCTTACAAAGAGGATTAAAAAATATGCAGATCATGCCGGAGGGAGTGCTGATGATGTTTCCCGAATGGAAAAACAGCTTCGGGTCTTTCATGAAAAAGTAGGATCTGTATATCACACCACAGCATTTGATCACAGGAAGCTTCCCGTGATTGCGGCGAATGATCCCGGTAATTTCCAGTTTTTTCAATGGGGCCTGATTCCACATTTTGTGAAGGATATGGAGCAATACCAGGCCAGATATGCTACGCGATACTTAAACTCAAGGATTGAAACAATCTTTGACGAAAAGACATTCAACGCAAAACTCAACCGGGAACTTGAAAATCCATATTACAGATCGGCCCTGGAGCGGAGATGTGTTGCGGTTCTGGATGGGTATTTCGATTGGCATTGGCAAGGGAAAAATTCTTACAATTTTCACATTCAGCTTAAAAATGATGAACCGATGTATATCGCTGGTATATGGCGAACATGGAAAAGTCAAAGCGAAGAATTGGAAATAAACACCTTGAGTTTGGTGACCACAGCTGCTAACCCACTTTGCAGCAAAGTCCACAACAAACCAAAAGGAAGTGACGAGGCTCGACAATTGGCGATTCTGGATGAAACGGGAAAAAAGGCATGGATGGATATTGATTTGCCACCAGAGCAACTAAAGAAGGAGATTCGCATATTCCCAGAATCTGAATTGACAGCTTTTCCAGTGAAAAAGCTTTTTCAGCAGGATGGTCGAAAACGAATCTCTCTCAATGACGAAGAGTGCGTGTTAGAAAAAGATTTTCCAGAATTGAGGTTTGGCAAACCAGAGCCTCCGGTTCAGGGCAGTTTGTTCTGACTAATAAAAATCTTTGCTCAAAATGATCAACATCACCAAAATTGATCTTTATGCGACATACCTTGTGAAATCATCAAAACCTTAGGAACATGTCAAAAGAAGGGGGAAAAGAGAGCTTCAGCTACAGCAAAGAACTTAAAAAACTACATATAGAACTCGTCCATTTACAATCATGGGTGAAAAACCAAGGGCTAAAAGTGGTTATTATTTTTGAAGGACGAGATGCCTCTGGAAAAGGTGGCGCCATTAAAAGAATCACAGAAGTGCTCAATCCACGAATTTGCAAAGTCGTGGCCCTGGGCGTACCTACTGAGCGAGAAAAATCTCAGTGGTATTTTCAGCGATATGTTCCGCATCTTCCTGCGGCTGGAGAAATAGTGATTTTTGATCGCAGCTGGTACAATCGTGCCGGAGTAGAAAAAGTGATGGGATTTTGTACTGATGAAGAGTATGAGGAGTTTTTGAGATCTTGTCCGGAATTTGAGCGTATGATCACCAGGTCGGGGATTACACTTCTGAAGTATTGGTTTTCTGTAAGTGATGAAGTGCAGGAAGAAAGATTCAAAGAGCGCATCACCAACCCACTGAAACGGTGGAAATTTAGCCCGATGGATCTGGAATCGCGCGAAAAGTGGCTGGAATACTCCAAAGCCAAAGACGATATGTTTTCTTACACGGATACCAAGCAGTGCCCATGGTATGTGGTGAATGGCGATGATAAGAAAAAAGCACGTCTGAATGTGATCAGTCACTTGCTCAGCCAGGTTCCCTATGAAAAAGCTAAATTCAATGATATCGAATTACCGGAATTGCCACAGGATCGCAACTATGTGAGGCCACCGGTAGATTATCAAACGTTTGTTCCTGAAGTGTATTGATTTCATGCCTCGGTTTTAACGGGGCATGAATATTTGAAAAGCCTGAGGCTTGTTCAAAAGGAAACTTCATGCTTCGAAAATACCTTTCGCCCGACAGAGTCGGGCGAGTATCAAAAAGACAAAGTCTCGGCTATGCCGGGACTTTGTTATTTTCTATGCTTCTGGCATGTAAAGCAAAGTAAATTGCCAATAGCCTCTTTTCAACCTCCCAATATAAACCACAACAAAAAATCCTTCCATTACCCAAAATACAGCAAGTGTGACTAATTTTAGAAAATGTCAGAACTAAGAAAAGCACATTCAGACCTTGCGCATTTTCTAACCTTTTCCATAGTCGGCTGGATTGACCTTTTCACCCGAAAAGAATGCTGTGATATTACTATTGAAAGCTTGAAGTACTGTCAGATAAATAAAGGTTTAGAAATTTATGGATATGTGATCATGCCCAGCCATGTTCATCTTGTTTGCAGACGAACAGATGAGAAAAGACTGAGTGATTTTATTAGGGATTTCAAAAGTTTTACGGCTAAACAGTTTATTCAATTTGTCGAAACTGACAATCGGGAAAGCAGAAAAGATTGGTTGCTTCATATGTTTCGGTTTCATGCCAAGTACAATCCGAAAAATGATGAGTTTCAAGTCTGGCAAAACACCAGTTATCCTGTGGAACTCTATAACAACACATTGATCGATCAGAAGATTAATTACATTCATCAGAATCCGGTTAGGGCGGGGATTGTCACTGAAGAAAGCTATTATCATTACAGTAGTGCCAATCCATTCAGCCCGCTCAAGGTGGTTGCACCCTAGCAATGACGCGACCATATTTCGAAAATTGAGTTTTTATGAAGCTCCAACCTTCTACAATACTTCTGGCCCGACAGAGTCGAGCGACCGTACAATGCTTCGGTTGTGCCAGGGCAAGGGTATTTTGAAAGCTTATGGCTTTTACCTAACCAACCAACAAAATCGAGCGATTATTTAATACCAAAATCACTGCTGTGCCGAGATGTTGTGGTTAAGAAGCTTCATGCTTCTATAATATTTCTCGCCCGACAGAGTCGAGCGAGTGTCGATGCCTTGGTTTTACAGGGCAATGAATATTTTGAAAGACAGAGTCGGGCGAGTATCAAAAAGACAAAGTCTCGGCTATGCCGGGACTTTTATATTTTAATAGCTTTCAGCTTACCATTACCCATTTTCAAAGCTCACATTAGATATATCTGAATTTCAGTTCTACTATTCCACCTAAACTTTTTTACAACATTGATTGCTTTCCTCAGTTTTCACTAAGATTGCCCTCAATTTTTACTTTTATGAAAACTATCCCTGAACTTCAGGAACTGATCAAATCCGAAATCGATCAAATCACTTATCCTTCTCAGCCGAGTAATCTGTATGAGCCGATTTCTTATATCCTGTCCTTAGGAGGTAAAAGAATGCGTCCGTTGTTGGTTCTTCTGGGACATCAATTGGTAAATGGACAGTTGAAAAATGCCATAAAACCTGCACTGGCGGTGGAGGTTTTTCACAATTTCACACTTATGCATGATGACATCATGGATGAAGCGCCACTTCGCCGAGGCATGTCGACTGTCCATGAAAAATGGAATAGAACTGTCGCCATTCTTAGTGGTGACACCATGTTGGTGAAGGCTTATGATCTTTTATTAGAACTTGACCCAAAGATTCTTCCAGAAGCTCTGAGACTATTTAACCGCACGGCAGTGGAAGTCTGTGAAGGTCAGCAGATTGACATGGATTTTGAGGAGAAAAATATCGTGTTAGTAGAAGAATATATCAATATGATTCGTCTCAAAACGGCTGTACTTCTAGGTTTTAGTTTGGAATTTGGCGCATTGATGGCTGGAATGCCTGAATCAGAGAGAAAAGTCCTATACGATCTGGGTGTGAAAATGGGAATAGGTTTTCAGCTGATGGATGATTTGCTGGATGTATATGCTGATCAGAGCAAGTTTGGCAAACAGGTGGGAGGTGATATCATTTCCAATAAAAAAACTTTTTTGCTGATCAAAGCCCTGGAACAAGCAGAAGGTGACTCCAAAAAAGAACTTGAAAATTGGCTAGATAAAGAAGCATTCGACCCGAAAGAAAAAGTAACGGCTGTAACGACTATCTACAATCAGCTTGGAATCAAAGAACAAACTACTGACCTGATGAACCATTATTTTGATGAGGCGTTTAACTTGTTGGATCAATTGGATGCTGATGTAGAAGGTAAGCAAATCTTGAAAAACTTTGCCATGCAATTGATGAAAAGAGAGCAATAAAGTAGCAGAGTATCTGACCCTGATCATGTTTGATTCATCGATTAAGCCTATAACCAAGAACTTGTAACTAAATTCTTTAATGACATCAATCACTTTTATCATCATTGGCGTTACTGTAGCCATCAGTATTTGGGCCTTTAACAATGCACAAGTATTCCAAAAATGCCTGATGAATCCATTCATGGTTTTTAATAGAAGGGAATACTGGCGGCTGATCACCTCTGGATTCATTCACGGTAATTATATTCATTTGGGATTCAACATGTTTACCTTCTACTTTTTCGGAAGGTTGGTGGAAATCGTCTTTCGTCAGATCATTGGTTCTGGAAGCGAGGTGGTTTTTGTTTTATTTTATATATCGGCTATCATTCTTTCTGATTTGCCGGGTGCCTGGAAGAAAAAAGATATTCTTCAATACAATAGCCTTGGTGCCTCTGGTGCCGTTTCCGCCATGGTATTTGCCAGCATCATTTACTTCCCATTAGAGAAGATTTACCTTTTTGGCATTATCGGCATTCCGGGTTTTATCCTTGGCATTTTGTATTTGATCTATTCTTATTTTCAAGGTAAAAACCTCAGCGATGGTGTAAACCACGAAGCACATCTATATGGTGCCATATACGGTGCAATCTTTGCGATAGCGATATTTCCGCAAGCAGCACCACGATTTGTAGAGCAAATATTATCTTACAGCCCCTTTTGACAATCGGGTTCAAAAGTTTCGCGTAAATAACAACCCCTAAAAACGCAATTGACATGGAGAAATTTGAGTTCAATTACCTGAAACAAAGTTTTGATGAGTTGTCTGAGGAAGACCAACATCTGGTAATGCAAGCTGTTGATGCCATGAATGGCTCTCACTCTCCTTATTCTAATTTTCAGGTTGGTAGCTCAGTAGAACTTCAGGATGGCTCTATCATTCTCGGAAACAATCAAGAAAATGCTGCTTATCCTTCTGGACTATGTGCTGAAAGAGTCGCCTTGTTTGCTGCTAAGAGCATGAGCAAACAACCTATCCGCGCAATCACCGTAGTAGCCAGAAATAACAAAATGGATACTGCTGATGCTTACAGCTGTGGCAACTGCAGACAAGTTATGCTGGAGTATGCCGGTCAGCAATCATCACCAATCAAAGTGATCATGGGAAGTAATGATAGTAGTTACATCGTGCTGGAGGATGTGAGACACTTATTGCCCTTCTCGTTTGATGCTAAAAATCTAAAATTTGAGAAGGGGTAAAAGACTTGTATGTTGGTCAACTTACTCCTCGTCAAAGGAAAAAAGAAAGTCTATAGTTAACTCAATCGTTGATCCGATTTCATCATAGCCCCAATAGGTCGGGTAATAACCATCCCCCCAACCAGATGAAAACATAATTATGTTCAATTTTTTTTGATTATCAATAATGTGATTATTCCAATCACCTATTTCACTTGAAAATTCACTCTTAGAAGAGTACTCTTCAAATTCTTTGGCAAGTAAATCGTCATAGTAATTCTTATCAGGGTTTTCAGAGTAAAATTGATCGATCATTTTAAGGTATAAGTCATTCGTAGATTCATCAACAAAACATCCTAAACCAGCGCCTACTGGAAAACCAAAATATTCACCATCCTCCAAAGATGTTAAGTCTTTTAATAGCATCATAGAAATCCACCTTCTATGAAGGTGGTCAGAGATGTTTTACATGGGTTTGCCATCAAAGCATGCGACTCAAGTTTAACTTTCCAAAGTTGTCCCCACAACAAAGGAAAGTAAAACAATGAGTCGATTTAAGTAATTGTCGCATGCTTTGTGGTCATGTACATATCACATAGTATGGACACCTAAATATAGATATAGGATATTAGAAGGAGAAATTAAGCAAGAAGTTGAAGAATGTGTGAGAGGTTTTTCGGATCGATTAGGTTCGGAGATTGTCGAGATGAATATACAGAAAGATCATGTCCATATAATGGTGCTGATTCCACCGAAAGTATCTGTTTCACAATATGTTGGGACAGTAAAAGGAAGGACTGCTATACGAGTGTTGAATAAGTTCAAGCAACTAAAGCAACGCCCCTATTGGGGTAATCACTTTTGGGCACGAGGTTATTGTGTAGATACCATAGGTCTGGATTGGGAAATGATTCAGAAATATATTAGGTATCAAGAAGAACAAGAGAAGAAAAGTAATAAGTAAAAATAAATGTTAAATCCGTGGGGACATCTTTTGCCTTCTCAGAAGGCAAAAGCAAATTATCCCCTTAAAGGGGTTATAATAATTCTACATCCTCTGGATGTAGTTATTTAAT
>JAUIAO010000001.1 GCA_030425425.1 Bacteroidia bacterium | reverse complement strand
GTAAATCTTCTGTTTTAGTCATATTTCAATTATAGTTTTAGTTGTCATACCAATTTAATACTTTTATGTTATACAGGGAAGTTCTTTACATGTGATGGTGATATTAACAGAACCGTGGTGAGTAAAATCCAATCAATCAGACTGCATTGCAGGAAAATAAATATGTAGATTGATTTAATCGTGCCAGAATTAAGAAAATTCGCAACCATTGCAATGTTTCCGAATTTTCTTCTGTGATAGAAACTAATATTTCTATTACCAATCTGATTCTACTGACAATTAGTCTTGGTTTGAATGATTTCTTCATTTGAATCTCTGTTTAGTTGTTTCATAGATATGTATCAATAATCGTAAAAATGAAAAGTGAACCGAGAATTCGGTTTGTGGTTCAGCTAGTTAACCTGGCGTAAACATCATCAATAAACTAGCTTTGGGAGCTTCTCTGTTTTTTTCCTTTCATTAGATGATTAATAAGAATACAAAAAAAGATTGGTTTAAAGACAGGGGTTATCTACATCTAACCAATAGAATAAATATTAAGGATCGTAAAAAAATCTTTTCATACATATCACAAAGTGAAAATGTTGCCAAACATCGATTTCTACCTTTAATTCTTAGAACCACAAAAAATCGCAGATTTAAATTTTCAAAAGAAATTGGTAAAAGGTCACATAAGACAATAAACGAAAAAGGCGATTTTGTATCTAATGCTAAAACTCGCCCTATCATGTATTCAACTCATATTGATAGTCATATTTATAGCTATTATTCCAAAGAAATTATTCAAATTCTTTATGAAAAGGAATTGGCAAAGAGTAACTCACTAAATGAAAGTATTACTGCATATCGACAACTTGTTAAAAAATCGGAGGGTAGGTATAAATTCAATGTTGATTTTGCTAAGGAGGTGTTTGATGAGATAAAATCTAGAGGTAATTGTGCAGTTTTAGCTTTTGATATCAAGAATTTCTTTCCGAGCCTGAATCATAAGAAGTTGAAACTAATTTGGGCTTCATTACTTGGGTGTAAATCCTTACCAAAAGATCACTACAATATTTATAAGTCAATTACGAGATTTAGTTATTTCCACTATAATGACTTGAGACAAAGAAAAAATGGGAATTTAAATGAAAAGAAGATAGCTAAGCAGAAGAATCAAGGTAATTTTCAACTATTTGAGTCAATATATGAGTTTCTCGAATCTGACATTCAGATATATAAAAATCAAAAAAAGATGAAAGGTAGGCTTGCTGGTATTCCACAAGGATTACCTATCAGCGCTATGCTTGCAAATTTATATATGCTTCCTTTTGATCAATCCATTATTAAAAATCTTGTGAAAGAAAAAGGATGTTTTTATCGGAGGTATTCGGATGATCTGGTGGTTGTTTGTAGTACTGATATGATTGAAGAGGTCGCACAATTTGTTCATAAATCAATAGAGGAAATCGACTTAGTTATAGAGCGTAATAAAACTGAAAAATACATTTTCAAAAAAGACATTGAGAAATTAAAATGTTATAAAATATCTGAAGAAAAATTGATTCCCAACTCTTTCCTTTTATACCTGGGCTTTGAGTTTTACGGATATAAGACTTTACTTAAATCAGCTAACATTTCTGAGTTCTACAGAGAAATGAAGGAAAGTGTGAAGATGAAACGAAAGCGAATAAACTCTGCCAAAGTAAAGTATCTCACTAATGACGAAACTTTATATAAACGTAAGCTTTATCGCCTTTTTTCTTATAGAGGAAAAGCTACATATAAGAGGTTTTTACCTTCTAAGCTAGTAATTCATAATGGACATAAATTGGTGGTAAGAAATATAGAGAGAAGATACAGAGGAAACTTCATTAAATATGCTTACCGTGCTGCAGATATCATGGATGCTCCAGAAATCAGACGACAAGTGAGAAGACATAACGTAATCCTTAAATCATATTTAACAAAGCATGAATTACAGTAAACAACTTTATGCTTTCATAATTAATTACATCAGCTTATTGACCTACAACAAGTAACTTTAATGTTCAAAATTTCAATTTTAGGCCATGCCAAATCAGACTCAAATCAAATGCCCGAATTGTGGTACCTCTATAGACGTTCAGGACATTCTCGCTCATCAATTAGAAGAGGAGATTAAAAACAAATACCAGGCAGAATTAAAGCAGGAAAGGGACAATTTCGAAAAGCATCAACATGAGCTTGCCCGTCAAAAGGCTGAATTTGAAGATAAAAAACGTCGCGAAAATGAACTCTTTCAGGATCGGCTTGATAAAGAGCTCAAACGCCAAAAAGAAGAGTCAGAAGCCATTATCAGGCGTAAGCTCTCTGAGGAACAAGAAGAGCAGTTCAAAGCGATGCAGAAAGAGCTAAGTGAAAAATCTGAGCAGATTCGAGAACTCAATCGTACCAAGGCAGAGATAGAGCGGCTGAAGCGTGAAAAAGAAGAACTCAAAGAAGCTGCAGAAGCAGAAGCACAGAAACGCCTGAATGAACAAATCCTGGCAGAGAAAGAGAAAATCAGAAAATCGGAAGAGGAGCGGAACGAGTTGAGGTTTAAGGAATTACAGAAGCAACTAGAGGATCAAAAGAAGCTCACAGATGAAATGCGACGAAAACAGGAGCAGGGTTCTATGCAGATGCAGGGAGAAGTGCAAGAACTGGCCATTGAAGAGTGGCTTCAAAGCAAATTCCCATTAGATGTAGTAGAAGAGATCAAGAAAGGTGCGAGGGGAGGAGACTGCCTTCAGACAGTCAATACTCGTTCGGTTCAGAACTGTGGTAAGATTTACTACGAAAGCAAACGGACCAAGGATTTTCAGCCGAGTTGGATAGAAAAATTCAAAGCAGACATGCGAGACAAGGCTGCAGATATAGGTGTGTTGGTCACAGAAGCTATGCCGTCAGATATGGATCGTATGGGCATAAGAGATGGTGTTTGGGTTTGTTCTTTCGAGGAGTTTAAGGGACTATGTACTGTATTAAGAGAATCTGTAATACAAGTCAGTGTTGCTGTAAGTTCTCAAGAAAACAAAGGGGATAAGATGCACATGCTCTATGATTACCTCACCAGCAACAACTTCAAGATGCAAATAGACGCAATCGTGGAAGGATTCACCACGATGCAAACTGATCTGGAAAGTGAGAAGCGCTCCATGCAGCGAATCTGGAAACAGCGAGAAAAACAAATAGAGAAAGTGATTACCAATACCATCGATATGTATGGATCTATCAAAGGGATTGCCGGCAATGCCATTCCATCAGTAAAATCATTAGAACTCCCTGAATAATAGGTATTTAAATATATTCAGTTAAATTAGCACTTAAATAAATATTTAGCTGAATATAGCATGAGTAAAATAGTTCGTTTTCCAGTCACACAGGCACCTCAAAAGCTTGGCCCTAAGAAAGTTAGGAAGCGCAAGAAGGTGAACCTGGAAGATTATGGACAATTGAACTTATTCAATCAGGCTCGTGAGATCAGAGTGATAAGTCTTACTCAGGCAGGAAATTATTTCGAAGAAGCCCTTCGTCTCGATGAAAAAAATGATCCACGAGCCGAGGATTTTTACCTTTTGGCCATCAAGCATAATCAATCCAAGTCAGACGCTTACTGCAACCTCGGAATTCTCAAGAACGATACTCAGAAATCCTCAGAAGCGATTAACTATCTCACTAAATGTCTCGAAATAGACCCACGTCATTTTGAAGCTCACTATAATCTGGCAAACTTATATTCAGACTTGGGTAATTACCCACTGGCCAAGGTACACTACGAAGTGGCTATCCAGATTGAGCCCGAATACCCAAATTGCTATTTTAACATTGGTCTGGTCTTAATCTCCATGAAGCGATTTAATGAAGCCATTAGTCATATAAAAAGGTATATGGAATTATCTCCAGAAACAGATCATCATACCGCAACAGAACTTTTAAATACTTTAACTGCATTAGGATAAATGAAGAAATTAAAACCATCTAAAAAACAGGGAGTTAAGTCTAAGGAATCAAATCAAGACTCTAATATTAAAAGGCTTTCCCTAAAGCAGGAAAATCACAATCTAAACTTATTGACCAGAAAGGGCTTGGCAGTTATTGAAACTTTATACCTGACCAACCCAGAAATATTCCGATTGGCTACAATGGAGGCATACTCGAATATGGTTTCTGAACTAAATTCGATGGGTGGAGAATATGAAGGGAATCAGGAACTTCTGGATCTTGCCACAAACCAACTGCTGATGCAAGCGAAAAAACCAATGCAAAAAGCAGGAAAACCTAAGAAATCAAGTATTGAAACTACTAAAAAAGCGATGTAATGAACAAGTTTAAGTCTATTCTACTAATTGCAATTTTCACACTGGCATTTATATTGGCTAATTTCATCTGAGACTGTTTTTTGTCATACCTATTTTTTTGTTTTTTATTGAGTGATTAATGACATTCACAAAAAACTATGTTTATGAAAAAAGTTGTCCGAGTATTATTTTTCACTATCTCAATTACTGCCATTAGTTTGGCTACCTCCTGTGATGATTTGGAAGAACAAGCATGTACCGGATGCACTGATGATGCACCATGGGGTACGCTTGGAGGAAGTGACTGCTATGCGAGCCAGAGCGCGTGTGAAGACGCTGAGTCAGGTAATTGCGTAATCTGTCAGTAGCAGTAAGTTCTATTTTATAGTTAAAACCTTTTCGAGAACTGCTTCGGTAAGTAGATTCTCATTAATCGCCTCTATATCAAATCTGGTTAGCTCTATGTTGTTTTGAATAACAATGATCTGAGCTTTGATCAGGTTTTCATGAATTGAGTAACGTCCATTGATCATGATTCCATCTCCGAACTTATTGTCATCTACATAAACGATTGGAGCATCCTTTTCTTTACTTACTTCGGAAAGTTTCTCGTTCATCAATTCACTTAAATCCAATTGATCATAGATTGCTGACTCATCCTGAAATCTACTGTTTACAAAGACAGGTTTTGGCGCTTTAATGGCAATCATCTCTCGATCAGCGGCAGTTAATCTTCCTATATCAAAGCTCTTGGCTTCCTGTGGCATGCGTATTTCGGGCTTTTGTATACCTCCAATTTCCTCAGCCATCTCCGGAACTTTGTTAGCAGCAAACTGGAACAACTCCATCACATCTACAAAACCATCTTCGCGAAGGGCGGCACCTTTCATTCCAAATAATAAAGAATAAGTGAGCAGTCCCTGTCCATAAAGTGTAGTTTCATAACTCACTGCATCCGCCGCTGATCCTGCAAGCACGAACATCCCAGTGCGGTCTTTCATGCGTTCTAGTGCTCTGATTTGTGTGGAGCTGGTGGCGCTTCTACTCGAAACGAGTGAAGAAGCCAAACGCCCGGAATGACAGGCATCTACAATCAGGATTTGCTTCAGGGCAGGGACGGATTTGATATAACTGGTAAACTCGTTGCTGGAAATTGCGTCATTTTCCCGAGATACAGTGTTGTTCATATCTCCATCTTTGGTGGTGCAAGTGAGGTAGTAAAAATCACTATTTTCTCCACCATGATTCACTCCATGACCAGACAGGTAGACTAATAATAAATCACTGGCACTTGCCTGACTTGCATAATTATCAAATGCGGCTTTAATGTTAGCTTTAGTTGGCCATTTGTCTTCAGCCTGATCAGTGGTCAATAAAGTAATGTTGGTGTTTTCTGCACCTAGATAAGATGACGCACTTATTCTGATAGCAGAAGCCAAATCCGTTGCATCTTTAGCCGCAAATTTCAAATCCAAATCATCACCTTCATAGTCAGAACTACCAGCGATGATGGCGAAGAGTTTTGGTTTTACCTGATCTCGATTTTGCGCAAACAAATACATGCTCTTAGCTTCTGAGCTCAGTGTCCCATCCGAATTGTAAGCCATTATGGTTACTTTGCTTACCTGATCATCATACAGATATGGATGATTAGTGACGTCATAGTTGATTTCCATAGAGCGAGCATTAGGTGTGGTCACGTCTCGCACATCACTACTCACTTCCTTACCATTGATCAGAATTACTACTCTACCAATTCCACCACCATTCGAATTAAGATTGATGCCAAGCCTTCCATCATTTTTGAGTGGATGAATCAGCTCCATTTCAGGGTATAAATTGACTTCTGAAAGATCTTGTGCTTCGCGCACTTTCTCTTTATTCAGCCCTAAGATTTTCGACAAGAGATTCGGCTCATAATAGGTCGATTTCATTTGCTCCAATGAAATAATCTTACCGGCTTTCACGTAATGAAGCTGAGACATGGCTATTGGAGTAGCATCGAATAGGCCCTTCGGAGTGGTAATCACATATTGGTCACTATCCATAGGGATGATAGAGCCCAGTTGAGTATGAGTCTCGTTAATATCCCATATCTTAATTTCACCGTCAATAGCCGATGTAAGCATCTTTTGATTGACAAACTCCACATCGTTCACGAATCCGGCATGACCGGAAAGTTTCTTTACCAGCTCACCAGTTTGGCTATCAATTACTTTAATACTAAAATCTGCTACCGCGCCCCTTGCAATCGAGTTTTTAACGCCGATCCAGTATCCATTAGAAGCAGGATATATTTCGTCAGAATTTGCTTCTGTGGTAATACTTACCTCCCTGATTAACTTCAAATCATTGGTATAAAGCTTTACTGTTTGGTCATCTCTCATCAAAACTCCCAATTCATTATCTGACGTAATGAAAACATCTTGAATGTTTGGAAGAGGTATTTCTGCCAATTGCTCATGGGAAACAGCACTATAAGCTATCAAACCGTTTTTGGTGCTAAAGAAAAGCTGTTTCCCGTCATTGGAAAACACATACTTTCTACCATCTTTTACTTTAAGATTTTTGGGAGTGTTTTTTCGAAAATTGTAAAGATCAAAATCACTATCATCACTTTTTCTAAGAATGTATCTACCCGTTGGATCAAAAGTGATGGGAGTGGAGCTGTATTCACCTTTTGCTTTCAATTGAAAAATTTCATCTCCATTTATCGTATTGATCACTCTCACTTTTTCATCCAGCCCATATACAGCTACCACAGGGTTCACAGGATGAAAATCTATAGCCCTCGAACCATACGCACTTCCGGCCAATATCCTGTCTGATTTTGTGTTCGTCAAGTCAAGTACCTTGATCGCCTCATCACTCCCTGCTATGGCTAACCAATTGCCTGTTCGATCAACTGACAAATCATTGATGCTCGTTGCCTTGCCCTCAAAAGGTGCTTTCCATTGACGCTCATTCAGATTGTAAACTCTGATTTTCTGGAAATAATCCGCAATCAAAACTAATGAGTCGTTTACAGACTTGAGAGCTCTTAACCCGAATCTAAATGCCTCATGATCCTCGTCTATGCTAATGCGAAACGGTGCTCCTGTAGGTTTCAAACTTGATGTACTAAAAGCCTTCAGGTTTTCCTTACTATCCCTACCACATGCCAAGATGATGGAATTGCTCGACATCAACGCCATGTTATAGTTCCTCAATGAAAAAGCATCAACGGATTCAAAAACCAATGATTCTTCATTCAATTTGATCAACTGGCCACCATCCGTACCCACATAAATGTTTGATAGATCACTTTCGATGGTGCCTATTCGTTTATCAGAAACTGCCACGGATTTTTGCTTGCCATTGCTCAGGTCGAGTATTGTTACTTCTCCGGATTGATGGCCCAGTATCATTCTACCGGAAACCAATTTGGCCACTGTAATTGCTTCAGTTTTAACCTTAAAGTCTTGAGCTACGACATGAGATTTGATTTGAAACACTTTATGGGAAGTGACCGCATAAACATACGAGCTGTCAGCCTGGAGCTGAACAATAGAGCCTTCTTTTATATCCAGTTCATGAGCGAGTTGACCGGCTTCATCCCAATAATAGAGCTTGCCATCGCTAGAGGCAGTTATCAAGTAGCCATTAGAATCATAAATAAGTGCAGATACCTTTCCCTCATGATTTAGGTGGAACAATTCCTTTCTCTCAATGAAATCCCAGATTTTCACAACATTGGATCCATCAGCAGAGGCCAGCCATTGGAGATTTTTTGACACGGTAAAATCACTCACCCGGCGGGTATGGCCTGTCGGAACGATCAACTGTAGCGATTGGGCTGATAAAAGTGATAAATTGATAATTAATGCAATTCCAAAAATGAACTTTTTCATACAGCAGAGAGATATTTATGCCATATGTAAGTTAATTCGAAAGACTACAGATTGATTAAAAAAATGCAATAATTTGCTAGTATCCTCAAGCGTGATGTTGTTGATCCATCATCCAGCTCATTACTAATAAAACTACAGCCGCAATAGCTATCAGTGTCGCAACGACAGGCATCAATACAAATGCGAGAGGAGTAAATACAATAAGAAGAATCAAAAACAGCACATGAAATTTAGGTGACTTTTTCATCGGAAAAGTAAGTTTGATGTAGATAAAAGATAGAAGTTAACCAGCTGAATTCCTATGACTTAAATCAGGCCAACAGAATAAATAATTGTGAAACAAATATTCTATCAAAAGGATTACTATTTTAGTGAGTAAACATAAAAGAAGAATTAATCCTGATCATCACTTCAGTTATTCCTACTTCATGAAAAACCTGCTATTCTTTTTTATAAGCATTGTTAGTTATCTACCGATCACAGCTGCTGACTCATGGGAGAGTATTCTGGAAAGCAAACAAGGTAAGGTTACATTTTACAGGTATCCCAATAATATAACTATAAGTGATTCACGAGATGTCCTGGATGGTATTGAACATGACCTGGCGGAAGCTTTCATTGATTATATCAATGAGAAGTATCAGGTTGAAATTCAAATTGAATGGGTGGAGACTGAAGGATTCACAGAGGTATTGACAACCGTAAAAAATGATTCTTCAGGAGCATTTGGAGCCTCGTCAATTTCAATTACTGACGCTCGTAAAGAATGGCTCAATTTCACACCTCCGTACTTAGCAGATATCGCAGTTTTGGTAAGCCATTCTGCCATTCCTGTTGCGTTGAGTGAAAATGATTTTGTCACTACTTTCCAGTCCAAAACAGCTATCACAATGAAACAAACTACCATTAATGATTTTTTGGATAGTTTAATCGTGAAATTCAACCTGGACGTGCAGAAAAAATATGTCAAGAATTCCGGAGAGGTTTTAGATGCCATAGAATCCTCTGCTGATAATTTTGGCTACATTGATTTACCTAATTTCCTGATAGGCATCAAATCTCATCCAGATTTACGCAGACAGTTTTTTTATCCTTTCAAATTAAATGGGCTAGCCTTTATTTATCCAAAATCAAGCGATTGGGATGAGCCCGTAAACGACTACTTCAATAGCAGGGAGTTTGCATTTGATAAAGAAAGAATCATCACCAAGTATCTGGGGCCAGACATTATGGATGTAGTAGATCGAATCGGTCAGTCTGCCGAAATGGGCCCTCTACAGGAAATTGTGATATCCAACAAAGAGAAAGAAGTTCAGTACCGCGAAATGCTCAGACTAGCCAAAAAAGAGCAGGAACGGATGGAAATGAACACCTGGCTCATCATCATCATTACGGTTATTACCTTTTCGCTTTTGATCGTATTCATACAATACCGTATAAAAACTCACGCAAACAAAAGGTTAAAAAAACAACAGCAACTCATTGAGGAACAAAACAATAAACTATATAAACTCAATAAGGAAAAAAATGACCTCATCAACTTGCTGGCTCATGATTTGCGTTCCCCGTTGAATCGTATACTTGGGATCTCACAGCTACTAAAAGCAAAAAATGCCATTCCAGAAGAATATCAGCATTTGAATGACTTGAATATTGAGAGCTCGCAGCGTTTGGGTGAGCTGATTGGAAAGATTCTGGACGTAGAGGCGATTGAATCTGGAAGCCAAAACCTGAAGTTAGAAGCTGTAAACGTAAACATGATCGTGGAAAGTGTGATTCGTGAGTACGAGGGAGCTGCTACAAAAAAGTCTATCCAATTAAAACCACAGCTCAAGGCCGATCAAAAAGTAAAAGCCGACAAGCACTATCTGTTGAGTATTGTAGAAAACCTGGTGAGCAATGCCATCAAATTCAGTAATCGGGAAAGTCAGATCTGGATAATGACGGAATCTTTAGAAGATCAAGTTCGCGTATCCATTAAGGATCAGGGTCCGGGAATGACTGATGAAGATAAAGAAAGCGTATTTGTGAAATTCCAAAAGCTCTCTGCCAAACCAACCGGAGGAGAGGGGTCAGTGGGACTAGGTCTCTCCATTGTAAAGCAATACACGGAGTTGATGGATGGTACGGTTTCATTAGAATCTGAAATGGGAATCGGATCTGTTTTTCACATAGATCTTAAAAAATTCAATGAATGAGGATCTGCTTTGGAACCATATTTTATTTGATTTTCCTGCGCCTGGCAGCTGCTAATGCTGAAGTCACTTCAGAATCTCAAGCAGAAACAATCAATGTATATTGGTATCCATTGTCTGGGGTGCTTACCTCAGAACAACAAAAATTCGAATATCATGTAGTCAAGTCTTTTGAGAAATATATCAATAAAAAATACGACAATAAGATTGGTTTTAATTGGATTAAGGCGGGATCATATGAGGGCGTGTTAAAAGCTGTTGAGGATGATTCTATTGGAGCTTTCGGAGCGGCAAATTTTTCAATCACTGATGAAAGGAAAAAACGTGTGGATTTTCTACGGCCTCATTTTCCAGATATTATGGTACTGGTATCAAACGTGAACATCCCGGTAGCCCAAACTTCAGAAGATTTCAAAGCCAACTTTTCTAACCAAAAAAATGCGATTACCATAAAAGGAACAACTTTTGAAAAATCCATCAGGCGTTTAGAAGACTCCATCGGCATAACCTTCAACAATAAGTATGTAAAAAATGGCATTGAGATGGTTGAAACGATTTCAGAAGATTCTCTCGGTTTTGGATATGTGCCATTGACCCTGCTTTTGAAGTTTATGAATAAGAAAGAAGGGATAAGGCGTCAGTTTTTCCATACGGTAAAACTTGATGGGCTTGCTTTGATACAAACAAAAAATAGCAAATGGAAGACCTATACTAATGACTATTTCAACGGTGCGGAGTTTCAAGATGATATGGATTCATTGATCAGACAGTATTATGGTAAAGCTGCTTTTAACGCCATCAAATCCATCAGTCAATCATTAGAAATTGGTCCATACGAGGAAATAATAATTGCGAATAGAGAAAGGGAGATTCAATACAGACAACTACTAGAGGCTGCAGAGAATGAAAGAATTGGATATGTGGTCATTACTTTGCTCATAATAGTCGCTATTTCCGCTATTCTCTTTTTGATCTATTCTACTAATGAGCACATGCTACAGGTCAAAACCACGAAATCTTTACAGGAAAAACAGCAGATTATAGAACGACAAAATGAACAACTACAGGATTTAGACAAAAGGAAAAATGAACTTATTCGGGTACTCGCACATGATTTGCGAACTCCAATATTCCAGATAAAATCCATCCTGGAGGTAGTAGATCTGGAAAACCTCACGGCAGAAAAAAGAACTGAGCTTTTTGAGCATTTGGATTTGAGCTGTGAAAAAATGTCAAATATGATCACTCGAATTCTGAATACTGAAGCCATAGAAAAAGGACAACTAAATCTGAATATTGAAGAGTTTGACCTTAGTCGATTAATTCAAGAATTGGTAAAACAACTCACCATTCTTGCAGAAAAACGCGAAGTAAAGCTTTCGATAGACGTAGAGCCTGACCTGACGGTAAAAGCAGACAAAGATTTCTTAAATCAAATTATAAATGGTCTTCTCGATAATGGAATGGTGTTCGGCGGGAAAGATTCGGAAGTAAGCATTCAGGCAAGAGCACAAGAAGATTATATTCAGATTACGATTAAAGACGAGGGCCCTGGGATTGCCACAAAAGAATCATTGGAATTTTTCGAAAACAAAAGTTCTAAGATGGGCGATAAACAGAACTCAATGGAAGCTATAAGCTACGGGCTTTCTATAATCAAAAAACATACTGAACTAATGAATGGAAAGTTCAGCTTCATATCCAACTCAGGAAATGGGACCTCTTTTTTTATTTTACTCCCAAAGGCTTAATCAGACAGCTTTTTATAGTGTAAAAACTTACCAATTAAAAAGATGACGAAAATGGAATTGGTGAGAATGAACAGGGTGACGATAATATTGAAAAGCATGATGTTATTGTTTTTAAAGCAATACTAAAACGAATTATCACCGTGTATTGACCATAATCGTTGGATGGTAATATTCATCCGATGATTGATAAAGAATGATCAGCTTTTGAAGTTGGGAAAGTCTTCTGTTATGGATTAGTGATACTATATAGTAAGTATGAGAAGGCAGCGTATTGATGATGACTTTGTAGTTTGCTGTAGCTGTTGGATGGCAATATTAGTTTTGCTTACTTAATTCAAGCCATTATTTATAAATTAACAGAGAATAGAAACAATAATCTTAAAGGCAATTCGTCCCATTTGTATGAAACTAGAAACTGGTAAAGTATGAAAGTTTCATATGCCGAAAACTAACCTTATGATCAAAACATTATATTTTATTCAATTTTGGGTTTTCACATGTGGAGCAGTAGCCCAGATCCATATTCAAGGTCATATTCAGGATTTTGAAACCGGGGTGGCTTTGCCATTTTGCAATGTCATAGTCGTTCCATCATACAGTGGTACTGTGGCCAATGCTGAGGGTGATTTTCAAATTGTGGTGAATACAGGAGATTCCATCAAATTCACACATGTTGGCTATGAAACACTCTCCGTTTCTCCAGCGGAGATGAGTGATAATCAGGTAATCAGATTGAAGGAAAGTATGATCAATCTAAATGCGATAGAAATTACAGATCGTGAACTTACTGCCTTAGAGATCATAAAAAGAGTGAAAGAAAACTATGATAAGAACCACCCGGAAGTCCATCAGACGCTTGAATTATTTTATCACCGATTTGAAAATTCTGCCTTTCCCAAAACCAATAGTCTTCAGGTAGAAGCGTCTGATTTTGTGGGACTTGATGTCTCTACGATCAATAATTTACTTCAATACATGCCAGAAGAGTTTGTTGAATATCAAGATGGGTTTCTGAAGTGGCATTCTTACAAAAAGGAATACAAAGTAGAGTTACAAGAAGGTATTTCCCTACAAGAACAAAGCGTCAACCATCTTGAAGACATGGTCAAAGGAAAGTTGAAAGAGTTTTTTGACGATGTGAAAACGACGAATAAGACTGGCGATCAATACTACAAATTTAGGACCGGCATATTAGGCATGAAACTCGAATCACCTGAAGACAGTTTACTTAAATCCCTTGAAAAAGATTCTACACTTTACCCGGTTTCAGCCAATGATATTAAATACTCCATCGCTAATCTATTGGAACACTTTACCACAATTGACGGGAAGAATATGGAGTTTTTGCGAGAAACAAAAAGCTATCAATATGGCATTCCCAGTCTGGAAGTATTAAATGATGAGCTGGTATATCAGATCGACTTTGAGCCAAAGGAAAAGGGGCTTTTTACAGGTACGATGTACGTCGCACTCTCGGATTATGCGATCCTCCAGGTTCAAATGCAGTTCACAAAAGGCAAAGTGAGCTCCGAATTCAGCATGCTGGGGTTTGGGCATGCCACCAATTTCAAATCAGCGAGGGTAATATTTGAAAGAACCACGTTAGGTTGTTTTCCAAAATACCTCAACGTAAACATTCAAGAGACGGCCTCAATTGACCGGAATTTTAAAGTCATGAAGAAGGAAAAAAGGTTTCTGTGGGATAAGACATTGAATGAATTGAAAATGACAGCAGAATTAGAGTTTTACCCTGATAATCATTGGGAAATATTGATTCAAAAGAGAACACCGATTGATGAAGAACAATTCGAAGCGATTGAGCAACAAAGAATGCTCATGTTTAAAAAAGCCATCACTGCTGATCTGAATCAACTTAGGAACCGCACGGCAATTACTCCGACAGAAGAGCTAAAAAAATATATTAGGACTGACTAAATTGAACTTTTTTTTCAACCTGGATCAATGAAGCCTTTAGATATCAAGCAAGAATCCTATTTCACTCCACATTTCAAAGTATTTGGAGCCATTCTTATTTTCAGTGGAGGTATGTTTTTCATGGCCAAGCCTTTTACAATATTGAATTTATTGATTGTTTTAGCTCTGGCTTTGGTTGGAGCAATGTTAATATTTACTCATTATCGATTGATCATAGATGCAGAAAATAAGACTTACACAGTACAAACATGGTTGCTGGGTTTCAGACTAGGAAAACCTGAGTCCTTCAGTTGGGTAGATAAATTCTACATCAATCAGGTTACAGAAAGTGCTACTATCAGCTCTTACACTGGCACGCAGCATAATGTGAAGAAAAAGACTTATAAAGTGTTCATGAAACTGGACAATGGCGAGAAAATCCATGTGGACACAGACAAAGATCAACGTCGGCTTGAGAAGCGATTGGATGGTTATATTGCTACCTTAAAACCTATTATTAAGAAATAAACCCATGCGATCACCGATGCAAAAAATCACTGGAACCTTTGAAGTAAACCTATCACCACTGGACTTTAATCATGATTCAGCCAATGATATCAAACTGAGCAGACTGAATATTGATAAGACTTTTAATGGCGACCTGTCTGCAAGTAGTAAAGGAGAGATGATCAGTGCTGTCACAACTGTAAAAGGCTCAGCCGGATATGTGGCTCTAGAGCAGGTAACCGGTCAATTATTAGGCAAGGAGGGAAGCTTCGTACTGATGCACTATGGAACAATGGATCAGGGTAAACAAAAACTCATTCTGGAAGTAGTTCCTGACTCAGGAACAGGGGAGTTAGAAGGCCTGAAAGGTCAAATGCAAATCATTATCAAAGATGGACAGCACTTCTACGAGTTTGTTTTTGAATTATAAGTGAGGCCATACCCATATGGATATGGCCAATAGAACTGTTTATTACTCTTGTCTGAGTGATTCTGTTGGGTTAGCCAATGAGGTTTTAATGGTTTGAAAACTAATCGCCACGCTCCCCATAAAGACTACAAACATGGTAGCTATCACAAAAAACCATGGACTGATTGGTAGACGATCCGCAAAGTTTTGCAACCAATAGGTAGCTACATAATAGGCAATAGGCCAGGCGATTATTGTAGCAATCACAATTAATCGGACAAATTCCTTGCTCAAAAGCATCACCAGGTTTGAAGTTTTAGCTCCCATTACTTTTCGGATTCCAATCTCTTTCTTCCTTATTGAAGTAGTAAAAGTGATAAGTCCGACTAATCCCAGACATGCTATGAAAATGCTGAGCCCGGCAAATACGATAAATACATTACCCGTAGTAGATTCTGATTTGTATAGTTTGGCATAGTCTTCATCAAAAAAGAAATATTGGAACGGCTTGTTGTAAGAATACTTATACCACATTTCCTGAAGCTGACTGATCGTTCCTCTGACATCCTTTACATCCTTCATTTTGATCACCATATAGCCTTCCCAGTTTCCACGCATGATGTTGATCATAGTAGGTTCGACAGGACTATGCAGCGATTTGATGTTATAATCCTTCACCACGCCAATGACCGGGTGACGTGTAATAGTTCCATCCTCATCTTTATTGATAAATGACTTACCAATCGGGTCATCCCATCCGAGTGTTTTCGCTGCTGTTTCATTGATGATCACCGCAGAAGAATCTGAAGGGTGATCCTTTTGAAAAAACCTTCCTGCAACCAGTTCTAACCCCATGAGCTCAGCATACCCGAAGCTCACCCAGTTTTCTTGCAATAAATAAGGCGCATCCGGCTCATCCTCGCTCATTTTGGCATTGTTGCTATATCGCTGTTTCCCGGGGATAGAGCTCGCATTGGCTACAGCAACTACGCCAGGTATCTGAACAGCCTCGTTTTTGAAAGTTTCCAGATTTTTTCTCAAGACATCCGGACGCCTAACTACCAATATCTGATCTTTTTCAAAACCCAGGTTTTTATTGAGCATAAAGTCAATCTGATTGTATACCACCATAGTGCCCACTATGATGATGATTGAAGCTGTAAACTGAGTAACCACCAAAAGATTTCTCAACCAACCAGATTTTGCTCCGGCTTTCACACGTCCTTTGAATACCTCAGTAGGTCTGAATCCAGCCAAAACAAATGCCGGATAAAACCCTGCCAAAACTCCAATAACAACAGCTAAACCTAGCAATATCGGAATACTCAATGCTGTGTTGTCCAGGGTGACAGAAAGTTGCTTATCAATTAACGACTCAAAACTCGGAGTGAGCATGAATACCGCTATAGCCGCAATGATGGTAGAGAAAATAGCTACCACAATAGATTCGAAAATGAATTGATAAATCAGACTTTGGCGGGTGGACCCCATCACTTTTCGCACGCCAACTTCCTTAGACCGTGCGGCTGACTGAGCAGTAGCCAGGTTGATGAAGTTGATGATAGCTATGAACAGTAAAATGAAAGCTATAATTGAGTAGATGAAAATGTAAGAAATATGGCTGTTGGCTTCCATTTCATCATCCACATCAGAATGAAGATGTATGTCTACTAAAGGCATCAGGTAATACCCAAAAGAGTTACCAGCGCTTTCCCATTCCTCCATAGTGGTACCCAGAAACTTGGATATCTGTGGGCCAACATATTTTTCTACGACCTGTGTCAATTTGGATTCGAATAACTCAGGATCTGAAGCTTCTTTCAATTTCACATAAGTGTAGTCATTGTGACTCACCCAAAACTGATTATCCCATCGCTTATAAGTAGAGTGGGAACAAAGTATATCAAATTTTATGTGCGAATTGTCCGGCACGTCTTTAATCACACCAGTAATTTCATAGAATATTGTGTCTTGTTCCACTGACATTCGCTTGCCCAATGGATCTTCATCACCAAAGTACTTTTTTGCATAGCTTTCAGTCAGCACCATGGATCTGGGCTTTGCCAGTGCTTTGGACGGATCCCCTGAGATGAATGGGAAATCCAAAACATCAAAGAATGTAGAGTCAGCAAAATACACTCCATCTTCATTGAACTTACGATCACCATTTCCTATAAACCAAGATCCACTTTCCTTTACACGAGTCACTTGCTCTACCTCTGGATAATCGTTTAATAATGCCTGAGCCATCGGCGATGCAGTGACGGCCATATCCAGCGTTTGTCCCATCATTTGCCCACGGACATGAACCCGATATACATTATCTGCACCCTGATGAAAGCGATCATAGTTTAGTTCATGAATGATGTACAGAGAAATGAAAACAAAACTTGCGATCCCAATCGCTAAGCCGCTCATATTGAGAAGAAAATAACTCTTGTGCTTGAGCAAATTTCGAATAGCCGTGAGGTAGTAGTTTTTGAGCATCTTGGTCAAAAGTTGGTGTACTTACTAGTAGATGCTTTTAGCGACCAAAAGTTGCAGTCCGTTGAAATAATGTGATGAACGGTAATCAATACAGATATACAATTACTCTACAAATAGCGCATTTTCATTTTGATGGTTTGATTCCCAGCCGGATGAATTTCAATTTTGAAATCCTCATAATGTGGCTTAGACCAACCCGTGTGCTCAAAATCAGAGAATCCATAACCTTCCTGTGGAATTCCCATCCAATTGTAATCCATTTTGTCATTCTCATTTTCATCATCCAGAGAAGACAGCCCACATTCTCCAACTGGCAATTGTATGGTTGCATTTAATACACCATTTTCCGCATTTGACTTGTCCAATATGATGTATTCTGCTGTTTCCTCAGATTGAAAAGATTCATCATCATAGAAAATGGCCACCTTCAGTATGCCTTCATTGTTCCTGATATTGGTGACTTGAAGGGCCACATCAACCTTCGGCTCTACCAAAATTTGGTTGAAGAAATTTGAAATCAATAATAGATAAAGAATAGTATTTAGCATGACATTTAAACGATCTATTACAGCAACATTACCATCTTCTTCGAAGAAAGTTTAGATTCACAGAATGAAAAATATAATACGTGTTTTATTAGCTATTTTGGTTTTGAATATGGTGAGTTGCACCAACACTTCAGAAACCACTTCCAAACTTACCGAAGCATATCTGGCTGATTATGACAGCATTATCGCGTACAGAGAAGGTGCAGGGAGAGCACACTATTTGCAACTAGTCGCTCTATTTCCTATTTCTCCTTTTGAAATCTACAGTATTGGCAGTGACCAATCCAGCGATCTGTTACTAGAAATCCCAGAAGTTCCTGGCACTATAGGTACACTGTTTAGCACTCCGGATTCAACAATATTCACTGCGGCTGAAGGCACCATTGTTACAACTTCTGACGGAGATACGATCCAATCAAAGGCCCTGGAATTTGATCAGTATGACAATTCTGAGAAACTCCATAGTGGAAGAATTGAGTTCATAGTCAAAGCCTTTCAGGACAAACGATTTATCCGTGTCTGGGATTTGGAAAACCCAAGAGTAGCAGCATTTCCAGGTTACGAATGGTATGATTTGAATCCTGACTTCATTCTCACAGCAGAATATGAACCGCTCAAAACACCAATAGTCGTGACTGTACCAACTTCTATGGGCGTACAGGATCGGGTAAGTTTTACGGGTAAGGTAACATTCGAATACCAGGGCGAAAAATACGAATTACTCTCAGAAGGAGGTGGATTTCTGATGTTCGGAGATGAAACCACAGGAGTAGAAACATATGGTTCTGGAAGATACTTGTATTTCGAATTACCAAAAGATGGTGAAAAAGAAGTGATGGTAGATTTCAATGTTTCTTATAACCCTCCTTGTTCTTACTCAGATGTGACTACTTGTCGTTTCCCACCGAAGCAAAACTACTTACCATTTGAAGTGTTGGCAGGAGAGAAGTATCATCACTAAACCCGGAATAAGGGTTCTAATTGATTTTCTATTACATCTTCCGGATAAAAGACCTGTTAGATCAAAACTTTTGTGAAACCCAAAACTCAGTCAGTTTTGGGTTTTCTTTTTAAGATCTATTTCAGCAAGGAATCATAGTCGATGACTTGCTTTTGGAAAGCTTCTTTTAATTCCTCCGGCACATCGTCGCGTCTTGGAAAATCAAATTGCAGCGGATCTTTTTGGTAACCATTGTGCCAAACACGCAAACACAAATGTGGTCCACTGGACCACCCTGTAGAACCAACATAGCCGATCACATCACCGCGCTTCACACTATCACCAACCGCCAGACTTATTGCTATTTTTGAAAAATGAAGATACTGAGTGGTTAGTGTTTTAGAATGTCTGATTTTCACGTTGTTTCCATTGGCACGATCATACCTGACCCGGGTAATCACTCCATCCAAAATTGATTCAACAGGAGTTCCTTCTTCTGCTTCAAAGTCCATACCGTAATGAGCTTTCCACCTTCTTCTTACCGGATGAAACCTCTTCTGGGCATACAATGAAGTGATCCGGTCAAAGACAAGAGGTGCATGACTGAGGTTTTTTCCTGATTCATTGAAATACTCCCACCCATTGCCAATATCATACCCATAAGCGTAAAACCACCGCTCATTGTGCTTAAAGTGAATAGATTTAACTTTCTCTATTTCAACTACTTGTGAGTCATATATTAAAGCTTCATATATCACTTTCAAACTATCCGCTTTCAACAAATTTCTAAAATCAACTTTCCACGCCAGAGCACTTAGTATCAGATCGGCAAGCTTTTCTGGAGCACCATGTATGGTCACAGTATTGACCAGGGAGGACATGATGGGACTTATAATCATCAAATCTTCTCGGATAGTTTCCTTTTCAATGATCAGCGCATGCTCGGTGATGAAATTGACCTGAAGGTGATGCAGAGGGTCTATTTCAAATACCATTGATTGTGGGGTGAAATCATGGTTGTAATTAACCTTGTAATCCAACCCGTAAACAAAATCGTCCAGATCATAGACATTCAAAATTTCATTATTGAGCTTTCTGATTTTGTCTACAGAGAGATTAAGACGAGACATGATTTTGTGAAAGGAATCCCCGTATTTTACTTTAAAAGACTTGGTCCAGACCTGATCAGCAGATGCGGCAGGAACAATCACCGATTCTAATTCATAAATATGAGGGGCATCTATAGTAATTGGGGTCGTTTCCTTTACAGAATAGAAATAGTTCTGAAATAACCACAAGCCAGCAAGTGTAATAAGTAATCCAACAGTAATGAACCAAAAGGTTTTCGACACAGCTTTAAGAATTAAGCTGGCAAACTTAGAATTCTTCGTCACAAATCCCAACCCTGTTTGCATGCGGATATATTAATTGACAGTAAGCTAAAAAGGAGGTAAGTTGCACAACCTATGAAAGTCAAAAGCGTCTGGGCACTCATTACACTCATGCTGATAGGAGAGTTTACCTTCCTATTACCTTTTGTGGTTTTCAGGATCTTTCGCCCTACTTTTCTTACCGTTTTCCAGATCAATAATTTTCAGCTAGGCTCGGCATTTTCAGTTTATGGAATAGTGGCCATGATTTCTTATTTCTTCGGAGGACCTATAGCAGATCGTTTTTCTCCTAGACAATTGCTACCTGTTGCCATGATCTTCACTTCGCTTGGGGGATTGGTCTTGATCAGTATTCCATCTATGGAGCTACTACCTGTATTATATGGCTTTTGGGGAATGACGACCATCCTACTTTTTTGGCCTGCATATATTAAAGCACAGCGCGAGTATGGTGGAAAATATGCTCAAGGCAAATCTTATGGCGCTGTGGATGCAGGAAGAGGTCTTATTGCAGCCATAATAGCTTCTTCTTCTGTGTTTCTTCTTGATGCTTTTCTGCCTGTTTCGGCGGAGCTGGCTTCTTATGATCAATTGAAGTATGCTGTACAGGTAATCATAGGAATTTTCACTTTCATCACTGCTTTTGGATCCATATTGATTTGGGTTTTTCTCAAGGATGAAAGGTTCGAAAAGGACAATATGAACCGCTTGAGTATTAAAGGTATTTTAGATGCTCTCAAACGCCGATCTGTCTGGTTGCAGGCATTGATTGTGCTTTGTGCGTATGTGGGCTACAAAGTCACTGATGATTTTTCACTTTTTGCCAAAGATACTTTTGGCTACAATGATGTTGATGCAGCGCACATGGCCACCATTACATTTTGGATGCGTCCTATCGCTGCTATTGCAGCTGGCTATTTGGGAGATCGCATGCTGCATTCAAAAATCATCGCATGGTGCTTTGGCATTATTATTCTGGGCAGTGTTACGGTGAGCTCAGGTGTGCTTTCTGCAGACTGGTGGTTGATCATTGTGTTGACTATTGCAAGTACCAGTGCCGCCATTTATGGGTTGCGAGGAGTATATTATGCATTGTTTCAGGAAGCGCGATTACCTGTATTGATTACCGGAAGTGCCGCAGGTGTGGTGTCAGTCATAGGCTACACACCAGATATTTTCATGGGACCATTGATGGGTGTTATCCTCGACAATAACCCCGGTGCGCCAGGTCATCAATTACTCTTTGGAGTGTTGGCTGGATTTAGTCTGTTGGGATTGGTAACGGCAGTAATTTTCAAAAAATCCACATTCAGCAATCCCTTATCTGAGTAAAACATTTCTGATTTGGCTTGTATGACGTAGTATTGATGTAGTCATAAAGTATGTGGCATAGACCTTACACACTATATTGCAAGATTGAAATCAACCCCACAACACCCATCAATGAAGTACTTTGTATTTATTTACTCACTGCTGCTTGTATTCCATGCAAAGGCAGAAATTGATCATTATGAAAGTGTAGTACTACCCGGAGATCAATGGACTTATCTGGTTCCTACTTCGCAGCCTGAATCGAGTTGGACAGATTTAGCATTTGATGATCAGAGTTGGGTTATTGGTGCATCTGGGATCGGCTATGGGGATGGAGATGATCAAACAGAGATTAGCCCCACAATCTCGCTTTATATGCGTACGGTTTTCACCATTTCTGATTTATCGACAATCGAACATGTGCTTTTGGACATGGATTATGACGATAGTTTCATTGCCTATCTGAACGGACAGGAAATCGCCAGATCATTGGTTTCGGGCAATCCTCCAGCATTCGATCAGACAAGTGATCAGGATCATGAAGCGAATTTATATCGAGGTTTGTTGCCGGAACGATTCGAAATTAATCAGAGTCTATTGCAAGCTGGGAATAACCTGCTGGCTGTAGAAATTCATAATCGTGCCAGCAATTCCTCTGACATGACATCCATTCCTACGTTATCTGTTGGTGTAAATACCAATGAATCGCTTTACAGGGCGGTTCCAGATTGGTTCATTCCTCCAGCTGAACCTATCAATTTTGAGTCGTCGAATTTGCCAATTGTGATCATTGAAACTGACAATGGACAGGAAATACCCAATGAACCAAAGATCTCAGGATCAATGCAAGTGATTTTTGATCCTGAAAATGAGCGTCAGTATTTGTCTGATGCCAGCAATTCTGAGAAGTTGAATTTCGATGGTCCGATTGCCATTGAAGTGCGCGGAGCCTCTACCAGCACATTAGAAAAAAAGCAATATTCCCTGACTACCTATGATGATGAAGGCAAAGTAAATGTGAGTCTTTTGGGTATGCCGGAAGAAAATGATTGGATTTTGAATGGTCTGGGGTTTGATTCTAGTTACGTCAGAGACTTTTTTAGTTATGATTTATCACGATCAATCGGCCAATACGCAGCACGTGGCAGATATTGTGAAGTTGTACTGAATGGGGATTATATAGGACTTTATGTCCTGCAAGAAAAGCTCAAAATAGACGATGGTAGAATCAATCTGAAGAAACTTGATGTGGATGATAACTCTAGTGATGCTGTTACTGGAGGATATGTAATCAAGGCAGATAAAACGGAAGGGCAGGACTATGCGGCCTGGACTATGCCCAATCACAATGGCTGGGAAACGGCCTTTGTATTAGAAGATCCTAAACCGGATGAAATTTCTGACCAGCAGCGTGCGTATATTGAAAATCACTTTAGAAAAGTAGGCTATGAGACAGACGCCAATGATAGAGATCCTGGCGTGGGTTATCCTTCACTCATAGACGTTCCCACATTTATTGATTTCATGCTTTTAAATGAATTAGCTGCTAATGTGGACGCTTATCAATTCAGCACCTATTTTCATAAAGACCGACAGGGTAAGTTACGTGCCGGGCCGATCTGGGATTTAAACCTCACTTATGGAAACGACCTGTTTGAATGGGGGTTTAATAGAAGCGTCACTAATATATGGCAGTTTGAATATGAAAACATCGGACCCAAATTTTGGCAGGATCTTTACAATGATGGCGTTTTTCGCTGCTATATGCGCAAGCGATGGAACCAACTGCGAGCATCTGGTCAACCATTCTCAATTGAAAAACTCCATGCCCGGCTGGACAGCATTGCGGCGATAATAAGTGAAGGAGCAGAGAGAGACCAAAACAGGTGGCCCAGGTTCACTACCTACGACAATCAAATCTCTGACATGAAAACTTGGCTTAGCCGAAGAGTGAGCTGGATAGATGATCGGCTGCCAAATGCGCAAACCTGTGAAGGAGAGGAGATACCCAATGTTCAAATCACTCAGATCAATTACCACTCTCCAGAAATCAATGGTTATGATGACGATGAATTGGAATTTATTACTGTGACTAACCTCGAGAACAATGAAATAGATTTGACTGGATTCTACCTCGGTGGCTTAGGAATAGGGTATGTATTCCCTATTCAAACAGAGATTGAAGCTAAAGGTTCTCTTACCATTGCCAATGATCAGAACGCTTTTCATCAGGTTTTTGGCTTGAATGCCTTTGATGAGTTTTCCAGAAAAATCTCCAATTCAGGACAATCTATCAAACTTCTGAATCCCTGGGGTAATCTGGTGGATGAAGTGACTTTCACAGATGAATCTCCATGGCCCGAAGGTGCCGATGGAGCCGGGAGTTTTCTTGAGTTGATTGATGATGAATATGAAAATGATCTTCCGGAAAACTGGAAAGCGACCAGCCTTTTTGATATGCTGGCACCTCTTGCCGTAGATAATCACCAGTTTTTACAGGTATATCCTGTACCCACAAATGACGTTCTTCACATAGCTTCTAAAAAGGAAATCCAAAGAGTGGTAATCATTGATCAACAGGGCAAAACAATGAGTATTCCACAGAGAATGGTTAGTAACCATCATTTGGAGCTTCAATCATCGCAGTTAAATACCGGACTCTACCTGGTTATCATCCAATTAAAGGATGAGATGGTCATTAGGCGCGTTGTAGTGAATTAAATAATACTTCAATTATTAATCTGGAAAATCTTCTATAAAGCGAATCTAAAATTCCAAATGATCCTACATTTGCGAATCTGCCAAAAGCAAAAATTGAATGAAGGTATTGATAGTCGATGACAATCGGTTGATTACGTACATGGTTTCCAAATATGTGAAGAACCACTTCAACGCAGAAGTGGTGGTAGCTCAGAATGGAGAAAAAGGCTTGAAGACTTTTAAGCAATCCAAGTTTGACCTGATTATAACAGACTGTCACATGCCAATATTAGAAGGGTACGAAATGGTAGAGAGAATTCGTTCCATTGATCAGGAAGTGAAAATCATCGCCTTTACCATCTTCGAAGATGAAATCCATCGCGGCTTAATGAAAAAAGCCGGAGTGGATACTTACGTGGTAAAGGATGGAGATATCAAGGTATTGATGCAGACCATCGAAGAGTTGATGCCTCAATAAACTGGTCTCAAACTTACCACCGTTCCTTTTCCTTCTTCAGACTCAATGTGCAACTTGCTGTTTAGATTTTTAGCACGCACATGCATGTTTTCTGTTCCAAAGCCTTCATTGTTCTTCGATATTTCATACCCATCTCCATAGTCAATGATATCCATGAAGAAAAACTCATAGTTTCTCACATTCACCCTGATGATTTGGGTATTCGCATATTTGATGGCATTGGATAACGCTTCCTGATAAATTCGGAAAATATTTGTCGCCCGGGTAATGTCATCTATTTCTACCTTTCCTGCCCAATTGATAATGATTTCTCCATGATAAATTCTACCCATTTTTTCAGCCAAACTGATAAAAGTTGATTTCAGGTCTTTGCTTTGTGCAACACTTATTCCAAAATTATTGATGATCAACCGGCTCTCTTTGATCATGTCATTCATCAGCTCGTCAATCTCCTGGAGCTCAGGCGTGTTGAGACCTGTAGTCTTCAGCATCATCCTGGTACCCACCAGCATCTGTCCAATTGAATCATGGATATCACGCGAGATTTTCAATCTCTCTTGTTCCTGACCAATGATCTGTCTGGTTTTTTCATTTTTCTCCTTTTCGATATCTCGCAAGGTCATAAATGCAATAGATGGATCTCCATTTTCATCTTTCTCTATCACTATCATTTTACCACTGTACCATCTGTAGACAGATTCATCCAGAACTTGCATCTCACACTCAAAACTTTCGGATTCATTTTTTCGCACCTGATCATATCCTTTTTGGCAATATTTCCTGTGTTGAGTGGCAATTCTCTGTAAAAAATCATCTATTGAGGAAAGACCAAGCAATGAATAACCTTCCGAAGTGGTGCTCATCTCATTGTGGTCTCTAATTGTAGCTACTTCATGTGTTTTGAGATTGATTTCGAAAGCAAACAACTTACCAGTGTTTAGAGCAGTCTTCAACTTAAAATTGTCTTGCTGCAGCAGTGCTTTATACTGTTCACTCTCGCTGATATCCTGCACTACAGACCAATAGTATTCGTGTTTATTTGCATCCTTGGTTTTCACTCCATACAATAATACCGGCACCAAATCTCCGCTTTTCGTGCGATAGTGCTTTTGGTATGGTCCCATTTTACCGGTTTTCTCCAGGATCTCTGTCCAGTATGCTTCGTCTTCGAGATACTCAATGGGAGTGATATCCAGTGAGGTCATTTCCAGTAATTCTTTATTGGTGTATCCGGTAAATCGCTCAAACTCAGGATTAACTTCTAAAAACTTCTTATCGATGGATTTCTTAGAAATTCCAACATGAACATTCTCAAAGAATTTATTCAGATTGCTATCTTTCAATTTCAACTCCTCCTGATATAGCTGACTTTGCGTAATATCCTGAATGGTACCAATGGCCAAAACTGGTTTTCCCGTATGATCTAATTTGAAATCAGCTTTTTCTTCCACATATTTCAGTTCGCCAGATTTAGTCAATATTCTGTGAACTAGCTGGAAAGACTTCAACTGTGTAAGACTTTCTTCAAATTGCGAACTGACCATTTCCAGGTCATCCGGGTGCACGAATGCATTGAAGGTGCTGATATCACTAATCAACGAATCAGGTTCTACACCCATAATCCTGAAAACCTCTTCAGAGACGTTGATTTCATTATGAATAAGATTCAAAGTCCAATGTCCCAACTTGGCGGTAGTTTGAGCCATTTTGAGGAATTCGTTTTGTTCTTTGAGCAGAGCTTGCTGCTCCTCTAGCAGTTCTTTGGATTTCTTGATATCTGTGAGGTCTTCGAGCATTACCAACACCCTAAAACCTGTTTCGGATGTCTGGTCCTGAATCTTAGTTACAGTGGCTCTCATCGGCACAATTTTGCCCGTTTTGGTGATGAACCGTTTTACAATGATATAGCTGGAAATGTGATTTTGCACGAGTAAGCCTAGTTGATCATTATCTTTGTGTAAATCTTCTTCGTGCATCAGATGATCAGAGGATAGACCGACCAACTCATTTTCCTTATATTCCAGAATTTTGCAGAGCGAATCGTTGACCATATATGGTACGCGATTTTCATCTATCAGGGCAATGCCGATAGGGGATTGGTCAATGATTGCCCGCCTGGTAGCTTCGTCCTTTTTACGTTCGCTGATATCCCTACAGACTGCAATAAACCTCTTTTTACCACCTACTAAACTCATCACCACATTGACTTCCACTGGGAAGGTCCTGCCATCCTTGGTTCGGTGTTCTGATTCCAGCAGGTATGGCTTGTCGAGTTCAAAAGACTGGGTGAGTTCAGATACTTGTGCCATGGATTGGAAATTCGGATCTATTTTCCCCAGAAAAGACCCCACCAACTCTTTTTTGGAATATCCCAGTTTTTCACAGGAAGCATCATTTACATCTATAAAACAACCACACTCGTCAGCATAGTGGATTTCATCACTGATGGCGTTAAACAACGTCCTGACTTTTTCTTCAGATTGGATCCGCTCAGAAATATCCCTGCAAACCGCTATGAATCGATCCTCATCTTCATGCTTAGACAGTGTGATACTCACTTCTACAGGAATAGTGCGGCCATCTTTGGTTACCTGTTCTGATTCAATGATGAATGGCCGATCCTCTTCAATCAATTTGACCAATTCTCTAATCTGTTCCGGAGATTTAAAATTCTTATCGATTTTTCCCAGAAACTGTCCCACCAATTCTTCACGAGTGTAACCTAGCTGCCGACAGGTGGAGTCATTGATGTCCAGCAAATTGCCATTTGCATCTGAATAATGAATCTGGTCGCTGATGGAATTGTACAGTGTTTGGAATTTCTGCTCAGATCTTTTTCGGTCGCTGATATCTCGGGCTATCGCAATAGACATACTTTCCTCGCCTTCAGAGACTACCGTCACATTTACCTCCACCGGGATGTCTTCACCACTTTTGGTGGTGTGTATCGATTCAAAAATATTGGAACTTCCAGGCTTGAACGATTCGACCATCTGTTGAAACCTGTTGCTGTCAGATTGTAATTGATGATCTAAAACCCCGATAAACTGACCCTGCAATTCTTCTGCCGTGTAACCCATTTTTTGTAGGGCTCCATGATTGCATTCTACTATTTCCCCTTTTGTATCAACAAAATAAATCTCATCAGAAGTAGCATTAAACAAGTTTTGGAACTTTCTTTCAGAGGCAATAATCCGGTTGATATTGTTTTTTTGCTCAGTGATATCTACACTAAGCCCGATGATCATACTGCCAGGCATTTGTTTTTCTCCCACGAAATTGACGTAAGTACGAATCCAAACTATATGTCCCTGCTGATGGTAAAATGGTAATTCAAAACTAAAAGGCTCCCAGCTGGACATCTTGACCATGATATTTTCGAATATATGATCCACCTGATCTGTAGCCACTTGATCTCTCCCGAAAAGTGAATTTTCCTGCCAGTAATCCATCTGAAAGCCGAGTATATCCACGATTTTTTTGGATATGAATGTGGCCGATCTGGTTTCCAGGTCAAATTCCCAGATCACACCATGAACGGTGTTGATCAGTGTATTGAGTTTTTCTGAAGATCTGGATAGCTGTTGTCTTATTTTATTGCGCTGAGTGATGTCTCTCGCCACGCCCAGCACACCAGTAACATGTCCTTCCTGCCCATATACAGGTGTTTTTGTGGTTTCCAACATTCTTCTCTGACGATCGGAATGGTACGTCACTTCTTCCTCAATGATCAGGGAAGATTTCGAATTCATAACCTTGAGATCGTGCTTTCTAAAATGGTCGGCCTGATCATGATCCACAAAATCCGAGTCTTTTTTGCCGATGATCTCGTGCTCTTTGGCCCCAAAAAACAATTCAAACTCATGATTACACAACAAATATTTTCCTTCCGTATCCTTCAACCATACCATATCTGGAATGGTATTGATGATGGTTTTGAGGTATGTAGAATTCTTTTTATTATCATTGATTTCATGCTGCTGGTCTGTGAAATCACGACAAACAAACAGGAGGGAGGGCTCTGGTAAATAAACCCGCTTTACGTCGGTAAGCAAGTAATGGACATTTCCATTTTTGTCAATAACCGTCTGATTGAAGTTTTTAATCAATTCATCTGTGCCGTCCTGCTCCAGGAATAGATGTTCTCGGTATTCTGTACCCAAAAGGTTGGAGATATTTTCCAGCTCATGGACTTCACGCTCCGTAAACCCAAACAAAAACTCCACATTCGGACAAATCTTCTTGAAATTGCCATTAAAATCCGTCACAAAAACCGCATCAGACATCTGAATCAAAATGTCTTTGAATAAAGACTCATCGGTTTGCTTTTTGGATAATTCTTGAAACTGCACGATCACTTCTCCCTGAAGCGGAGCAAACATCATGGCCTGATAGATGCCATTAGCACTTTTAATGATTTCTTCTTTGCTATGCCCGTGATAAGCACACTGCAAAAACAAATTGGCCCATCTTTCAGAATCATCCGCAAAAACCTCTGGTAATGATTCAAAAAGTTCCTGCTTTAGAGCATTACCAATATGAAAAAAATCCTGAAAATGCTGATTGTATTCCTGTATAAGAATTGATTCTGGAAATTTATTAGCATCTAGTGTGATGCGCAATCTCAAATATCCAATGATTGGAGTCATAATGAAAATACCTTTGGACCATGGAATTTAGGCTAACTGGTTTTATACAAATTAATCCGATTTGGGAGTCTGTTTTATGAGAGATTTACCTAAATCTGGAATAGGTTATTTTAAGTATTTTACTTAATCTTGACTACACTGATTAAAAATTAAAGTTGGACGCTTTGATTATCCATCATTAATATCAACCTTAGTTATTTAAGTTACATAAGCAATGAAAATCCTCTTAGCAGACGACCACAAGATTATCAGAAATGTGCTCAGCAAATTTCTGGAAGAGGAACTGGAAGCAGAAATCATACAGGCCAATAATGGGATAGAGGCACTCAATCTTTTTAAATCTGAATCAATCGATTTGATCCTGACAGACATCAACATGCCAAAAATGGACGGCATCCAATTGGTAGAGAAAATCAAAGAAGAAAATCAGGATGTCAAAATCGTAGCGCTATCGATGATGGATGATTCTGTGTCTATCAAAAAAATGATCAAGGCTGGTGCCAATGCGTATGTGCTGAAAGAAGGTGACAGCTCAGAGCTGATGCTGGCCATAGACAAAGTGATGAATGGGGAAACGTATTATTCCAAGGCCGTCACCGAGACGATCATCACGAGCCTGATGGACAAAAAAGTACCACATAAGCGAGCTGAACTGACCAAACGAGAACTCCAGATTTTGGAGCTGATCTTCAAAGAAAAAACGAATCAGGAAATTGCCGATGAACTGTTCATCAGCCAGCGCACTGTGGAAGCTCACAAGCACAACATCATGGAAAAGACCGGATCTAAAAACATAGCCGGTTTGGTGAAATATGCCATTCGTGAGAAACTTTTCGATGATCTTTTTTATTAATCTTCGGTAATCAGTCACACTAAGACAAGTCAAATCAATCAGCCTTGCTCAAATAGGATTTTCAATAGTCTGATAAATCTACAAGTATCGTAGGTGGTACATATACATTGATGATGATCACTGAGTTTGTATCCTGCCTCAAAGAACATCAATGATCAATACTGAAAATTTCCAGGCAATAGGCCACTGATCAATCACTTCATTTTTGTATGACTGCTTACTCGGTTTCATATTTTGTTGAACTGAATAGTGACTGTAGTTAGTGTGGTTTGAATCATTCGTAATCAGGGAGTTATAGATTTCAAAGATTCAGCGATAGGTAGGTACTTTAGATTGATACTTAACATAATATAAATTATATAACAACCGTATGGAATACGGTGAATCAGTTGATAGACTTAAACCAAGTTGTTAATCTCTTTTTGAGAAACATACGGCCATAATGAGTTTTGAAATACTTTTCTCTTTTGATAGCGTCCCATTGTTCAATACAACATTCATAATAAATCAACTTCAATGGCCGTCTGGATTTAATAGTACATAATTGAAATATAATGATTTGAATTTATTCCATCGGGTAATATTGCTATGGATTTGCGATCAGCTTGCTGATTAATATAAAATCAGTTATCGGAGGTCAGTATGATAACTGATTTTATACCTAGCCGGGTGCGTTAAAACAAATCCAGATTGCGGACGGCCAGTCCCTCACACGAATCACTAGCCGTGCGCCCATGCTTATATATTTCCCACGCGCTTGTGAGCTAAGGCTCAGTGATAAGCCCTATGCAAGAGAATCTCAAGCAAAGCTTATCGTTCAAAATTTCATTATTTAAGTAATTGTTCAATTCGTTTTCAAATACGCGATTGTCAGGCGTTAGAAATTAATTTCAATGGAGCCTGACGAATGCTTCGCATTTCTCAGCGATTAGCCTACGCGGCTCGGGACTTTGCCTGTGAACACCGGGGTACGCAGCCTTGCCAGCCAACGCTCTGTTTGCGACCGGCTAGGTTGGCACAGCTCACCACCAGTACGTCATTCCGGAAGTAGCGCAGCGGATTTCCGGGCGAACGGCTAGTGAATCTCTTTAAAGTTCCTAGCAGAATCAGACTAGCTCGCGGACGGCTAGTCACAGGTCATTTGTCTTTTATCGGGGACGCCTAGTCTGTGTTCGTCCTGCGCTTCAAGCTGGCCTCTCACTAAAATGATCTACCAGATCATTTCTGAACGTTCAATCCCACTCAAGCCGCTAGGCTTTTACTTTCTTCCTTAGATGAAGAAAGTAAACAAAGAAATCAAGCCAAAATCAATCCAGCTATCCCACAAGGCCAACACGTAATTTTGGCGACCGCACAGAAATAAAATCTAGGACAAATCGAACGCAGTGAGATTCACGAGGGGTCTGTGCGGCATGCCCTGTGCGTATGAGTAAAAGAATCACTCCCAACACACACTTACCACATCATCGGTATTCAGTGCGGACGGCTAGTCCTTGCCCACCGTCTGGTCGTAGATTGGATTCTACTTAACATAATATTAAGGTTCAATACCAATTAACACTAGTGGAACTGCTGGAACACCACGACCTTGTCTAGCAAGATCATAAATGGCTCCTTCGTAATACCCAGGTCCTGATGACATTTCGGATTGCATTGATTTCATTGGAAGGATTTCGATCCCAACCTCAATTGAATTACCAACATAAAATGCAAGATGTTTCACGAAAAGATCGTATGCTATGAAGCTATACTTACCAAATTGCACTTCAATCGCTATTCTGTTTTTCATAAAATCAGTTTGATTATATGATCTAATAGCTGTTTTTCCCTCTTTCTCAATCAAAGTTTTTTGATCTTCGGCAGGTAGATGAAGTGTCTTTGTGATTAGATCGTAATCGTCAGTAACCCAGTATGATGTTCGACTTTCAGACCAACCTAATACATCAAGTTCTTTTTCAAATTTCTTGTTTAGGTCAATGGGACTGAAAAGCTTTTTGCCCTTCATTGTCTTCTCCTTACTAACCTTGGTTCTAAATTCTTCAGCATCAATTGAATTTATAACTGCGATGATCTCATCCCACAGCCCTTTTTGATGATATTGAATCCATTCAAATCCATTTAAATGGGAATAAATCGCTCCTATTTTCATATACTTAAGCTTCGACAGTACTTAAATCAATTTGCTCTCCTGTCATTAGAACATTAAAAATTGAACCTATCATTATCCCTGTTAGTACAACTTCTGGAAAATCGACCAACTTCTTATTATCAAGCTCTCCGTTACCATTTCTAAGAATTATCTGAGTAAGTTCTGCTAGTTTCTCGTGTTTATCCGAGTAAGTCCCTTTTAGCGTATTGATTAAATCATCTGCAAACTCCCCTATACTATCTACTAACCATATTGGACTATTCTTACTACGATCTTTGTTAGTCCAATTTTGTTGAAGCCCATCAACATCGATTGTCTCAACAAATTTGATGTAGTCACTTATTTTACCTTCAAGGTCAACATCCAATAGAATTAGGGATTCCCACACCACACTAAATCTCTCTTTCTCAAGCGAAAGCTGCTTAATTTTTTTTGAGTTTCCATAATGAAAATTGATCCACCAAAAGGTTTTTTCAATCTCCTTATTACTCACATTCCGTAGTTCGAATCTCACTCCACTACCAAATCTTAATCCTGGTATCGCTAACCAGAAAGAGCGACTCCAAGAAAATTTACTCCCCTGTAAGTCTGGCTCGAAGAACTTTGGGAGATTATTGAAATTATCCACAATCCGTTTTTCACTCTTAGGAGGCTTAATATCTTCCAGTGGTGTTTCGAGCATACTCTTCGCTAAATAGTATGTAAGCATAGGTGGAACAGCATTTCCAATCATCTTTAATTTTCCACCATATGAATTGCTATAGAATTGATAATCGGCTGGAAATGATTGTATACATCCTCTTTCTCTTACTGTTAATCTTCGGAAACCTCTACCTTCGGGAACAATGATACTCTCTCTTGAAACTCTGGTACATAGTGCCGTAACAGTTCTCGAAGGTCTATCTAATCTATCAGGAAATGACATTTTATTGTACACAGGATGATAAGCCTTAGCATCATGATTCATCCTCATTTCCTCATCTGTTAGTAATGATTCATAAATATGATCTGTGAGGTTAGATATTGAGTGATCGTAATTAGGATCTACTACGTCATCACCATTAAGAGAATCAATAATATCTCCTAGATGTCTTTCAGGGGTTGTCTGCCGATAAGATTCAAATAGATTTCTTGGAAACCTACCAGCAATCATTCTTTTCCGGTTTTGAGCAACCCCAAATTCACTTGAGTCATAAACTTCTATAGTACCATATTCTCCATCAAACAGATGCTTAAATTTGGATAGAGCTCCACTCTCTTGAATTTCTGATCTTAATATACCTGCAACTCTAGGTACATTCTCCATAGCCCAATACTTAGGCTTTAGGTAATCAACCACTTCTAAGAATTTGTGAATGTCGATTAATCCATCAGCCAAATCTCCATTTCCACCACGATTAGCAAAAGAAAATTGTGTGCAAGGTGGGCTACCAACAACAAAATCCACGTTCTCAGGAGCTGGCAGATCAGATTGTAAATCCAACTTACGGATATCTTTTTCTTTGTGATTTGTCCCAAAATTTTTGTTGTGTGTGTCGTTTGCGTCTTTCCACCATTCATATGATGAAATAACTTCAATTCCAGCCATTTTTAGGCCAAGAGTCCATCCACCGATTCCACTATAGAGGTCGATTGCTTTCATTTAAAATTGAGATTTGATTGTACAGATTTTTTTTGACGACCGTACTGAACTTTTGCTTCAGAGACCTTCAAAATTTCTTCGAACTGTTCCTCATAAAGAAGCAGTTCAGAAATTTCATCACTGAGCAGCATTTTTTTTAATTCAACTTCTGACTCGTTGAACAGCTCGGCCACTTTTTTGATGATTTCATCAACCCGCTTCTTTGGAAACTTATTATCATTCTCAATTCTACTCAAGACTGAGACATCAATGTCAAATTCATATGCGAGTTTTCTTTGCGGCCATTCGGCCTCTTCTCTCAGTCTTCTAATGTGTGTACCTAAAGATTCCATTTGATGGTAAATATGTTGATAAAAAATAATTTGACAAAATTTATCAACCCAAAATTCATCAAACACCTAAGTCAGTCGATCTTTTCCTATTCCGATCATGATTAATGGACATGGGTTTCCAACGCCTCTATTGATTCTTAAATGGAGCTTATCCATGTGTGTCGTAGTACTCCCAAATTTTGAAGTGTATATTTTCCTTGCTATAGCCATGTAAGTATTAACATCTGTATCAATAAGCATTCTTTTAATGATTACTTGATCTTTTACTGAGAGACTTATATGTTCTGATATTTCTTCAATTTTCTCAGGTCTTAATGAGATTAAAAATCTGTGAAAAACATTTAGTAACTCCTTTTGAAGAGTTTCCCCTCGGGATATTATTATACCCATAGTGAGTTCGCCTAATTGGTGCAACTTTCTAAAATTTTCGAGATCTCTATCAAAAAAAGGATCTTTATTATTTCATTCAATTTCTAACCCAATGTTTCTTTTCTCAAATTCTTTGTAATGATCAATTTCATGACTTTCTGAAGACAGCACTCTTTCTCTAACTCGTTGCTCACTTTTAATGTTGATTTTATTCCATCCTTTTTCATACAACCTGTCCCTTAGGTTCTGAGTTATTGAGCTTAGTCCACCACCTCCTTCTACGATTTGGTTTTCAGATATATGAAATCCATCAAGAACATATTCTAAATCATCAGTAGCTTCTTTGAAGTGATCACTTAAAATTGAATCTGAAAAACGAGTAAAATATATCTCATACCCTTCAACCTCAATGACAACAGGATTCTCATAAAAATTTGACAAGTGAGCAATTTACAATTGACATAAATATCATCAAATATTACCGCACACATTCACCTTTTACCCACCCTCTACCCCGCTCTCAAAAAAGCTTAAAGAGTGCTCGTACTGCTAAGAAATATTGTGATTGCTTTTGATTGATGCCAAAAGGCCAAGACTGGCCGTCCTTCCCTAAACTATAATTCCCGCCACGAACATCTACCCGCGCGAGAAAGCTACATTAACCCCAATACACAACGGAACAGGCCAATAGAAAAGCTGTATGAAAACAGAACTATATAAAATTGGTTAACTTCTCCACCATGGAAAATCACAACCGCTATGCTCAGCCAGAGCAACCTAACATTCAGAATGCTTATAGAGATTTAACCATCGGTTTTTTTGTATTGATGCTGGTGATTACGGTAGTTCGCAGCATGTTGAAAGAATCCTTTGGGGCAGATTACATCAGCTATTTGATACCTGTTTTCGCCCCTAGTATGTTGGCCATGATGATTTTGGCCATTCGGGTAATTGCTGCACTGGATCATGGCCGTACCATGACCCGTACCATTGTGGTCATACTTTTGTCTGCTATTATCTTAAGAGTCCTATCCGTCATATTTTCTGAAGCGCTCACCTTTTATCTGGGTCTTGGCTCCTCCCTGCTGCTGGCATCCGCACTCATCATTGTGGTATATCGATTAAGCTTCAATTTATTTCTGGAAAGTAACCACATCATCGAACGCTTGTGGGCCTCAGTATGCGTATATTTCATCATCGGAACCACATTCGCTTCATTCTATTCCATTATCCTGATCATATATCCGGATGCCCTGGGACTCACACTGATGCACCCAATGGAAGTGTATATCTACGGAATGATTTATAGCCTGAATGTGCTTTCGGGTTTTGATCCTTTGATCACGGAAACCTCAGAAACTATCAAAATGCTGGCTATCCTGGAGAGCACCGTGACGACACTTTTTCTGGTGATCCTTATTGGCAGATTATTAGGTTTTTCTCAGTAGATGATTAGTGAATTAAATCATAACACTCCACCCCTCTGCACCACCTCCCCAAAAGCACGCCATCTTTTTCGAAAAGCACGCCACCTTTTTAAAAAAGCACGCCTGCTTTTTCAATTTACAGGCGTGCTTTTTCTAGTGTGTAATTATGTGGAATAATCAAGAATCTGTCTCGGCAGGTACTTCCTCATCTTCGTCACGAGAATTGGCCGTTTCCACTTTCTCAAATTCCAAACCCAGATTGACCTGCTCCAGGAAATCTTTGTCTGGTCTGAATTTGATCTTTACCTGCTCGATGTTTCGGGCAGAAACTTCCTCAGGAGTGTCACTGGCTGTGGTCTTGTATCCGGGATAAAAACTTCCAATATCTCCCAATCGGATAATCATGCCGTCTTTGATCTCCTCCGGTAGCAAATCTTCTAATGCCGCCAGTACACCGATGACGTCTGCATAGTTCTGACCAGTGTTCTTTTGAATTTTCTTGGCCAGACTTTTAAAACCCGACTCTCCACTGCTAATTGGCTGTGGATAATACTTGAATGGAGCATCTTTGTCGCTTGGGTTCTTTTTCGCGACTACTGAATATTTCAATGCCATAACTGAAAATATTTAATGGTTAAACATGCCGGTAATATACAGCATGATCATCATAAATACGTCGTTTTCCATCTACCCTAAATGTGGTATTTTTCTACCCACTTCTGGGTAGTTTTTGGTACAACGTATTGATATTTTGAGATTGGTTATAAATATTCCGTGAAACTGACAAAAATCATATTCAACAGCACCTGCAATGAAGAGCCTCACATCTACCTAATGCTTCACGATTGTATACTGTGAATAGGCCTACTTTGTCAAATTGCTTAAACATACAGTTAACCCCGCCCCTGAAGGATGATTTTGACAGCTAGATCATCTTCCCTTTAAGGATTGAGGGTTTGATCTTAAGATGACAAAGTAGGAATAGCCTGCATTCAAAGTGATGATGAATCCAATCCTTCCAGATCCTGACCGGTGAGTGTCTGCGCCTTTTCAGTGATCTTTTCTATGGGCCAATCCCACCATTTTAATTGGAGCAGCTTTTTGATGTGCGCCTCACTAAATCGCTTGCGGATTTCCTGTGCGGGGTTACCTCCCACGATGGTATAGGGAGGCACATCTTTGGTGACTGTTGCATTGGCGGCTATAATGGCACCATCACCCACCGTGATCCCAGCTATCAGGGTAGCATTGTAGCCTATCCATACATCATTGCCAATGATCAGATCACCTTTATGTGGATAGGACTTCCCTTCCATCGCGTGCTCCCAGCCATTGCCAAATACGGCAAAAGGATACGCAGAGATCGAGCGCGATAGATGATTGGCTCCATTCATGATGAACTTGACATCTGAAGCGATCATGCAGAATCTCCCGATGATCAACCGATCTTTTGTAAAGTCAAACAAGTATTTGACGTTTTGCTCAAAATTGGCCACATCTTCAAAATCATCATAATAAGTGTAATCTCCCACGATGATCTGCGGATTGTGAATGATGTTTTTCAGGAAACATAAGCGCTTATAATCGCCAAGTGGATAGGTCGTATTGGGGTTCGGTCCTTTCATCGTTTTCAGTTTAGCTGTTAGATGGAGTTTTGATGTAGAATCAGTAAAATATGCATTGATGATTAAATGAGAGAAGGTTTATCACAATTCTATAGAACTATCAAATCTATGCATCTCCCAGCCAAACGTCGAACTGGTCTGCAAGTGAAACGAAACAGCCCCTTCAGGAGAATCAGGGATGATTTGAATGTGAATTGTTCTTTCGAAAATCATTTCTCTGTTGCCAATGATTCCAAATCAAAACCTAAAGTTGACAGCCAAATCAGCAAAGTATGGCTGTATGTAAGGTTGATAGTTTTTCAAATCATGCGAAAGTCTGTAGCCTGCTCTCAGATCGAGATCCACCGTACCCGACAAGCGCACTCCTGTATTTACCGACAAGTTGAAGTAGCCATTTCGGTAGGCATACCATCCATCTCGCACCTCCGGGAAGATGGCCCTGTAGAAATCTGTATGTTCGTATTTTACCCGATGCAGCCACTTATACATCAGCTCCGTACCCACATACCATTTTTTTCCAAAATAGCCGGGCATCATACTGGCAATCCAGCTGTACACATTGGCCTGATGTACCACATTTTCCAGATACTTATTTTCCGCACCAAAGTTGATCAGTACATTGGCTTTAGCTTCACGGCGCCCCATGGTAGTATTGAAATTAAGATTCAGGTCATTATAATTGAATTTAAAGGTCTTCCATCCTATCTGACTGTTTAACCGCCGCTCGAAATGGCCAATCCGGATGTCAAAGCTTCTGTTGTAAGTGATGCCCCAAACCAAAGCTGGATCCAGTTCCAGATTGAGCATAATCGATTGTTTATGGTCTGTACGGAAAGCAAAGACGTTGTTGATCTGCTGAGCGCTGATGCTTTGTATGGTGACAAACACCATGATCGTAATCAATAGTTTTTTCATTTGAAGGAGGATTAAGGGTTTAGATAGGTCTTGATGATCTGAAGCGTCACCGGACTGTCTATGATTTCATAATGACTGGCATCCGCAATCTCAAAGACCTGATTTTCATATAAGTGGAAATAGCCCGCCTGATACTTCTTTTGATAGTCTGCTCCCAGTCGCTCTGAGGTACCGACAATGAATAGGACTTTGTTCAAATAGTTGTCTTTGATGCCTGTGGTGAAGTCTGCCGTATAAGAATGATCCCAGAGTCCCCTCCAGTCATTCAGATAATAATTGCACCTAAAACCCTGCCGTGTGTCTGTGTATTCCATGCTCTGTTTCTCAAACTTGCTGGTCATCCGAAAATAGTCGGCTGCCTCATCGTCTCCCGGGAAGAGATAATCGGAGTTGTTTAAAAAAGCCTGAAGTTCTTTGCTGAAAAAGTCCATCGTAGCACCTGTGGTGTTTTCCATAGCCGTTTTATTCATCGGTCCTGGCTCTAGTAACACCAATTTCTCCACTCGGTCAGGATGGTTTTGCACATAATAAGCTGCATACGCCCCTCCCCAAGAATGACCAATCAGATAGAACTTCTGCTCCGGGCTAAAATGATTGCCGATTTCGTCGAGATCCTGCAGATATTGAGGCCCGTTCAATTCACTATTCGGCACCCTTTCGGACAATCCTGCCCCGCGCTGATCCCAATACACCATGTAATAGTCTTCGCTCAGTGATTGCCAAGCGAGATACGGTTGATAACTGTTGCCCGGCCCTCCGTGTAAAACAATGAGGACAGGATCATCTGGATTGCCGAAAGTTTCTAAATGCAGTTTTGTCCCGTCAGACAGTTGAAAACTAGGTAAGCTCGGATCGTCTGTTACTGTTTTGGGAACCAATTCTCCCACTTCGATGGCTTTTCGCTCACAGGAACCCAGGAATATTAAAGTAAAGGATAGTATCAGGATGTGGATATAGATCGTTTTCATTTTGTGTAATGGTGATAGAGGGTTAAAAGGGGAAATTTAGAAGTTACTTAATCTGTCCAAAACAAGGCTGTGAGGATGATCACGTCTTGTAGGAAATGAATGAGCCAGGCCCAGAAGATCCCTTTGGTTTCCAGTATGGATTTGGCGAGCAGCCACCCCAGGAAACCAGCCGCCAACATGCCAGCTATGCCACCCGGACTACCCCAGTAATGGACGATTCCAAAAATGATCGCAGAGATGCTAGGCAAAGCTTTATCACCAATCACACCTTTTAAGGCAACCACCACACCCAATCGGGTGATGCATTCTTCTATAAAAGCATTGGTCATGGCAAACAAAAGACTGAACGGCAGTATGCTCCACAACCGGGCAACCTTCATACTTTGATCAAAACTGACCTGAAAATAAATAATGACTGCAGTGACTGCTGAGATCACAATAGCCAGGTCACGACCTTCCTGCTTCCAGTTCTGACCTGCCTTGGGGCGCATCATCAGTGCAGGCACAGGTTTGAACGGTGCTGCAATGTCTCCTTTTCGGAAATACTCAGAAAAAACCAATGGACGGACATGCCTGAGCAGCCAGAGAAAACCAAGAGTAATCAGCAGTGTCACTGTCTGATACACCACGTGTCGATTGATAGTCTGGGATAATGAAGGGAACAAGGTGAATGCACCTGCCCCATTTCCGATCAGTGGCAGGGAACATGTCAGCAGTATGACCAGACCAACCAGCAGATAGCTTTGGGTTTTGTACGAATCAGAACTCATGAAATTGATAAGGAATTAAAGAGTGATTGCCAGATCCAAGCCTGAATTGCGCTAAGCAAAAGAACTGGCAATCACTTCACTTTATTGATTTTAAAATTTGAAGCCTACGTAGAGATTAGGCTCAAAAAGGAAATAGTTTTTCCATTTGTCATCCAGGGCTTCAAACGCCGAAGGAGCCTTGGTGTCGAGCATCCAAAACTGAGAATGCACCTGTGGCTCTACGAAAAGCCGTTTGTTTTTACCAAAGGCAAAATGATAGCCAAGATGAAAAGAGTTGTAAACTTTGAAACCTGTCTTACCTATTTTGTCGCCATCTGCATCCAGATAGGTTTTGAATTGAGGAAGCACCTCTACAGTAGTAAACAGGCCTTTCCAAAGCATGCGCTGATAAGAAAAACCAATCCCCATTTCACGTACATGACCGGGATAGAATTCACTTTTCGCATCCAGTTTATCCAAAAGTCCATCCCACCATAGAATGCCCATGGGCTGAAACAACCTCCATGAAGCTAGCTTTACGCCTACAATGTTTTTGTTATCGAGATTTTTCTTTACATGCAGTTCGATATGCTGTGTATGCATTTGATCATCCCAGGCTTTTTCAAAAAGCTGAGGAACGATAATCAGCGGCATGCTGACCCGGTACTTGTACTTTACGTCACTATTCTGGCTTGTTTGCAAATTACTTTGTGCCAATGCTCCAAAGGCACTAAGGGTAAAAAGGATGATGAATAAATGTCTCATAATTTGATAGTTAAATATTAAGTTTTGAATTAATATGAAGCTTTGCCTGCTATGGGTTTGGCTTCTGAGAGTTGCCAATCTTTTTTTGTGATTGACCCTGCAAGAATGGAGCGGAAAAACAGGCTGTACGTCCGAAAATGAAATCGCGGACTTTTAAATGAATTTTAAAACCTTTTGGAGCATGCTATGATGGTAGATTCATAAAAAACCTTGCGATTATGGTGGCGCCCACCTTATTTTTAGGCGCTGATTGATCCGAAACTTTGAATAGCCAAAAATCCATAGCCGTACTACCCCTTGAGAATTTAAGCTCAGACCCTGAAAATGAGTATTTCTCTGACGGAATGACCGAAGAGATCATTGCCGCACTGAGTAAAATCGATGGATTGAAAGTAGCCGCCCGCACTTCATCTTTTGCTTTCAAGAAAATTAAGAAGGACGTTCGGCACATTGGCAATGAACTGGGTGTGGCACTGGTGCTGGAAGGAAGTGTGAGGAAATCGGGCCATCAGGTGCGTATCACCACTCAGCTGATTCGTACAGATAATGGTTTTCATATTTGGTCAGAGAATTTTAATAGAAAGCTGGAAGACATCTTCGCGCTGCAAGATGAAATCAGTCTGCTGGTAGCTGAGCGCATAAGGGAGAATTATGGTCACCTGGAGCTGAGAGATCACCTCGTTACGCCCAGTACAGAAAGCATTGATGCGTACGACACTTTTCTAAAAGCCAAGTATTTTCTCAAAAAGTGGAATCTGGCAGACATCCAAAAAGGGGCCATGCTCTTTGAGCAAAGCGCCCAACTGGATCCGGCTTTTGAGCTGTCTTTGTATGGTGCCGGGCTTTGCTTTAGTCTGCTTGGTTCGTGGGGTGCTATGGAAAAGGAATACGCATTTAAGCGTGCACAACACTATTTTCAAGTGGGTGGCAAAGAAAACCTTCCTAAATCTGTGTATGCCTATCATTGTCTGGCTACCCACGAATTTTGGGGATTGTGGGATTATCGTGCTGCCAATGAATCCATTCAGAAGGCATTGAAATTGGATGTCTATGAACCAGATGTGAATGAGTGCCTGGCGGAAATGCTGACAGCCATTGGAGATTTCCCGTCTGCCCTTATCGCTATCAATACGAGCATTCAAAACAACCCATTGTCCCCCAATCACTTTTACACTCGAGCCAACATACACTATCAACAAAAGCAATATGATCTGGCTCTGAGCGACCTGAACAAATCCTTAGAAATTGATCCTGATTTCGCGCTTTCGATACAGCTGAAACTTGCATGCTGCATTCACCAAAACAATCAGGAAGCTTTAGATCACCTGATTGCTTCCCGTCCCGAATTGGAGCTCCCGGAGCAATATCGAATGCTTTATCACTTGATCCACAATAATATAGAGATAGATGAGCAAGCGGTTCGTGATTTGATTAAAGAACTGGATGGAAAGCATCCCAGACCGCTTATGGCTTATGATTTGTATCTGATGGCCCAAATCTCACCAGCAGATGCAATGGAAATGCTCAAAAGAAAAGTCAGCCAACAGATGGGACAAGTGGTCAATTTCAAGCATGAAAGCTTTCTGGAGCCACTGCGATCTCATCAGAACTGGCAGGACATGATCAATCAATACTTTCCCGATGAACACCTGGACCAGGCTGAAATTCATCAAAACAACACCGCAAGGTCTTTGATGTCAATGGATGAGGTTGATCATTTTACCAGGAAATTAGATGAATTGATGAACCACGAACATCTTTACCTGGAGACTTCCCTTACGCTGAGAAGTCTGGCAGAAACGCTCAACCTCCATCCAAACAAACTCTCGTGGTTGCTCAACGAAAGACTCAACAATAATTTCAATGACTATGTCAATGGTTTTCGTTTAAGAGCATTTCAACTGAAAGCTCTCAATCCTGCGTACAGTCATTTGACATTGCTCGGGCTGGCCTATGAAAGTGGATTTACATCCAAGTCTGTATTCAATGAATTTTTTACAAAGATCACTGGCCTCACACCCAAAGCATGGGTGAAAAAGGAAAAGGGTTAAGGCCAGAACACTGTAGCTATCAAAGCTTTTTACACATCATGAGCACCTTGGCCATGAGCACTACAGCCTCCTTGGAAGCACTCAATTGATTCAATGTACCGGCTATGTAAATATCCAGTTCCGGACAATAATACATGGACGTCCCATTCAAGCCCGAATGACCAATAGCCTGCCACCTGGGCAATGCGGCCGATAGTTCCCTGAAACTGATTTTTCGCAAACCAAAGCCATAATCCATGCCTTTGGTTTCATCCGTCCACTGTTGCATGGCCTTCCATGTGGCTGCAGAAACCAACTGTTCATTCCTCAGAGCCATTAGAAAGGTGATTAAATCTTTACCAGTAGAAACAATCGCTCCTCCGGCCCAGTCGGCACTCAAGCTGGTAAAGCTGCTCACTTCATATTCATCGGCATACATCTCGGCCATTTTTGGCGTAGGATTTAGTGCTGCAGACCGCCTATTCAAATAGGTGTGATTCATAGCGAGCGGTTCGAAAATGAGCATCTGGAAAAACTCATGTAATGGCTTACCGCCAGCCTTTTCCACGATCAAACCGAGCAAGACATATTCTGTGTCCGTATATTCATAATCTGTTCCCGGAGGAAAAAAGGGCTTGTAATGATCTTTAGCGTAAGTGATCAATTCCTCTGGTTCCCAGAAATGATCCGGCTCAGCTAGCACAAGGTCCAGCACACCTGGTGAACCATCCGCCGTTTCCCTTCCAAAATAATCCGGCAGCCCGGAGGTATGCTGCAACAAATGACGGATCAGGATTTCATCACCATAATCCGTCCCATTCAGCACATGCAGGCCCTCTATCATTTCCTGTGGGAGATACTTCGAAATCGGATCCTCAAAACCCAATTCCCCTTGATCCACCAGCATACCAATAGCTGTAGCGGTGAATGTTTTGCCAATACTGGCGGTATAAAACGGGTTTTCCAGAGTCACCTCACTCCCATCCTTAAACTCCCCTTTTGCGGTATGCCATTCAAAGTTTTTGGAAGGTGAATAAACTGACAGGTAAGCATTGTGAATGGTTGATTTCCTGAGTTCCTTTTCTATCAGTTGATCAATGCGTTTGATCACTTTTGGTTCGTTTTTCTGTGCAAAAAGCAAACTAGCTGAGAGCACGCAAATAAGTAATATGCTTGATTTTTTCATTTTTCTTGAGTTTGTGAGGACAAAGCTCTTACCTCTAAGATCGTCACTCGTCCCGGATCACATCATTGGTGAATTTCTGTACTTCCTTATTTCAACCGGTAAAGAAGGGCTTATCCGATGTTAGTTGCAATCGAAGAGACTAAAAAGTCCGGATTTTCATTTGCTGCTCCCATCCTATAATCTGAGACGAAAGCCATGACGCATTCTCCCAATATTGCTGCAACATTTATGCTTTTCAAAAACTCTAATCAACATTTCAATGAAAAAAATCATAGGAATAATCACCATCCAGATTACCATAGCCTTGTACTCATGTACGAATGACAACAACATATTGCCTTCTCCAAAACCCTATATCTCAGCGGATGCTTATCTGGAGCAAATTGGATTTACGGGAAGCGCACTGATTCGGAAAGGAGATACAACTCTGCTAAGACACGGCTTTGGAAGTGCTGATCTTTCTACTGGCCTTCCAAATGATCCTTCACTGATTTATAGAATCGGTTCGATAACCAAATCTTTTACGGCAGCAGCCGTCGTTCATCTCAAAAGAGATGGATTGATAACGAGCTTCGATCAGCCGCTCAAAGATTTTTATGAATCCTTTCCTCTGGGTAATCAATTGACACTACGTCACTTGCTGACGCATCATTCGGGCATTCCCGACTATGTAGGAGCCATAGAAGCTTACGCCAAGGAGCACAATCATGATTTTGAACCTGAAGAGATATTCGAAATCATCCTGGAGAATATTGAAGAAGAAGGATTGGACTTTACACCTGGTGAATATTTTTCCTATTCCAATTCTAACTACCTGTTATTAGGTATGCTGATAGAGGAACTTACTGGCAAACCTTATCAGGAGTACCTCAAGGAAAAAATCTATGATCCTTTTCAGCTTGTCCAAACAGGCAAAGGACCCAACAATATTTCAGGATCAGCAAGAGCAAAAGGGTATGATCAGGAGATGACAGTGTCCGAATATCCAATGCAAATCGCTTTTAGTGCAGGAGAAATCGAAAGCACCATTTCGGATTTGGAAAAATGGGGTGATGCGATGATGTCTGATTACTTCACCACTGAAGAAAAACAAATGCTATGGGCGCCACCCTTGGGTCAGGAAGGTATCAATGTACCGGGTGCCGGTTGGTTTACCCTTGAAATAGAGGATCAGGTCATCTACCATCATGGAGGCAACATCAGAGGATTTACCAGCTTTTTGGCCGTCATTCCGGAATCCGACGGACTGATCATCCTACTCAGCAATCAACAAGACAAAGACATGGAGCGCTACCTGATCATGGAAGCCATTATGAAAAACGAATTTTAATCCCATCAGTGGATTTAATTCTCCGCACCTCTGGGGCGAGATACTTTTGTTTGCAAAGCAAACTCCATCAAATACCACGATGGCTTTGTCTCGAGGTTATTTATTAAAATCAAACGAAAATTTATAATGAACAAAATAATACTGGCTGGCGCTACCGGAGACCTGGGTAGCCATCTGGCCCTTGAGTTAAAAAATCAAAATATAGATTTCAAAGCCATCGCAAGAAATGAAAAGCGATTGATAGAACTTGGTTTGAATTCAGATCAAATAATCAAAGCTGAAGTCACCGTACCATTATCAATTAATGGTCAGTTGGAAGGTGCAGAGGTTTTGATCTCCACTGTAGGTATCACCCGGCAAAAAGATGGACTTTCTTACATGGATGTAGATTATCAGGCTAATGTGAATTTGCTAAAAGAAGCAAAAAAGGCCGAAATAAAGAGATTTATCTATGTCTCTGCCATCAATGGGGAAAACATGCGGCATTTGAAAATCATGGAAGCAAAAGAGCGGTTTGTGGATGAACTGAAAGCATCTGGATTGGATTATCAGGTAATACGCCCCAACGGATTCTTTTCAGACATGAAAGACTTCCTCGACATGGCTAAGAATGGCAAAGTATACCTTTTTGGTCATGGAGATTTCAAATTGAATCCAATTCACGGTGCTGATCTGGCCAAGGCAATCATAGAATCTATTTCGTCTAATCAGACTGAATTGCCCATCGGTGGACCGGATATACTCACTCAAAATGAAATTGCCGAGATGGCTTTGGATGCTTGTGGGAAGCCAGCAAAAGTAACCCACTTGCCAGACTGGATCAGACGCTTGCTGATTCGCTTAGTCAGGACTTTTACCTCTTCCAAAACGTACGGACCCATTGAGTTTTTCCTGACCATGATGGGTCAAGACAACATTGCACCAAGATATGGTATCAGAAGGCTCAAGGCTCATTTTATGGAGGAAGCAGATCGGCTTAATGGCACGAAAGGTAAATGAAGAATAATCGCCCAGAAAAAATGATTCCGCCATACTCTGAAATCAAAACAGAGTAATGGCGGAAATACACATTGATCAAACAGTATAAATTTCGTGTTAGCTCACTACTTCCCACTCCAGATCCCCTACATATTTATAAGCAACTTTTCCTTCATCGTTGATAGCAAACAGGTAGATCCATTCATTGTCTACCAGATGTCTGATGCTTTCATGCTTTTGGAGGATTTTGCTCATCTGATCCACTGGGGCTTCTATCATCACATTGAGTCGCTGTGGCTCATGCTGATAGTTCTCACCATCATTTACAGATTGCAATGGCAAGCCTACTCGCAGGTCACCGGCAAACCCTTCCAGCACCCCGACTCCTCCTACTACATTGTGAAGCACTTTATTGCCTGCACCAAATACTTTATTATCTACCGTAGAGGCGTAATACTGTAAGTTGATCCAGCTCGTCACCACCATCGGAGCAGTCATGATCAGCTCCAACACACCGAATCCTTTATCCTGCTTCCAATCATAGTTATGCATGAATGCACGGCCATCCAGGTTTAACTGGGCGGTGCGCTCACGAGGAGCTACAATAAAAGAAGAACAACCAGCTAATCCCCATTCTGGTCTTACCTGCGACCAATCTTTGCTGCGTTTCAGCACTTCCTTTTGAATGTCCTGATTGCTGATCTTCATGCGTCCGCCACGTTCTTCACGAGCCTTCTCTCCTGCCAGTTTCAATGAATGGCTCAGTTCATTCAAATGAGCATCATGTTCTGCAGAATGGTATTTGCTTCCAGGTTTGAAGATCGTCACTTCATCGCTGGTAGTATCGTGCAGTGCTGCCACAAACAAGGTAGTATCAGGAATTTCAATGCCTTGCTTTTTCAGACTTTCGCGCACATATTGATCATTCAGCACTGCAGCAGCCACTTTTGCATTGGCTTCACCGGAGTTTCCTCCGCATGCACCACAGTCCAACCCTGAAGCATGTGGATTGTTTGTGGTTGTAGATCCATGACCAGTAATCAACACCACAGAAGCGAAATTTTTAGTCAATGACATGGCCTTTAGTGCATTGGCAGCCATCTTCACCCGGTCTTCGAGCGGAATACCAGAGACCAACTCCGTCTTTGGATCAATCTCCACTCCTTTGTGGAGGATGTCTTGCTTGCTCAAGCCTATTTCACCCGGATGAGACTCAGGACGTGAAAGTCCCAGGGAGTCAGAAATCAATTTTGGAAGAAAGAAGATTCCAAGCGGACTCACAAAACCGAAGCAACTAATCGCACCTTTCTTGAATGCTTTCAGAGCTTTCTGCAGTTGCACTTTTCGAGACCGTTTTTTGGTCACATTTTCCGAGTCGGGCACGTTTTCCCGAATCGTATAAGCAGGACTCAATAGTGCCGGGCACTGATCAGATCCTGTATCATGTCCTAGCTGTACATATTTGATCGGAAAAGCAAAGAAGCCTGCAAAACCTAGTGTCTCCACATCACTATTGACCGCCTCTATGTTCCTTCTAAACACTTCAGAACGCACATCTATGCAGAAAATCGCCTGAAACTTGGGGGTCTTAGGAGTCAGCGTATTTGGCTGCTGAGCATTGATTTTTTGGATGAGTGTCCGCTGATGAGCTATATCAAATGCCTGCTGTAAGATTAATCTTTGAGCAAGCTCCTTTTCAATTGCATCTGATTTGATTACCTGCAAATTCTCCAGACGAGCATGTTGCCAGCCAGATTCGAGTTCTTCATATTTCAAAAGCTTCAGCAAAGCTAGTTCCCAAACAATCATGATTGCCAAAAACTCTTGAAGAACATGACTCTCCTTACCTTTCAAACCAGCATCCCAATCCATTTTTGCTGCAAACCCTGCCCATCCGTTCATTTTCATTAGCAGGCTATTGAGATAATGATCCATCAACTCTTCAGAGATTTGGAGCTCATCTAACGCAAGAGCAACAGCATCCAGATAATTATCAGGAAGAGACTGTATGTATTTTCTAAAACCTTTCAATCCCGTGACCTCCGGAGCATAATCAATCTCCGCTTCTCGTTTCCACGCTTCAAAAAGAGCATTATCGCCTTCAGCAGTTTTCCATATAGCTTGATTATGATCGAAATATGCCGATGCCCAAAAGGAAATTCGATCTACCATGAATCGATTCCATTTTTTACCATTCAGCTGACTGGCAGTATCTGCAAGTGTTTGTACTTTCGGAGAGTTGTCATCATGATTTTGGTACAAGTCTTTTAAGAATTTATCCGCATTTTCTGACAAACCTAGCTTGTTGTCTTCCAAAGCCCTGGCGATATCATTCTGGGTAAGTTTACCTTTGGCCAGTGCATCCAGGTAAAAACTGGCTGTTAGTGTGCCGTTCGCTTTTGAGCTTTTACTCATGAAATCCATGGCTTTAACAAACGGCATGTCCGCCATTCCCATGTAGGCATTGACTGCTACAAAGTTTTCGAGTGACCAAAGTGGTGCGATGAATCTCGAACCTTTCTTCAGGGCATCTTTGACTTGCGAGCGTGATATTGGAGTTTTGGATATGATCATGATTGATGTTTTATTGGTTGATTAGCTGACTTGCTTCTTTGATCAACAGTTCTGATTCTGTTGGTTTCGATTGATCGGATTCTTCCTGAACAGTGAGGTTGGCCCATTTGAATTTCTCGTGTTTTAGAGAGCCGATCATTCGATCAAACAACACATTGGCGTAAAGCCCATTTCGCAGATGAACACCCAGCTGATAACTAAATTTACTTTGCTTAAATCTAGGTGCAAAGAGTTGGGCCAGCACCACTATGCCAAAGCAGACAAGCAGAATAATGGCTGTAATCTTTTCTGACATTGAAGGTGCATCCAATGCCGGGATTTCCGATTGTAGCAGCCATCGGGCTCCATGTTCGAACGTAAGGAATGATCCAGCAACTATACCAGCGATCAATGCAGTTTGCAGGATGGTTTGAATACCGCTTTTAGCATCTAATGTTTGAACCAAGAACAGACTCATCCCCATGACAATGACTAATGCAATGACCATCAGGCTAAAATCCTCAGATAGGTGAACACCCCAGAAATATGCGCCGACCATGAAGATGGACAATGCTGCAATTATGCTCAGTGCAATGAGTAAAGGATTACCTATTCGTTTGGCATATTTGGCCTTGTTTGATTTGATGGATTCTATCACACTACCCGAAGAAAGGAATGCGTGCGCTTTGTAAAACGAATGCCCAACAACATGCAAAATAGCAGCAGAATACACACCAAGACCACAGAGTAAGAGCGAAAAGCCCATGTGTGCCACACTCGAATACCCAAGTGAAACTTTGATAGAAGGCTGTGTGAGGTACACTACTGATGCAAATAATGCCGTGAGTCCTCCTACTATGATGAGCAGCATGGAGGCTGAAGTAGATTCGTTCATCAAATAACTGAATCGTACCATTAAAAACGGACCAGCATTCAGCAGGCCAGCATGCAATAAAGATGAAACCGGAGTTGGGGTCTCCACCACTTCTATCAGCCAGCCGTGAGTTGGGAATTGTGCAGATTTCAAAAGCGCGGCTACCACCATCAGGATCGTTGCCCAGGTCATAGAACTTGAAAACACCACACCACTTGCTACATCCGTAAAAATGTCATTCAGTTCTCCAGTGCCAAATGAAGCATATAGCAAGGCAAATGCTACAGCTAAACTAAGATCTCCCATTCGAGCAACCATAAACTTCTTACGAGCCGCTGCAATGGCCTGTGGTCTATGGCGATAAAACACCAACAAATAGTGCAGGCAAATGCTCGTAATTACCCAGAAAATCAAGATCTGAAACAAATTACCAGAGAGCACAAGCATCTGTACAGAAGCAATGGTGACTGAAAGTCGCCCAAGAAAAACGTTTTTTCTGGAGTCGCCATCCATGTAGTTTTTACTGAATTTGAGAATTACAAAGGCAAGAATTGATATCATCGAAAGCATGGTAGCACTCAATGCGTCCAGTCTCAGACTTAATCCCAATCCTGCCCAGCCTAAAAGCCCAGAATTGATGGTGCCAAATTGGTATACCAATACTGCACCTATAAGCGAAACCAGCATCCCCAAAGAAGTAAATAATTCTGTTTTAAGGTTCGTTTTGCTTCTGTTCACCGCCACAATAGCCAACGAGAACATGAGCACAGGAACCAAAAGGGGGATTATTAATAGGAAATTATATTGCATTTTCTTCAATTAGTTGGATGGAAATTGTAGATGAGATTCTGAGATCAATGTTGTTTGCTTTTGCGTATTCCAGTAGTTCTACAATTTCTTCCCTCGATTGCTTCAGTTCATCGATTCTGTTCAAAGAGTCATGATCATTTTCCCCAAATCTGATCTGAGAACTAAAGTCTCTTCTGTGATGAAAATTAATTTTACTGGACAGCATGTGGTTGATAAACTCCGCGGCTTCTTCTGCCTTAAAATCACCGCGAATGAGATCGTGAGTTACCTCCTCTGTCGCTGTTTTCATGACTGTTTCTTCAGTTGATATCATAACCGTTTTAGTTTTTGTTTGGCTCAAAATTGAACAAAGTCATTCATTTAATTATATTTAACTTAATTATGATATATATAAGTATTAGTTTATGCATTACACACTTCACCAGCTAAGAATACTTCTTAAAGTATCTGAATATCAAAGCATTACCAAAGCAGCTGAAGATCTTCATTTGACACAGCCAGCCATCTCTATTCAGCTCAAAAAACTTCAGGATCAGTTCGAATTACCCCTCACCGAGGTGATTGGGAAGCAGCTTTACATCACAGATTTTGGAAAAGAGATCGCGGACAGGAGTCGAAGGATTTTGGAAGAAGCCGATGGAATAAAGTACACCATAGATCAATACAAAGGGCTCCTGACCGGAAAGATCAAAATCTCTGTAGTCTCCACCGGAAAATATGTGATTCCATATTTCCTCAAAGGCTTTATGGATCGTCATCCGGGAGTAGATATCTCCATCGATGTGTCCAACAAAAACAAAGTGATCGAAGGACTATATCAAAATAATAGTGATTTTTCGCTGGTATCCGTGATACCAGATGATCTGAATGTTCACAACATCGAACTCATGGAAAATCAATTGAACCTGGCTGGCAACAAAGAATATTTCGGAAAAATCAATAAACCAAAAGACCTGGAGAAAGTAACACTGCTTTTAAGAGAAGATGGCTCTGCTACACGCAATGCCATGCAAGACTATCTGGATGCGAACAATATCAAAATTGGAAAATCGATAGAGTTAGTGTCCAATGAAGCTGTGAAACAGGCCATTATTGCCGGACTGGGAATCTCAATTGTACCGATGATCGGACTGAGAACAGCTCTGGCACGAGAGGGCATCATCATCATCCCGATGAAAGGACTTCCTATAATAACCAGGTGGAACCTCATTTACAATAAGAACAAAATGCTCACACCTGCGCATCTGGCACTGATGGAATATATCCGGGAAAACAAGGAAAGACTGGTTGAAGAGCATTTTGGATGGGTTAATAATTGACTTTAATATATCCAAATTAAAACACTTTATGTCAATTACTTATAAACACCTATTCTATTAGAATATTATACGTCTTTTCGAATTCTGTAATGAATAGTGGATAATCCTCTCCGAGTTTATTGTAATCAGCTGACTCCTGATTCATGCGGTGCTTGGTCACAATAACGTCCAGCCGCAATTCGTCAGACTTCATAGACTGATAGTCAAATTGATACGTTCTTCGTTCCAGAGGTAGCATATTATTATCAGACAGCTTTTTAGCTTCGGGATACCACTGCCATTGCTCACCTATTCGCTCAGTTTTTTCCATTAGTATTGAATCTGCACTATTTGTTAATTTGAAATTGATCAGGTAAAATCTCTCCGGATCTCCGGAAGGCAGCTTATGTCCTGCAGACTCATTGACAAGCGTCAACTGATAATGTAGACTATCTTGTGCCTGATACGATAATTTGAAATCTCCCGGATAATAACCCATTCCATTTAATGATATGGATTTTACAGTATCAAACTTTGGGATACCTGATCCCGGAAAGTAATGTCTCCTGCTAGCGCGCTTTCCGTACCCTTCTACTACCTCTCTAGTGACAGACTCCATGTGACAGTCAATACAAGTTTTATGATCAGCATATGGGCCCGCTTTCCACTCGTCACCCGTTTCGAAAGAACAAGCCAAACTAGGCGTCACTACAGCTGTAGCATTGTGACAAGAAATACATAAACTCTCGGACAAGAACTCAGGATCTTTGACAGTGGCATGAGGTGCTTTAGTAGATCCTGTTGGGCCAACGATCACATTGTTACGCACATGGCAGGAAGCACAGTTGATTCCTTCTTGCTTCAAAGCGTGATCATATTTTGGGTTAGGTTGTTTGACAGGTTGATAAACATCTCCATCTACAAGTCCGGTTACAATGAACTCCTGCTGATTCTGGAGAGGAATATGGCAATTGATACATAGATATGGACTGGACTCTTTTTTCAGCTCGGCTTGAAACTGCAGATCAGTCCATGCATGAGCATGCGTGGAGAGTTTCCATTCTTCATAATGCTGTACATGACATGTGCCACAATGCTCTGCGCTGAGGGAGTTGAGACCTCTTGGGATTTCCTGATTTGGTATGGCTTTTTCCCAGCTGTTAGTCAAGGGATGAACCTTTGGCCTGCACCCCACCAGCAGTATAATTACAATAATGAAAAGAAAGGAATGTTTCATAGAAGGTTAATCCATTTTGGTCACTCAACGGAAATCGAGCGAAAATATCAATAATACATCACCCATAGATAGCAAGCTAACAAATGTCATAGCGTGAATGTAACTGATGTTACTTAAAGCAAATGATCTCCAGAATGTTCAAATTTTCAAACGACACAACTTTGAAACTGATCAATCAGAAAAAGCAACTATGATTTTAGGTCAGTGTGCATTATTTCCACTGAGCTGATGATTGTCATTACAAATCCCAAAGACAAAACCGAAATTCACTCAAACTTCATTTTGTGATATGGATAAGCCAATACTTTCGAACCCGGAAATCTTTCCTAATGACCAGGAATTAACACGCCACCTCAAAGAAACGAAATACATCTGGGATGATTTTTTAACCACGATCAGTTCAGATCATCCTGATTTTGATGTTACATGGAAATATTACAAAGATGGAGGTAACTGGCTTTGCAAAGTCCAAAGAAAGACCAAAACTATCTGCTGGATTTCTATCTGGGAAGGTATATTCAAAGTCACATTCTACTTTGGTGATAAGGCAGAATCAATGCTTATCAGAAGTGCATTGGCTGCCGAATACCTGAAACAATACCTCAATGGTAAACGATATGGTAAAATCAGAGCAATTACCATTGATGTTACACTTCAGGACCATTTAACGCCGATATATCAACTTATTGAAGTAAAACTGAAGTTGAAATAATAGCCCTTTGACTTACTCCACGTAATAGCCATAACAAACTAGTGACCAATAAAGTAGCTTCTGATCCGGAACTTCTTATATGCCACCACAGCCAAAGTTTCATATAGGTATAATACATCTACAGATATCAATACGGTGATCAAAATGAACGTTGCGTTGATCTTGTAATGGTGCATTTCATAGAAGTAAAACATGATGTAAAGAACAATGAGACTGGTAACAAATTGGATGATTTTTGCATAGAGGTGATACCAAAGATGAAACTTCACAAACATGTAAATGAACATCACCACATGTATATAGCAAACAAAAAAGTCTAGCAAAAAAGATAGCGCATTCGGCATAATATCAATATACTGACGATGCATGTACATGGTGAGAATATTGGCATGAATGGTGAGTCCGTGCATATCAGGAATACTCTTGCCTACCACTTCATGGTTGAGCGGTGTGAATTTAAAATCTTCAAGATTGGAGGCATCCCCCACAAAATTTCCCATATATCCAAGGAGGATAATTTTGCCATTGATCTTCTCAGGATCAAATTCTCCATAGAGAATCTGATCGGCTTCATAGTCTACAAATTGCTTATAAGAACCATAATAATTGATTGTTTCGATCTCATTGCCCCGCTCTTGTAAATCTTCAAATGCGTCAGGATCATACATTTTCAAAATCTTACTGGTAAACGATTCTGCATAATACTCTCCGTCATCATAAAAAGGCATGATTTCCCGAATGGTGGAATTAAGAGAGTCACCAGCTACAAGATTGGCATAACCATAGTTCAAGTCACCAAAAAACTCATTGGAGTTTAACACACTCGGAGGATATTCGGCGGCATGTAATATGTTGGTGGCCACCACATTGGGTCTGGAGAGCTCTTCTTTCAAAAACAAATCGGCCAGTGTGTCTTTACGAGAATAGAACATTACATCTACGCCGATGACGGCAGGTTGCACCGTTTGCAATACATTCAAAGTAGCGGCAATCCCAGCTCTGTCCAGATTACCAATATTCACCATCACAATCTCAGAATTAATAGGCTTGTCTTTGTCCGCCAACTTAGAATAGTAAATATCGGTGTATTTAAAATCCTTCATTAGGATCTTAACCGGATTGAGGAATTTGATATCATAAGGAAAAACAGAAAACATCCCCAATACCAGAAATACAAGAATAGTGGCAAAAACCGATTCAATGAGAAGTTTAGCTTTGAACATTAGCAGATAATTTGAATGTCGAATTTACGACATCCTATAAAAAAATCCAGCCTAAGACTCAGCTATGGTTTGAGGATTATGAATTTGGAGTTTTTACACTCTGAATAAATGGATTGATAAAAGAAGTGCCGCTGAACACCTTGATGGCGTTCACTATCGATATCAGAGCTCCAGCCAGTAGTCCTCCATATAGCGGGGTTGGTCGACCTACTTTCCAAAGAATCCACAAACCTACGAGTGTAATCCCTAAAATAGTTAGCTGCATGACCATTGCAGCCTGAAAGTGAATAGAAAGGCCGTCACTTTCTTGCTTTTTAAAATGCCATAAGACCAAAGTAGGTATCAATAGCGGCAACAATCCACTTAGATGAATGAGTGCTCCGAGTTTTTGCGCGTTGATATCATTATGATTTTCTTCTGCTTCAAGGGTAGAAAAAATGCTGAAATCCACCTCCAAAGCTTTAGCAATCATCTGAAGGGTATATGCTCGCGGGTCTACTTCCCCATTTTCAATTCTTTGGATCGTCCGAGCACTTACCTCAGTTTTAGTGGCCAACTCCTCTTGTGTCAGTCCTTTTTTTTGGCGCAGTTCCCTGATCAGTTTTCCTGTTTCCATATTCGGGTGTATTTGAGATCAAATGTCGTATCGAAACAAGCAACAATCCAACTACAAAAACACGACATTCGCACGACAAACATGAATGTTGAACAAATCTGTTTGTGGTTTAGCGCATTCTAAAGCAAGTTTTCCCCAAAAAGACAAACCCTTGTAGATTATAGCAATCTTAATCAATCATCAGTTTTAGAGATTGATAAGGTTGTCCTTCCAAATAAGCTCTTACCACATAGATTCCTGATTGAATACCAGTCGTCTTGATTTCACATAATTCTGATTGAATCGCTTCTTGATGATAAACCAGCTGACCCACAGTATTGTGAATGGTTATTGTTTCTATGAATTGGCCATTGCCTACCCTTACAGTCAATAAGCGATTTGGCTGATCAAAATTCGCTTTGATCTTGCCAGTCCTCCTGTCGTTTTTTAGAACCGTACTTGTAGTATCTGTTGGCTCATTATTGACCGGCGGATCCACTTCCTTGATATGTATAACATTGATTTTAGGGTTTGCCGCTCCCGGTGCAGACTCTATGGTCAACTTTGAATCCTGAACCTGAATGGTATCTGTCGTTCTAACCATAGCCTCATACGTGTTCTTGCCTTCTATAAAAAGCACGTTCTCTACGTTCAATTTATGATTACTATCTACAAAGTCAGGGTCTCCTGCACCTATACTCACCTGATAATAACCATTATCCAGCTCAATTTCCCATATTCCATCTGTGGCTGTTTTCTGAAAATGGTTTAGGGTGTTAAATAAAGGATCATTCGTTGATGTCCTTTCTCTGCTATTGGCTGTGTTATCAAAATTCCAACCATAAGAATACCCATTTCCCCGATCTCCGTACTCTAGGCCAGTATCGGCCAGATATCCTGAAGGTGTCGTACTCGTTGGCGTTTGGAAATTGATTTGAATATCTCCAGGTAGCAATGTGTCAGCTCTTTGTTTAAAATTCCATACACAAGAATCGTAAACGAAATCGCCATTGCTGGTGATTCCCTGAATTTTTAACACATTATCTCCAGGCTTGAGGGATACTTCCTCCCACGTAAAGATGTGATTATCACTTTGTTTTACTCCTAGTGACTCACCATTTAATTCTCCAGTCACGTATAAGCAATTTCCGTATACTTTTATCCCTGTCTCCGGGCTAAATCGTTGATAATGGCGTCTACTAGTGATATACACAAAAGGTTCTGTAGTCCAGTTAGCCTTATAAAAGTAAAACGCATCCTTTTTTACTTTTCGATCTCTTGTGATCATGCCTTTATCATTGATCCCAAGGTTTTCTCCTTCTGCCCGCCAATCTGATGCAAAATCAAATCCGACCCATATAGCTGATGACCACATATATGGTTCACTTGAAATCACCTGCCAGTAAGCCTCGTGAAAGGCATTCTGATATTCTTCCGGGTGAAATCGCCCTCCTGGATCGGGTCTTTCCGGGTTTTGTTCATGATGATTAATACTGGCTCCCACACCATATTCACTCATACTGATTTTGGTAGTGGGATGACGTGATCGTAACCAGTTGGCCCAGTTGTCAAAGTCATTATATGAAGATTCATACCATCCCAGGTACTTGTTCCACCCCATAACATCCAATAACCAATGAGTATCAGCTTCATCATTCTGAGCTGCTCCTGTGGTCAGCCGGGAAGGATCCAATTGATGACTCAATTCATGAAGGTCACCAATCAAGTCCGTGGGATCTGGCCCTTCATGGAAGTTTATTTCATTGAACATCCCCCAAAACATAACAGATGGATGATTATAGTTTTGTTTGATCAATTCTTTCAGCTGAGATCTGGAGTTTTCCCTAAAAAAAGTTGATGAACTAATTTTATTAACTAAAGGAACTTCAGTGCTCAGAACCATTCCGATACTGTCGCAATAATCATAGGTGAATGCACCGTGTTGATAATGTGTAAGGCGCAAATAAGTGCATCCCATATCGTACAATATGTCAAGATCCTCTTTACGCTGATCATCACTGATTCCCCGACCGATATCTTTACGGTCTTCATGATGGCAAACTCCGTGTAATTCATAAGGCTCACCGTTCAGGAAAAAGCCATTATCTGCATCAACATTAAAAGTTCGAAAACCAAGCGGCTCTATCACCTGATCTTTCAACTCTCCGTTCACACTTAAACTGACTTCTACTTGATATAGATAAGGGTCGACCCGACCTTTCCATAGTGAGGGATTGCTCACTTCAAGTTCAACCATTTCACTTTGAATTGTTTTTGAAGTTATAGTCTTTGTAGTTGCATCAGACTCAACCATTGTTCCATTCTGATCATAAATTTTCACATCCATTTCCACTTCAACAGATTCTTCCTGGTGGTTTCCAGCCAAAACTTCTACTTTCACTCCAGCACTGGAATTAGTAATATCATGTGGAGTGATATATACACCTGGTGATGCAAAGTCTAGTGGCGAAATGAACACCGGTTCTGTTATTAACAGTGACACCTCTCTGGATATACCACCAAACATGGTGAAATCTCCCGATAACGGAGGAGCATCGATGCTTATCGCATTGTTTACACTTACAGCCAGCGTGTTTGTTTGCCCAATATTCAGATATTCTGTAATGTCAAAAATAAAAGCAGCATAACCGCCAACGTGCTCACCCACGAAATCTCCATTTACAAAAAGTCGCGTCTTCAAAAAAGCAGAACCAAATTTGAGAAACACTTTTTTCCCGGTCCATTCTTTTTCTGCGGTAAATGACTTCCTATACCACTTCTCTCCTCTAAAGTAATCATCACCACCATCCTGTCCATCCAGACCATTCCATGTGTGAGGAATTGTCACCGTTTCCCAACTAGAATCATCAAAAGATTCACTAATGATGTTGGCTTCAGAACCTTCACCATGTTTCCAATCACTATTTAAGGAAATCGTGCTTCGCTGACCCAACACATTAAGGTAACCAGCAATAATCAAAATGAGAAATATATGCGCTTTCATAGGTTGTTTTTCATTAGTAGAAAAATACTTTAAGAGGAGCTTTTATACAGATAATCCGGATGTACCTGGTTATCAATTTTTTTTATTTTAACAGCTATTATTGAGGCCTTCACAATTTAGCAGTTGAGACCTATTAATTAAGTGTTAATATAACAATAATTATCAAAAAATGCCGCTAAAAAATATAGACAAAAGCATCCTCTCATTGTCATGAAATGGTGAAAAACAAAACATTAAATAAAAAGAGAGCACCTAAATAGATGCTCTCTCCTCACCGTCATGGACTTTTACAAGTCCGTTACCACCGCCAAATGGTACGTTTATTATTTGGTAATTATCTTAATATGTCAATATTTCAACTGAAAGGTTCTCGAAATATTGAATCCGAAATGGATCTGGTTTTCAAAGAAGTCATTGCTTGTTTCTGTAATGAAGCCCTTTGGAATCATGGCCGTTGCATTGGTCAGTTGAAGTTGAAATACATGCCCTCCTGTTTCTATATCAACTCCGATAGCAATTGGGTTAAGCATGTTATCGTTGATTTTTGCAAATTGATGATAATACTCAGCTACAATGGCCACTCGTTGAGATAGTTTCATTCTTCCACCCAGCCCCAATGCGAATGCGTCATTTTGATTATCCTCAGTACCAATGAAGTTTTTATGCACCCAACTTGGCATCAACTGTAAAGACAAATTTTGATTCATTTTACGAGCCATCAACACTTGGTGAGTGCTGGCCATCTTCTCTACAAATGTTGGCTCATTCACAGGATCTTTGAGTGTCTTGATAGAAAGACTACTTAGCCAAGTGATCGAAACGGGCACTTCCTTGTTTCCTGTAGATTGCCTCAGCAGTCTGTACTTCACAAATCCATCATAGGTCTTTTCAAACGAACTTCTTCCTAATCCGATGTAAAGTCTGTCTGTTGGTGCATATTCCAAACCAATCCTGATCATGGCATTATCAAGTCCGAACAACTCATATCCACCACCATCTAGTGTACCGAATCGGTGAGAAATAATGAAATCCATTACTCCTGCTTTTCGAGTTTCGATAGAATGGCCGTTGATTACTCTGGTACCTTTGAATGTTGCTTCTGTAAGTATCGTTCTGTCAGACTGCTCTTCCTCCAGCATTGCAAGCAGATCATCTTGTGCCTGCAGCCCAAATCGGATTCCGAGTAACAACAAGACAATAAGGTATTTTCTAATGTTCATCACTTCAAACTGAAATTAAAGTGAGCATCTACATCCACTACTTCAGCAATGTTCATAATCACTATTTTTGGGATTTCAATATCATGATCTTCCAGAGCTACTTTAAACAAGGTGTTGACCTGTACCTCCTCTTTTGACACCACAAACTCTACTTCGGTTCTTAGCTTTTTAGTAATCCCATGGATGGTTAGTTCTCCGCCAACAGTCTGCATATATGTACCCGGTTTAGAGAGGTCTAATCCCTTTGAATCAAGTTTCCCTTTGAAGGTGGCTTTTGGATACTTGTCAGACTCTATGTAGTTTTCATTGAAATGCTCTTCCATCAAGCTTTTCTCAAAATGAAAATCTTTCATAAACATTGTTACCGCTACACTACCATCTTTCGGATTATAAGCTCCAATAGCCTTTTCATTGGTTGCTTCAATGTTTTCTACCGGTGCCTCAGAGTAAAAGTGAGCTACACCTCCCTTGTCTATTAGCACATCTTGTGCATTCACTGAAACTACATACAGTAGCATCAGCATAAATATCATGGAATGCTTCATTTGAATATTATTTAGCTTTTAATTATTCAGGGCGCCATCTTCTACCCAGCATGCAATCAGGTCTTTTTGTTCCTGTGTGAGTGTGGCATCCCTGGGCATATCACCCGAGGAAGTTCTGCTCTGAATATTCGAGGATTTGGCCTGAATTGTACCGAACGTGCCAAATTCACTATGACATTTGATGCAATATTGATTGATGATCGGCTCCACAGATGCAGAAAAACTAACACCTGTCAAAACTGTTCCAGACTGTGTACTACTACATCCAGATGCATCAGTTACTTCTATTTCATAACTACCTGGGGATAAATTACTGAAAGTCGGCTCCTGCTGGGAGGTGCCACCGTTTATTGTATAGCTGTAAGGTTCTGTTCCTCCGGAAGCAGAAACCTCGATACTACCATTTGTCGCGCCACAACCAGCATCTGTTATAACCAGGTTTTGCAAATTCACGCCATTGGTATTGTCAATTGATACTGTAATATTTTCAGAACATCCAGCCGCGTCCGTGACGGTCACTTCATATGAACCTGCATCAAGTGAAGAATAGCTACCAGTGGTGTTGATTTCATTGTTCAAATTAAACGAATATGGCGATTGGCCACCTGAAACTGATAGAGCAAAAGATCCAGTGGCTTGGTTGCAAGCGGCTTCTGAAGATGAAGCCACAGATAGTACGAGTGGAGATACTGAACAATCTACTTCTTCTTCAGCTTGCTCTGAGGTACATGAAACCATGTATATCAAGGGTAATACCATTAATAGTTTTAAGTAATAAGTCTTTTTCATGAGAACGATGAGTTGATTTTAATATAATGCAAACTTAAATGTAAGCTAAGTTGTTCAATTTTCATTTTCCGACTAATCTCGTCGTGTTCGCGACTTTTACTTTCAAAATTCCGACATGGTCATCATTTGCCGGACAGAAAGTGAGTAGGTGTTAACCCAAATTCTTTCTTAAAACAAGTAGCAAAATACGAAGGGTTGCTAAAGCCGGATTGATAAGCAATTTCAGAAATATTAAATTGACCATGCTGCATGAGATTTCTCGCTTTTTGGAGTTTTACACTCATGATCAATTGTACAGGAGATTTGTGCGTGAGCGCCTTCAACTTACGCTGCAATTGCCTTTCACTGATACCAATCGTTTTGCAAATGAAATCCACATTGAAGTTTTCATTGAGATAATTTTCTTCAATGGTTTGAAGCACTTCATCTAGGAAATCATCATCTCTGATCACACCTTTTTCGTTACTTTCAAAATCCAACGAACAGACCTCATAAAGGGAAATCTTTTCTTTGACTCCAGGAATCAGCACATCCTTGAATGCTTTCAACTCAAAATCTACTCCCGACAATAAAAACCTGACAGAATTGGTGGTAAGAATGCCATTACTGATCATTTCGTTTTGCAAAATTTCAATTACCTGCTGATTCTGGCTACTGAGTTTAAATGACCCATCGAAATACCCCTCCCGCATATCAACGAACATTCCAGTTTTAATCATCAAACTATTCAAGTAGACCATAAATACCTCAGCACATTTGATGGCTTTGCTTGGTCCATCAAAAGTGGCCCTGAAATGTCCTTCATTCACTTCTATGTGGCTTCCTCCTCCCCTTGAAAGAAACTCATGTGTTATCTCTGTGAGTTTACCGTCAGGAGAATTCGAAGCGTTGAATTCTCCAAATAGTATCGTATAAAGTCTCTGATTATTTACCTGAGAATTTTGGTTGACTTCACTTAGGTCAGTAATGAAGGATTGCATTTCGATCAATACCTCATCTGTGTTCCCTGCCCAAAACAGATGGTCTTCGCCATCCAGCTCTACCATTTTAGCATTAGGAATTCGATTTGCAATGAATCGACCTTCTTCGATTTTCACGTCAATATCGTTTTTCCTCTGCAGAATTAATACTGGAACATTAACCGAATCTAAAATCCCAATGATATCTACCTGAGTATTCATTTTGGTAAGAATCATGGCTGCACTGGGACTTGCTCCTGATCGGAAATAATTAGCCAACCAATTCATGAATGCTGCATCCTGAGCTTTGGATGGCGCCAGTGACTCCAGGTTCATTGCACCGCTGCCCCAGCCATGCTCAATCATGTTATAGACCTTCTGACGCTCCACGTCTGTAGGTGCCCATGGATAATCGATACTATAGCGACGCTTTGCAAATATGCCAAAGGCGATCATTCCTTTGGTGCGATTAGGGTAAGTAGCCGCAAACAAAGCAGATACTGAACCTCCCTCCGAATGACCGAAAAGAATTGCTTTTTCAGAACCTACAGCATCCATCACTGCTCTAATGTCATCCATGCGTTCCTCCAGGGTAGCGTATTCCACAACCCTATCTGACAAACCCGTTCCATCCTTATCAAAGAGAATTACACGAACCTGCTTGCTCAACTCCAACAGAAAATCAACAAGCGATGGACAAGCCCACATCAAATCAATATTAGACACCCAACCAGGGATGTATACCAGATCTAGCTCGCCCGAACCAAAAACCTGATAAGCAATGTTCAGGCTACCACTTTTAGTGTATCTGGTGATTGGTTTCATGAGTTCTCTTCAGGTGGTTTATAGTGCAAAATACTGACTTTTAAAACATAATTAGTTTCATCAATAAGCTTTGTGGCATATTTAGCCCATCAATATCATCGTTTTTAATTTTATTTGACATCATCAAATCAACCGGCTATTAAATTGAACCAACGTCCTTTATGTCAATGAGCGAAGAAATAACCTGTATCAATTGTCATCAGCCAGCTTCCGATAATTATTGTTCTAATTGTGGTCAGATTATCCGACCGAAACCTATCACCTGGAAAGGTTTGGTGTTGGAGCTGACCACCAACTGGTTTGGCACTGATAACCGCTTTTATCGCACAGTTACCAGCCTTACCATTCGGCCACACATGGTCATCAAAGAATACTTAGCCGGAAATAGAGTAAAATACATTGGCCCTCTATCCTACCTGATATTGATGGGCTTTCTTTACATATTATCGTTTGAAATTTTGGGGCTTTCACCTCAAGATGTTTTCAAGGTTGCTGGTGAAGGATTTGGGGGATTTGGTGATCCTGCAGCTACTTCAGAACGGCAGAGAGAATTCATGGAGCTCTATTTGAATGTCCTTTCTAAAAATATGAGGATTCTTGTGGGAATCATGATCCCGTTCCTGGCTTTAAGCCTCAATATCTTCTATCGTGGCAGGAGAAATTATCTGGAGAATTTCCTTTTGTCGGCATACCTGACCTCTCACGTAGTATGGCTCAATATCCTCAGCAACATCATCTTTTTTTCCATTGGTGACATGTTCTTGTTCCTGAGCATGTTTATTTCTATTGGTTATTACATCTGGACGATTGGTTCTCTGAATCCTCAAAAATCAAAACTCTGGACTTATACCAAACCGATCTTTGTATGGGTTACTGGTTATTTAGGATATATTATCATACTTATGATGGTTACCATCGTACTGGTGGTCCAAACTCTTTCACAGTCATAAAAAAGGGTTTGTTCCAAAAGAACAAACCCATTAATTTTTGATGATTTCAACCTTCAGGCATTTACCTGAATGTATTCATCAATTAACTCTTCTAACACACTAAGAGGGACAGCTCCGTTTTTCAAAACTACGTTATGAAATTCCTTGAGATCAAATTGATCACCAAGTGCTGTTTTGGCCTTTTCTCTTAATTCCAGAATCTTCATCATCCCAACTTTGTAAGCACATGCTTGTCCAGGCATGACAATATATCTTTCGATTTCTGTGGTAACTTCTGTTGTAGTCATTCCCGCGTTAGCCACCATATAAGCAATAGCTTCTTCTCTTGTCCATTTTTTATAATGAATTCCTGTGTCTACTACCAGTCGAACTGCGCGGAACATTTCAGCCTGAAGTCTCCCCAGGTTACCAAATGGATCATTTTCATAAAACCCAAGCTCCCACGCCAGTCGCTCAGCATACAGTGCCCAGCCTTCTGCATAGGCCGTAAAAAGCGGAAAGGTTCTGAAGATTGGTACATCTTCCAGCTCACTCTGTATAGCAATCTGAAAATGATGCCCCGGAATTCCTTCATGATATGCGAGTGTTTTCATACCGAATTTCACACTCTCGCCCACATTCCGAAGATTGGCATAGAACGTACCTCCTTTAGAACCATCCATAGCAGGCTGTTCGTAATAAGCACCCGCAGAACCTTCTTCTTTAAATTCCGGCACTCTTTTCACTACCAATTCGGCTTTAGGGCGAATATCGAATGCATCATCAAGGTTGGCGCTGATTTCATCCAGAATCCTATTATACTCTTCCAAAATCTCCTTTCTGCCATCTTCATTGTCCTGAAATACAAATCTTTCTTCTTTGTTCAACCCCTGAATCACTTCGCCAATGGCTTTTGTAGTATCTGTATAACCCTGAGAAATCAAGATATCCCACATTTCCGCCTTGATCCGATCTACTTCTGAGAGACCAGTTTCATGCACGAACTGTGGGCTGTAATTTGTTGTAGTATTCTGCTTCAGCATGTATGCATAAAATTCATCTCCATTTGGAAATTTCCATACACCTGCATCTTCAGTGGATTTGCCTTTGAGTTCTTCAAAATAATCTATCAATCCTTGATAAGATTTGAATACAGATGTTCTGATAATCTCCTCAGCTTGTGCAAGGTACTTTTGTTGGTCTTCGGTAGACAGATCTTCTATTTCACTGATTTTTGATTCCAGATTAGTAAAAAGAATATTGTTTCGCACCGGATCATCTGGTAGCTCCATATCAATGACCGTAATTTCCGCTTGTCCGGTAAACCCTTTCATCTCGTTCAATACCCTGTCGATGATGTATGTAGGAGGAATTATCCCTTTCTCTTCACGAATCTTCAGATTGTCTACAACCTGTCCAAACTTAGTCTCAAACTTCTTAAGCCGAGCCAGATATGCTTCTACATCGCTTTGGTTACGCAGCTTGTGTGAACTTTCCATCATACTCGGCAGACCACTTTGTATACCAAACATCTGATTGACCGGATAATCATGATAGAAAAAAGGCTCACCCTCCACCTGTGATTTAAGGAAATAGCTTAAAATTTTGGTATTGAGTTGGTTAGCAGGTGATTGCGATTCGAAATCATAACTTAATAGTGTTTGATAATCTTCTTTTAAATCTTCAAATTCTTCGCGCTGCTTGGCATCAGACACATCCGCTAAGTCGTCTTTACTCATATCGTATAAAACTGGCACTCCCAACTGAGTTACCAGTTCCGGATTTTCCAGAGCCAGTTCTACGAATAGTCGATCATAAAAATGCCTAATATTAAATGGGCGAAACCAAATGAGGTTGACGACCCATCCTATGCCCAATAAAATGATTACGATCAGAGATCTTCCGACCCAAAATTTCCAGGTACGTTTTTTAGCCATGTTCTAAATTTTGTAGGTGCTTTTTTAAACTACGAGTGTACGAAGGTGCTTCATCTGTGATGAAAGTTAATAGTAAAAAGTTGTATGGCGTATAATTAGAGACCGATAATCCTAATTTGATTGAAAATAGCTCACTGTGGCTGACCAACTTTCTGAAGTAACAAACGAATCTTTTCCATTTCTGCGGCCAACCTATGAAGGCGTTTGGAATCTCGGTTTAGTTTGTTTCGTTCGGCAGTCATTCGCTGAATTTCAGCTTCCGTGACTAAAATCAGAGAGATACTTTCCGAAATTCCCTGATATAACTTCCTAGTATCGATTACTCTTTGGAACAAGTGAATGAAGTACTTATTGTATGTGAAATAATGATCTATTGAAGAAATGGATTGATCCCCACTTACAAAGAGCTTTTCTACATTCCGCTGAATATCCACATTCGATTGATTAATCTCAGGCAAAAGATGTGCATCAATATAGACTTTGACTTTGTTCAGGCTGGACCTGAATTGTTCGCTCTGATTTCTAAAATGCCGGGTGATCTTTCGTTTTTTGACACTACTGACCTCTACCGTCCGGTCCGGCATGATTGCAGATACCACAGATTTGAACCCGAATATCCCCACTATTGATTCTGAAGTACTTTTGAATGCCTTGTAAATATTAAAACCATTCGGTGCCAAAACATAATAATTACGGATATACTCCTCTATGACATCCAGTTCTGCTAAAATACTATCCGGCAAAATCAAGTCCTGATCAAATTGATTTATTGCAGAAATCAAGGCATACACTCTTGCTGAATCCGAGTTTTGAAGAGCACTGCGGAGGTTTTTAGATTCAAGGGTAATCAGTGCTACTCCCTCATTGAGCTTCTTAACAGACCCTGGGTAATTGGTGAGTGTATTATAATAATTACCAATAAGCTTGACCTGAGATTTTTTAAGTGTGGAACATGACGTCCCAGAGATTAAAGCAATAATAATCAGGAAGTTATATACTCGGTTCATAATTGAAAATGATCAATGTCCGAATTTAGCAGAAATGGAATTTAAAGCAATTCAGGAGGTCATTTTATCGCTAAGATAGGCAAACCCTATACAGACGATAAATAAAGTAATCCTTCAACTCATTAAGTCAATCTGATTCTAAACTTATCTCTCTTTAAACAACTCATAAAGAATATCTACTTTTATCTTTGAATGAGTATACATTTTTATGACCCCAAAAGAACCCAATAATTTGGATAACGAATTCCCGGAGAATAAGGACACTTCCTCAAACACCTCAATTGAAGATAAATCTGACTTGAATAGAAAAAAAAAGCCGAAACGCCGAGCCATCTGGATTTTGCTATTAGTCATTATTCTGAGTGGTAGCTATCTCACAGTCAAAATGTTGAGACCTAACACCGGCGGCCCAAGAATCAACCCATTGAACCTTGTGCCTTCAGATGCATTTTTTATCATGGAAACTGATGAGCCTTATACGGCATGGTCTAGTCTGTCGAACACCAAAATCTGGAAAACGCTGATCAAAGATGAAGACTGGAGAGAATATGGTGAGATCATGCAAGGGATAGAGGAAAACATGGCATCTTTTGATATGGCACTGGATATGCTCGACGATCGATCGGTTTTGCTTTCTGGTCACCTCATCAGGAAAAATGACTATGATTTTTTGTATGTTTTGGACATGGAGGGACTGGCAGTTGTCAGAACACTCCTGACAACATCTGGAAATCTAACAAAGCGCCAATTCGAAGACTTTACGATTTATGAGAGTCTGGATATTCATACCAAATCCACTCTGTATTTCACTTTTATTGACAATTTTTTGGTGGGATCTTATACCCATAGTCTGGTAGAAAAATCAATTATTGAACACCAGAAAGCTCCTCTGACTCGCAATCTGGATTTCATTGAAGTGCAGAAAGAAACTATCGGAGAAGGGGTCGTTCGGATGCTTATAAACTATGAGTGGTTCTATCAGTTCATTCAACCACAATTAGGTGAATCATACACATCATCCTTAAAAACGAACCTTCCTTTATTATTCGGAGGGCTTTATTTTGATCTGAAAGAATCAACCTTATCGCTTGAAGGATATTCTAATTATGATGACAGCTTAGCTACATACCTCGAAATACTCGAAAACACAGGCACGAGCAACTTATCAATTGCTGAAGTGTTGCCCGCCACTACTTCGCTGTATATGAGCATTGGATTTGAGGAGTTCAGTGATTTCTATCGCGAATTAGAAACGCATCTGCACCAAGATCAGGAATATGGACAGGGATATGACGATTATAAAAAGAAAACCGAGAAATTTCTGGACATCAGCATTCAGGAGGACTTTGTGGATTGGGTAGATGATGAGCTGGCCATAGTGCAAATGGAGCGAGAGCGGAGTGAAGTTGCTCTGGTATTAAAAGGTAAAAACACTCGATTGGTCAGAGAAAAGATGGATTTTCTCAGAAAACAAATCAAAAGAAAAACTCCGGTAAGATTCAAAACAGTTGATTATAAAGGCTTTGAGATTAGTTTTCTATCGATCAAAGGGTTGTTCAATTTAGTACTTGGAAACCTGTTTACTAGCCTCGATCGTCCATATTATACCATTATTAATAACTATGTCATTTTCTCAAATAGTCCCCAGACATTAAGCCGAATCATAGATGACTATTTGGCCAAAAACACTTTAGCAGCAAATGCTGATTACCAATCTTTTGTGGCAGAATTAGGCGAAAAACATAGCTTTTTATGTTATGTGCAGTTACCACTTTTGGCCAGGAGCTCAGGAGGACTGCTCAGTAATTCTGTATTGGAAATGCTTCAGGATGATATCAATCTAATCAATGATTTTCCACAATTCGGCGTGAGCCTCTATCCTTCCCGAGATCTTTACAAAACCAGGGCAATGATCTCCATCAATAATGTAAAAACTCCTGAACCCGGAGCCTACTTCATGGAGATGCCAAGCGACACTACTAATTACGATTCATTGTTTGCCACCGATCCCGGTGAGCAACTGTTGATTTCAGAAATCGAGATAGAGCTGGAAGACCTGGGTGCCAAAAAGCAAACAAATGATTTTGAGAATGGTGTACAACAATATGAAGTAGAAATCAAAGATGGACTGAAACATGGCAGCTACTTTGAATACCACGATACTGGAGAGTTGAAAATCAAAGGAAAGTATAAGAACGACCTCAAGGAAGGCACCTGGAAGTATTACGACATAGATGGCAATCTAATCAAAAAGGAGAAATACAATAAAGGGGATTTAATTCGTCAAAACTGAGTTAGGATTGTCTGAAAATTTTAGCGTATTTCTGATTAATGAGCTTCACTGCCAGCTCTCCTGCTTTGTCTATGCCATCTCTTTTGTGAACATACGATATCAAATCATAAGGATGAATATGAACCTTGCTTCCTTTTTTGGAAGTTTTGCCTTGGGGCTGGGTCCAGTCTGGGTAATATTTTAGTGGTTGTTGCGCTTTGTCCATTGGTTGATTGGGTAATGAAGTAAAACTTTTCGCCATTGAATGATTATCGAACATATAATTTACGCCATTTTTTTGTGATCTCTTATCGATGATCAAAAACTCAATTTTAAGTCAAAAGCATAATTACGTGGCTGTGCTGGATAGTAATACCTCGGATCGTTATTGCCGAAAGCAGGAGCATTGACCACCACCATGCCAGAATACTGTTGATTCAATATGTTTTTCAACCCTACTCCCATTGATACTGTAACCCTCCCAATTTCTTTATGAAAATTAAGATCAGCATTAAGCACAGAGTAAGAATCCAGGTTCTCAGTATTCTCATCATTTAAATATTGATTGCCAACAATGTGGTAATTGGCTGAATAGCTCCAGGATTTACCTGCTTTACCCTTGAGAACCAAAATATTCACCCGATTAGGTATGCCGGGAAGGTCATTTCCTGAGAAATCCTCACCTTCGTTCACAAAGTCATTGAATCGATATACTCCAAGGGTCAGAGCGTTGGAGATGGACAAGTGGTGAATCCAGCTCTTCGAATCATAAAGGAATCGTTTTTCCAACAAAATTTCTGTTCCCATATTAGTTGCTGCACCTCCATTCACTCCATAGCTATCGCCATTTTCAATTCGCTCGGTAAGCAGTAAGTCATTCAGCGTCAGATGATATGCAGCCCAATCGAGCAAAAAATGCCGATCATTGGACTGGTACTTCCAGCCGATTTCGTAGGTAATTCCAGTTTCAGGAAGAAGATTCGGATTTTTAACTCCTTCGGGGTAAAGTGTTTCCTCTACAGAGGGATAAGAAAATCCATGACTGAAATTACCGTAAATGGTGGAGCCTTTATCAAAGGTGTAGCTCATTCCGACAAAAGGAGAAATCTTCGCGGGATAATCAAAAAAGTCTTCTATTTCAGTGGTATGATTAAAAACCCGATATCGTAAAAAATTCAAGGAAAGGCCCGATTCTAAAAACCAATTGCTGCTAATAGAATAACCCGCATCCAATCCTATCACTATGGGAACCCTCCTTTCATCCAAATGATTGATCAATTGATCTGAGTCAACTTCAAATGTTTGCCATTCGTAGAATTCTCGATATGCTTCCAACATAAAACCAATGGCAAGTTTTTGCTTTTCATATGCCAGTCTGGATCTTAATCCAATTCGGTGATTGTTGTCTAAGTAATCATTAAATGGTCGATATTCATTTCCTTCATACCAATCATAAAACACCGTCAATTGGTTTCTGAAAGAAGTTCCAAAACTGACTTCATCTTCAATGGCCACTAAATTTTTCTGGTTACTTTCCCTCCCATTGACCATCTGCCAGGTGAATGCAGCTGAAGAGGGGTCATTGCGATAATGATCATAGTTTAATGAACTTGGAATTTCTGCTTTTAAGTTTCTGCTGAGTGCGATGAATTTGAGGTGATGGCTTTTGATTTTTTGCTCATGAAATAAGAAATAATTGTACCTGGTAAAATCACTATTATCTCTCCAACCGCCTACATGATAATGTCCAAAATTGAAGATCGTACTAGATTTTTCGCTTCCGTAGCTAAGCATAATTTGGTTGCTTGAAAGTCCATCGCTACCGCGCTGCGCACTCAACTCACCATGAAAACCCCTCTGAGCAAAATCTATCGGGTTTAAAATGATCACTCCTCCTAATCCTGCTCCATAAAACGCCGACTTCCCTCCTTTCAGAATTTCTACGGAAGAAACCAAATTCTGAGAAATGTCTTCAAGTTCTGTAGTGCCGTCACCCCCAGAAATAGGAATTCCACTGAAATATGCCTTCACCCGGTTGGTACCATATGGATTTCTGGACCCAACACCTCGTATGGTAATTCGATTGGTGTTTAAAGCACCGATTTGAGCACTTGCTCCGGTGATTAAACTCAAAGTTCCTACAACCGAATTACCTGTATTAGAAATGAAATGACCAGAGTTTATTTGCGAATAGCTACTCGGGAGTTTTATCACGGATTTTTGAACCATTGGTGATTCAATCACCAAATATTCCAGAGTGTCCGAGGTACTTACTTGCTGACTTTGTAACTGCAAGCACCAGACGAAAAATATGAGACTGGAAAGTATTCTCATTTATTTCTCAGGAAGTAATTTGATGATCCGGCCCGGCTGCTCTAATGCTACATAAATGTACCCATCTGGTCCTTCGCGAACATCTCTCACACGACTATTTAGTTCTTCAAGGAGTTTTTCTCGCTCTATTACTCTTCCCAAATCGTCAAACTTTATTCGTTCGAGGTATCTAAAACTTAAAGAGCCCAATAGAATGCTATTCTTCCAATCACCATAAAGATCTGATGAAACAAACGCCATTCCGCAAGGTGCTATGGACGGTACATAATAATGTACTGGCTGCTCCATTCCTTGTTTTGCCGTAAGGTCGGTAAACGTAGTTCCATCATAGTTAATACCATAAGAGATTACTGGCCAGCCATAGTTCTTTCCTTTTTCTATCAGGTTAATCTCATCACCTCCTTTGGGTCCGTGCTCAGACTCCCAAATTCGACCTGTTTCAGGATGCATGGCTATTCCCTGCGGGTTTCGATGACCATAGGAATAGATAGAGTTTACAGCTTTTTCGTCATTGACAAATGGATTATCAGGTGGTACTGTACCATCATCGTTCAGTCTGTGAACTTTCCCATTTGTATTCTCCAATGATTGAGGAAATACCTCGCGATTTCGCCGATCACCATTAGTAAAATAGAGGTATCCTTCTCTATCAAATACCATCCTACTGCCAAAATGAGCGTTACTTCTGGTAGCTGGAAAGCCCTTATATATTTCCTCGATGTTGATCAATCGATCATTCTCAATCTGTGCTCTGATTATTGCTGTTCCTCCGGCCTTTATATCGACCTGATCCACATAAGAATACGATATATAGATCCACCCATTTTTTTCATAATCCGGATGAAGCTTAAGATCCATCAATCCTCCCTGACCTTTTACTCTGATTTCTGGCAATCCTGTAATTTCAACCAATGACGCACCATTCCACCTGGAAAGTTTCCCTTTCCTCTCGGCAATCAGCATTTCACCATTGGGTAAAAACTCCATTCCCCATGGTATTTCAAGTCCACCAACAACCACTTCCATTGATTGAGAGGTACTTTTGACGGGGATATCTGTACTGTCGAACTCATGATTTTTCATGTAGCTCGCGACCGAAATGATTTGGTCTGGAGATAATGCTTGCTGAAAAGCAGGCATGCCTTGCTCTAACCGACCATTCATAATTATAGAAGCAATAGTATCTACAGACTTGTCCTTGAAGTCTGCAACTTCTACTTGCTGTAGATTTGGCCCATGGCAGCCAATGCAGTATTGTTGATAAATGGTTGCTCCTTCAGACTGTTTTTCAATTCCTTTTTTTTGACTGGAATTACAATTCAATAAAACAAATAACCCTGAAGCCAGAATAAACAAAACGACTAAATATCTCATGTGAAATTCTTTTATTTCTAATATTAGGTCAGATTATGAAAAAAGATATCATCCGAAGTATCAAAAATGAAAATACTGTCTTTCAATATCTAAAGAGAAAGTAATCTTTATGACCAATCGTAGACGCCCAACAGGCACAACTATCAAGATCTTTTTGTTGTTTTCAATTATTGCGTTTTTGGCAATAAGTACTGTTCTTATTAAGGAGCATAATGATAAATCAATAATTGCTGAGCAAACAACTGAAGAAAATGAGGAACGTCCTGATCACCCAATAATATCTGAGGAAGAACGTGAGGACTTCCTTCAATACGTTGAAAACAGGCAATCGAATTCTACCAGTGCCGCGCGAAAAGGTTCAGATGATATAAGTACCTATGCCGATGGTACCATCTCTGGCAAATGGTCATATAAAATCCCGCAAACCGGATGGAATGGCTACCGCGTGGACAATTCCACATACGATTCCCTGAGAAATATTTTCTACATCGTTTCCTATGCCGGACATATTTACAAATTGGAATTAGAACCGGATATCAAGTGGACATTGATGAATCACAAAGTAGCCATGAAAGGAAACAGAGCCATTTTCACCGGTGTTTATTTAGAAGATGAGACATTTCGTCTGATTAGAAGTAACGAAGACCAAAGCAGAATGGAGTATTCTGATGATGAAGGCCAAACTTGGTCTGTTGCATCTGGGGCACAAATTTCAAACACTTCTTCTAGCCAGGCTTTCACTATCCTCGATGATGGAAAAGTCAGAATTGCGCTACACACCTATTACGGCGAGCACCATCTATATTATTCAGACGATCTCGGACAGTCATATCAGCCTACTAATCTGTCTCTGAATTCCACCAAATTTGATATGAGACTGGATAAACCTTTCAATACGAATGAGTTATTTCTCTGGATGTTTGATAAAGCGAGTGCCAAAGTGACGTCCTACAAATATGATCCTGGCTCAAATGATTACCAATTGATGGGACAATCCAATGATCAACTCTCCGGGTATATCATGGAAAAAACTGTTTCATCATACAGTGGCGACCAATACCATTTTTATTTCTCCACGGTGAGTTCGGGTGGATATGATATTCACTACTCTAATGACGGTCTGAAGTGGACGACCAAAATTCAAAACAAGGACAGAAGATTCGAAACAATGTCAGCTGATGCACCAAACCACCTTTTCAGTGGGTTTGAGGACGTGCAGATGTCTTCAAACTACGGATCATCCTGGAGCGGTTTCGGTCACTACGGTGGCTGGTGGGATTTGCAACATATGAATACCTATCCTAAAGCTGGAGGCGGACATATAACCGTCCTGGGAATGGATTTTGGATGTTACATCTCCGAAACACCAGAAGTTAAAGAATCCTACATATGGTGCAATAATGAGGCTTTATACGCTATGCATTATGATGCAGCGAGTAATGAATTATACAATAGCATATACATGGGTAATCAGGACAGAGGAACTACCGCATATAATGATACCGGTGATACCGTAAGCACTATCGACGTGAGTGGTACGGACGTGCTTAGAGTAGCCTACTCTAACAATGGTCGAGGTGTCTGGGAGTGGTTCTATTATGGAACTATTAGATATCGTGACAATTTCGCCTCTGGAAAATCTCAGACTACCACCTATAATGGCCTAGGTAACTGGTGGGCCGCTCCGATAATCGAGTCTCCTGTAAAAGGAGAAAATGCAATCTATGCGGCCTTCGGTAGCAATCTTCAAATTTTCAAATACAATGAGGCCTCAAATTCAATGAGTCGATCTTCTCACCCGTACAATTTTGCGACGCAATATGCTAGCGACATAGGTGGATTTGGATATTCGAAACTGAACAGAAACTTATGGTATGTCTCGTTGAATAATGGTATGTTTCTGAGATCCGAAGATGCAGGTGTCACCTGGTCTAGAAATTACACCAGCACAGGACCAAGAGCAAACGATCAGGCCTATAACTACACTAAAAATCAGGCAATTATTCGAGCAAGCTCATTGGATGAAAACACAGTTTTTTGGGCAGGAGTTGGCAATATGTTTTTGAAATCTGTAGATGGCGGTAAATCCTTTACCAACCTCAATAATGGATTAGACGTTTACCGATTCCGTGATTTTGCATTAAGTCCTGATGAAAAGTTCGTTTTTGCAGCTTGTGGATTTGGTGGAGCATGGGTTTATTCGTTTGAGCAGAACCAATGGTACCGGATGAATGATGACCCAATCCCGTCAGTTGATTTCACAGATGTAGAATTTATAGAAGGAAAAAACCTGGTTCGTTACGCCACTTATGGCAGTGGAATAATTGAATTTAAGTTAGATCAGGAGTTTTCCATTATCAACAGCCCAAAAAATCTTTCCCTTGAAGTCCCATATTCTAAATATGTAAAGCTTTCCTGGCAGGATGATTCAGATAATGAAGAAGGTTTTCTAATTGAGCGATCAACAGGTGGTGAATTTGAAGAAATAGCTAGAATCACGGATAATTCTACTTCATTTCTTGACACCACAGCTCACTTTGAGTCCAGATACTTTTACAGAGTTACGAGCTATGCGGCATATTTTGAATCTACTCATTCAAACATTGTGAATATCACCGTTCCTGAAGAAGGTAAGATGAGCAAATCAATTATGTCTATTGCCGAAGTAAGCAGTGAGGAGGTTTCAGGAGAATATGCTCCAGGTAGATATGCTGTAGACGGAAATATTAATACTTATTGGCATACACAATGGCAAAACGTTGAACCCACCCACCCACATCACATTGTTATCGATCTTGGTAAACCTGCGGTTATATCTGGTATTGGATATCAACCGAGACAAGATTGGACTAGCCTTGGCACAATAAAAGATTATGAATTCTATGTTTCCAATGATACTAATGACTGGGGAGATGCGGTAAAATCAGGTTCGTTTGCTCGAGATATCACCTACAAAGAAGCGAAAATAGTAGTACCTGAGACGGGAAGATACGTGAAAGTAGTAGCACTCTCAGAAATCAATGGAGAGCCATTCACCAGTGCGGCTGAGATCGATATCCTGTATTATGATGCATTGCCTGAAAAACCAGCTAACCTTCAGGCTTCAGCAAATGGCGCATCTGTTACATTGGAATGGGAATCCAGCTATTTTGAGGCAGGGTACTTTATAGAACAAAAAATCAATAACAATTTTATCAGCGTTGCAGAGGTTGGACCTGGCGTAGATTCATATGTAATAGATGATCTTGAATTAGATAAGAAATACCATTTTCGAGTAAGAGCGTTTAACCAATCAGGCATTACCCAACCGACCAATGAAGTGGAAGTCACTACGTCTCTACTTGCAGCAAGTAACCACTGGAAATGGAGTGTCTATCCAAACCCAGCCAGCGATTATGTAAGTATTGATATGCCAAAATCTACTAGCGGAAAACTGAGGTTGGTTGATTTGAATGGTCGTTTGTTCATTGAAAAAGATTTTACCAATACTCAAACCTTACAAATGGATATTAGGCCTGTTCCAAGTGGGGTCTATATGATGGAGCTTTATCAAAATGGAGAAAAATCTGTTAGAAAGATCGTAATCAGATAAAAGAGCATCAGTTGTTAGTGGTTGTTTTAGGGATCAATAGATCCAATGACATCAGAAAATCAGTCTAGAGAAATTCTGGATTCTGAATATAAGTCATAAACAGCCACTAATTCTTCTTGCCCAGTATTGCCCAGGTGTTCGCCAAAATCTGATCGAGATTCTACGTAAACACAGAAGTACTCCTCTTCCATTACGCTCCACATCACCATCAGGTACTTATACCCGATTTTCTGATTGCGTCCACTCTCTAGCCATTCATCGAACAGTTCTTCATCAAGAGATTTGTTATAGTGGAGTGTTTCGAACATGGTTTATTTTGAGAACAAAATTAGAACAAAGCTCTATGGATCAAAAGTTAAATTCGATTCTAGTTCTCATATTACAAAACTTAGTTTGAGGATAGTTACCATAATTAAAATAGAGTAATCAACTAATCCGAACTCTATTAAACCCGAATATTGACTATTTTAGTTGAGAATAGACTTTGATAAGAATACAATTTAACAAACGTCATTATGGATAAGGCTCTTGAAACAATGATCAATAACATGCCAGAGAAGACTGGTAAGTCGCTGGATGAATGGATTAAAATTCTTGATAAAAAAAGTTTTGCAAAACATTCAGAAGCTGTAAAATTCCTAAAAACTGAGCACCACATAACACATGGTTTTGCCAATACTATTGTCACCTTATCGAAACAAAAAGATACCCCTGAGGAAGATTTAGTGGCAGGACAGTATAAAGGCAAAGAAAACCTGATCCCGATCTATGAAGATTTATTAGCTTATGTAAATACATTAGGCGATGATGTCACCATCACACCCAAGAAGGGAAGCGTAAGTATCATCAGAAAACGGCAGTTTATCCTCATCAAACCTGCTACAAAAACACGGATCGATCTAGGTTTTAAGTTCAAAGACAAACCAACTACTGATCGCTTAGAAAATTCAGGACCATTCGGAACGATGTGTTCTCACAGGGTTCAACTCACTTCGTCAGAGCAAGTAGATGACGAGTTAAAATCCTGGATCAAAGAAGCATACGATCAATCAATATAATTCCAATTCAATATTACAAGATGAAATACCTCTTCGCACTTTTTGTCCTACTCGGCACAGTTGAACTCTCTGCACAAAATGACAAGCAGGATATCAAATCTCTTCTCGGTGAATTTTTATCCAATGTGGAGTCTAGAGAAATGCATGAACGATTTTGGGCTGACGAGTTGGTTTATACGAGCAGCTCAGGGGCTCGATTCGGCAAAAATGAAATCATGTATGGGTTTGACGATGACCCCAAGGATCAAACACCTGGCCCCAAATACTATGCTGAAGAAGTTGAGGTAATGGTTTATGGAAATATAGCCACGTTGGTCTTTAAACTGATCGCTGAAAATCCTGATGATTCTCAATTGAGATATTACAATAGTGGCACTTTCCAGAAACAAAAAGGAAACTGGAAAGCTATCATTTGGCAAGCGACAAAGATTCCAGGGGAATAATAAGCCAACAGTTTCATCAAAAATACAGATCATGAACCTCAACCAGGTAACCGTTCCATCATTGGATTTAACTCTATCTGTTCCATTTTACCAGAAACTTGGTCTGCAGTTGATTGTTGAAGCTTTGCCTCATTATGCACGCTTTGTTTGCCCAGATGGCAATACTAGTTTTTCTATCCATCAGGTAGATGAATTACCAAAAGGCAATGGAATCTATGTGTATTTCGAATGTGAAAATCTGGATCAGGATGTCGAAAAATTAAAATCTCAAGGAATGCATTTTGATCAGGAACCAACTGATCAGAGATGGCTTTGGCGTGAAGCCCGACTGAAAGATCCTGATGGAAATCTGATCATCCTTTATTATGCCGGTGTAAACCGGCTGAATCCACCCTGGAAAATCAATCATGAAAGCGGATAAAACACTCATTTTCGTATACAATGCAGATTCCGGTCTATGGAACGCCGTGCTCGACTCCCTTCATAAAACTCTTTCTCCGAAAACCTATTCATGTAATCTCTGTGCCATCACATACGGGACGCTGACCATGAAGAATGATTGGAAAAACTTCATCGAACAATTGACGGTACCAAGTAGGTTTCTTCATAAAGATGAATGGCTAAAGGAGTTTGGTAGAAAAGATGATTTACCGGCACTTTTTGTTTTTGAAAATGATCAAATAGACGTCTTGATTAATGCCAAGAAAATGAATACCCTATCAATTGACGGACTAAAGCAGACCATTATAGAATCATTCTAAGTAAACAGTCATTGATATTCTAAGTCATTCGCTTCTACTGATAATTCTCATCATTCTATCGGATTGATTAGTACACTTTTGCCAACATGGATTTGGTAACCGGTAGTAAAAGATACAATGACTATTCCTCATACGTGAGAAAACACTTTGGTGAAAGAGTGCAGAAACTTTCCCTACATTCAGGTTTTACATGCCCAAACCGGGATGGATCCAAAGGAACAGGTGGTTGTACTTATTGCAATAACAATTCCTTCAACCCTGATTATTGTATTCCTGATAAATCCATCTCTCAACAGCTGGATGAAGGTGTTGCCTTCTTTTCGAAACGAAGGGGTATTAAGACCTATCTGGCCTATTTCCAATCATACACCAATACTTACGCCGAAGCTGATCGGGTAATCAGGCTGTATGAAGAAGCCATCAACCATCCAAAAGTGATAGGCCTGGTCATAGGAACCAGACCGGATTGTATCAGCGAGGAAATATTAACGTATCTGAGTGGACTAAGTCAGTCATACTACGTTTCGCTCGAACTAGGTGTCGAAAGCACCCTCAATCGCACACTCATAAAAGTCAATAGATGTCATACATACGAGGAGACCATTGGTGCTTTTGAAATGGCTAAAAACCGTGGTATCCATCTCGGAGCTCATTTGATACTGGGACTGCCAGGAGAAAGTCGAAAAGAACTTCTAAACCATGCAATCAACATTTCCGAGTTGCCAGTTGAAACATTGAAAATTCACCACTTACAAATTCTAAAGCATACACGGATGGCCTCTCAGTGGAGACAGCATCCGGAAAATTTCAATTTGTTTGACCTAGATTCCTATCTCGATTTAATCACCGATTTCATTGGGTATCTAAGAGATGACATCATCATTGAGCGCTTTATCAATCAAGCGCCTTCAGATTTATTATTGGCACCTAATTGGGGCGGATTGAAAAACTTTGAAATTGTTTCCAAAATTGAGCAATTACTGATCCAAAAGGATATTTGGCAGGGTAAATTCTACCCGCATACCTTATAAGAATAATGCCCGAAAACTTATTTTGATTTAGATTGTGTATTATGGATGACTTTAGTGAACAACAATTCCTTGATTTCCACACGCACAGTCAGCACCATTGCGATAGGACGGATATTACTGAAATTATCTCCATTCATTTAGGTCAGGATAAATCCGCAAAATATTTTACTGTCGGCTTACATCCGTGGTGGACTACATATCCCATAAGCGTGTTTGATAAACTCGTCTTGAAAGATAAGCTTGCCGCAACAAACTGCCTTGCTATGGGAGAAATGGGACTCGACAAACTCAAGGGTCAAAGCATGGATCTTCAAATTAAAGTACTGACGAGCCAGTTACAAATTGCTCATGAGCTTGGGAAGCCCGTCATTATACATTGTGTTCGGGCTATAGATCAATTACTGCAAGTGAAAAAGATGTTTCCTAATATTCAAAAATGGTGTATCCATGGCTATGGACGAAATACAATTCTAGCTAAACAGCTCATTGATCAAGGATTCTACCTCTCCCTAATGCCTCCAAAGGATCCAACGAAATACGAAACTTATTTCAAAGAATTACCACATAGCCGATTGTTTCTGGAAACCGATAGCATGGCAGGAATTGATATTGAAGAAATATATTTGCAGGTTGTGGAAGTTACAGGGATTGAAATGCATGCGCTAAAAAAGCAAATGACTCAGAATGCAAAAACATTTTTCCAAATATGATTGATTGGCTGGAACGAACAGAACTTTTAATTGGCAAAGAAGCACTTCAGACTTTGGAAGAATCCAATGTATTGATAGTTGGTTTAGGTGGTGTTGGTAGTTATGCTGCCGAAACCCTGGTTAGGGCTGGAGTTGGCAACATGACCATTATAGATGGAGATGATGTAGACCCAACCAATAAAAACCGTCAATTACAAGCATTGGATTCTACTGTAGGAAAGCAAAAGGCCTACGTACTTAGAGATCGCTTTATGGATATTAATCCTAATCTCAATATCGAGGTAGTGGATCATTTCATGGAACCAGAAGAAATGAATCAATTTCTGCGAAATCATCAATTTGATTATTCTCTGGATTGTATAGACAGTATATTACCAAAACTATCGATGATTCTTACACTGAGAAGAATGAAGATGAAATTCATTTCATCAATGGGTGCTGGTGGCAAAATGGACCCTTCTAGAATCAAAGTCACTGATATCAGCCGCACCAAAGAATGTAAATTTGCTCAGCAACTAAGAAAAATGCTCAAATATAAAGGTGTAGACAAGGGCATTCTTTGTGTTTACTCAGAGGAAATCCAACCCAAACATGCCCTGAAAAAAACAGATGGTTCCAATTATAAAAAATCCTTTTACGGCACCATTTCCTATATGCCAGCTATGTTCGGCCTCACGATGGCTGCTGAAGTGATCAACCGATTGATAGACCCACCGAAGTAATCCTGAATAATAGCACCACTTAGGATTAGCTCATTCAAAAAAGGAGAAACCAGATCATTTCCTGATTGTTTTATTCGAAAATCAACTTTTTGTGATCAATATTTTAATCTACCTATTCAAATCAGAGAAGAAATGATAATTTTTTTTAATCTAAGACATAGGGAAAGAAAATGTTAAAATACTTTTTAGGTAAAACTTAAACATCTAAGACCTATACACACTTATTATCAGTCAGTTATGACCACCTTATTTTTTATAATTATATGAAAATGAAGACTTTATATCCGGCTTAAACTGGATTTGGTATTGAAAAAAAATGACCAATGTTTACTTATATACTATCAAATGATAGTATTTTTAAGGAACCATAAAGTAAACTTCATGAAAAATTTCACCAGTTCTAACCCCATCCTGCTATTGTTATTCTTGATTGTTTTATCAATAAGTTGTGATCAACAACCGACAGATGAGATGGCAATACAAGATGAAGATATGGAATTGGCGAATAAGCTTGCTGATGATTATCTTGTGTCTACAAATGCTAGAAGGAGAAACTCAGTTTCAATAACTGTGATTCGATTAATTGAAGGTGAACTTTATTATGCCACAAACACTGACAAAATCAGAGGCTATCAAAGAATCACTGAAGAAACCATTACAGCACTTGTTTCTCCAGGAGAACATGTTTTTTGGTTCGCGGGTGCAGGAGTACAATCTCTAGATGGAATTGAATTTGACACTATGGCTCAGGCAAAACTTGAAGAACAGCCTTCTCCGGCCATCGAGTACAGACTTTGGAAAGTTTCAGTCCCGGAATTTGATGTGCAAGATGACGAATTATTGAAGTATGACATCCTATATACCAAGATGGATGGTGAGTTTGTAAGATTAGACCCGAAACTCAGAATAATCACAAAATAACTTTAACAATACTTAATGCCGCTGTTAATTAGAGTTTTTCTAATTATTTGGATTTTTTTCGGGGTATTTTTTCACATTTCTGGTCAGTCGGACAATACAGATAGTGTTAGGGTATTGATACAATCCGGTAATCTAAATAGTTTGGAGGAATTAGAAGCATATGCTTGGTTATCGCAGCATTCGTCCTCACCTATTGAAGCTCTCAGCTACGGGAATGATTTATTAGACTTATCTAAGGAGTATAACAACTTCAAATATGAAGTAATAGCCTACCAATACATTGGGGTTGCTCACAGATTAATGGGAGATCTGAGTAAAGCTTTTGATAATCTTTTCAAAAGTGCTGAATTAGCTATTGAATCACCAGATTTGGAGCTGGAATTAGCGAATATATATGTGGAAATATCCACTTGCTACACACTTAATGGAGATTCAGAAAACGCACTTGCCTACGGTCAAAAAACTGTTGACATTCTGAAGAAGAATGAACCTACCACTAATCTGGCGATCACCTTACTCAATATTGGTTATGACTATTATTTAATCAATGAACTAGATTCAGCACTTTCAAAATATATTGAAGCCGAAGAAATTTTCTCAACACTCGATTTGGAAATTGGCAAAGCTTATGTCACTGGTAACAGAGCATTAGTTCATTGGAAACAAAAAAAACACCAACAAGCCAAACAAGGCCTTTTTACTGCAATCGAAATGTTGGAGCCCATCGGAGATATCTACGGGATGGCTGATTATTACATTCGTCTCGGGCGAATATTCTGGGAGGAAGCAAATTATAACAATGCAATTCAACACACCACTACAGGCTTGCAAATGGCACGTCAAGAAGGGTTAAAAGAACAAATTAGAGATGCATCTGACCTGCTTTTTAAACTTTATCAACAAGAGGGGAATTTTCAGGAAGCGATTAAATATCAAAGCATGTTCTATAATTATAAGGATAGCATCCAGAATGTAGAATCTATGCAAAAGCTTTCCAATCTACGCACCCAATTTGAGGTTGGCCAGAAACAAGCAGAAGTAGACCTTTTGTTGGAGCAAAAAAGAAGCAATCAAATCATCATGTTCGTTGGAGGGCTGGCGCTTGTTATTGTTTCAGCTCTAGTGATCCTAATATTTAGTTTCTATCGTGAGAAGGCTAAGTTAAGCCGCCAGCTTAGCGAACAAAAAAATTCGCTTGAAGTACTAAATCAGACAAAAGATAAATTCTTCTCAATAATATCTCATGACCTTAGAGGACCTGTGGGTGTACTACGCGGACTTTTACATGCCATAAAGAGAAACTGGCTGGACATGGACACTGAAGAGCTGAAAGATATTCTTGGGCAAATGGAAAATAGTGCAGATCGTCTTGTAAATCTGCTCGACACCTTGCTGCAATGGGCACTACAACAGAAAGGTCATTTCAAATACAACCCAGAAAATCTAAGTCTGAATAATATTCTTCATGATATTGTGGGATTATTTGAAGAGATGGCAACTACTAAGGGGATTAATGTAGAGCTTAAAATCGAAGAAGAAATAACAATCCGAGCTGGAAAAAATGCGGTTTTGACGATTTTCAGAAACTTATTAAACAATGCGATAAAGTTTACGCCAAAAGCCGGAAACATAATGATCTCCGCCCACAAAAGTGATACTAACCAAACAGCACTCATAGAGTTTAGAGATAATGGTGTTGGAATTCCAGAAGACAAGCTGAACGATCTATTCAAGCTAAATGATCGAATTTCCACCAGAGGAACAGCTGGTGAGTCAGGACTTGGTCTCGGACTTCAACTGGTATATGAATTCATAGACCTAAACAAAGGAAAAATAGAAGTTGATAGTGAAGAAGGCAAATACACCAGTTTTAAGGTACATCTGCCATTATCCGAGCATCCTCCCTCCTAGTCAGTCACCCATTCTATTATGGCCTGATCCATAGGATTGACACTTGACTTATAGAACTGCACAAGTTTACCGTTTTCATCGATCAGATATTTGCAAAAATTCCACGAAGGCTCCTTATCGTTCCATCCGTTCATTTCTTTATTAGATAGCCATTCGTAAAGTGGGTGCTTATTTTTCCCTTTTACATCAATTTTCTCAAACATCTGAAACTCTACTCCATAATTCAGTTTACAGAACTTTGCGATTTCGTCATTCGCTCCAGGTTCTTGACCCATGAAATTATTGGAAGGAAAACCTAGAATCGCAATTCGATCACCATATAATTCATGAAGCTTTTGTAAATCTTCGTACTGTGGAGTGTAACCACATTTTGAGGCCGTATTCACAATGAGCAACTTCTTGCCTTTGTAATTTGAGAAATCAATCTCGGTACCGTCTATGGCAGTCACTTGGAAATCATAAATCTGTTTAGGCGTGTTGAATAATGATAAAAGCGAAATAAGAATTAGTTGTGTCATCATGATCTTTTAAAATAGTATACCAATGTTGACTCTATTTGTTTTGAAAACCATGTAGGATCACTACAAATAAACTAAGCTCTTATTTTAACTCTGTAAGAGCACGATCAAGTGATTTCCTGATTTCTTCACGATTCATTGGTTTTTCGAAGTAACCATCCAAAAATTTGCTGTCTATTGCATCTGCTATCTCGTCAGTATCACCAAAAGCTGTTAAAAGAAAATATGCCTTTTCTGGATGGTTAGTTTTTGCGAGTTTAACAAAATCAACACCGTTCATCTCAGCCATACGATAATCACTTATCACCAATTTTATAGAATGATTGTGCCTTAAAGTTTCCAATGCTTCATTCGGAGTACTTGTTGTAATTATATCATATTTTTCTTCATGAGCTGTTTTGAACAAAAAGAGGTTCAAATCCTCATCATCCAGAAACAATATAGTAGGCTTGGTTTGTGTATCCATATTATCACCATCAATTAGTAATCGGGAATCCGAAAGTGACAAATTTCTTCTAATTCGAATAATTATTTCCGACTAAATGCAGCAATTTACCATTTAATAGCCAACTCGACGGATCAAGGACAGCCGGTAAATTTTTCAGGTCACTTTTTTGAGATTGGCTAAATCGACTTATAAATGATCACTTAGGTTCAGCAATTATGTTATCAAAACACACATTGAAACTGCTCACCTCCAAGAATAATCCGCTTGGACTTTTTTACTTGTTGATCCTATCCGGATCTCTTATAGGATTGATCATTAATACATTTGTTTTTGAGTTTTCATATTCAGAAAACTGGTTGATACTCCTGCTGCTCATTCTGGTCTTTTTCCAAATTATTTTGCTCACTAAAGGCTTTTCTGAACGCATCTTGGCAAACATCAACCTCCTAACCATGTTTGGCTATTTTCAGCTAATTCTACTGCAAAAAACTGATTACTACCACGTTGTGGTGTTTTGGTTGGCCTTATTGCCAATTTTGGTAACTGTAACTGTAAATCCAAAAGACACCTATATCTGGTATATTTTGTCTGGAGTCTTTGTAGTCGGGAATGGGATTTACACGTACTTCCTGTTTCCCAGTTACATGGTAGAAGTTTTTCCAATGAGGTTTATGGCGGCTGGCTTGTTGTACGTGGGTTTAACACTTACCGGAGGATCTATCTATAATTGGTTTAGAAACCAACAGCAATTGGAATTGGAACAACAAAAAAAGGAATTACAGAAATTATACAACCGACTGGAAGAAGAACATTTACAACTTAAATCTGCTCAAAATCAACTGGTACAATCGGAAAAAATGGCTTCACTAGGCACCTTATCAGCAGGCATTAGTCATGAATTGAATAATCCTCTGAATTTCATTCATGTAGGAATAGAAGAGTTGGCGACTGAGCTACATAAGGAAAATCTGGAACACCCGGAAAAGGTAGAAAAATACGTACAAATAATTAAAGAAGGTGTGATTAGATCCACCAGTATAGTGAAAGGATTAAAGCAGTTTAGCAGACAGACTACTAACATGAATGAATCATGTAATCTTCATGAGATTATAGAAAACTGCTTAACGATTTTAGGAAATGAACTTAAAAACAAGACTCAAGTTGTAAAGCATTTTTCATCGAGTAAAATAATCCTCTATGGAAATGCTGGAAGACTGCATCAGGCTTTTTTGAATTTACTCGCCAATGCTTCTCAAGCGATTGAAACAGAAGGTAAAATCGAAATCAAAACTGAAGTATCTGAGGATGAAGTAAGTTTATCAATAAGTGATGATGGAATTGGGATCGAACCTGTCAACCAAGTGAAAATATTCGAGCCATTCTTTACCACAAAACCCCCAGGACATGGTACTGGATTAGGTCTATATATTACTTATCAGATCATTAAAGAACATCAGGGTGATATCACCGTTCATTCAGATGGCAAAACAGGCACCACCTTTTCGGTCAAATTTGACAAAAAATTATTAGGAAGTAATTGAATGTCCATTTTAACGAATTCCATTTTCCGGATATTTGCCTTTTACCCCTCGGTAATGAGCTTTTATATTTTCAATCTCCTGCTTCACATTTGCATCCTGTGGTGGATAAACCGGGTCTGCCCACCTTACTTCCTTATTTTCAAAATCAAATGTAACCATGACTATCGGTACATTGGCCTTGAGTGCAATTCGATAAAAACCAGTTTTCCAATGCGGATTGTATGATCGAGTTCCTTCAGGAGTAATAGTAATGACAAATTCCTCATGATTATTAAAGTGCTCTACTACCTGATCAACAATATTGGTTTTACGCTTTCGGTCAACTGGATGACCGCCAAGTTTGCACATCACCCAACCAACCAATGGAATGTCGAAAAGTGATTTCTTAGCCAGATATTGGCTCTGAAGTCCGCTGATGCTTCTAGCAGCCAGACCAACGAAAAAATCCCAATTGCTAGTATGAGGTGCGAGAATCAAGACATACTTTTTGATATCAGGCTTGCCTCCTACTACTTTCCATCCAGCCAGATCAAAAAAGAATTGATAAACAGATTTCATTGTATTTTCAATTTGTCCAATACTCCTTTACTAATTTCTTCTTTCAAGTACTGATATCCTAAATTGAATATTTTTCGAGCACTTTTAAAGTCAAACACCTTAAAGACGCCTATACCTCCAGGCTCCAAAAACAAATCAAATTGATCAGATTTAGAATATACATTTTGTGTGACCGTCATCATTAGAGATCGTTCTATCAAGCTTTTCCAGTTAGTAAGATGATAATCACTACTCAGAGGATTTGAATGCATTCCTATTATTTTATCACAAACCTCTTTCAACGGAAGATGTGGCAAATTATCCATTATTCCTCCATCAATCAATGTTTTTCCATTGAATACAATAGGGTCAAATACTACCGGTATACTACTCGATGCTAGAAGTGGTTTAATGAGAGGTCCTGAGTTAAAAATCACTTGCTCTGCTTTTACTATATCAGTTGCCGTTACGTAAAGTGGTATGGTAAGCTTATCAAAAGAATCATGAGTAAAATACTTTATCAATTCCTTATAGGCTGATTCTATTTTCAGTAAACTTCTCCTATTGAATGACGGCCTTAATGAGGATATAAGACTCGTTTTTTCAATGATTTCCAGTGTTTCATCAGGTGAATAGCCTTGACAAAAAAAGGCGCCTATTAAAGCGCCTGCACTTGTGCCACTCACGGCACTAATTTCAACATTATTTTCCTGAAGGGCTTTAATCATCCCAAGGTGAGCAAATCCTCTCGCTCCTCCACCAGACAATACTAACCCGATTTTAGGTGAAGTTTTCAATTCTATTATTCTGCAACAACACCCATATCAGAGAATTTATCAATTCTATTTTTAATTCTCTTTTCGCTGGACTGTTTACTCAAAGCTTTGATGTGCTTCATAACTTCTTTCTTCAATTCCGAAGCGGCGGATTTCATATCCGTATGCGCACCACCGAGAGGCTCGTTGATTGTTCCATCAATCAGCTTATGCTCCAGCATATCACTTGCGGTAAGTTTCAATGCTTCTGCTGCCTGTTCCTTGTAATCCCAGCTTCTCCAAAGTATGGATGAGCATGATTCAGGAGATATCACAGAGTACCAGGTGTTTTCCATCATCAGCACCTTATCGGCAATCGCAATTCCAAGTGCGCCTCCAGATGCGCCCTCTCCGATGATCACACTAATCACGGGCACTTTAAGCATCATCATTTCAATCAGGTTTCTGGCTATTGCTTCACCCTGCCCTCTTTCTTCGGCTTCCAAACCCGGAAAAGCACCTGGAGTGTCTATCAGAGTAATAATGGGTCTATTAAACTTTTCCGCAATTTTCATCAATCGCAAAGCCTTTCGATACCCTTCAGGATTGGCCATCCCAAAATTTCTTTCCTGACGCTGCTTAGTGTTACGACCTTTTTGCTGCCCGATGATCATCACCGGCAAACCGTCTATAGTTGCAAGACCTCCAACCATTGCTTTATCGTCACGAACCGACCGGTCTCCGTGCAGTTCTATAAACTCATCGGCAATCTCATATATATAGTCAAGTGTATATGGACGATCTGGGTGACGAGAAAGCTGAACCCTCTGCCAGCGAGTAAGATTCTTAAAAGTATCCTTTTTCAACTCCACGATCTTCTTTTCCAATTTTTTAATAGCATCTGACACATCCACATCACTAGTCTGGGCCAGTTGTTTCATGTCAGCCAGTTTACTTTCTAATTCCACTATTGGTTGTTCGAAATCTAAATGCATAGTCTCTGGTTTAAAAAAGCAAATGTAGCCATAAAAGAATTTGTGGTCTAATCGAAGTTGTTGAAATAGATTTGAAATAATTCATCAACCTTGTTGCATAAGAAAAAATAAGCTTATAGTTTTGCATCGCAATTCAGGAAAACGATCCTGAATTTATCGAACGGTGTGGTAGTTCAGCTGGTTAGAATGCCTGCCTGTCACGCAGGAGGTCGCGGGTTCGAGTCCCGTCCATACCGCAAAAAAGCCTTGATTCTCAAGGCTTTTTTTGTTTGTAATGGGCACTAAAAAAAGATTATCATCACTTATATTATCTGCTCTGCCCTTATTCCATCGTTTTTTCCTTAATTTGACCAATCATGAGAAAAGCCTGGTTAATTTTTATTCTGATATTGAGCGCAGTTGCTGTTGCCAATGCACAGGATTTCCTTTCATGGAAACTGAGCGACCGATACTTTAGTGGTCAGGCCACTTTTGGTTTTGCTTCTTATCGAGGTGAACTTAAGCACAATGGAAGCATACAGAATGAAGTATCAAATATTTCTTTGGGACTGGAAGCAAGACTGTGGAGTAGAATTGCTGCTAGAATAGAAATTGGAAGATACAATATCAGAGGCCATGACAAGCATGCTTCAGACAGCTCATTCTATCGACAAAGAAATCTTTCTTTCTCTGCAGTCAATTATGAAGCAAGCGTTCAGGGAATATTCTTTATGAAAAAATATGCAGGCGATTATTACAAAAGACCTCAGCTAGACCCATACTTATTAGCCGGCTTAGGGTTGACAATGCTTAACCCGAAAACAGAAATGGCTGGCAACAATTACAACTTATGGGAATACCCTACAGAAGATGTCTCATATAGTCGATGGACTATGATTATACCATTGGGAGCCGGATTAAAATGGAGAATATCCCCTTTTCTCAACTTCAACACCGAGATCACCTATAGATATACTTTCTCAGACTATTTGGACGATGTGTCCGGAAATTATTCCACATCAGACAACATAGTTGTTCAAAATCTATCAAATAGGAAAAATGAAATAGATATTGTAAACGAAGAAGCGTATGACCTCATGGTCCCTGGTAGCCCTAGAGGTGATAACTCGGATAAGGACGCATACTTATTTCTCAATTTCAAGTTTGAGTTTTTCTTGCCTCCAGATATGTTTAGCAAGAAAGAATAAGACATTAAAAAAGCAGATCTTTCAGGGCTTTGACAATGCGATCAAGATCCTTAACCTCCAGACTTGTACCACTGGGCAAGCAAACCCCTGATTGATACAGCCCTTCACTTACCTCTCGCCCAAAAGATTCATAGCCTGAAAGGAACGACTGCATATGAAGTGGCATAAAAAGCTTTCTCGCTTCAATATTCACGTGCTCTAAATGTTCAATAACATGCTCAGGTGAGATATATTTTAAAAATTCGCTTTTTATTTTGATCGGGTTGACCCAATGATTACTTCCTTCAATTTCAGCGGGAAAATCAATCCACTTTACTCCAGACAATTGATCTCGATAATAGGCATTTATTTCAGACTTAACTTTCAAAAAATGATCAATCTTTTTCAATTGCCCTATTCCGAGTCCTGCCAAAATGTTACTCAAAGCATAGTTATAGCCAATCTGATCATGTTCATACGCGTGGGTAAAACTCTTAGACTGAGTGATCCACTTCCGGGCTTTGGATTGATCCAGTTCAGTTTTACAAATCAATGCACCTCCACCACTCGTTGTAATGATTTTATTCCCGTTAAATGATAAAACTCCATAATCCCCTACACAACCTAATTGTTCATCTTCAATTGTACTTCCAAGTGCTTCTGCTGCATCTTCAATTAGCTTCACTCCATGCTCACCACAGATCTCTTTTATTCTTATAATTTTAGCTGGAATACCGTATACGTGAGTTACAATTACTGCTTTCGGAAAATCTGGTTTCCCTCTTTTCTTATTCAAATACTCTTCTAGCAAGTCTGGGTCTAGATTCCACGTTGAATCTTCGCTATCAACAAAAACCGGCACAGCTCTTTCATATAACACTACATTGGCTGCAGCGATAAAACTGAAAGTACCCACCACCACATGATCACCCGACCCGATTCCAGCTAGTTTCAAAGCTATATGCAAAGCAGAAGTGCCAGAATTCATCAAGACTACATGCGGAATATTAAACCGGGATTGGAGAATTCCTGAAAACTCTTCAAGTTGTGGGCCAACAGGTGCAACCCAGCCACTCTTCAGTGCCCTTATCACCTCTTCCGTGTCTAAATCATCCACATTGGGTGGGGAAAACAAAATCTTTTGATTTTCAGGCATGCTGAGCTTTCTTATGCTGTACCGCATGTAAATCGGCTTCACCCCATTTCAAAACTTGAATAAAAGTGAGACGTAGAATTTTCAAATCCATTCTTAATGAAATTGAATTAACATATTCTAAATCATAATCAACTTTTTCATCAAGGTTGAGTTGATTTCTACCATTCACCTGAGCCCAGCCTGTTATTCCAGGCTTTACACTGTGCCTTTTCAATTGTTCCGAAGAATAGGCACCTAAATATTCCTCTAGTAATGGTCTTGGACCAATAAAACTCATTTGTCCAATCATGATGTTATATAATTGTGGGAGTTCATCAAGAGAAGTTTTTCGAAGGAATGACTCAAAAAACCCTATGACTTCTGAATCATTCATTGTTCGAAATTTTATTAGAGGAAATAAATTCGAATGTAGTCCTGGTCGTCTGTGGATAAACAAAACTCTCCTGTTTTTTACAAACAGGATTAAACCTATGCCCAACTGCAGAGGAAATGTTAAGATTATTAATGCTAATGCTCCTACAAAATCCAGAATATCTTTAAGCGGTTGGTAATATGTAGAGCTTATTGTCATAACCTTACGAATAATAGCTGCAATCTGCTATTTTATTGATATTTTTCCAATCTAATTTCGATGTAACCCATCGGATCAACATCGAACCGATTAAATAACCCCTCCTGAACCATCAGGAACAACATTCAAGTATAAAATGATGAAAATTGTAAGGTTCATTTTTTTCCTTCTCATAACAATTGTTCTTACCTATTCTTTGAATAGAAATTTCAATTCAATACCACCACTTGGAAAATTCATGAGTCCTTTTCAAGGTTTCTGGCAAAATGGCGAATCACAAGAATCATCCGACATAGTAGATTTGAAATTAAATGGCTTGAAAGAACCAGTTAAAGTCTACTATGATAAACTTCATATCCCTCACATTTTCGCAAAGAATGATCACGACCTATTTCTGGTTCAGGGATACCTTACGGCTAAGGACAGATTATGGCAAATGGACTTTTTATCTAGGGTTGTTACGGGTAGATTGTCAGAAATTTTAGGAAAAGACCTACTAGAAAGTGATATCTATCTGCGCAGAATAGGTATGAAAAATATGACCAAAAAAGTTCTGCGGGTCACTAGTCAGTCAAAGGAGCTCACCGAAAACATTGAGGCATACACCAACGGAGTAAATCAATATATCAAGAGCCTGTCCCTTGCCGACTACCCAATTGAATTCAAACTTTTGAATTATAAACCAGAAGCCTGGACAATTGAAAAGTCACATCTTGCTTATGCTCTTTTATCTCAGACCCTTTCTTCCGGTGATTCGGATCTTGAATACACAAATGCTTTACAATTATTAGGTAGAGATTTATTCGACAAACTTTTCCCGGAACAACTCGGAAATTTGGACCCAGTCATCTCATCAGATAGAATATGGGACTTTGACCCAATAAAAGTTGAGAAACCGGAAATTGAATATCCAAACATCAAAACGAAGGAAACTATTGAAAAGCCAGATCCACTAAATGGTAGCAACAACTTTGCAGTAGCACCTTCGAAATCTAAAAGTGGACATGTATTATTGGCTAATGAGCCAGACCTAAGTCTTACTTTACCATCTATATGGCACGCAAGTCACTTGCACTCGAACCAACGAAATGTAATGGGGGTAACTGTACCTGGCACACCTGTTATATTGATTGGTTTTAATGATAGCATTGCCTGGGGTGTGACAAACTCACCCAGAGATCAGGTAGATTGGTACACTATCACATTTAAGAATGATCAGAGAGAAGAATACCTCTATAATGGTCAGTGGTTTAAGACTTCAAAAGAAATTGAAGAGATTCAAATTGCCAATGGTGAAACCTATTACGATACTATTTTATATACACATCATGGACCATTAGTCTATGACAGGAATTACAAAGGCGATCATGAAAAAGTGAATTATGCAATGAGGTGGATTGCTCACCTTCCGAGTACAACCTTCATGGCTATGAATGATGTAAATAAATCTAATAACTATTCAGACTTCACCGATGCCTTAAAACAATTTCAAGGACCTCCACAAAACTTTATTTTCGGATCGTGTCAGGGGGATATTGCGATGTGGCTTCCAGGGAAATTTCCAGTCAAATGGGAGGAACAAGGTAAGTTTTTAATGGATGGTTCTGACCCAAAGCAAGAATGGAACTCATTCATTCCATTTGACCATATGATGTATCAGAAAAATCCATCTAGAGGTTTTGTAAGCTCAGCTAATCAACACCAGGTTGATTCACTATACCCATATTATGTTTATGACCATCATTATGAGTATAACAGAAATAGGAGAATCAACGATCGACTCAGGTTAATGGAAGAAGTTTCTCCAAAAGATTTGATGAAGTTGCAGAATGACAATTTTAACCTCACAGCATATGACGTTTTGCCTACCCTTCTAGACTATCTTGATTCTAGTTCATCCACATTAAAAACGGTAGAAATATTAAAAGATTGGGATTATTTTAATGAACCTAATACTACCGCCCCAACCTATTTTCAAGTCTGGTGGGACATTCTGTATCAGGAAATCTGGGATGAATTTGATACTATGAAAATCGCTATCAACAAACCCAATACCTACGTAACCACCTCATTGATTAAGAACGGTGATTCTACATTCAGATTCTTTGATAAAGTCAATACTACGGAGGTAGAAGATATCAAATCTTTAATCAATGAATCGTTTAGACTGGCTTCTGATTCTTTACAAAACTGGAATAATCAACATGGCGACCTGACATGGGCACATTTTAAAAACACCACCATATCACATTATTTAAAATTGAAGCCATTTTCTGAGAGTGAAGTAAAAATTGGAGGTTATAAAAGTATTGTTAATGCAGCTGCTAAAGGACACGGACCATCATGGAGAATGGTTGTGGAGTTAGACCCAGAAGGCGTCAAAGCTTGGGGTATTTACCCGGGTAGTCAAACAGGAAACCCAGGTAGCCCCTATTATGGCCATATGATCTCAGATTGGGCTGAAGGTGTATATACTCCACTTCTGTTCGGAAATGATATCTCTAAATCCAAACAAGTTATATCTCAACAAACAATTACATCCAAATAATGAAATTTATAGCTCGAATCGTTTTTATAATCATAGCTGGATTCTTTTTATCAAACGTTCTACCTTGGTGGATACTAGTTATTTTATCATTTATTATTGGTGTTTTGATTTACGGTAATGGGTTTAGTGTTTTCATATCTGGTTTCTTGGGTGGCGGAATCCTATGGCTATCCTATGCCTGGTATATTGACTTCAAGTCACAATCAATCCTGTCAGAAAAGATTGTAGAGCTTTTTCCTGTCAATGATAAAATTTACTTGATTATCGTCACCGGATTAATTGGAGCAATCATTGCAGGGTTTGGAGCAATAACTGGAAATAGCTTGAGATCTCTATTCATTAAAAAGAAGTCAGGCAATTACTACAATTAAACCGATAATTCTTAAGCTTAATCTGATCCTTGAATTTTTAGCGGAAATCTCTTCATCCCTGTTTATCTCAGCAGACGATCAAAAGTAAATCGCCAATATCTATAACTAATGTCATTTTTTGATAATTATTTAAAGTGTTTATCCAAAAAGGTAAATTATTTACTGATATCTAATTTTCTCTACATATATCAATAGTAATTTTTCAGCAATGCTTACTAACTGTGGATAAAAACGTTCATTATCACGATTACATGTTCATAACTAAATGAAAATAAGCTAAATAGATGTTTGCACTATGTTGACAAATTAATGATTAACTGATTCGCTTAATTCTTATATTTAGATATTGAAAACCAAAAATATCTAAGTTATGAAAAAGTCAAAAAGCATCTTCGCAGTTGTATTATTTGTTGTTTCTATGTTTACTGGAGCTTGTTCTCAGGATGAACATATGGATGAAATCATGTCAAAAGTAGAAATCAATCAACCTTCTCCTTCGGGTGGTGACACATCGGGCAGTGATAATGAAGAGGAGGAAGATGGCCCATCACAGGGAGTATGATTAATTAATAAAAATGATTATTTATATGAAAAGTCGCATAATAGAATGCGACTTTTTTTTTAAATTGCTTTCCGTTGTTAACAAATGTGGTGATTGAAAAAAGTTATAACCATAACCCTTTTAATCTGTTCTATTTCTTTATATGCATCAGATCTTTCTGAGCAATATGATGAGGTATTAAAATTTTACAAAGAACACGGAAAGGATAGTATTTTAACCACACTCCCGCCCGCAGAGAAATTTCTAAATCAAGCAAAATCAGAAAATAGTACCTATTATATTGTCAAAGGTCATTTTCTGGTCGCATACATACATTCTCATTCAAATAATTTCGGAAAAGCTATTGTTCATTATTTAGAAGCTGCTCGGTTTGCTGAATTAAGTAATCAAAGTGATTTAATAGAAACCAACATCTCCATTCATAAAAATCTTGCTGGTATATTGGAAGATTACAAACATTATGACCTAACCCATCGGTTTAATGATCGAGCTATTCAATTAGCCATAGACAATGATTTGGATCATAAATTGGTTGGTCTTATAGGTGTAAACAAATCAAGCTATTTCATAGACGAAGGAAAATATGTTGAAGCACTTAATCTAATTGATTCTGTATTTGAGCACCTCACGGTAAATGAGCGCTATCAGATTAGTTTGAACAACAAAAAGGGAGTATGTCTTAAGAGACTTAATCAGCCTGAAAAGGCCTTGGAGGTTTTTAGAAAAGCCATCACTTTTGATTATCACAAATCTGTATCAGAATTCGGATATGCCTTAAGAAGTATTTCAGAAATCCTCTCCAATTTCGGGCAATCTGATTCAGCCCTTTATTATTTGGATATTTGTGAAGAGCAAATAGTTCCTGAGTTAAAGAATGATGCGGACTACCATCTAATGATGATTGAAAAAATTAGAGCATCGGTTTACATTAAATCTGGAGACATTGCCAATGCCGAGGCTTGTTTTACAAAATTAAAAGGATACGCACAGGGAGTTGGGATGAATGCGGCTTATCATAATTTTTACCAAACCGCTAGTAATTTTTACCAGGAAAATGGAAATATTGAAGAAGCTTTAACATATCAAAAACTCTATTCAGATGCCCTTTCTAAATATTTACAAGAACAAAGAAAAATTGAAGAACTAGACAAAAAGTACAATATTGATTTATTAACGAATCGTTATTTTGATTTGATCACGGCAAAAAATGAAAAACAAAGAGCGATCAAAGAAGCTCAAATTGGTTTTGGAAGCGTGATTTTTCTTCTTGTTTTGATAATTGTTTGGCTGGTTACTAATCAAAAACGGAATAAATCAAGAATTGCCAGAGCTCTAAAGGAAATTGAAATGGAATCAGAGGTTTAATCCTAACTCTTTTTCGAGCATGCTGACTATTCTCTTGTTTTTTTGGTAAAGCTTAGAGATTTTTTTCTTCTGAGAGTAATTTTCCTTAAGTACTACTTGAACCAATTCATAAAGCTCACTTAGTTGATGATGTTCACCAAACTCTATTTGAAGACGACTAAAAAGATCTTCAACCCTGGTACTTACTAAAGCATAATTACCCTTCGGCTCATCAGACATCTCCTCCTCCATTTTCCAAACCTCTCCATTTCCATCTAATAACCAATTCGCATTGAGAGCATTGTATACGGTAAGAATTCTTTGAATAACCTCGTAGCTAGGTTTACTTTTTCTCCCCTTCACGATATTGTAGATCACAGGGCTTTTCACCCCAATTGAGTCAGCAAAAGAATTGGGATTGGAATCTAGTAAAGATATGAGAGTTGATATGCGTTGATTGATGTCCACTGTTCCAAATATATACAACTTTTCAAAAAAAAAGAAGGGTATCTTTATGACACCCTTCCTCATTAAGAACCAGCTATGGAAAATAGATACTCACTTATCTATAACGCTAAGATACTATCAATTGATAGTATCTACCAAATATTTCAAAAAATAAATTTCAACAATCAGAGTTTTTTGCAAAATACAGAGTTGCTCAATTCAAACCATTCTAAACGATGAAACAAAAAAGGCTACACCTTCTGTGTAGCCCTCTTTTCACCGCTGATTCACATAATGAGAATCACTATCAAATAAGCATTATAAATATTTAAATTCAAAATATATTCTATTGAAATTATTGATATTCTTTTTTCAATATTCATGATTTGTTCTAATTTAACGTTGAATGAGTACTTCTGAGTATAGAAAAAAAAACGCGCTGATAAAAGCATTGTTGATCACAGGAGTGTTTTTCACTTTATTGATTGGTTCAGGGGTATTTTACTATTACGGTTCTAAGATTTCAGGACAAATTATCCGGCAAATAGTCTCTGAAAAAACTAACGGAAACTACGTCCTTACTTTCGATGATATTAAACTGTCTTATGCCAAAAAGGATATTGAGCTCACTGGCATTTCAATAAGCCGTTCTGGGAGGAATACAGAAGAAATTACCTCAAAATACTCCATTGAAGTACCAAAACTATTCCTGTCTCTGAAATCAGTTTTTGATATCTATTTAAAAAGAGAATTAACTCTTAATCATGTTGAAATCATCGATCCATATGTTTCGATATTACGAGATGGAGAACAGTATGAACAAAAATCACTATCGTTTGAAACCGGAAACCTCTATGAGATGGTCAACGAGTACATTAAATCTTTTGCCATCGACAGTCTGAAACTTAATAATGGCGGAATTTCTTATACCCGGAAAGATTCTTCGTCAAACGAACTGCATTTGGTTTTTGAAAACATCCGATTTGAGATAAGTAAGTTTCTATTGGACCAGAATCATGATAATTCAGAGAAATTTCTACTAACAGAAAATATTATCCTGAGCCTAACCGATCAAAAAATAGATCTACCGGACAGCATTCACTTTGTCTCTTTCGACAAATTCAGCTTATCCACCCGAGATCAGGGTATAACGTTTGAGAATCTAAAACTTTCAAAGGGTCTAAATAAAGACTCATCATCGGATAACGAATATGATATTCAAATAGACTATTTAAAGTTTCTGGGGGTAGAGTTCAATAAAGCTTATCAGGAGAATAAAATGATACTAAAATCCGCAGAAGTGATAAACCCAAGAGTTGCGATTGTGAATAACAAACGATTCGGTAATGGGAAATCAAAAAATGACTTTGGGGAACTGATATTGAATGTTTTTGGAGAACTTCAAATTAGCAAATTACATCTTAAAAATGGCTCAGGTAGTTTCCAATCAAACCTCAATGGTAACCAAAACTTCAAAACTGGGCAGGTAGATTTAATTCTTGACAATTTTAAATTAGATAGTACAAACTATCAATTGACAGATATCAGAGAGTTTTATAACGGACTGGATATCAAGGTCAGGAATCAAAGAATGCTCACTCCAGATAGCTCCCATGTCTTGAAAATCAGGAGTATAAATTACAGTAATCTAAATGCACAACTTAATATATCCGGCGCTGAAATAAATCCTGTAAAAGAAGATGCTGAAAATGCAGTAGTTGCCTACTTTCCTACTGTCCAGTTTTCAAATTTTATTTTGGAAAACTTTATTGACGTACAAGAAATGGTTTTTGATGATATCATTTTCTTTAATCCATCCATTTCCAGTACAATCTCAATGAGTAGATCCAATGATTCTGGCATAAAACCATTCTTAATAAAAGGCTTAAAAGTTTACAATGGCAACTTAGAGATCACATCCCCGTACTTTCATTCTTCCCTCAACAGTTGTGATTTGAATGTCGAAAACATTGGATCACATTATTTCAATGAAGAAATCTTGTTGGACAGTCTCCAATTTAACCGATTCAGAGTTGGTAGTTTGGAAATTAAGACGAAAGAATCAATCATTACTGGTAGTTCACTCAGATGTTCCAAAGACTTAGAGAACCTGGAGTGTTATAATTTATCAGTTTCTAAAGCTGATTCTTCCGCCCTTTTCACCAATAAATATGTAAAACTGGCTGGCATCAATTTTACAGATTTGATACAGTATAAAAGAGTAAGATTACCATATATATTGCTACAAGAACCATTTGTAGAAATAAGACATAAAACTCACAAGCAAAAATCAAAAGCAATCAGTCCATGGATTAAAAACAGCCTGATCAATAAAATAGATATTGATAATGGTGACCTTTCAATCCTTAATCACGGACTACAAACTCTTTCTATTACCGATTTAGTTAGCCAAATCTCCAATCTTAGTTACAGTAATCAAGACAGTGTTATTGATTATTTGATTGATGCTAAGGCAAATCATGTATCTGCTTATCTTCCCGGTATCAAGCATCAGATTTCGTTGCATGGTTTTGAGATAAATGAAAATGACAGTTCTTTATTCATAGCGGATTTTTCCATTAAGCCAAAGTCAAATGAGCCATTATCTTTTGAGGCACTTATCAACGGAAAGGAAATAAAACTGAATGGACTCGATTTAAGTCTATTAAAACTAGATCAAAGGATTGATTTCAAAACAGGATCAGTTTCTATACCAGATTTTTCACTCAACATTCTCGATTCAATACGGTCACAGTCTGCCAAAAACGAGAAGTTTATGGTATTTGATAGTTTGACTATTTTCAACGAACAGTTTCAAGTCACTAATAAATTGAATACTGCGAAAGGATCGGGGATTCAAGTGACAGTTTTAGATTTTGATAGCCAGAATAAGAACTTAAAATCCGGTAATTATAAAGGGCAAGTCAACTCACTATCTATATTCACCAAAGAGTTTAATGAGGGTATTAACCTGAATATCAATGAGTTTGATACAAAAAAAGGCCATTTCAGTTTAGCCAATATAAGTGCAAATCGGAGTAAAGAGTGGTATTTAGAAATTCCGAATATGGATATCAATCATCTAGATATCCTTTCTTTAACCGAAACTGGAATAATTGATATCGACTCTATTTACATTGATCGCCCAAACCTCAGCCTCGGAGCTCATAAAACTGGTAATAACAAGAATAATAATCATCATTTTGTAGTCAGATCATTGAATATTAACGAAGGTGAGATCAGTCGAAAACTACCCGAAGAAGCTCAGCAAGATTCATTATTTCTACATAGCTTAGATATTAGAGCAAGAGATTTTATCCTGAAGCAGGACTGGAAGCAGTCTTTAACTGATATGAGTGAGCTTCAAATAAGTGGATCAGATTTTAGCTACACAATGCCAGACAGTCTTTATACGCTTGTAATTTCTAACTATACTTTTGATGCTATTCAAGGGAATCTTCATATCCGCGAGGTGGCATTGGAGCCCATTTATAATCGTGGAGAGTTTCAAAATCACATCTCCTATCAAAAGGACTGGTTCAATGGTTTTATTGAATCTATAGAGGTAACGGGAGTAGAAATGAAACCCTTGATATACGATAAGGTTGTGGAAGCTGACAAGATCGACGTTTATCAATTGAATCTTGATACACACAGAGACAAGCGTATCCCTAAAGAGCCAAATCTTTATAAACCTCTACCTCAAACTATGCTCCGGAATATACCATTGAAGATTTCATTGGATACCATTTCATTTCTGGATAGCTATATCTCTCATTCAGAGTTCTCGGAGACCGGAGAGCAACCAGGATTGATCTTTTTCCAGGATGTGAATGGTGGTATTTTCAATTTCACCAATATTGATTCCTTGATTAATGAAAAACCAACGATGCTATTCAAATCATCCGGGAAGCTTATGTATACTGGTGATTTTGTTATTCAGGTGAAATTTGATCTCAATGACTTTAAAGATCCATACCATTTTCAAGGGCATGTAGGAGGTATGGAACTGACGGAAATGAATAGATTTCTGGAAAACACAGCCTTCGTTCATGTACGTGATGGCATCTGTGAATCGGTTGAATTTTCCTTTGATGCAAACGAGGACTATGCAATGGGCCAGATGGAGTTCTACTATGATAACCTCAAGATTTCAGTTATCAACCAGGACACTTATGATATGAAAGGCCTTGGAAATTCATTGAAATCCTTTTTTGCTAATACGTTTGTTGTCAACACAAAAAATCCACATTTCCTTTTCTTGCGAGATGGGGATATCTTTTTTGAAAGAGACACTACTAAGTCCATCTTCAATTACTGGGGAAAATCGTTACTAAGTGGTGTGGTAAGTAGTATCGGTGCCACCAATAACAAGAAAGAAATCAAGCAAAAGAATGAAGAAGTTAGAAAAGCTTTGGAAGCAAAAGCAGAAAGCCCTTAATCTGTTAATAACACTGTCATCCTTTTAGGGCCATGTGCTCCTATTACCAGCGACTGTTCTATATCAGCAGTCTTAGACGGACCTGCTACGAACAATCCAAATCCCGGAAGTTCTTTTATTTTACTGTAAGCCTGATGCATGTCATGTACGAGATCATTTTTACTTACGATCACGATTAGATGCAAAGTTATGAAGCTCATTACCCGTTTTTCAATATTGATTTCTGGCAGCCAAATAGCTCCATTTTCTCCAACACCTATTTCTCCACGAACAATCACGTGATCTAAAGAGGAAAGTGTCAATTGATCCTCCAATTGGTCTTTTTGAATAGTAGATAAGCTCGATAGTTCATCTACATTGGAGTAAATAATGTCATTTTTACTCGTGATTTGCTCAAATAGTGAGGTATCCAAATTTCCTTCTATGACGGATACATGACTAGCTACCAGAGAATTGATAAACTGACTTTTAACATCTCCATTTTTCTCAAAATCTGGGATCACCGGGTGTTCCTTTTTCTCCAAATTAAGATCTCTTATTCTTGACAATATAGCCGCTCTGCTATCACTCATGACCGATTCTTTTTGTACCACTCTTTGAAGCTTTCTTTAGGAGGTTTTGGCAAATCTCTTTGTTTACCCCACGCATTCAGGTTATTGTAAATCATTTTATTTGGGAGCGTACTTAATGACTTTCGAGCCATTTTCCCTAATGAAAAATATAATTTTGAAGAACCCAAAACTTTACTGGCCACCTTCATGGCAAATTTCTTAGGTGAAGCATCCAACCCTTCAGAAACTATTACCTGTCGCCACTCATATAACTGTTCATGAATATTGATTTTTACCGGGCAAACATCTGAGCATGATCCACACAACGTCGAAGCGAATGGTAAAGACTTATTCTTCTTCAAATCAAACCCAGGTGACAAAATCGATCCGATCGGTCCGGGAACTGTAGAATTGTAACTGTATCCCCCACTCCTTCTATAAATCGGACAGGTATTCATGCATGCTCCGCAGCGTATGCATTTTAGGCTGTTTCTAAATTTCTCTCGACCCAGCTGAGCTGTTCGTCCATTATCAACCAAAACCACATGAATCTCCTTCCCTGATTCAGGACGATGAAAATGACTGGTGTAATTGGTGATTGGCTGACCTGTGGCACTACGTGCTAAAAGTCGCGTGAAAATTCCTAAATCTTCGAAGCGTGGAATAAGCTTTTCAATTCCCATTGAGGCAATGTGCACGGGCGCCAAATGCACACCCATATCTGCATTTCCTTCATTGGTGCATACCACAAATCCTCCCGTTTCTGCTATTCCGAAATTAACACCGGTTATTGCTACATCTGCATTTAAAAATTTCTCTCGCAAATGTTGCCTGGCAGCTTCAGTAAGATATTGAGGGTCGTTATTTCCCTCTTCAGTCTGAAGGTGTTTATGAAAAAGCTCTGAGATTTCCTCCTTCTTCATATGAATAGCAGGCAGTACTATATGACTTGGCGGTTGCTTTGCAAATTGAACGATTCGCTCGCCTAAGTCTGTATCCACCACCTCTATACCTATGTCCTCCAGATGATGATTCAAGCCACACTCTTCTGTGAGAATCGACTTGCTCTTCACCACCTTCTTTGCGTTGTGCTGCTCCAGAATGGATTGAACAATTCTGTTGTGTTCTTGACCATCTGCTGCCCAGTGTACATGAATTCCATTGGCAGTTGCATTTTTTTCAAACTCCTCTAGGTAATCCGCCAGATTGGTCATGACGTTTTCTTTCACTGCCGAACCCAAAGAACGCAATTCTTCCCATTCCGGAATTTTTTGCGTTGAAATATCACGTTTGTTTCTTACCCACCAGAGTGTTTCATTATGCCAATTTGTTTTGGCTTCATTCTGAACAAATTCTGCAGCTTTTTGCGAATGACTCATAGTCCTGCCCCATTTAAAATCTCAGCGATGTGCTTCACTTTAATTGGCAAGCCATCTCTATTAATGATTCCTTCCATGTGCATCAAACAACTCATGTCATAACCAGTGATTACTTCTGCTTCATGTTTAATGTGGTCGGTGATTCTATCCTTTCCCATTTTCACAGAAAGAGCTTCCTCGGCTACAGCAAATGTGCCTCCAAATCCACAGCACTCATCTTTCATGTCTAAATCCACCAGCTCCAATCCTTCTATTGTTTTGAGTAATTGTTCGGGTTTATTGAATTGAGCAATATTTCTTTCTGATCCGCTACCTAGTCTGAGTCCTCTCAACCCGTGACACGAAGCATGGTATCCCACCTTATGTGGAAATACAACTGATATTTCACTCACACCAAGCACATCGGTAATAAATTCCACTAATTCATAAGAATTCTCCCTTACATGCAGGCTTTCATTTGGCTTTCCTTCTGCATGCATATGCTCTTTCACATGAAGTGTACAGCTACCAGATGGACAAACTATGTATTCAAATGAAGCAAAATTGTCCACAAATAAATCATTCACACTCGTGTTCAGATGTTCGTATCCTGAGTTAGCCGTAGGTTGTCCACAGCATGTTTGGTTCATTGGATAAGTAACTTCACATCCTAATTTTTCAAGCAGCTCTAAGGAAGCTATCGCCACCTGAGGATAAAACTGATCTACATAGCATGGAATGAAAAGTCCTACTTTGGGTTTACTCATATTAGCTTAAGAATTTTTCCACCAAATCATCTATTTCTTCCTGCCCTATTTCCACCAAATCTCCAATCATGTGGCTTTCAATAAGTGATTGTGCACTAAATTCCGCCACTTCCAATCGGTCAAATGTTTCGAGCATAGAACTGCCAGTCACAATCACGCTATCATTCTTAATTATGGCTATAGGAGTTTCTTTGGAAAGCAATTCAGGAACGACATTTTTTCCGTGCAAGTGATCTCCAAATTCTACAAAAGGAATGTCTTTTAACAGAATATAGCTTTCCGGAATGGTACGCGTTTCAAATTTCTTATGAGAAATCCCGAAAGCCATGGTCGCTGCTGGCTGAGTGTTGATTATGCAATTAATCTCAGGGTTCTGCTCATAAATAGCTTGATGCAAATGAACGGCCTTACTCGGAAATTTACCTTTCTCCCTTTGACCACCCTTGATCTGAACTATATCAGTGTGACCTATAAATCTTCTATTGAGGCTGGTTGGTGTAATAAGAAAATCATTTCCTCTCCATCTCATGGACACAGTACCATGACTACTGATCATCAGGTTCTGCTCACATGCACGCTTTACGTAAGAATATATTTCGTTCCTAATCTCTTTTTCATCAGTAGTATAATTAACCTCTTTCATTTCAGGCAATTCTACATTCTGATCTTCGAAAGCTTGTATCTGTGCATCTGTAAGCGACTTATATCCTCCCAATTTTTGAGAATTGATGATAGACCTTGCGCTAAATTCTAAAGTCTCAAATCTCTGAAAAGCTCTAAATAGATTAACTCCACCAACTACTGTCCCGTGATTTTCCATGATCACAGACTTATATCCTGCTCCAAAAATATCCGCAATACTCTGACCCAATTCGTCGCTTCCTGGTAGTTTGTAAGGTGCATAACCTACCTTACCACAGAATTTTTTAGTCTGGGGAATGATGTTCGTATCGGGGATCCTTCTTACAATACTAAATGAAACCAGTGCCGGAGGATGTGCATGAATTACTGCTTTTAGATCTGGTCTCTGTTCATAAATAGCCTTATGAAACGGAAATTCAGAGGAAGGACGATGTAGTCCTTCTACTGTTCCATCAGATTTTACGCAAACAATGTCCTTTGGAGTGAGATTTCCTTTATCGTATCCCGCAGGTGTAATCCAAATATTCCCTTCTTCATCTAAAATGGAGATATTTCCACCAGAAGTAGTGGTCATTCCATTCTTGTAGATGAGATCCATAATCAGCGCAATTCGATTGCGTGGGTGTAACAGTTCTAAATTCATGATCTTTTATGGTGTCTTTTTACCGAGTAATTCTTAGACAGAAAATCAGGCGGTAGTGTTCTGTAATTTACTAATAATGCCGCCCCTAAAGCTGTGCCCAATGCAAATGACGTGGAATAAATTTCATACTCAGGTAGTTTATTTGCCAAAAACTGGACAAAAACTTCACTAGAACTGAAACCACCGTCTACATATATTTTTTTCAGTTGACTATTCCCTACCGCCAGTTTCAAAGAGCTAATTTGGAGATCTGTCAATTCATCAAATAAATGCATCAGGGCATCTTCATAATTATCAAAAATTGAGTAATCAGGATTTTCATTGTTCACATAACCAAACCTCTCTGGCTGAATCAGCGAATGATCGAAAAGTAAATTTTCACTACTCTTTTTTTGGGAGACGAAATTTTCTTTCCATGACAAAGATTTATAGGACTGATAGTCTACCTCAAAATAGTCACTAAGAACCCGAGCACAATTACTCAGATGTTTACCTAAAAACAAGCGGGAAGCCTTCACCGATGTGCCTTTGATTCCGAGAAAATTCAGGCAGTCTGATTGCAGTTCTGACGCTGTGAGCGGCTCTTCATTGAAAAAATTCATGCAAATACTCCACGTTCCTGTAGAAATGAGCGCGAATGGCTCGTCAGTAGCGTTGATATAAGGTATCAGAGCGGAACTACTATCATGCACTCCGGGTCCAACTTTAACTTTTTTACCTTTATAATCAATTGTAAAAGTCTGACTAGCAGGCACTACTGGTGCTAATACTTTTTCCAACCCTTCATTTTTCACCCATTCAGCATATTGCTGAGCACTATAGTCCCAAAGTCCTGTGTGACAACCCAACGAGGTGAAATCAGTCACATGTCTTCCTGTGAATAAGTAACTCAAATATTGCGGAAAATGAAGGCTATGTTTGACACTTTTAAGCAATTCTGGTTTAGCCTGTTTCAAGTAGTATAGCTGCAACCCGGAATTGAGCAAACCCATAAAAGGACTTGCAGTATTCAGCTCAAATTCTGTTTTGTTATTCTCAGCAAGAAAGTTCTTTTCAACAGCCTCAGGCAAAGGTTTTAAATAATTATAAAAAGGAACCACTCTTTTGCCTTCATCATCCAAGTGAACCAATGAAGCTCCGTAAGTAGAGAAATTGAGACTTTCTACTTCATATTTTTCATTGTTCATGAGCTCATCAAAAGTCTCCTCAACCCAAGAAACTAACTTATCAATGTCCTCACCGAGAAATCCATCATCATCAGGTATTTCATCGAATCGGATATAAGCTCGGTCTATTTCATTAAAATCCTCGTCAAAGACAAAGAACTTTTTATTGGTTTTCCCAATATCAAATACTGCTGTTACCTTTTGTGCCATATTACAAACCTGTTGATTGGGTATAGCCTCTTAGGTTGATCAGCTCTTTCCTTGTTTCAGCAGATCTGTAAACTTTTACAGGATCTATCGCTGCACCTTGTTGTAACCTTGACTGGGCCACAAGAGCTCGGACATCTGTTCTGAATGCTTCTTGAAGGATTTCCTGTGCTGATACCACATCATTTTCTTCTCGCGCTTGTCTTAACCCTTCCCAGTCTACAATCTGAGCCTGAGCATATGCCAGTAAAATAGCTTCAACTGATTGTAAGAGGTCTTCCAGTGGATCTTTCACATTGTGACTGGCATCAATCATCCAGCCCAATTCAGGATTAGCAGTCTGGTTCATTCCATCTACCAATTCACAGAAAATCAAGAACAGCTGGTAAGGCTTCAAACTCCCTACCGTTAGATCATCGTCACCATACTTACTATCATTGAAATGGAAGCCACCGAGCTTTTCCTGCATCATTAAAATAGCTACGACCTGCTCAATATTGGTATTCGGAAGGTGATGACCAAGATCCACCAGAGTGAGTGCCTTCTCCCCTAATTTAGAAGCCAATAAATGCGATGTTCCCCAATCAGGAATGACCATAGAGTAGAAATTCGGCTCATAGGGCTTGTATTCAACCAGCATTTTCCAATCTTCTGGTAAATGCGAATAGATATCTGATAATGAATTGTACGTTCTTCTCAGTGCTTCTCTAAAATTGCTTTGACCAGGAAAAGTACTTCCATCCGCGAGCCATACAGTCAAGGCTTTTGAGCCTAGTTCCTTACCGTAATCAATAACTTCTTTGTTGTGAGCAATTGCCTGATTTCTTACTTCCGCTTTGGTATGGCACAGAGATCCAAATTTATACGATTGATTTGCATCTGCCTGATCCTGGAAGGTGTTTGAGTTGACGGCATCAAACTTTAGGTTAAACTCTTCAGCAAGTGATTTAATCTGATTGGCGTTTTCTGGAATGTCCCAAGGAATATGAAGGCTTATCGCGCCACTGGAAGCATTGAGCTGATGCAGTAACCCAACATCTTTAATTTTCTCCTCCAAAGTACCTGGCTCACCTCCTCCTGGAAACCTACCAAAACGAGTACCTCCCGTTCCAAGTGCCCAACTTGGAATCGCCACCTGAAACTTTGCCAGGTTATCGATAACCTGATTAGAATCAATGCCTTTTTGATTTAGCTTATTGATGATAAAGTCTAAGTCAGATTGATGAGTCTTAATTAACCCATCATTGTGAGATGCAATTATCTTATTTGTCATGTTTGTTAGGTTTAGGGTAATAAATGAGTAAACATTCCATCTATTATCACTTTCGTTTTCCCGCTCAGAAATTATGTTGATATCAATTAATTTATCAACACAAAACAAGTTTCCGAATGGGAAATTTAATTAATTTGATATATGAGAACTTTGTTAAAATCGAAGGTATTTAGGTAAAAAATCAATTAATTGCAGTATCTGGCAATTGATTTGTACTTTTTGATATTGGTCATGAAAAACTTTTTCAGATACTTAACCTCCAGTGAGGAAGACAAGCAGTGGGGTATTTACCTCACCGTGACGGGGAGATATACTTCACCACCACTTGCACCCTACCCTAAGATGGATCATCCGACAGGCTACCATTTCGATTGGCAAACTGGAAGAATCCTGAATGAATATCAAATCATTCTTATTACTGAAGGAGCTGGTGTGTTTCAAGTGGGATTGGATGAATTCGAAGTAAAGGCAGGCAGCATATTAATAGTAAGACCAGGTGTAAAGCACCGTTACCGACCGAATCCAAAAACAGGTTGGACAGAAAACTATATTGGTTTCAAAGGTGATTTGGCAGATCATTTCATGAACAAAGTGGAAACCATTACTAATCAGCCCATATTGAACAATTGTGTACAATACGAATTTATTGATTGTTATCAGAAAATTTTTGATCTGGTATCTGACCAGAAACCATCCTATCAGAAAATTTCAAGCGGATTGCTGTTGAAACTGCTGGGATATATTAGTTCACACAAGCATTCTGAGCAGTTTCAGGGTAAGCAGGTGGATCGTTTGGTTAATGATCTAAAGACCTACATGTGGGAAAATGTCAACCAGAATATAGACCTCAAAGAATTTTGTAAGTCATTGTCTGTCAGCTATTCTTATATGCGAAAAGCTTTTAAACTTTATACTGGCATTTCTCCACATCAATATTTTCTTGATTTGAAGATTATGAGAGCACAAGAGCTTTTAGTCTCCACAGGAAAGCCCATCAAGGAAATCACCTATGAATTAGGATTTGAATCCATCCAATATTTCAGCCGGCTGTTTAAATTAAAAACCGGAATATCTCCGTCCAACCAAAGAGGCAAATTTGATATGAATGAAGATTGAATTTCAACAAAAAAAGCTATCCGATTTCTCAGATAGCTTTTAATATCATTCATTTCGGTTTAGACCTATGGGATCGTTAGTTCACCTAAGTCATTCCAATTGATTTCTTCAAAATAGAATGTTCCATTACCACCACCATCAAGGATTTCTTGCATATCCAAAGTAAATGTAATCGCATCACCCGTGTTTAATTTAATAGCCTGCTCGAATTCAAAATCCTGGCTAATATTAAACCCTGAATACCAATCGTAATAGTTTACAAACATCCCTTTGAAACTCTGAGGCATTACGTAAATATCTCTCACGCTATCACCATCTCCCATCCAGCTGTATACATAATTTTCATATCCTTCGTCAATCATTTCACCGGTTCTCAAGTTGTAACTCATCGCTTCTACAGAATGTAATCCCATCTCCATACCAGATTCCATAAAGCTAAAATCAGATGTAGTGTTGAAAGAGATCTTCGCAGAAAGATTTTTCATGGTTACATCAATCAGCACATCCTCTTCACCTACTTCGAATGATTCATACCCTACATAAATTGGTCCTTGACTGGTAGAATAATAAGGTAAAAGCATATCCATTACCATTCTGGAGGTATCCATATCAGGATTTGGATCTATTGTACCATCCTCTGACCAGATAGTGTCTGACCCAAAGAATACATCATCAGTATAATACCAATAGTTGTAGTAATCAGCAGTGGTAGCCATCAACTCATATTTTCCAGCGCTCATTTCTGGAATAAAAATAGTATCAGGAATTTCTCCTTCATAATATGGGTAAAAGCGCTGTTCATAAGCGATATTACCAGCCTCATCCACCATAAAAACTACGAGATTAGTGACCTTATCCTCAGAGGATACTACTCTACCATTTGGAGAAGTGAATTGATAAGACAATCCTTTATTCATTCCTGTAAGATAAATTCCCGCCTCACCTTGCGGTTCTGAAACGGTCATTTCATCCGGTTCGCTACAGGCAAACATCAAAACCGGAATGAGCATTAGTAAATTTCTTAGCGATTTCATCTTTTTAAGGTTTTTAGATTCTATAAAGTTACAAAATTTCTATCTGATTCTTCAGACATCATAAGGACTGTGGGCAAGTGGATAACGTTGTAAGGTCTGCTAACTTATTTTTTCACTAAGCTCAAGCCAACGCATTTCCTTTTCTTCCAGAAGCTCTTTGATTCGCTCCAATTCCTCCCCTGCTTCTTGTAGCTCTTCGTATCCGGTTAATTTATTCATACGGTCCTCAGTTTCAGTTTTTTTGATCTCAAGCTTCTCTATTTCTGCTTCCAAACCATCAAACTCCCGCTGCTCATTATAAGACAATTTTTTCTTTTCAGACTTTACCTGAGTATTTGTAGATTCTTTGTTGTCTTTCTGTGGTTTTTCATTGGATTCTTCTGATTTTGTTTCGATTTGCCTGGACCGGAGATCGGTATAATTTCCCGGAAAGTCTTTTACCTTTCCATTTCCTTCAAACACAAAAAGATGATCTGTCAATCGATCCATGAAATAACGATCGTGAGATACAATCATCAAACATCCTTGAAAGCTATCCAAATAATCTTCCAGCACATTAAGAGTCATCAAATCCAAATCGTTCGTTGGTTCATCCAGAATAAGGAAATTCGGGTTTTCCATCAAAATCCTTAAAAGCTGCAGCCTTCTACGTTCGCCCCCACTTAGCTTCCCTACTACATTAAATTGCATCTTGGGCGGGAATAAAAATTGATTCAACAGCTGAGACGCAGTAATTACTGATCCATTGTCCAATTTGATCACCTCAGCTACTTCTTTAATGATATCAATCACCCTTGCTTCAGGATCGAAATGTTGCTCTTCCTGGGTATAGTATCCAAACTTTGTGGTTTGTCCTACTTCCATCTTGCCAGAGTCTGGAGCCAACTCTCCCATGATAATATTCAAAAAAGTGGATTTCCCGACTCCATTCGGACCTACTACTCCGACGCGCTCTTTCCGCTGAAAAGTGTGATTGAAATGATCAAGGATAACCATCTCATCAAAGCGTTTGGAAATTTGCTCCATTTCCAGAATTTTCTTGCCCTGGCGTTCACCCTTCAGGTTTACTTCCAATTCCTGTCGGTTCACCTTTTTCGAAGCTTTCTCTTTAGTATTATAGAATGCATCCACTCTGTACTTCGCTTTAGTGCCTCGAGCCTTTGGCTGCCTTCTCATCCAATCCAGCTCTTTTCTGAGCAGATTCCTCGCCTTATCTACAGAGGCTGCATCCTGTGTTTCCCGTTCATCTTTCTTTTGCAAAAAGTGAGCATAATTTCCTTTATATCGAAAAAGCTGACCCTGATCTAATTCCAGGATTTCATTCGTCACCTTGTCCAGAAAATACCGATCGTGAGTCACCATTAACAGTGTAAGATTTGCTGTAGCCAGATAATTTTCCAGCCACTCAATCACTTCCAGATCCAGGTGGTTTGTAGGTTCATCGAGGATTAGAAAATCAGGATTGATAATCAGTGCTCGTGCCAATGCCACTCTTTTCCGTTGCCCACCGGACAACTCGCTCATTTTCTGTTCCAGATTATGGAGGCCCAATACTCCAAGCAATTGCTTCACCTGACTCTCGTAATCCCAGGCATTTAGCTGATCCATCTCAGCAATGAGATTAGTAATATCTGGTGCATTTTCCGGATCGATAGCGGCCTGATGAAGAGCCATTTCATAATCACGTATGATATTCAGTTCAGGAATATCCTCAGAAAAAACAGCCTGAACGATATTATCATTATCATCAAAATCTGGATTCTGTGGTACCATGGATACTTTGATTCCTTTCCTGAAGGACACCTCGCCTCTATCAGCTTGTTCCAATCCTGCAATAATTTTCATCAATGTGGACTTCCCACACCCATTCACACCAACCAAAGCAGCTTTCTGCCCCTGATCTAAACCAAAAGTTATGCCTTCAAACAACTGACGCTCGTCATAGCTTTTAGCCAGATTTTCTACTGAGAGATTATTCATGCTGCAAAACTAGCAGCATTCTCCATGTCATGCATCATTTTATGTTGGCCTGATGATTTTCCATTAAGTATTGTTTGATTGAATTACGACCCGATTGTACCAGTAGGTCTTTCTCTTGCTGACTAAATTTCCGAATTACCGGACCGATTCCTTCCGATGATATAGACACTGTTCTATCCCAATCGGCTTCAGTGAGTTGGTTTCGATTGGCACTTTCCATTGTAAAATTGTATAGCGCACTCACATAATCCTGAATACTGTTGATTTCAAAAGGTGCAATCTGGCGAGCAATCGAATCTTGTAGAATCTGATCTTTCGAATCTATTCTAAAACCCAATGTGTGTTCATTCGCAATTCTGAGGTTCGACGCTTTTGGGTTTACAATTTCATCAAAAATGAAAATAGGATAATTTCCCATAATTCCTCCATCTATAAGAATGTCTAGCCCGTCTTTATAATCATTATACCTATGACCATGCTCATCTACGAATACAGCACGAAAATAGAGCGGAATGGACATGGAGGCTCTCACAGCATCTTTCACCTTCATATTCGGATAATTATCTGCGGACAATACTTTTAGTTTTTGACCATTCAGGCTGGTTACGACCACATAGAGATCTTTGAAACCACCGGCATCAAGTTCACCGAACATAATCCCTGCATCACCCGTTTTGGCTTCAATGATATTCTCAATCCATTTTTCAAATTCCTCTCCCTTATACCATCCAAATTCATTTTTAATTCGGCTAATTCCTCCTAATCCACCATCATTAAAATTTTGAAATTCCGTATCAGATAATATCTTTTGAATCTCGTTGCTATTGTATTTCAAGGCTATCATCAACGCCGTAATCGCTCCTGCGGATGTCCCGCCCACTTTTTCTACGTCCTTAAGTATACCTTGTGCTTCCAACTCCTCTACTACACCGGCATAAGCCAAACCGCGCATTCCAGCTCCTTCAAATACTAAATTCCTAATCTGAGCAAATGTTGAAAAGGAAAACAGCACCGAAAATGTGAACATTAATATTTTCATAAATCTTACAAACGTGAAAGCACCTATTAGTTTTCATTATTTTATTTGAAAGGTTCATTTGTACTACCAATCTGTTGCAATAATTTCACAGTTCTCAATAAAAAATTGATTATGAGATCATTCGTTTTCTTATTCATAACATGCTTTTCATTCCATAAAATATCAGCCCAGCAACCAATTACTTACCAGCTGGATTTGTCCAATATTCATCATCATGAACTCAGGGTGACAGTTACTATTACAGATCTGGATGATCAGGAACTTAGATTTAGGATGCCCAATACTTCTCCGGGTAGATACGCTATTCATAGCTTTGCGAAAAATGTATATGATGTGACCGCTTTAGATGAGAATGGTAAAGCACTAACTGTGGAAAAGGTGACTCCTTACGAATGGCAGGTATATCCAGAGAGCCAAACGGTCCACTTTCAATACACAGTTTACGGTAATCATGCAGATGGCACTTACCTGGGTGTAGATTCCAGAAAACTACACATAAACATGCCGGCCACTTTCCCATATGCTGTGGGATTGGATTCCCGCGAAATCAATCTGATCATACCTGAACACAAAAACTGGATTGTAGCTACACAGCTGCAGTCAGTTAATGACTCCACCTTCTCAGCTCCTGACTATGCTTATTTCTATGATAGCCCCACGATCTATGGAGAGATGGATACGCGTCAATGGGAAGTAGATGGACAGCAAATTAAGATGGCTGTGATGCATACGGGTAATGATGAAGAATTGGATCATTACATGGAATGGACCAAATTAATTGTCAATGAAGAACGGGACATATTTGGCGAGCTTCCAAATTTCGATTTTGGTGAATACACTTTCTTGATGACTTATAATCCATATGTACATGGTGATGGTATGGAGCACCGAAACTCAACAGTTTGCTCTTCAAGAGGCAACCTTCGAAATCATGCAGACAAGCTTATTGGAACTGTTTCGCATGAGTTTTTTCATGCGTGGAATATCGAGAGAATCCGACCGAAAGATTTAGAACCGTTCGATTTTGATGAAGCAAACATGACAGACGCTTTGTGGTTTGGAGAAGGGTTTACTAACTATTATCAGGATTTGGTTTTAGTAAGAACTGGCATCATTACTCCTGAGACATATATCAGAACCCAGATTAATACACTCAATTATGTCATGAACAGCCCGGCAAGAAGTTTTCGCGGGGCGGCTGCAATGAGTGAATTCGCCACTTTCACTGATGCTGGCACTGCCAATGACGAAACCAATTTTGAAAATGTCTTTGTGTCCTATTACAACTATGGCGAAGTGATTGCATTGGGTCTAGATCTCACCTTGCGCCTCGAATACCGCAAAACACTAGATGACTTCACGCGATTGGTCTGGGAAAGATTTGGAAAACCAGAAACACCTTACCAATTAGTTGACCTGAAAAAACTTTTAGCTGAACTAACCGATGATCCAGATTTTGCCGATCGCTTTTTTACAGAACAGATTTACGGGTCAGAGTTACCTAATTTCAAAACTCTTTTTGGAGAATTTGGAATCAAAATGTCTTTACAAAATCCTCTGTCAGCTTATTTTAACAACCCAAGGGTTGATAAAGGAATAGTCTCTTCCAATCTTCTAAGGGGAACTGCTCTCTATGAAGCTGGAATGGAAAAAGGTGACAGACTGATAAGTATAGACGGAACTGAAGTCAGCTCAACAGCCAGACTGAACAGCGTAATCAATAGACTAGAAATCGGGAAAACCTATAGCATCACTTATTCTCAGCTTGGAGAAACAGTCCATAGTCAATTCACCACCAAACAAGACCCGAGAATCATCCTGACATACCTAAGCAGTGAAAACATAAAGAAATCGGAACTTAAAAGAAGGAATGATTGGCTAGGGCAAGAATAATCGCGAAGTAGGCTTATAAAAGAAAAGCGCGGCCCCTTGAACAGGAAACCGCGCCATCTATCACCGCCTAACCTAACCTTAATGATTTATTTTATCTAACTGCTTATTTTAAATTTTGTTACATAATTGATTATAAATGTTGTGAAGCTTACAATTTGATTCATTTCATTAACTATCAATTACTTACATAACTAAGAAGAACTATAATTGTTGCATAATCCGGTTATTAAAAAACGTTAAAAACTCTCTGTGGTTTGCAAACATATTTTCTAAACCTAATACCTTTTAGAATAGTTCATTTACCAGAATCGAAATCACTTGAAATATGAAGTATATAATTCCGGCGATCATCGCCATCTCTATACTGAGCTGCCAGGCAAAAAAACCAGATACGAACGACCGGTCCATTGAGAACGCAAGTACCCAAAAATTAGATACTGCTACTCTGGCCGGAGGATGCTTTTGGTGTACAGAAGCAAGTTTTGAGCAAATAGAAGGCGTACAAGATGTTGTCTCAGGATACTCTGGCGGAAAAGAAGAAACAGCAAGATACAAGGTAATCGGAACTGGCAAGACTGGACATGCTGAATGTGTGCAGGTATATTTTGACCCTGAGGTGATCAGCTATGAAGTGTTGCTAAAAATATTTTTTACGGCACATGATCCCACTCAATTGAACAGGCAAGGCCCGGATGTGGGTACGCAATATCGCTCTGCGATTTTTTATCATAATGAAGCACAACTGGAGACAGCCAAAAAAGTAATTGCAGAAATCCAACCTGATTATGATAAAGATATTGTCACAGAGATCAACCCTCTGGAATCCTTTTTTAAAGCAGAGTATTATCATCAGGACTTTGAGAAAAATCACCCTAATTATCCATACATCCAACAAGTCTCAAGACCCAAAATTGAACGAGTGAAAATGAAATTTGAAGATTTGCTCAAAGAAGAAGAAAATGATTAAGTCAAGAATGTAAGTCCTGGAGGCTGATAAAGTAACCATCCGGTAACGCTATATCGATCTTTGTTGGTCTCCAGAACTTCATGTTCGATCATATCGCTGCGCATAAAAACAACTCGCTTCGCAATCGGAGCTATTTTCACAGCTTCATCATCCAGATAAACCTGTAGCTCACCACCATCACCTTCTTTCCAGTGTGTGTTCAAATACAATATGACGGTAATTAGACGGTTACTGACTGCATTAAATTGATCCAGGTGCCGTTTGTAAAAAGTGCCCGGAGGATAATGAGCCATGTGAAATTCTGAACCTGATAAACTAAGGAAACAATATCGATTGAAAACATAGATTGCCTCATTGATTCGTTCGAAAAAATCGTGAAGGGATATATCACGTCCCGGATCCAGCCATCTGATATAGTCTCCTCTGATTTCAGTGCGAAGCTGAAACTCATCCCCTGTACCAATACCTGCTTTCTTGAAGTCATCCTCTTTCAAATGATCTTTGAAATTCGACATCAATACGTCCAATTCCTGATCAGAGATAAAATCATCTAAAACCAGGTAATTGTCTTCTGACAGCCGATCAACCCAGTTGATCCACTCGTCCTCTGTGTAATATTTCAACGAAGTATGTAAAGAACAAAAACCGGAATGCTCCGGTACTTTTAACCTATATTGGCACAAAAGCGTCGCGAATATAGACTTAAAGGTTGATTTGTTCAAAAACCGTTTACTTGACTTTACGTACGTTTTGTAGTACGTTAACAGTATGAAATCACTTAGTATTACGGAAGCGAGAAAGGACATTTACAAGATAGTAGATGAAACAGCTGAAACACATCAACCCATTCAGATTTCGGGAAAACGAAACAATGCCGTTTTGGTGAGTGAAGCAGATTGGAATGCGATTCAAGAAACATTGTATTTACTTTCTATACCCGGAATGCGAGAATCGATTAGAGAGGGGTTGGAAACAACAATTTCTGAAACATCTGCGACTCTGCACTGATGAGCAAATATCAGCTCCGATTTACCAAACAGGCACAAAAAGATGCCAAAAAAGCAGCCTCTTCCGGAATAAAACCAAAAATCCAGGAACTATTGAATCTTATTGAGAATGAACCATTCTCAGAATACCCTCCTTTCGAAAAACTAATAGGTGATCTTGATGGGGCATATTCCAGAAGAATTAATATTCAACATAGATTAGTATATCAAGTACTTGAAGATGAAAAAACTGTTAAGGTGATTAGAATGTGGACGCGTTATGACTGAGAGAATTTCTCCCTTACATCATCGTTTCAAATCGGCTATTTCTTTCGTGACGCTCTACGGCAAGATCGATCAATTTTGTGATCAAATCAGAATATGAAATACCCGTTTGTTCCCACAGCTTAGGATACATACTGATCTCCGTAAAGCCGGGAATGGTGTTGATTTCATTGACAACATAAGATCCATCAGAGCGAAGGAAAAAATCAACCCGAGCTAAGCCCTCACAGCAAGTGGCTTTATATGCTGCTACTGCTCCTTTTCTCAATTTATCTGAATCGTTTTCTTCAATCCGCGCTGGTATGATCAATTTAGCACCATCGGCATCCACATATTTGGCATCATAGGTATAGAACTCCTTTGTTGCAGCAATCTCACCAATAATAGAAGGCTGTGGATTTTCATTTCCAAGCACTGCACACTCAAGCTCTTGCCCGACGATTGCTTCTTCAATCAGCACTTTCCGATCGAATCTAAATGCTTCTGACAAAGCCTGTTGGAAAGAACCTTCGTCAGTCACTTTGGATACTCCAACTGACGAACCGGCATTACATGGTTTGATAAAAAGTGGTAATCCTAATTGGTTCTTTGCTTCCTCATAGTTGATGTCCGCTTGATTTTCCCTATAAACAGTAATAAAATCCGCAATAGGGATTCCACTATCTCTAAGGAGTCTTTTAGTAATGTCCTTGTCCATGCAAATGGAAGAACCCAAAACATCCGGCCCTACAAATGGAATATCCTGAGATTTGAAAAAGCCCTGGATGACTCCATCCTCTCCAAACGTGCCATGAATGATAGAAAAAGCCACTTCAAAATTGTCTAAAACCTTATTTGATTCCTGATCAATGATATTTATCTGGCCATGTCTATTCCTGAGTGTTACAGGTCTGGAATTTGGATAATAATCAAGCTTTCTCAGGTCAATATGCTCAGAAGGATAATCTGGATTGTAGCACCACTGTCCGGCCTTATCAACTCCAAGCAACAGCGGATCAAATCTCTCCAGATCTACTGCATTGAAGATATTAGAAGCCGAATTGAGAGAGACTTCATGTTCTGCAGATTTTCCACCAAAAATGATACTGATTTTCCTTTTCATAGTGACCTGATTAACCGTTCAGAAAGCGTCATTTACAGCACTTTCATTTTAGCAGGCTAAAGTATCACAAAGTTCGGAACTGTGGGAATGGTGCACGTGAAATGAAAGTAATTAATTGTCGAATAGATGCTTTCGCTGGCATAAAGCCTTGAAGGAACTTTAAGCCTGTTAGTGTACCCTTCTCACGTCATCTAGTCCGTTGGTGAAAAACACCAACGGAGGCAAACATGCCGCAGATAGGTTTTGAAAGTCTAAAACCAGAAAGAAAAAAGCAACTTTCGCCTTGATTAGTGTCCTCACTAATCGAAACCATTGCAAGTTTTGTGAGGACACAAACCTTGGCAGATAGGCAGTTATTCAAGTTCAATGAAGTCGTTTATCTTCACCTCAAATTCACCTTTTTCAAAGTTGGTTAATGCCCAAGGTGCAAAGTCATCTTTTTGGTTTGGTAAGTAATACCACATTAACACCTTTTGAGCTTCATAAAAGAGTTCTGATTTTATGTAAGTGCCAATCTCAAGGAGTTGATCTTTGTTAATGGGTTCTTCTAAATCAATAGTTACCTCACCTAATTTTGAAAACTTCGTGTAGTTCCGAGTTCGGATTTCGAATTTGATTGGTTTGATCGACTTATTGGTACTTGGAATTTGAGTCAAATAGGTTACTTCGTTTTGAGCCCCGTCTTCAATTAACTCCCTTTCAAATCTGTAAGTACCTTCGATTTGAATGATTTGATAGAAGGAAATTCCTCTGCCAGCTAATTCATTCATGATTAGGTCTCTTTTATCCTGCTCCATTCTCAATCCAAAATAAATGGCCGTAATTGCACGATGGTTATATTGAAACGAGCCTGATTGATCAGTTATTAGTCGGAATTCTTCTTCATAAGACCAACTTTTTGATTTGGTTCCAGCGAGTTTTTGAATTATTGGTAGTCCACCTTTACCCGAAATATCTGATATGTCAACTTGTGGTATTTTGTTCGAATACTTAATGGGAAATGAATAGATTTTATCCATCTTATTCGTAGTAAGAAGTAAGTCCAAGTCATATTCGATACAAAAGCCTTTATGTGAGTTAGCATAATGTGCCCAAAGAAGCTCGTGGTTGTAGGTTTGTGACAGGGAATAAATGCCAATGACTTTTCTTCGTTCAATGACATTGTTTAATGCATTAACTACCTCGTCGCTTGCAGATTTATCTAATTTCCTGTTGAAAATCTTAATAATAAGTCCAAGTTGAATTTGGAAGTTCTGAGTTGAAATGAAGGCCTCACAGGGATCATTTAATGAATCTATGCTGGCGGACCAGAAGTGATTCTTTCTTATAGATTTAAGATCACGTTCAAATGTTTCTTTGTCCCCCGATCTGTATTTGTAAACTGGCTTCAAATTATTGAGTAACTCCTATTGCCTATAACGCCCAGATATGGCGCTGTGGCCTCCGAGCTTAATTAATTGCAATAAAAGTAGCTTATCTGCCGGTGCATTCAAAGCATCAGATACGCAGTGCGCCATGAAGATAATAAACTCCCACTAGCGAAAGAAAGTAGAAAGCACTTCACTTCCTTGGCGGCAGATAAGCGGGATGTTTAGCAGACTCTTGGTAGACTGCTAAGTAAGGCCATGCGCCATCATCGCTTGTTAGTAGCTTTTTATTCTGCGTTCCACTTGGTTGAAAAATCCTCTACATTCTCTCTGTTCGATCCGTATGAAAACCCAAATCTGAGACGTTGAAATGCGCCAGAGTCGTCACTAAGGCTATTGATCAGGAGTTCGTTCGTCTGTGTGAAAACTAGAGTAACCATCTGAGATTGTCCAAGATTGTTCCAGGCCCAAGCTCTTAAATAGTTTTCTTGATTGATCCTCAATTGCCAACCAAGTTCGGAAATGATGTTAAAGGCTTTGGATTTGGCGTTCTCCAAATTCTCAAATTCACCGATCTTGTCAAGAGCTTTAACGTTCTGATACCCTTTTATTAGAAGGTAAACTAGTAATCCGACAATTCCGTTCAAGTAGATGATCCATAGTATTCGCCAAAAAGTTATCTCTTGTTGAAATTGATGAGTATTTACAAGGGTGAATAAGATTATTGGTAGAAGGGAGAGCATTGCGAAGGTTACAACATCCCAAAATTTGCGTTTGGGTTCGACCAGTTTTCGGGTTCTTAGAGTTGCCTCAATATCAAGTTCATCAATCATATGCAATATGGGGAATTGCTACTAACGCCTAGCTATGATGAGTGGGGATTAGAAAACACTAACCTCTCGTCTCGCACATAGCCACGCCTTGATTTAAATTTAAAACTTGTGGCGGACTTTCCAATCCCCACAAAACTATCCTAACCGATGAAACCCCATTCATTCATAGCAAATGTTATGGGGCTTTAATCCTTCAATATTTCAGTTACTGGATAATAGATAGTTCCAGTTTCAGCAGCGTGTCGCCTTTTCCGGAATAGTAGATGATGCAAATCAATTCTTTGATCTAATACAAAGTTTAAATCCATGCCATCCATTAAAATCATAGATCGAGCGTTCGACCCTGTAAATTCTTTAGATCCAGATGAAAAACCGTCAATCGAGATAAATAGACCTAAAGTGTTTTTAAGTTTATCACTAAGTGTTCCTGCAAATTTCTTCAAGTCGCCTGTTTCAACTGGTTCTTTTTGCCATTTGGCTTCAACGAGATAGTCATTACCTTCAAATGTGAATGCACCATCAATTTGCTCATCTTTAAGTTGGAATGATTTCTTTGGTTCGAGATCAAAAAGAGTAAAAAGTTGATTGAGAAACGGTTCAAGAAGTCGTCCCCTCTTCTGAGCATTGGTTTCAACAGCTATTTGGAAAAACTCAGTTTTTAGAGTTTCTATTTGTTCCTGGCTTCTTTTGAATGATTCGAGTTGTTCTTGAGCTTTCTTTCGTTTCTTTTCTAGCTCCTTTTTTTCTTCTTCAATCTTGAAATACCCGTGAGCAAATTGTCGCAAACGAGTGACTGAGTCTTTTGCTTTCTTTATTTTTTCATCTGAGTCTTCCCATATTTTCAAGTGCGAGAAATCTTCAAAATTTGAAACATCATATATCAGTCTTATTAGGTCGTCATAATAAATGTCCTTCCTTGCGACCATTCGGTCAACTAACTCATTGACGCTCTCAAATTTTCGATTGAATTCCCAATTAATAGTATTGATTATTGAGTCGTTTTCAATGCTCAGTTTGACAAAGTTCTTGAGGTCTTGTTTCTTCCAATAGATGTTAATCAGAGCCTCTTTCAATGCAGTTATAGATGCTGGTGAAAATTTTTTACTGCTGTCCATATTCTAATTGGCAAGTTCTTAATAGTTGCACAGATGCCCCATAACATTCGTTATAGTGTAACACTTGCGTTATTGTGTAACTGCTGTTACACATAATCAGTATTACACTTTTGGTTATTTTTTCTCAAAACAGAATTCTTCATAAACCTTCATTCTGTTATCTATTTGATTTCAATATACCGCCGTATACCTTTCAAAGCAAATGACGGTACGAAAATCTCCTCCTGCACCACCTCTCACCCCCTTCTGCGACTCCTACAACCCTAACCTGCGATTCATATCAGTTTTAACCCCTTATTTCAGATATCCCCGTAGGGTGAAAAGTGATTCCCGGCACTCATTGAGCCTTCCCGGTGGGTGCTGAGCCTTTCCCGGCGTTCTTTTTATGCTTCCCGGCAGACCATTCACCTCTCCCGTCATATTTTATTTCGCCCCAGCACACTCAAGACCCCTCCCGTATAATAATATTTCGTCCCGGTCGCCGGGACGAAATATTATTTGGATTACCTCCTATTGTAAGCACTGTAATACCCTTCCAATCTATCCTTATCTTTCCTCAGTGCATACTTCCCTGCCTTCCTCACTCTATCCACCGTTTCCTTTAGCAGGGTATATGCCTGGTCGCGGATGGTTTTTTCTTCTTTCTTCGTGTCTTCTCCATTCACCTGTGCCAGTAAGTTGCGCATCTCCTCAGCCAGACGATCCGCTGTGTCCAGCTGGGTGTGGTCAAAGTTGATGGCTGTGAGTTCGGCCTTATGGTCTTTGCCCAGTACGGAGAGCTCCACCAGGTCCTGAATCATGTCTTCATGACCAGTGCCTTCTTTGATCGCGTCCACTTTGGCCAATAATTCGTCATTGCCATCAAAGGCATAGTCGAAGGCTGCTTCCAGATCGCTTCGGAGTTCATAAGCGGCCGGGCTTTGTGCATCCCAGAGCTTTTTGGCTTCTTCCTGGCTGTAGCGCTCCTTCATCCATACAGCCTGTGCATGGCTGAGTGCCCCTGCTCCCTGCTCCAGTAGGTCTAGTGAGGATTCGGGAAGCCCCACTCCCATCAGTGCCGCCTGATCATCGTTTGCCCATTCTTTGAGGTTGACCGCTTCCTGTATGAATACATCGATGGGAATGTTGGGAGTCTTGATGTCCTCTGCCGCGATCTGCTGAATCTGCGGCAAAAGTGTTTGATAGTCTGTGAGTGACATATGCTAATCTTTTTTGATTATGGCAGCTAATCTAGCACCCCATACCATTAATTCCTATACCCACTTTATGGTAGTTTTTTGTGTAACGTATTGTGATTAGAAGAAAAAGTATAAAGATTCCGGGAAACTGATAAAAATCATGTGATCGCTGAACGCTATTCGCCCTACGCCCTAAGCTTTGCACTGTTTGGCGTAAGACGAACTGTGGTTAGCCATTAGCGAAAGGCGTATGGGATTCATGAGGTCGCGAATCACAGGGAAAAGAGTTATTAGTGAAAAGTAAACAATTCTTTCCGTAAGTCACTCCAGGGATTTCTGAGGCACGAAAAAAATACCGGGGAGTCTGGGAAAGTGTTTGCATCGTCATCAAAGGCACGAGTGAGGACACTCGCGCCGGTTGGAGATTCTTTCCTGCGGTCTGAATGACGGTTCTGAAAGAAGGCGAAAAGCGTAAGGCGAACTGCGGTTAGCGATTAGCGTATGGGATTCATGAGGAACGAACCACGGCGAAAAAAGCGAATGGCGATGAGCGTAAAGCAACTACCTCCCACAGATATCAACATAGGTACAATACTTACACTTGTCTCTGTCTTCAGTTTGATCGAATCTCGTTTCGGGATTGTAAATATCAGTTAATACTTCTCCTAAAATTGTTTCAAACTCTGGCAAGTATTGCCTGAAATCAGAGACCGGAGTTTTGTGTTTGCTGTCAAAAACCTGCCAATCAAAATCCGCTCCGAACAAATCCCGACTATTAAACAGCCCAGGTTCTATGCTATCGAACTCTCCATCATAATGCTGTAAAAACAAGTAACAATAATAGAAGACCTGGAAAACTGCTTTCTTGCGCTTCTTGTCTGATCGATCGATCAATGAAGGCACATCCTTAAAGTCCTTTTCATCACGACCCGTTTTGTAATCCACCACGCGAACTTTACCCTGCTTCATATCAACCCGGTCGATGATTCCTTTAAGCCGAATACGCTTTTCCTCTCCATTGATCTGAATCGGGAATGTGACCTCCTCTCCTTTCTTTTGATCGATTTCCAGTCCAATGATTCTGAATGGAGCATACTGCTGATCGTAATCCAGAATCTTCTCAATAAACTTCACAAGGATATCATGCGCGATAATGGATCGACCTTCTAGCTTGAATTTCTTTTCATTCTTCACTCCATAGTGATCGATAAATGCTTTATTGATTGCACCGCGAACCCCTTGCTTGATCCACATAAAATCCTGTGGATAAACTTCAGTTCGCTTATATTCTTTGATGAAATTTTGATACAACATCTCCATGCTGTTGTGAAGAATATTCCCAAAAACCATGGGCTCCATTTCCTCCTGAACCTCCTCTGGCTCATACAGTTTCTCCACATATTTGAAATAATACTTCAAACTGCAATCCAAATAGGTGTTTATAGCAGATGGTGTAAGCAGTGAAGGTTTTGCTCCTGTATAGCCTACCGCGTATCGCTCCATTTTCGAAAGAATCAATTCATTCTTCTCTATCGAAATGGCTTCCGGCATCTTCGTCTTAATCGGACTAGCCAAAATGCGCTTCTTAAATACATGATCAGACTCGATTTCCAATTGCTGCACCAATCGGCTCAGTTCCCCATTGATATTGAACTCCGAAACCGTATTGTAATAGATGTGAATGTTCTTCGCTCTCTGAAGCAATCGATAAAACAAGTACGCATAGATGGCATCCTGATGATCAAAAACCGGCAAACTGAAGGCTTTGCGAATATTGAACGGTATAAACGAACCTCGACGTGGAGCTGCAGGCCAGCTGTCTTCATTCATATTGAGGATGAAGACATTTTCAAAATCAAGATTCCGTGTCTCCAAAATCCCCATTACCTGAAGGCCATTCAGTGGCTCACCCGTAAACGGAATTTTCATACTTCGTGATAGTCTTCGAAAGAGCTTAATCAGGAAATCATAATCCAAATCTTCCGTACGCTCACCGATCATTTCATGTAGCTGCTGCACATGCTGGTAGAACCGACTGATAAATTCCAGTTCTAAATCATGTCCCTGATCTTTCCAGTGCTCGTACAGCTTTCGCAGAATATCCAGTAAGTATTCAAAAGGATTTTCGGGTTTTGTGAAAATGGACTGAAAAATCGGGTGAGTCAACTTGATATCGTCAAGATTTAGTGTAATCCTATTTCGTTTTCGAATATCAGCGATTAAAGCATTGATCGGCTCTGATTCCAAAACATAAAGCAAAGGATGCTCTACTACCTCTAGCACAGATTTGTAGTAAAAGCTTGCGCCTTTTACGGGATCTTTCCGTAGGTTCTGCAGTTGGAGTACATTTTCCAGTAAACTGTAAACTGGAGTATCTTTGAGCGGATAGCCCATTGTGATATTGATCTTGTCAATCTCTGGAGAAATAGCATGCAAAACCGGAAAAAGCATGTGCTCCTTCGGTAATACCACCACCGTATTTTGAGGATCGAAATCCGGGTTTTGAGCTACTTTAGATAAGTCTTCAGCCAGAGCTTTGGTCTGTCCAACTTCCAGCGAAACTCCTGTAGCAAAGAAAGATTTTGACTCTTTGATTCGCTGATCTGGATCTTCTGGAAATGTCTTTTCTAAAACACTGTCTTTCTTGTATTCTCGAAGGAAAAAACCAGCTTCTTGTTTTGGGTTGGAGAAATAATAGTCATCCATGTCCCAGATGACACGTGCTTTTTCTTCCAGCACAAAATGCTTGATGATCTTTTCTTCAGCAAATGTGAGGGCATTGAATCCGGCAAAATACAACCTCGAATGACTCAGAACTCCTTCAAGGTTTTCTGAAACTTCCCGATAGAGCATACCTCCATAAGCAAGTCCTTTCTTCTTTAAAACCTCCCGGAAATTGGTGTAAATCGGCAGTAAAATTTTCCAGGTTTCCAGAAACGCTTCCTGACTTTTAGTAGTCTTTGGAAGGAAACTACTCCAAAAGCTCTGAATGATGCGCTTGTCTTCTTCATCCAAAAAGTAAAACTCTTCGTCGAGCTCCTTCTGTGTTTTTATGCTGGTAAAAAGATGCTCTGCATTCACCAGATAATGATCGATTTCCTCAAAATCGCGAAGGATCATCTCTCCCCAGAAGAAGAACTGATCAAACGACTCCTCTTTGTTTTGCTGCTTTTTATAAACTTCAAAAAGCTCAAAAACAGCCTCCAGTATTTCAAGAATTCGAAGATTCGACAATCGGCCCACAAAATCCTGCATGCTGATGACCTGCGGCATCCACACCGGTTTATCAATCAACTCGGCCAAGGCCTGCCGAAAAAACAATCCAGCTCTTCTGTTTGGAAACACTACCGTCACTTCATGAAGATGTTCTCGGTTTTCTTCAAGAATTATATTGGCTAGTTCTGCTATAAAAGTGTTTTTTCCTTTCATTTCGCCACCTCCTCTACTTCTAAGTCCTGCAAATACACCAGATATCCTTTAATCCCCGTATAGCCCATTTGAGCCAGTATTTTCAAATAATCTTTGACCTGATAATGGTCTTTTTTACGCTTAGCTCCTGTTTTAAAGTCAATGACAACCGTCTCATTTTCTCGCCAGTTCAATCGGTCGATACGCTTAAAATCTCCACCTGGCAATAAAATTGGCACTTCATTGGCCACATTCCAATCATCAGAAAACCAATCTGCTAACTCAGGGTGATCTACAATCGCTCTGAGATCTTCGTGCACTGGCAATCCAATGTAGCGATCCAAATCCTGTCGATATCTGATCTTGCTCAACTGTTCATGCATCACTATTCCAGCCTGCGCCGCATCAATCACAATTTCGTCATTCAACTCCGCTGAGCCACGCATTTGCAGACTCACTTTATTCCTCCATGGACTGCTTTGATAGTTTTCCAGACCGTATTCAATCGTTTCAACAGCTTCGTTTTGTTGAGTAGGTATTTCCCCAACCTGAAAGATATTCGTTGCATCGTCCCAGTTTTCTGTGTCAGCACAAAGCTTGTGAATGAGCGTGTAAGCATTTAATGATTTCCCGGAAGGTAATTTCCCATAACCAATCAATACTTCCACCGGACGAGTAAATGCCACATAAAGCATATTCAGATTGTCCAGATGCGTTTTGAGTTTTTCCAAATAATACTGCTCTCCCCAATAGGTGTTCGCAAGATTGGCTGAATATTTTAATGGCAAAACCGGCAGCTTATTGAAAGGCGAAGGAGCCACATTGCCCTCACACCAAAGAATGGTGTCATTAAATCCAGAAGTATTGTCAAAATCCCAGCTGAGAAATGGTAAAATCACTACCGGAAACTCAAGTCCTTTTGACTTATGAATGGTCAGAATCTTGATGGCATTGTTTTGATCAGATATCTGAATGGCACGCTCCTTTCGGACTTTCTCCCACCATTCCAAAAAGGAGGCAATATCCCCTCGTTCGTTTTTAGAATAATCCAAAACGGCATCCTGAAAGCCTTGCAAATAGGCAAATTCTTCCTGCAATTGATTGAGCTCGAACAAACGAATGATTCCTTCCACCAATTCATAAAGTGGTAAGGTTTTTAAGTATTCTCTTTGTTCTTTAAAAGCTTTCGGAACGAGTTTTTCCCACTGATCATAAGTGGAGAAAATATCACTTTCCGAAACCTCAGCATTCAAAATATAGTGCTGATATTCATACAACCACTCGCAAAGCACAATGGTATTTTTCTCATCATTGAGCCACTTGATCAGCGAAACGATGAAACGAACCAAATGACTGGAAGTGAGGTAAAGCGCCTCACTACTCACAACTTCATATTTTAAGTCAGGGTCAGCCAACTCTGAATTTCTATAATCGATAAAAGCATTGGCAATGTCCCTCCCTTCACGGGAATATCTGGTCAGGATCGCAATATCTCTGAGTTCATAACCCTTGCGCTGCAAATCCTCCACTTGCCTGATCGTTCGTTCAATAGCTTCCTGAGTCCACCCTTCTTCATTGTCATCCTTTCCGATAAATTCAAGCCGAATGCTTCCTTTGGATTCCTTTTTCGATTCGGGAATTCTCTGAGCTACATCGCTAAAAGTGTCAAAGACCCGTTGAACATTTTCTTCTATCCTGCCACGAATGGTATTATGCTGTACTTCCGTAACCATATCAGCAAACCAACTTCTGGAAAAATCTGCTGCTCGGATGAAAAAGTCATTATTAAATTCAATAATAGCCGGATCACTTCGCCAGTTCACGTCCAGATTGTGCGTTTCGGCATGGTAGTCTCCAATATCCTCTTTTACTCTGTTTTGCAGCAGTTCCCAATCTCCTCCACGGAATCGATAAATGGATTGCTTCACATCTCCTACTACCATGCTGAATTGCTCGGAATCAGTAGAGTTTTTTACTAAAGGCATAAAGTTATCCCATTGGAAAGCTGATGTATCCTGAAACTCATCTATCAGATAATGACTGAAAATGGAACCAACTTTCTCATAAATGAAAGGTGTATCGCTATCATTGATGATCTGATGTAGAAAATCCGGCAAATCTGCAATCAACATGACATCATGCTCATCGCGATACCACTGAATGTAGCGATTGATCTGTGCCAAAATCCCAAACGTAAACAGATACCTGAGTACTTCCCTGGCAGACTGATAAACGATCATTTGCTGATCTATATAATCGATCAGATCGCTATGCAAAGGAATAATGACAGATTCTAACTGATGATTCAGGTGCCCTGTTTTCAGGTTAGGTTTGGATAGCCATTTGGTAATCTCTCCTTTGGCATCACGGCTTCTTTTTGGAATCTCTATTTTATCTCCTTTTTCAATGGACTTCACCAGCTTGTCAAAAAGCCCGGCTGGACCTGAAGCTTTGTATGTAAATACATCTACCGAGAGGCCTTCCTTTTCTAAATATTGGTTGAATTGCTTGGCGTGATTCTTGATTTCATTCTCAAACTGAAATCGTACTACCTGAAGCTCTTTCCTCATCTGAAGGAAAAAGCCAGGTTTCTCACTCAGGCTCAAGATTTCAGAGGCATGCTTTTTAAAATCATCTTTGAGGATTTCACCGGCGAGTTTGGTCACATCTGATCTAAAATCCCATGTTTGTCCTTCATCTACCCGATGCTCTGCAAATTCCGTCAACCACCCTCTTAGCTGCTTTTTGTCCTCATCGCCTATCTCCATCAACATTCGATCTATTACTCGTTCGATCACTGTTTTCTGATCAAGATCAATCGTGAACGTTCCTTGCAGACCCATTTCCTTGGCAAAGGACCGAATTACCTGATTGAAAAAACTATCGATAGTCACAATGCTGAACCGGCCATATTGGTGAAGAATATCGCTTAGCACACCATTTGCTCTCTTCACCAATTCCGATTCATTGATTTCCAGGGCTTCACACAAATCTTTGCTCATCGGATGTCCAGCGTTGTTAGCCAGTGCTTTTAAAATGCTAACAATCCTACTTTTCATCTCCTCTGTGGCTTTGTTGGTAAAAGTCACACCAAGGACATTCTTGAACGATGATCCACGTGAAAGTGCTAAAGTGAGATATGATTTGGCGAGCGTATAAGTCTTACCTGATCCGGCTCCAGATCGATATATATGAAAGGGTTTGTTGGGTTGAGGGTTCACAAGTTTAATAGTTGCGGGTTTACTGGTTAATTGGATTCGAGTTGCTTGATTATTTATCTAAATGATAAAAGTTAAAACTCTTACATAAAAAGATTTTCAATCAACTTCATGTTTAATTATGTTGAGGAATTTTGGTCTGATTCTAACCTATTTCAAATTAATCACTTTAATTCTATTTAATATTTATTTCGAATCATATAATATGTGATTCCTAAAATTGAAATTGGCAGTAAGCCCGATAGCCAATTAATTAATAATTCATCATATAAATAATTAACGTGTTAAAAGTAAGCGAATTCCAATTGTTTTGTAATCCAATATGAAAAAACCAAGATCATTTTACCTTTCAAATTCAACCTTAAATACACGACTACAATCACCATCATTATTAACATTGACAGGTCTATGTAAATGGCTTCTTTGAGGTACTGGTTAATTGTTAAATTCATGTTATTTATAAGATATCTCTTTCAATCAAAATTAGATTTGTGTTATCTGTGAAAATAATAAATAGCGTCAAAAAGATAATCAAGTATAATTCACCACTTGCATCTCAAAATGATACCCTGATAAATCAAAACTCGTTCACCCGTAACCAACTAACTCGGATCCCATTTACCAACATCTGAAAATCTTTCAATTCCGATCCAAATTCACACGTTCACGCAAATAATCTCAAAAGTCAGTGATATTAATGATGAATTTCAATGTTACGCTATTGTTAACAAATTAATATTTGATTAACATTGTATTATCAATTCAGTAACAGAGAATTTTAAAGACTAACATTCATGAAATCATATATCATAACCCTCGCAGTACTTGTATTAGGTTTTTCAGCTTTCGCTTCAGGAGAGCCAAATGCCAGTAAAAAGGTGAAAGTTTTGAATCTTGAGGAAGTAACTCAAAACATCAAGTATCCTAAAAAAAGTAATGAAGCTGGAAAAGAAGGTTATGTATTGGTTTATGTAGAAATCGACGAAAATGGTAAAGTAACCAACAAAACTCCATTAACATGTCCATGTAAAGGTTTAATGAAATCAGCACTAAATGCTGTTGAAGATTTGAAATTCGAACCTGCAACAGATGCAAAAGGAGAAGCTTACAAATCAGGAGTTAGAATTCCATTCAAATTCGAATTGACATTAGATTAAGAAAATGTTAACACAAAAAGACAAAGGGAGCCAGTGGCTCCCTTTTTTTGTTACTGATTGAAAGTGATTTCCAGATTTGCAATCATTAATGGATTAAATGGAGTCAGATCCTGAATTCGGTTTTCATAAACATCAAACTGTGATCCTGGAGATTCACCACCTTGAATAAATCCAGTAGAATCAAAATAACCCGGTGCTTCCGTATTAGCTAAGTACTGATCCAATAGAGCCTGACTAATATTAGGAAATTCTTCTCTGATTTGATCTTCAAAAACTGTTTTGATAGCGTAATCTCCCAATATCACTGCTCTTAGGTCACTGTTCAATGTGCTTGGTGGTAATCCTACTTCTGCTACTGCCAGGTCTTCGGATTTATTTCCAGCCGCCACAAAAGCCCAATTGAATCCGGTATCATCATTGAAAAACTTAGCCATCGGGTGGTTGGAGTTGCCATAGATATCCACCCCATCATCAGTTTTTCCAACAAACATCTTCAGGTTATCTAATGCAAATTGATCTGAAGAATCATTTTCATCCAATAACCCTGTGATAGAAACTTCCATGGAAGCCTGATATCCATTTTCACCAGTTTCGTCATAATCAATTCGGAATAAGGTATTGTCCAGTACGCTCCTATCATCTCGATTAATGTTGTACGGATTTAATAATGCCACTCCTTTTACCGGGCTTCTATCCCAGAATATCTGCATAGCAAAACCTCCATCAGCATTTCCTTCAGAATCTGCATCTGTGATGGTCAGCGCATATTGATAACTTACTCCATCATAGGTAGCTCCTTCTACAACCTCCAGATTTTTAGTTCGGCCATCTTCATCACCAGAATAAGTCATGGTCATCGGTCGGTCAATGCCATAGAGACTAATAGCAGTCATAACATCCTCAACAATCTCTCCGGCTTCTTTACCAACAAGAATATAAACTCTCAGAAGGCCATAAATATCATTTCCATCCATTTCCTGCATCTCAAAAGTGGTAGCTACTCTTCCGCTTCCCGACTGGGCAGTAGTAAGTGCCGTTGGCACATCAACGGTAAACCGAGTTGGTAGCAGGTTTTCCTCCTGAATTGGAGTCTGGATTTCATCGTCGCAAGAGATAAACAACATCGATAAACCTGCAAACAGGGTAAAAGCGAGAATTCTAAGATTTTTCATTGTTTTGTAATTTTGTGAAAGTTCAATTTTTTCATTGTTTAATCCTATCACACAGATGTAACACTTCACCCTATGTCTGAATTGAAAAAAAATCATTTTGAGTACTAAACACCTTTAATCAACACATAAATTACTGATTAACAATTCTTTAATCAACTGAAGTTGTATCAATATTTACCGTAGAGACAGCAAAATACCCTTTGGCACCATTTGTAAAATTGGTTGGCACATTGCCGGGTGCTATGTCAAAAAGTCCTCCACGCCAATCTACTTCTGATAAGAAAGCTCTCAGGAATTCCTGATGGTCTTCATTCAATGAATACTTGCGCCTCACGATCTGGCTTCCAACAGGAAAAGTCACAGGCTCTTTTGCAGGAGCGAAAATCTGATTAACATCTAATACATCAAGTGTGTAAAAACGATGAAGTTGTGGTTCTTTTCCTGTACTATTTATGTAAACTTCCATCATAGAAGGTTGTCTGCTTTCAGTATAATGATATTCAAATAAAGAATCCGATACCGGAGATATGGTCAGTGTCTCCAACGGTTCTCCTGGTTCGGAATAGGCATATGCTGTATAATCTACCCCGTTATATCGCACACCAAGACCATAATATTGGCCAGTCAAAGCTCGAAACGGTCGTGTCTGGTAAACCCCTGTCTTATCAGGGTGTCTTGTGAGTAATTCGATATGATCCTCTACCACGTATATCACAATGGCACTCGTGACTGGCTCAGGAACATCATTAAGATTTTGGAAGATTTTAGTGATTTTCACTTCTTGTTGCTTGAGTTCGTTTGTAAAAAGTGCTTCGATCACAATAGACACCTCATCCTCTCCTTTTAAATCCAGGTTACTTTCTTCTTCACAGGAAATAAAAAATATAAGAAGCAATATGGCCTGCCAATTTTTCATAATTTAAATTCATAGCTAATAGACGGGACCACCGTGTAAACGAATATATGTGTAGACTTCAAGTGATCATTTCCGAGCACATTACCAGGAACTGAATAGGAACCATCCTCCAACTGAATTTTATTAAAATTCTGAAAAATGGTATTCTTCTGACTGTATAAGTTAAATAGCGAAAATTTCAAGGCATGTTTGAAGTCTCTTTCAGGTTTATTGAGCTGCACGCGGTAAGACAAATCAAACCGGTGATAATTGGGTAATCGATCATTATTTTTCTCTGAATAGTAAGGGACGACCCGATCCTGGAATTGGTAAAAACTTGTCGGGGTGGTGATTGGGGCACCTGAAGACCAATAGAACGTTCCCGATAAATTGGATTTCCTACCCATTGAAAGATTTCCGAACAACACAAATTGATGTGGTCGATCCCAATTAGTGGGATATTTATTTCCTAGATTGATTTCATCAATTTGTACAAATGATCGAGCATAGGCATAAGCTACCCAACCTGTAAATCGACCTGATTTCTTGCTGAGAGTCAATTCTATTCCTGATGCCTCTCCTAACCCCGTTCTTAGTTCTCCCTCTATCAAAGGATTCAGCAATAGCTTAGGTTGATCCGGATAATCGATTTGATTTTCCATCACTTTGGCATAAGCATCCATAGAAAAACTCCATTTTTCGTAATTCAACAACCAACCTAATGTTAGTTGATTGGCGCGCTGAGGCTTGATATTGATACTGGCAGGAAGCCAGACTTCCAGGTTATTGAATGGACTGATGGAGTTACTGATAAGTGTAAAATACTGGACCGTATTGGTGTAGTTGAGTTTGAAATAATGATGATCGGTAGCCTGAAATGTGAGGTTTAGTCTTGGTTCCAAATTCCCAATTTCATGATATTTCGATCGATCGTTGTAATGTGTAGAGTCCACAAAATTGTATGCAGAATCGAATTCATATTCTATCGTCCTTCCAAAATTTGCCCAATTGCTCAACCTGAAACCATAGGTAATCCACCATTTTTTTCCGGCGCGTAGTTCCTGACTCCAATAAAACGAGGTTTCACTTGCATTCCTCTTTGGCACGAATGAAAGTCCATAAGGAATCTGCCCTAACGAGTCTTCCACATTGCCGGGATTAAAATTATGTCCACTGAATTTAAAACCCATTTGGGCAGTATTTCTATCATTTTTATATCTGGTCAAATCTAATTTCAAACTCGCGTTGGCAATGTGGCTTTTCCAGGTCAGATTGTTGTCACCACTGAGTTGATATTGATATTTACTTGCATAAAAGGTAGCATTGGCAAACCATTTTGGACTGAAAATATGATTCCATCGCAATGTCCCGGACCTGTTTGACCAGCCTATTCCTCCCTTGTTAAAAGAAAATTCGTCAACCCCCTGATATCCAGACAAATAAACACGATTATCTCTATTAATACTGAGATTGGTTTTAGCATGAAAATCACTAAAATGTATTTTCCTAACATCTGGTTGAATGGCCTGTAAAACACCATTGATATGTGATTTTCTACCAGAGATATATACCGAGCTTTTGTCTTTTTTAATCGGACCTTCTACAGCCAGGCGTCCTGCAACCATTCCTAGAGAGCCCTCTACTCCCCATTGTTTCATGTCACCATCACGAGCACGAAGGTCTAAAACTGACGCAATCTTACCACCGAAGTTGGCCGGCAAGTCACCTTTATAAAGCTTAGCAGCCTTCACCGCTTCGGGACTCAAAGAACTCAATAAACCAAGTAAATGGCTTGGGTTATAAATTGGCGCATCGTCTAATAAAATCTGATTCTGATCCCGCGCACCACCTCTCACATTGAAAAAGCTGGACCCATCTTTAAATAACTGAACACCGGGAATGACATCTAAGCTTTTAATCAAATCGGGTTGTCCCAAAGCAAAAGCCTTTTGTGTAAGCTGAGCATTGTCGATTGCTATGACCCCTGACTTTACATTTTCTAAAATCAATTGGTCTTCATCAGGAGTAACTTCTACAGTCTCTAAAACATTTTGATCAGCTTCAAGAGAAAAGTCAAATTCTATTTTATCAGTCAAATTCAAAGATTTTACTTGATTCTGATAGCCTACATAAGAAACTATCACATCATATTGGTTCGGTGGCACTGAGAGAGAAAAGTACCCGAATGCATTCGTAATAGCACCAGATTGAAGTGCAGGAATATAAACTGTAGCACCAATGAGAGTTTCACCTGACTGGCTGTCTTTTACAAATCCAGACAATGTGGTTTTTTGATTTTCATCAAACTGTGTTGGTTTCAAAACAATCTTACCTCCTACTTCTTCATAGCTGATGAGTAGCTGACTAAATAATCTATCCATCACAGCGGAAATGGGTTCATCCTCTGCATGAACATTGATTTTTTGATGGATGTTGATTTTATGGCTAGAATAGGAAAATTCTATACCAGTTTCAGCATTGATCGCCACCAATAAAGATTTCAAAGTTCCATTATCAATGGACAGAGTGATTTGACGTTCAGTCACCTTTTCCTGAGCGTTTACTTTGCCAGTAAACAAGGCTGCAAATAGAAGGGTAATTAAAACTGGCCTACGCATGTCTAGCAACCTTCTCCATCAAGTATCAGCTTATCTCCCGACACATTGACTTTGAGGTCTAGTGTACTTGACAGTATCTGAAGGATATCTTCAAATGTCTCATTATCGAAATTTACGGTGATTGGGCAGTTATTTAGATGTTGTGAGCCCAACTCCAAGTTTCGTTGATATGCTTTATTCAATTGTTTAACAACCTCTTGTAAAGTAGAATTCTCAAAGGTGAAAACTTTGGTTCGCCATGATTGGTAATTTGAATTCGAATTGATGGATTTCATCAACTTCTCATTTGAAAGAGTGGCTCTTTGGCCGGGATCTAAAACGACTTCCTGACCTAAAGCATTGACACGCACTTTACCTTCGGTGAGAATGACTTCAGGTTGCTCACCAGTAACAACGTTGAATTTGGTACCAAGAACTTCTACCTTCATTTTCTCAGTAATTACTTGAAAAGGTTTTGATTCGTCCTTAGACACTTCAAAATAGGCTTCTCCCTTTAGTTTTACTTTTCGAATTCCAGCCTCAAATTTCTCTGGATATGCGAGTTTACTTCCTTTCATCAGAGTGATTGTACTGCCATCAGCTAAAGGCAGCTCGGTAATTTCAGTTGCAATGATTTGAACCTCATCCTCATTCCAGAAAAAATAGGCGGTCAACCCCGCAACAATCAATATTGTAATCGTCGCTGCAATTTTCATGTAGTTAAACCCAGAACTACTTTTTTCATTTTGGATAGCAGTGTTTAAACGGTTCCATTCCTGATCGATATCCTCATTTAAGATGCCTTTTGCATTCGCAGATTTTTCCCATGCATTCACAAAACAATCATACTCTGATTTCTTTTCTTCAGTGGTCAAAAGATCTTCTAAGGCCTGAAGTTCAGCATCACTAGCTTCACCCGAAAGTTTTTTGACTGTCAGTTCGATCAATTGGTCATATGATTGGTCTTGCTTCATATTTCTATATTCTGGTCACACACCAACATGCATTTACCCTAGTATATCCGTCAGAAAAAACAACAAAAAAGGCAAGTATTCCTGTAATTCAATACGCAAAACCTTTAATGCTTTTGACATCTGTGCCTCAACTGCTTTAACTGAAATTTTGAGCATATCAGCTATTTCGGCATATTTCTTTTCCTCAAATCGATTCAAAACAAACACTTCCCTGCACCTGTCTGGCAACCCGTCTATCACCTGCTTGATTTTAAATTCCAACTCACTTTGCTGGATATGGCTATCACTTTCCAGGTAAGACATCACCTCATTTTCTTGTTGAGGAAGTTCATGCTGGACAATTTTTTTATGGTCTCTTATGTAATTCAAACAACGATTGTGAACCGACTTAAACAGATAAGGTTTAAGTGACTGATTCATGTCTAATTCATTTCGCCTTTGCCATAGATTCAAAAACACATTGTGCACAATATCCTTACTCGCTTCTTCGTCCTGCACATATTTTCGGGCAAATGACACGAGAAATGGAAAATGCTCTCTGAAGAGCGCTTCGAAGGCAGTATGATCTAAAGAATCTTTCAAGAGCAATTAGTTGCTACAATTTAATCGTTAGAGATGAAAAACGACAAAATTTCTCTAAACGTATTGCTCTAAATGATTTCACTAAATGATGGTTTGATTAATCAATCAAAGCAGGTCTATGTCATTATATTCGCAATTGAATAAAAAAATTATGCCAGTTAATAGAATCAATCACAAAGGGAAAAACATCATCTATGTGGATTACAGAGGTGAATCAGAAGAAGAAATGCTTCAAACTGCGAAAAACTTAAGGCAGATTTTGGAAGCCAACCCTGTCCACCACCTACGACTAGTTAATATTTCGGATGCATTCGCTACCAAAAAATTCACAGCTTATATTCGACAACTTGGAAAAGACACAGGACACATTCCAGTAAAAGCAGCAATTATTGGTATTACAGGGGCTAAAAAAGTACTTCTGATGGGTTACAACAGATTACTTGGTGGTTCCATGAAGCCTTTTGATGATGAATTAAGTGCTAAAGAGTACTTGGTGGCATAGCCTATCAAACCATTTCCACATGATCGGTTGTTGAAGCGTGTACTGCCTTCGCAATAGATTGGGCAAAAGCCTCTACATGTTCCCAATTAGTGTATTCTATTGGTCCGTCTCCTGTAGTCGGCCCTCCTGTGATTTTCATGATTAATTTAATCATCATTCTATCAAAAAAGCCGTATCTCGGATAGTCAAGTACTCCGGCAAAAACTGCTCCTAGTTCAGGTTTCCAAGTTACTTGCTTGAAAAACTTGATGACATAAGGATTGGTTTTAACTGTGTTTTTCTCTGGTTTTCGCGCTACCAGATTGACAGAGAAAAATGCTGTTTTGACCTGTTTCAATTCTTCTTTATGATCTTTAATAAAATCTATGACATTATTGTGGTGGTGGCCATATCGGATACTGGCACCAATCAACACCAGGTCGTATTCCCCCAACATTCGATCAAAATGGTTTATTTCAAATAACTCAGGGAAAAGATCTTGTTGATTAAGCAGATAAATAATTCTTTCACAAATAGTCAAAGTATGACCATCTGTAGTATTGTAGAGGATAGCGATTTTAGGTGATTTCATATCGAATTGTCAGATATTGATTGACTGAAGCTAAAGTAACCCATATCACGAGGGTAAGTTAGAATCTAGGTCAGGCTAACTAGTGAAATTCATCAGAATTAGTAGAGTATTCTTCAGGACTTCCCTTTTCTTCCCAGAATTGATAACTTCGCGGTTTAATTCACACAATCATTTATGATTTCTACACAAAACGTTTCCCTACAGTACGGCAAAAGAGTTCTTTTCGATGAAGTTAATATCAAGTTTACTTCGGGGAATTGCTACGGCATCATCGGTGCCAATGGTGCAGGAAAATCTACTTTCCTCAAAATATTGTCTGGCGAAATAGCGCCTAATTCCGGGTCTGTAAATATAGAACCTGGAAAAAGAATGGCAATCTTGAAGCAGAACCACTTTGAGTACAATGATATACCCGTACTGGATGCGGTGATGATGGGGCATACGCAGCTGTGGAAAGTGAAAGAAGAAAAAGATGCGATTTATGCCAAACCAGATTTCAACGAAGAAGATGGTCACAGAGCATCTGAGCTTGAAGCAGAATTTGCAGATATGGATGGTTGGAACGCCGAGTCCGATGCTGCTGCCCTACTGAGCGGGTTGGGTATCACTGAGGATAAGCATTACATCCATGTGAAAAACCTAAACGGTAGTGAAAAAGTAAGAGTATTGCTGGCACAAGCATTATTTGGCAATCCTGATATCCTCATTCTGGATGAGCCTACTAACGACCTTGACATTGAAACAGTTAGCTGGCTGGAAGATTACTTGCTCGATTTTAAAAATACTGTGATCGTTGTTTCTCACGACAGGCACTTTTTGGATACGGTGTGTACACATATTGCGGACATTGATTTTGGAGCTATCAAAATTTTCACTGGAAACTATTCATTCTGGTATGAGTCTAGTCAGCTCGCCTTATCTCAGCGATCAGCAGCCAACAAGAAAGCGGAAGAAAAGAAAAAGGAATTGGAGGAGTTTATTGCACGTTTTAGTGCCAATGCCGCCAAATCCAAACAGGCTACGAGCCGTAAGAAACTTCTGGATAAAATCAATGTAGAGGATATACAAGCATCTAGTAGAAAATATCCTGCGATCATTTTTACTCAAAATAGAGAAGCTGGTGACCAGATTCTTGAAATGAATAAGTTGAGTAAAAAAAGGAACGGAGAATACCTATTCAAGGATCTGGAGCTTTTCGTCAATAAAGGAGACAAGATCATGGTCACAGGAAATAGCCTGGCGATCACTTCTCTTTTCGAGGTTTTGATGGGTGAAGACGAGGAATACGAGGGCTCATTCAAATTTGGTCAGACGATTACAACAGCCTATTTACCGAATGAAAACTCAGAATACTTCAACTCTGACGAAAACCTGATCGACTGGCTTAGACAATACTCTGAAGGTGAAAAAGACGAAGTTTATATTAGAGGATTTCTGGGTAAAATGTTGTTCTCCGGCCAGGAAACACTCAAGAAATGTAATGTGCTTTCTGGAGGTGAAAAGGTAAGGTGCATGGTTTCCAGAATGATGCTGCAGGGAGCCAATCTTTTGATCTTAGATGAACCAACCAACCACCTGGATCTGGAATCCATTCAGGCATTTAACAAAGCCCTGATCAACTTTCCCGGAACGGTGATTTTCACATCACATGACCACACTTTTGTTCAGACCATAGCAAACCGTGTTCTTGAAATCAGATCAGATGGGTTTAAAGACACCCTCAGCTCATTTGATGAGTATCTGGAAAAGAAACATGCGCTAAGCTAATACAGGAATAATGGAGATTGGATGCATGATCAAATGAATCAATGCATTCGATCTCCTCTTACTTCCAGATTTTTCATGATTTCAGCCTCATCTCTGAGTATTTCCTGCCAGCGTTCTGTCACATAGTCTTCAGGCATGTATTTTTTGGCCAATTCGATGAAATTGTGATAATGGCCAGCCTCAGAAACCATCAATTCATAATAGAATTTCTGCAGCTCATCATCCGCGATATTCTTCCATAACAGCTTGAATCGCTCTGCACTTCTAGCTTCAATCAACGCATTAATCAGTAGCTGCTCAACAAGTTGTTGATCACGGCTTCCTCCCTTTTTGACAATATGTCGAAGTTGATTGACATATTCATCCTTACGCTGCTTACCTAACTTGTAGCCTCGCTTATTCAGCTGCTCTATTACCCGCTCAAAATGTGCCCATTCCTCAGCTACTACAGGTGTAAGTACCTCTACTACATCATCTTTTTCAGGAAACTGTATGATCATGGAAATACAAGAAGAAGCAGCTTTTTGCTCGCAATAAGCATGATCTACCAATATATCCTCGATCTGCATTTCAGCAATATTCACCCATCTTGGATCAGTTGGCAGTTTTAGTCCTAATGTGGTCAGTTGGTCAGCCATGTTATTTAGATATAAGTCTCAATTTTAAAAATATTTTCACAAAATGTGAATTGCAAAAAGCCCACAGAATTCTGTAAACAACACTCTGAATCCTTGAACTAGTCAAAAAACAACCACCTAACTCCAAGGCCGGTCACTTGACTCTGACCCGGGTAGTAAGGCGTAATGAAATACCCACCATCCGTTGGTTGATTTACATAAGTCCAATTCAGGAATGCCCTTACATTTTGCACCTTCATAGAAAGAAAAAAGTCCAGAGTTAAATATCGATCTATGAAAAACTCGTCCTGTAAGTAAAACTGCTGTACTTCCGGTGCATAATCCATTCCATAATACCCACTTTGGGCGTGAGCATTTACACCAATCTCTACCTGAGTGGTCTTTTTGAAAATAAATCCGTCCCAGTACAACTTACCATTGTAAAACAACTCCGGAACCCGTATATTATCAGCGCCATTACCCGATACATTGGTGAAGTAAAACTCATTTTCAAAGTGCAAAGCATCTTTGTATGTTTTGTTAGTGATAAGTTTCAAATCAAAATCTCCTCCAATAGATGACAAAATAGCCAGCTCATTACTTTGTCTTGGGAGCATGAACTGATCAAAATACATGAACTGATCGTTAGTGGATATTCGCGCCTGAGGTCTGATTTTTAGAAAATTCAGCTTAAGCTGTAGACCTCCGGAAATCTCATTGACAAAGGCAGAATTAAAACTATTACTCCATTCATGATGATTTCCAAAATATTGCTCTGAGAAAAATGAGGGCTTATATCGTACCGATTTATATGAGCCAAAAATGAAATCCGAATTTAAGTTACCAATCAGTTTGTATTCTCCACTTTGCAAAATCTCGGCTTGAGCCTCCACATTGAACTTTTCTCTCCAATCGAATCGAGTATATCCACCCAAAAAGTTTTCGCTGAATTTAGCAGTAGGATCCAAATACAACATATCAAAATCAATATCTCTCCGTCTGAGATAAATCCGGTAAAATAAATTGGCCAAATCACCCTTTATTCCAACTTCATTCGCCACTTCTGTCCACTCGGATCTCTCGTAAGTAGTATCCTGATCTATAAGGATGTGATTGTAAAAACTATCATATGTAGATGCAGAACCCGCCTTCAGGTCTTGATAACCGGTTTTTTTTCTTATCACATCAAATTCATGATAAAACTGAAGGGGTTTGGTCCAGTTGTATTCATGAAACAGATGTAAAGTCCTCCGGTTTTCATTGGCTTGGGCATCGGCCAATCGAATATCAGAATCCTGATATTGAAATAAATCAGCGTTTGTAGCTAGCTCCAGGTTATCTACCTGAATCCCCCCTGTTTCCTCTATATCAAATTGCATGTTCATTACATGCGCCATCAAGGAATAGGGTTTTTCGGGGTGCTGGAAATAGGTATAAACATCGAAGTTTGTCCCGATCACATTTCGATCCTGCTGACCACTAGTACCGATCTGTTTGTCTGATGTGATTCGATAAATATCAAATCCAAAATTCCAGTTTTCTGTCACGTTCCGACTGAATGCCATATCCACAACACTTCTACCCTCACCCCCAAAAACAACCATTAAATTGATAAAAGGAGATTTGGTGTCGTAATATTGAAAATCATCTGAGGATTTAGCGTAAAAATTGTATGCATTAAACCCGCTTGTACGCCCAATTTCATTTGGTACGGTATAGAACATTGGAAACATGGCTGTTCCATTATTACCAAGGTTCTGATATTTATCTCCCGCTATTTCTAAAGCAGTAAATTTTTCCAGATTATAAAGAGTAGAATCCGGATGAATTTCAATCTTCTTATTATCCTTCAGGAAAGATTCTAATACAATTTTGGTGGTTTTGGTACTATAAACTTGCTTGGTAGAGTCATCCACAATTTGAGACATGGATGTCCAACTCATAAAAATCAAAACCAATAATCCCGCTCCTTTTTTCACAGCGCAAAAGTATAATCATTTAATTACTCAGCCACCTTTTCAAATACCTGAATCCAGGTAAGATTCCAAAGTCTGCAAGAATAACGATTCATCTTTCAAAAATTTCATCTCTATTGGGAGGTAATTACAAGAAAATGGTTTCAGTTGTCTGAATTGTCTGAGTTTTACCATGTCTTTTTCGGTAGTCACCAGCATGGTTTCATCATTCAGCTCCTTGATTATATCCCTGATATCTTCTTCCTTATACCGATAGTGATCTCTGTAATGATGCGTAAGAACCACTTCATATTGGCTTTTCACAAAGCGTTCGAATGGCTCAGGATTAGCCAATCCTGATATACAAACCGCTTTCTTTTTTACTACCAAATCCGATCCGAAAATGGGCTTTAGCTCCTGATATTCGATTCTAGAGAAAAAAACTAACGCGTCAGAGTATTGGGCGATCTCATGTTTGAATTTGACTTGGTCTGCACCATTCAATATTTCCGGGCATTTGGTTACAATGATGATCTGAGCTCTCCGCGCTCCATGTCTAGCCTCCCTGAGTCTTCCAGATGGTAAAATATGATCAACGTAAAATGGGTTGCTGTATGTAGTCATCATGATAGTGACGGATGGTACCACTCTCCTGTGCTGCATGGCGTCATCCATCAGGATGGCACGGAGCTGAGGATAAGTCCCTAAAAGTTCAGTAATGGCTAAATCTCTCTGCCCACAAACTGCCACAGGTACTTGGCCAAGATATTTCTGATAATACATGTATGGCTCATCTCCCATAGTATCAGGTGTATCACGAACATTGGCAATTCTAAACCCAATCGATTTGCGGCCATATCCCCTACTCAGAGTAGCCACGTGCTGGTCATGAGAATGAAAATATTTTATCAAGTAATCTACCATTGGTGTTTTACCTGTCCCTCCTATGGCAAGGTTTCCTATGACTATTACATTTGCATCGAAATGAATAGCTCTATTTGGCTGCATGTCGTACGAAATATTTCTCAACCATGTGATTAGGTTGAACAATAGAGAAAAAGGATACAATAGCATTTGCCACCAACTCATAATATGACTGACTTATGAAAATCAAAGATATTACCAATTACTTAGAACAATTAGCACCATTGTCTTATCAGGAATCTTATGACAATAGTGGGCTGTTAGTGGGATCTCGAGACCTGGAAATATCAGGAGTTTCGATCACACTTGATGTAACAGAAGAAGTGATAGATGAGGCAATCAAAAATGGAGACAATCTTATCATTGCTCATCATCCATTGATTTTCAAAGGACTTAAATCTCTAACGGGAAAACACTGGGTAGAGAAATGTGTGCTCAAAGCGATCAAAAATGATATCGCTATTTATGCTATTCATACCAACCTGGACCATGTGCATACTGGAGTAAATGCAAAAATTTCAGAAAAATTAGGATTAACAAAATTGGAAGTTTTAAGTCCTAAAAAGGACACATTATCTAAGCTGGTAACTTTTGTTCCTACAGCAAACAAGCAAACTATCCTGGAAGCAATGTATGCTGCGGGTGCCGGACAGATTGGCAACTATGACCATTGTAGCTTTCAAACTTCCGGTATAGGAACTTTCCGACCGGGTGATCAGGCAAATCCTCATATCGGTAAAAACAATGAAGATGAAAGTGTAGAGGAGACTCGCATAGAGGTCATATTCCCTTCACATGATTCCGGCAAAGTAATAGCCGCCCTGACAGACAGCCATCCTTATGAAGAGGTGGCCTATTACCTCACTTCATTGAATAACGACAATCAGGAGGTTGGAGCCGGAATGATTGGGGAATTACCAGAATCGATTCCTGCCATGGAGTTTCTACAGCTTTTGAAAGACAAAATGAATACGGAATGTGTACGACACACAGAATTATGTAAGTCTGAGATCAAAAAAGTAGCCGTATGTGGCGGTGCTGGCAGCTTCCTGCTCACTAAGGCTAAGAACAAAAGAGCGGATGTTTTCATTTCAGGAGATTTTAAATATCACGACTTTTTTGAGGCAGAAAACAAGATCATAATAGCTGACATAGGGCATTATGAAAGCGAGCAATTCACAAAGGATTTGCTTTATGACATATTAAGCAAAAAATTCACTAATATTGCGTTCCGTTTATCGGAGGTACTAACGAATCCAATCAATTATTTGTAATACTGCATGGAAAACACCGTAGCGAAAAAGCTCGAAAGCCTCGTAAAATTACAATCCATCGATTCAGCACGTGACGAACTATTGAAAATTAGAGGTGCATTGCCAGACGAGGTAATGGATCTCGAAGATGAGATTGCGGGTTATCAGACCAGGATTGAGAAACAAAACGCTGAGCTTGCGGAACTAGAGGAAAACATTTCTAATAACAAAGTTGCTATCAAAGATGCTGAAAAGCTGATCAAGAAGTATGAAGAGCAACAAATGAATGTTCGTAATAACCGCGAATATGATGCCATCACTAAAGAGATTGAGCTTCAGCAATTAGAGATTCAGATTCTAGAAAAGCGAATCAAAGAATCTTATGTGAAAATCGACGCTAAGAAAGAGGAAATCGCTCAGACAGAAGAGTCTTTATCTGAAAGAAATAAAGATTTAGATTCTAAGAAAGCTGAGTTGGAAACAATCACCAATGAATCTGAAGCTGATGAGCAAAAGCTCTTGAAAGACAGAGACAAGGCTGCAAAACAAGTTGAAGACAGATTGTTTAAATCTTACGAGAAGGTAAGAAACAACATGAGAAATGGCCTTGCTGTTGTGCCGGTAAAGCGTGGTGCTTGTGGCGGTTGTTTCAACGTGGTTCCTCCTCAGATGCAAGCAGAGATCAGAGAGAAAAAGAAAATCATAATTTGTGAGCACTGCGGTAGAATCCTCAGCGATGTAGAAGACGAAATCGTTGAAGAGGTGAAACCAAAGAGAAGAACAAAAAGAACAACTAAGAAATAATATCGAAGAAGCTCCGAACGGAGCTTTTTTTATTCCCTCCCAGAACGGAAGAGCGTTCTAATCGAATTTATTTCTACTTGCCACAGTCAAAACAGGTTTGTCAACACCAGTAGACAGGTTCAATTCTCGTTTTTGGCATACCCTTCACCTTAGTGCATTACATTTTCTACATCCATTGTAATGCATCAAACTAATTGAATCAATAACATTCATTCATTTAGATAGAACACAGGAACTTGGATAGCGATCTGTCCAGATTGATCATTCTCCACTTATAAAACTTAACCGGATCCCTCCCTCCTCCAAACCTCAATTTTCAATATCTGATAAACGATTAAAAAGTCCAGTCATCCTGAAAATCATACCAAAGCACGAATAGATGAAATACTGCTTTGTTGTGCACTTTAGTTTAGCATTATAAATCATACAAACATGGATGCACTGACAATCATATTCTTCATCTCTATTGCGATCATTCTATACAGCTATTTGGGTTATGGTATTTTACTCGGGTTTTTAGTCAAAATATTTGGTAAGAAGGAATCTTATAAGAAAGTAAGTGATCAGGAATTACCCGACGTGGCATTACTCATCGCTGCTTACAACGAGCAAGATTACATACTACAAAAAATAGAAAACTGTTTGGAATTTGATTATCCAAAAGAAAAGCTTCATTTATACTTTGTTACTGATGGCTCCAATGACCTTACACCAAAACTGGCCTCTCTATATGCCAAGGTTAAGGTTTATCACAGCTCAGAGCGCAAAGGGAAAATGGCCGCTGTAGATAGAGTAATGAAAGAAATTAAGGAACCCATCACGATTTATTCCGATGCAAATGCGATGGTCAATAAAGACGCCATAAAGAATATGGTCAGGCATTTTCAAAACGAAAAAGTAGGTGCAGTAGCGGGAGAAAAATCCATTGCGCAAGACCATAAAAGTGATGCAACATCCGCTGGAGAAGGTATTTACTGGAAATATGAAAGTCTACTGAAGAGATGGGATTACAGACTATACAGTGTAGTTGGTGCTGCAGGAGAGCTATTTGCAATAAGGACACAACTTTATGAAAAACCTGCTCCTGATACTTTGATTGAGGATTTTGTCATGACATTGAAAATAGCTCAAAATGGATTTAGAGTAGCCTATGAACCTGAGGCAAAAGCTTATGAAACGGCATCTGCCGAACTCTCTGAAGAGATGAAAAGAAAAGTGAGGATTAGTGCTGGTGGTTTACAAGCAATCTGGAGATTACGAACTTTACTCAACCCATTAAAATACGGAGTACTGTCATTCCAATACATCTCTCACCGTGTGCTTAGATGGACGCTTGCTCCTCTGGCGTTAGTAGTAGCATTCATATCAAACTTGTTATTAGCCATTTCAGGAGGTCTGCTTTTTGAATCCTTGTTTATTGCTCAGCTTGCATTTTATGCCATGGCATTCTTGGGTTACTTATTGGAAAAAAACCATATCCGAATCAAAGCATTGTTTATCCCTTTATATTTCACTTTCATGAATTTGAGTGTTTTTCTAGGGCTCATTAGATTATCTAAGGGTAGTCAAACGGTAATCTGGGCAAAAGCAAAAAGAAAATAAGATGGTTAGTATAATCACAGTCAACTATAATCAAACAGAAGTAACTCTGGACTTTTTGGAATCTATTAACAAGCAAGATTTTAAAAATATAGAAGTTATTGTAGTTGATAATGCCTCTGAAAACTCTCCCGAAAAAATTATCAGGCAAAGCTATCCAGAAGTAAAATTCATAAGAAGTGAACGCAATCTTGGATTTGCAGGAGGCAATAACCTGGGAATTGCTAAAGCATCTGGAGACTACCTTTTCTTCGTCAATAATGATACGATTATTCCCGATAACACGATCCACAGACTCGTAAACTGGTTAATCAATCATCCAGAAACAGGCATGATAAGTCCATTGATCTACTACTTTGACCACCAGGAGATGCTACAGTATGCCGGGTCAACTGAAGTAGATACTTTAACTGGTCGTAATAGCTCTATTGGTTACCACGAATACTGGAAACTAACAGACACTGTAAAACCAACGGCTTATCCTCATGGAGCAGCAATGATGATTCCCAGAAGTGTTATTGATCAGGTCGGAGTAATGCCAGAGAATTTCTTTTTGTATTATGAAGAATTAGATTGGTGCACTCAGATTAGGGATCAGGGATTTGAAGCGAGAGTGGATCATGGTGCTTACATCTGGCACAAAGAATCCGTCAGTACAGGTAAAAACTCTCCACTCAAAACCTATTTCATGACACGTAATAGGATTTTGTATATGAGAAGAAATGTGAAAGGAATAAAAAGAGCTCTTTTCATGTTGTTTTTCACATTCATTTCATTCCCAAAGAATCTGCTTACTCACTTTTTGAAAGGAGAATTTAAACTTGCCCAGGCTTTTTCTGCTGGTGTTTTTTGGAATTTATTCAATGGAAAAACCAGTCCGACCCTCGGTTATAAATACAATGGCCTAAATCGATAATATCGCTTTGAGTGTTTGTAATTAATCACAGATCGATCGAAAGTAAAATTCCCGCTACAAGGCTCTCGAATAGAGTTAACACATCTCATAAACTCATTTTTATTGTCTTTTCAATTATAATCTGTTGTATTATAGAAATTCATTAATATCTTCAACACGAATAAGATTTCTACAATTCAGAATAAGCAAAATGGACATTAAAAAGATCTTCGAAAATAACGCCACTTGGGTAAATGAAAAGCTAGGAAAAGATGAGAACTATTTCAAAAACCTTTCAAAAGGACAATCTCCTGACATTCTTTACATAGGTTGTGCTGATAGTCGTGTAACTGCCGAAGAACTAATGGGTGTGTCCCCGGGAGAAGCGTTCGTTCATCGTAACATTGCTAACATGGTTCCCAATACAGACCTAAGCTCAATGTCAGTAATTGAATATGCAGTTGGTCATTTGAAGGTAAAACATGTGGTAGTCTGCGGTCATTACTACTGTGGTGGAGTAAAAGCCGCCATGGAGTCTAAAGACCTGGGAGTTCTTAATCCATGGTTGAGAAATATAAGGGATGTATACAGGATATATAATGATGAACTGAATAACATAAATGATGAAGAAGCCAGATATAAGAGGCTGGTAGAACTTAATGTTTATGAACAATGTGTAAACGTCTTAAAAACCGCCGTAGTGCAAAAAGCATTTAGAGAACGTGGAGTCTCGGTTCATGGATGGGTTTTCGATATTCATACAGGTAAACTCATAGATCTAGCCGTAAACACTCAAAAAATCGTGGATAGTGTCAGAGAAATATATCATCTGGAATAAGAATATCACTTTCAAGTAACTAATATTTATGACACTCATGAAAGAAAGCTCCTTCGAACCAAGGTCACAGAATTAATGAGATCTGGAATCAATAAAACCAAGTCTGTCGATAATGTTCATTCTGGTTTACATCTTGCTGAAACTCTTACTAAAAACTCAACCAAAAGGTCAATTAGAGATAGTCTGAATCATTCGGCTTCCAGAAGAATTACTTTGGCGCTGTGATCCTCAAATAGTAGCTGACCATCCTTAACCGTACAATTTTTACCAGAATAATAGTCGATTACCTTCTCTCCTTCTTCAAAAATGCCAGAAGCAGGAATTGATTGACCATTGTAATCCATCACTACCAGTACTTGATCTTTCATACCACCTTTAACATAGGTTCTGCTGAATGAAAATGGATTTTCTAACAAAGTCTGATGCACTCCTGCTCCGATGGCAGGATGTCTTTTTCTAAACCTTCCGAGAAGTTGCCAGTGTTCTAATAACGCTTGCGTAGAGTCATTTTCCAAATCATCCCAATTCATAAATGAACGCAGCTGCGCATCTCCAACAGCATCTGGCACAACCAACTTTCTTCCTGTTTCATCTCCATAATAAATCTGAGCTTGACCGGGCGTAAGCATGAGCATAGTAGCTGACCAATAAGCTTCATTTCTCTCTCTGTCGAAAGAACCACTATCATCATGAGATGCAAGATAATTGAGCACTGTTTTGCCCTTCAGTGTACCATTTAGCATGTCACTGTACCTTTCAAACACCTTTTGAGGAGACTGAGTGACGTCATATTTCATACTAAAGTTGATGAGGCTGTTGAAACCATTATCGAAAAAGTTTACAGTTTGCCCATCATCATAAGGGAAATCCATACCATGACCAATAGCGTAATTGTAAACCTCGCCAACCATAAAAAACTCATTATCATCCAATACTTCAGCAGGGTTTTCCTCCTTCCAGGCTAAAAAAGCTGCGTTAGCTTCTCGATACAATTCTGCCCAGATGGAAGCTTCAGTATGTTTGGCCGTGTCTACTCGAAATCCATCCACTCCTAATTCTCTCACCAGATCTGATAGCCACTTGATGATATAAAAACGAGGAGCTCTTGGGTAATTGGTTCTTTTAAAAAATTCATCCAGCTCTTCTACCTCCTGCTCATACCTACCCTCTCTTTTCCATTTTTCTATCAGAAAGTCTGGAAGTTCCACCTCTTCATTAGATTCCGTTTTTACATCAGGTAGATTAGCTACAAGCGTGCAGGAAATTGTTGACTCTTTAGTTTTGTAATCGCATTGCGGGCCGGTTCGTACCCAAGTGTCAGGCCATTGAGAATCCTCTGGAGTAACCGGTCCGGTATGGTTGATTATCACATCTAGCATCACTCGTATTCCCCTCTGATGAGCTTCTTTAACCAGCTTTTTCAGATCTTTTTTAGTTCCCCAGTTAGGATCAATACTCGTCCAGTCTCTTGGCCAGTAACCGTGATAGGCATAGGTATTGCCTGTACCCTCATCTACAAAGCCATGAATCTGCTCCATCACAGGGCTGAACCACAATACATTCACTCCCAGTTCATCGAAATATCCTTGTTGTACTTTTTGAGTAATTCCTTCAAGGTCACCACCCTGAAAGTTTCGCAATTTTCCGCCATCTTGTTTTCTATCGAAACTGAAATCATTGGTTGTATCAGCGTTGTTAAACCGGTCAGTCAATAAAAAATACACATTGGCATTCTCCCAAACAAAAGTGTTTTTCACCATTCGAGAGGTCTCATTTAGAAACCCAGACTGGTTAGTACATGAAAAAACAAACAAACTCAACCAGGTAATTGCTACAATACGCTTCATATCTCTTAGAAATTGAAGCTAAACTAACAACATCAAACTGAATAAAAAAAGCCAGACTTTCATCTGACTTTTTTAAACCAATCCACCGATAAATTCGGTGGTTCCCTAAACCTAATATGAAAAACTTATACTACTGCAAATTTTGTAAGTAGGTCAACTACTGACCTTTTATGTGCAAACAAACCTCTTACCGAAGCATTTTTCTTTACTTCATTGAAATGGTGTTTTGCCTCGTCAATATCAACCAGTTGAAACTTAGATGAACCTTCATGATTTTCCAGCATGTGCTTCACCGAATAATACTGTTCAAAATCTGAATTGATAACAATCACTTTTTGGTTGACAGTCAATTTGTTGCCATCATATAATCCGGTACCATTTATAAAATCAATCGTTCGCTGATAATCTTTCAACCAAATCAACTCATTGTTCAAACCTGAATTTTTCAAAACTTCTAACAGCCACCTGGCATCTTCATGATGACTAGAGATAAGAATAATTTCGTAATGTTGATAAGTAGATTTCATGGCAACCTTCCTTTGTTTTGTATCAATTACAATACAAAAGTAGATTGGTGCCAGTTGGTGAGTAAGGGTGATACTCTTATTCTCAAAAAATAGGCGATTCCCTTAGAAAACTTTTTGAATCAAATAATGCCTTTCTCAATGGCATAAATAGCCAGTCCGGCCACTGTTTTACAGCCGGTCTTTTCAAGAACGTTGCGTTTGTGCGCTTCTACAGTCCTTACACTTATAAAAAGTTTCTCGGCAATTTCCTGGTTTGTTAATTCCTCCATAACCAGTTTCACTATTTCTTTCTCACGCCTGGTTAGCGGGATTTCCAAAGTCAATCGTTGTTTTGGTTTTACACCAGCAAACTGCCCCATGATAATATCAAAAACTTCTTTGGTATAGAAAGTCTCACCATTACTAATGGCTTTGATGGCAGTCACTATGTCTTCCTTTGGACTATTTTTCAATACATATCCTTTTGCACCAAGGCTTACCATTTTCTTCACTTGAGAAGCTTCGTTGATCATAGAAATGACCAAAACATTTTGGTCAGTATTTCTTTTTTGAAGTTCCGTGAGGAATTCTACACCATTCATTTCCGGCATGGCAATATCAGTAATCACCAGGTCAAACTTCTCCGTATCGAGGATATCCAGAGCTTCTTTCCCATTGTTAGCTTCTCCTGTGATGGCTATTTCATCATTGGAAGCAAAGTATAGCTTCATCGCATCCCTAATCATAGGATGATCATCTACGAGTAATACAGAAATCTTATCCATCAACTATAGTTTTACCTCAACTAATATACTTGTTCCCTCTCCCGGGACTGTATCTACTTCCAAATGTGCACCAATAGACTCTGCACGATGACTCATACTAGATAGGCCTATGCCTGCATCAGTCTTCTGGATTCTATCAAAACCTACACCATCATCTTCTATCACCATGGTAAGTACATTTCCAGATAAAAGAAGTTGTATTTGCACTTCATTGGCTTTACTGTATTTCAGAATATTCGAAATGCCTTCCTGAAAAATCCTATATAAATTTAATTCAACCTCAGCATCTATTCGATGTTCTCCCAAATTTTCATGAAAAGATAATTTTAAAGCAGACTTTTTATTAATGGTTTGTACTTCATCGTATATCACCCCTTGCAAGCCAACGCTCATCAGTGCTCGAGGCAACATTCGGTTTGACATTCGACGAATATCTGCTATTGTCTCGTTCAGTTTGGATAAGCTATCCTGGATGACTCCTTGCGGATTACTGTCCCAATCGATAGATTGTAAGTAAATACTAACAGTCGCGATTTGCTGCTGTATACCATCATGCAGGTCATGTGCGATCCTTACACGTTCATTATCCGCAGCTTTTAACGACGCATTCACCAGTTCCTGGTTGAGCTTAGCATCGATGATCTGCTCCTGAAGTATGTTGCGCTCAGTCACGTCTCTGGAAACACTCACATAACAAATAAAATCTCCATCATCATCAAAAATGCTCATGATATGATTGTCCATCGTAATCTTACGGCTATCTGATTTACTAATCACCTCAAATTCCTCATGCCAGGGCTCTCCTTTGAGTACAATATTTTTAAGAGCATTAATCAGAACTTTGTATGTCACAGGATGAATGATTTCAGAAACGGAAACACCTTGAATTTCCTCAAAACCCAAAAGCGCTTTTCCGGCAGCATTCATATAAATGAATTGGAATTCATGATCCAGAAAGAATATCAAATCCTGGCTGTTTTCAATGGTGGAAATTAGCATTTTCTGCTCCTGTTCGCCTTTTCTCTTCTCCGTGATATCTCTACTGATCCCAGAAAGGCCAATGACTTCACCTGCTTCGTTGAAAATTGGTTCTTTGGTAGTCTGCATCCATCTCTCATTTCCATATTGATCCAAGTGGTTTTGCTCCTTGTTGATAATATGTACATGATCCCTGAGTACTCTTTGGTCTTCTGCCTGAAACATCTCACTATCGTTAAGCCCTAATTCTTTATCAGACTTATCGACAAACTCCTTCCAGGAATCAAACCCGTTGATTTCCGCAAGGGTTTGGCTAGCCATTACATACCTACCCTCAAGGTTTTTAATGAAAATGTAATCATAAGAAGAGTTCATCAGGCTAATCATGTATTGATTCAGACGAGTGAGGTGAGTAACATCTTCGGTCAGGCAAGACACTCCTAACACCTCTCCATTAATTTTGATAGGATTCAAATGAGTAATGAAAGTTCTGGATATCCCAAAAAATTCCATATTATCCTGAACTGAATACTTTTCACCATTGAGCGCTCTTGTATATCTCAAGATCCAGGCATCTCTAAACTTTTCAGGAATGACCTTGGCCAATGACGTTCCGTTTTCCACAGGTATATCACTGTAATGCTTTAAAAAATTAACAAATGCATTATTGGTAACAATAATCCTGAGGTTGGGATCAATGGAATAGATCAACGCATCGGAATTTTCAATCAATGCATATACATTAGCTTGATTGGTGAGTAGCTTTTCGTGTAGGGATTTACGCTTTTTTATCTGGAACCATAGGGAAAATGCCCAAATAGAGACTATCGAAATAACTACTATAAAAATTAGCGTAATCTTAATGGCCAAACTCCGATCCTCTACAATTGTACTTCCACCGTACCAATTTCTGATGATTTCCTGCTTTTTACCATTTGGAACAAGTTTCATCGTCCTGTTCATCACGTCAATCAATTCCTGATTGGAAGACGAAAAATGCAGGGTTGTTTTAATATCCAGCAGTCCGGCGATAAATACTTCCGAATAACCAAGAGAATGTATGTGATGGTTCAATGTAGAGATAGATCCAATGTAACCATCCAAATCACCTGACAGTATACGATCTAAAGATTCCTTGGTGCTGGAGGTAATCTGAATTTCAATGTTGGGATATGCTTGCTTTATTCTTTGAATATGCGGGTTGTATTTCAATACAGCAACTTTGATACTCCCAAGATTATTGATATCATCAAAAAACACCCCTTTGATCATACCCAAGCCATATGGAATTTCAAGAATAGGCTCAGAATAATGAAACTGTGGTCTTTTTTGAAAAAAATCGGGATACACGAAAACAGTATTATCGAGCCTTGCCATTGAATCTATCACTGAACTATCTCCTGTAGCCATAGGTTCGAAAGGAAAACCCATTGTATTCTCAATAAGGCGCATATAATCACCCAGCCAACCATTCAGCTCTCCAGTAGGTTTAACATCTACTATCGGCATCCATTTCTCTGTCGTGACTAGATTAAGATGATCAAACTGGTTGAGAAATATTTGATCTTCTGTAGGTAATCCATTGGATGACTCAGGCTCCAACCATTTATTCATGATACCCAAAATGGTCTCCTGACCGATTGCATCCAAAGATTTATTCAAGATGCTGACAAGTTCGGGCCAGTCATTACGAATAGAATAAACAGCATCAAATCCTTTATCCTTAGGCAAAAGCACTAAATGAACTCCTGAAATGGAGTTTTTCCACAAATAATAGTTGATATCGAGCGCTCCAAAAATATAATCAACCTCTTCGGTCAACAAACCTTCGATCATTTCTGAACGGGTGGAAAAGACCTTCAGCTGAACATTTCTTAGACTATCAATATAATTATTGGAAAACTGATCATTCTCCTGAACTCCAATAGTCGCTCCCTCTAAATCGTTTATATCTTGAAGAACATCCTGATTCAGGGTGCTATAAAATCCAACTTTAAAACGGTTATAAGTCTTGCTCCAATTAAAAAATTGTTTTCTTTCAGGTTGCGGAGAAGAATACACCAAGCCATCGATCTCTTTATTCCTTGCCTTGTGAACGATATCATTCCAAACTCCCGTAATGAGTTCTATTTCCAGACCACTGCTTTTCTCTATTTCATCCAGCAATTCGCGTTCAAAACCAGTAATCGTCCCATTGGACTGTTTAATAATCATGGGCTCCCAGTCAGGATCCCCACCTAAAACTATTTGATTGTGTTTTTTAATGAATTGCTGTTCTGAATCGGTAAATCGAGGTTCTTTCGCGCTCAACAATGTACTAAGCGAAAAAAGAAAAAGACAGGTTGGAAATCTTAGGTATAGCATTAGAGGTTAAGATAATTGATATCCGCCACATCCACTTTACCTGGGATTCAAATATTTAATGATTCAGTTTAATTCCCTTTTCGGTAATTTCTATATGTCTCGATTTATACAAACCTCCAATTGCCTTTTTGAAGTTCTTCTTACTCATCTGGAGAGTTGATTTGATCTTTTCCGGATCTGACTTATCATGTAATGGTAAAAACCCATCATTTTCTTGAAGGATTTTCAGAATCTGCTCGCCCATTGGCTCTATTTTTCCGAACCCCGAGCGCTCAAGTTCTAAATCAATTTTATTGTCAGGTCTTATTTGTTTGATGAAAGCTTTCGTACGATCACCGCTACTTACTTTGCGAAAAACTTCATTTTTGTAGAGTAAGCCTCTGTATGTATCATTGATAATTGCGGTGTAGCCCAGCTCACCCTCATTACCGATAAGGATTTGCACTTCTTCACCTTCCTCTAATTCTATGTCATCCAATTCCAAAAATCGATTGATATTTGATGAGGCGACTAGTCGCTCAGTTAGGTCATCCAGATATACATAAACCAAATACTTCTCTCCTACCTGCATCCTGGTTTGCTGCTCTTTGAACGGAACTAATAAGTCTTTTTCAACTCCCCAATGTAAAAACGCTCCTACCTTAGTAACATCTTTTACCTTCATATAAGCAAACTCATCACAGTAAGCTTCTGGTTTGAGTGTCGTGCAAATGAGCCTGTCTTCATTATCTATGTAGACAAATACATCCAGTACTTCTCCAACCTCTAATCCTTCCGGGACATATTTAGTTGGTAATAAAATTTCCTCAATGTTGTCCCCCAAATAGGCTCCTTGTGGAGTGAACTTCAATACCTCCAGGGTATTCATTTTTCCAATTTGTACTGGTGCTATCATAATCTCGAATTAGGTAACAAAGGTATGGCATTTGGTTCGAGTCAATTAACTTTGCGTTCCTTTACAATGAGTATTTTGAAACTGAAATTGTAAATCTTTGATAATTAAAGTCTTATATAAATGAAGAAAGCTGAAATCCACACTAAAAAAGGTGTGATGAAAATTGAATTTTATGAAAATGACGCTCCAAATACCGTAGCAAATTTCGTGTCACTTGCAGAAAAAGGGTTTTATGATGGATTGACTTTCCACCGTGTAATCCCTGATTTTGTTATTCAGGGAGGCTGTCCAAACGGTACCGGTGCTGGAGGACCAGGTTACACAATAGATTGTGAATTGGATGGTGACAATCAATATCATGACCGAGGAGTACTGTCAATGGCACATGCTGGCAGAAACACAGGAGGATCTCAGTTTTTCATCTGCCATAGCAGAAACAATACTGCTCATCTGGACAGAAATCATACTTGTTTTGGAAAAGTATATGAAGGTCTGGATGTATTAGATGCCATTAAACAAGGCGATGCGATGGAAAAAGTAGTGATTACAGAAGCTTAAAATCTACTGTCATTTAATTGGAAAATCTGATGGAGAAGCTGATTCCCTGTCAGGTTTTTTTATTTAATATCTAACTTCTCTATAGGATCGATGATCTGGTTCGTTGGAGAACTGCCATTAAGCTCAGATTTTTCATGCATAAAAGTAATGTATAGATTGAGCATTTCTACATGTAATTCTAATTTGGAATTATTTACAAAGTCTTCAAAACCCGCCAATTCATTAAAAGTGCCCTGATCTGCCGATAAGCCCTCACTCATTTCTTTCCACTTATTGAGTTTGATCTCACTTTCCATTACAATTTTATACTGCTCGTAAGCTGATGAAATTTTATCCTTAAGGGAGTAGATACGATTTTTCGTTTTGTCCAGCAACAATTCGTTTTTCACCTGATCATCTACCAGTTTTAATTCGTCGCGCTGTAGTTTTGGACGATCTGTATTGAAAATGGGTAATGAAACCCCCATTTGAAATCCCAGATGATCGGAAAAAACATCTCCTTGAGAAATATCGTAATCTCCCTGAATGTACCCGATATTGCTATATGCTTCTGCTTTATCAATTTTCAGTAGCTGTTCTTTAACAGCCAGATCTAATTGTTTCTCAGCCAAAAGTTGGGATTCGTCTATTGATGTATCTAATCTTAATATGATCTGCTCAGGAGAAATTAATTGATCAAACGCCTCACTTTCGGGCATCAAACTCGAAAACTGCCTTATTTGCTTAGATATAAGGTCTTGCTTGTTTTCAAGTTCTACCAAAGCTAACCTACCTTTCAAAATACCCTGTTCCAGATCCACAATTTTGTCCAGATTGGGATTAAGGTCTATTCTGATTTTTTGTTGCTTCTCCCTACGTTGAATCAATTGATTAGTCAATTTCTCTTTACTTAACAGGTAGTGGTACTCTATCAGTAATTCGTAGCGAAGCTTCAGTACATCATTGATGATGCTTGCTTTCTCTGCTTGATTATATTCCGCGATAAGACTATTATATTTCCTGTTGGCAAGGACTTCCGCCGGGTTAATGAGTCCTAATCGCATGCGGTATTCGTCGATATTCAATTGTTTATCATCTGACCGCATCCTTACTTCTAATTCCCTAAGCCACGGAGAATTAAACTTATGATTCTCAATATATTGCTGTTGCTTGAGCGCAATCAAATAATCCTCATCATTAACAGGAGCTGAAAGAATCCTTGTCAGTGAAGATTGACAATAGACCGAAACATTCACTAAAGTCAAAAAACAAACTACCAGGTATTTCATATCTCTTCCTTGTAATTAGGATAGACATAAACCTTTTCGCCATTCAAAAAACGGTTGTTTTTGGGGATGCTTATGAAAATCTCCTGTCCATATTGGCGCATTTCGGTATTGATTGGTTGAATTTTATTCGGATAAGAGGTGATCCGCGCCCCCAGTTCACTCACCACTCCCAGTATACTATAGCTCCTATTTTCTGAAACAATTTTCACAGAGTCTCCTGGCTGCACAGGAGAACCAATCGCTTCATTCTTAAAAGCTTTGATGACTGATGGTTGTAATTCATAGATTGTTATCATGGTTTTATACGGAGACACCAATTCGTCCAGCTGTACTTCTACAGTACCTATTATGCCTCCAAATTGAGCTACTTTGATTAAACTGGTTTGTTCTTCCTCCAGAGCTTCCAATTCGCGATTCAGTATAGAAATTGATTGATTGATTCTGATAGTATCTTGCTTAACCTGAAGTCTTTGTCGCTGAATTTCCTTTCTGTAAAACTCTCTTACGTCTTTTATTTCTGCCAAAATCGCATTGAGTTCAACCATAGAAAGTGAATCACCATTATTCTTTTTGGTGCTTTGCTGAAGTTCTTGCCGAATCAACTGCTCCTGATAGAGCTTCGTTTCTAATTCGTTTTTCTTTGCCAAAAGTCGATTAACCTTACCGTCTCGTTCGATGGCCAGGAGCTCCATCTTACTTCTTCGGTCATCTACCGCCATAGATTTTCTGGATATTTTCTCTTCCAGATCATTCATTTTTCTGGCCATGTCCAAGGTTAAATCAGGACGGGAAACGATGAGTAATGTATCCCCTTTCTTCACTTCTTGTCCAGATATGACTCTAATATCAAGTACTGTAACAGCTTTTTGATAACTAATGGCCGTGACTTGTGACTCCACTACGGCTACAAGCGCTTCCGTTCGGTTTCTGTATCTGAATGAGATTATTACCAGTAATAATACCAAACCGCTCCAAACTAGAATGAACAGTTTATTTCTTAACTTCATCATAGCTGATCATTGATTTGTCTTCGATTTATTCTTACATCAGAAAGGGCTTCATGATCAATCAGATAATGAAAAATACCGTGGATGTCCTGTCCTTCATACAAGGTGATGAGATACTCAAACTTATCATCAACTTCAGATCGTTTTCTCAGCTCCTTCTCTTCGAACGTTTTGCTTACTTCCCGCAAGTGCTGCTTTACCTCCTTCATCAGCTGATGATCTGTCGTTCTACAAACAATTTCGTATCGGTAATGCAATCTTTCTCTAGCAGAGGAAAAGTGCAGTAAAAATGCCGTAGCAATGTATATCAACGTTCCGGCCAGTGCCACGGCATATCCATGAACCCCACAAGCAATTCCGACTGATAAAGAGGCGAAAATAAAGATTACATTGCGAGGGTTTTGAATATTCGTTCTAAAGCGAATGATCGCTACAGCTCCAATTATTCCAAAACCAACTGCGAGATTATTGCCTACGGCCATCATAATCATGGAGGTGACCAAGGAACTTAAAATCATCGCCTGAAAAAAACCTCTTGAATATTCACCAACGGCGTAGGTATACCTATAGGAATATGCTATTAACGTGCTAAGCACCAGCGCAAGGAGCAATGAATATAGTGCTACCTCAAATGACGGATAATCGTAATACTCCGTTCCTTCCAAAAAACTTTCAAACATCGATTATTTATTCTGACTCAACAACCGTAAATCTAGCGTTAATTTACAATTAATCTTACCTTAACAAATAATCTATGGGCTTCAAGCCAATAACTTCCTCTAAAAAAAGAAATGTTTCCATTTTTACGTCCTCAGACTGCTTACTTTTAGCGGGATTCGTAATTACATGTGCCTCGGCATCTGGAAATGCAATGACCTTTTTTTGTTCTACTGGAGTTGCTGTGAGTTCAGTGAATTCTAAAATTGCCTCAGTAGAAATGGTCGGGTCTTGTTCATCCTTATTCTTGAAATAGTAGCCAATAAAATATGGATCGGTAATACTTTTAATTATTTCATCTGACATGGAATCGTCAATCAATTTCTGCAAAGCGATTAGTCCTTCAGTGCGATAAATAGTGGTCCAATATTGTGTTGTCACGGAATCCCACACCTTATCCTTATTCCAATATTCTCCTCCTATTGTAATCGCGAGCTCCTTGCCCCAGGGTCCGGTTATCATCGATGCAAATGGATCTGCCAATCTGAAATTAGGAGAATACATGAGCATAACATCCACCATATCAGGGTTGAGTGCTCCCAGGTAAGTTCCTAATGTGCTGCCTGTACTGCAAGACATTAAAACAACGTGATCTCCAAGCAAATTTCCGATGGCAATGGCCTCTTTTGATGACCGGATCAAATCATTGGGCTTCAAACCTTTGAATGATTCGATATCATCTTGGCCATGGCCTGCAAGAAGTGGAATGTAAAGATTCATGCCATACCTTCGGGCAACCTGTTCTGGAAGATCCGCTGACTCCATAGGACTTGCAGAAAAACCATGAAGATAAACCAAAGAATACGGTGTTTTCCTTAGACTATCTGACCATATGATTCTGGATTCATTATCCAGTTTGAGATTGGGTAAGTAGGCATCTTTCTGACTTACATACTTATCCAGACTATCAAGCGAAATTTCCATTTTTGAGATACTCCCATCCAATATATCTGGGAATTCAGGTCTTGGACCAAGCCAAAAAGCAAAAAACAAAATGATAAGGGGAATTAAAATGAATTTCAGTTTCTTCATAGTTGGGTCGATGCTTATTATTATTTAATCGAATGGAAAAAATAATACTAATCAGAAAAATAAAGCTTTCTATTAATCCAAATGATTTTCTATTATATAAACTACCGAAAGCGGCATAAAATGAAGAATAGGTTAAGTTGGATTGGGTAAACTTCATGGGACGTGATACTAATGAATAATGACTTAGCTCATAAACTAGAAGTACATAACAGAATAATGATATAAACTTTCTCGAATTACCCTGCTAATTATCTGTAATACAACTATTTTTGCGCTCTTTCAGAAAAAAGTATATGACAGAAATCAGGAATATTGCCATTATCGCGCACGTTGACCATGGCAAAACCACATTGGTTGACAAAATGATCCATTTTTCTAAGTTGTTTAGAGAAGATCAGGAATTTGAAGATTTGATTCTAGACAACAATGATCTGGAGCGTGAACGTGGTATTACAATCTTATCCAAGAACGTATCGGTAAACTACAAGGATATAAAAATCAATATTATTGACACACCTGGTCACGCCGATTTTGGTGGTGAAGTAGAGCGTGTCCTCAAAATGGCCGACGGTGTACTACTATTGGTAGATGCATTCGAAGGACCAATGCCTCAGACACGTTTTGTAATGAGTAAAGCATTAGGACTTGGTTTGAATCCAATTGTAGTTGTAAATAAAGTTGACAAACCTAACTGTCACCCTGAAGTGGTGATGGAGCAGGTGTTTGATCTCATGTTTTCTTTGGACGCCACTGAGGAGCAATTAGATTTCACCACTGTTTATGGGTCATCAAAACAAGGATGGATGGGTCCAGATTACACTAAGCCAACTGAGGACATCTCGTTTTTGATGGATATCATATTGGAGAAAGTGCCTTCACCTAAGAAAGTAGAAGGTGTTCCTGCTTTACAAATCACTTCTTTGGATTTCTCGAATTTCGTTGGTCGAATTGCAATTGGAAAAGTCGTTCAGGGAACGCTGAAGTCTGGCGCTCAGTTAGGTTTAGCGAAGAAAGATGGTTCCATGAAAAAAGTACGTGTCAAAGAATTGCATGTATTTGAGGGACTGGGCAAAAGGCAAGTGGATGAAGTTCCATGTGGAGATATCTGTGCAATTACAGGTATTGAAGATTTTGACATTGGAGATACCATTACAGATGTGGAGAACCCAACTATTCTTGAAAGAATCGCGATAGACGAACCTACAATGAGTATGCTGTTCTCAATCAACGACTCACCATTCTTTGGTAAAGAAGGTAAATTCGTAACCTCCAGACAGATTCGTGATAGACTTTTCAAGGAAGTAGAAAGAAACCTTGCCTTAAGAATAGAGGAAACCGGATCTGAGGATAAATTTTTAGTCTATGGACGAGGAATTCTTCACTTGTCTGTCTTGATCGAAACCATGCGCAGAGAAGGATATGAATTACAAGTAGGTCAGCCTCAGGTGTTGATAAAAGAAATCGACGGTCAGAAGCATGAGCCAATAGAGCATATGGTGGTGGATGTACCAGAGGACTATTCAGGTAAAGTAATCGAATTAGCTACTCAGCGTAAGGGAGACTTGACCGTAATGGAACCTAAAGGCACTATTCAGCATTTGGAGTTTGATATCCCGGCAAGAGGTTTGATTGGATTGAGAAATAGAATGCTGACCGCTACGGCGGGTGAAGCAGTAATGACTCACAGATTCAAGTCATATGAACCTATGAAGGGTGAAATTCCTACAAGGCACGTTGGTTCTCTCGTAAGTATGGAAACTGGCCCTAGTACAGCATATGCAATGGACAAACTACAAGACAGAGGGATTTTCTTTATTGATCCAGGCGAAGAGTTGTATGTTGGTCAAGTGATCGGTGAGCACACTCGTGGAAATGACCTGGTGGTGAATGTAATCAAAGGAAAGAAACTGACGAACATGAGAGCTGCCGGATCTGATGACAATTCAAAGGTTGCTCCGAAAAGACAGTTTTCATTAGAAGATGCCTTGGAATACATACAAAAAGATGAATATGTGGAAGTTACACCACAATCATTGAGAATGAGAAAAATACAATTCAAGGGTTAATACTCTAAATTGCATAAAACACTAAAGGCATCTTTCGATGCCTTTTTTTGTGCTTATGTTTTTTCACGATATTGGAATCGTTCTCTCATGAGTATAGGCAATGTAAAGCCTTGAAACAGCATAGAGCTTACTACTACCACATAGGTCATGGTAATAAGAAGATCTTTACCCGGGAAATTGTGAAATGCCAAAACCAATGCGATTGGTAAACCACCTCTAAAAGCCCCCCATGTTATTACTGGTATGGAATTCTTATCAAAAGGGATTTGCATCATTTTCATAACCTTTATCGGTATAAAAATACTTACCCATCTACCGAATAAAACAATATTTACAGCAAAGAACCCCGCTGCAAAATACTCTGTCTTCCATTCTATAACGAGCATTTCCAGCCCCATCAAAACGAAAAGCATAACTGCTACTGTTTGCTCTAACAGGTCCCAAAACTTGTAAACATATCCACCTACCGAATCACCTTCACTTTCTCCTGCCCTGCTCATGTTACCAATAAAAAGTCCCATAATCAAAGAGACCATTTTAGAATAAATCTCAAACATGCCTGAGATATAAGAACCAACCAGTACTAGCGCAATTGTGATCAATACCTCAATATGAACATCTTCATTATCGATGAACTTCAGAAGGAAAAGACCCAGATATCCCATAGCCAAACCTAAAACCACTCCCCCAATCAATTCTAATGAAAGCACTTTCACAAAGTCAAAACCAGTGATTTCATGAAGCTCAGCAACAAGTTCCAAATGATACAAAACAAACGCCAATACTACTGACACAGAGCCATTAAAGAGTGATTCTCCCTCAACCTTGTTGAGCAACATCCGCGGCAATTTGAACCTTGTGGTGATATTGGATGCAGAAATGGGATCAGTAGAAGAAATCACCGCCCCGAAAATCAAGCTATACATATAGTTGATCTCAATTCCCAAAAAGTTGAGGAAGTAAAATACTATAGTACCGATTACCAATGTACTCAACAACGCCCCAACCAATGACAATATAATTACAGGCACTTTTTGATCTCCAAGCGCCCTGAGATTCATATTCAGACCGCCAGCAAAAAGTATCACACTGATCACCATTTGATTCAATACTTCGCTGAAGTCAAAATCTTTTATTTCATCAATTACATTAAGCGATGGCACAATCATACCAGCTACCATCACCCCAACAGAAAGTAGCAGTGTAAGAATCATTAAACCTAAAGAGGAAGGCAACTTCAGAAACATGGTATTCACAAAAATGAATAGCCCCGAAATAAAAATGATTAATGCGATAAGATCAAATATGTGCATGTTCAAATGATACAGTTGAAAAAAAGGACTTGTTTTGCTCCATATCCCTTCTAAGTATGTAATAATAAGGCATTTCCATGAAATTATTGACTACCATATTGCAAAAACGATGTAGGTACAAGAATAATCCAATTGGTTTATTCTGATAATCAGTATTTATTGGTATTTAATACCGGGAGTATTACAAATAGACTTGACTAATTTTAGGTTTTAAAAGTAGAAACAGACCTACCCAAACCATGAAATACTTTTTACCACTAGCCATACTCTTTACCATGTGTCATACAAAAACACCAAAGTCTTATCAATCATTTGAAGAGTATCCGACGTATCCATCCGAAAACCTTTGGACAAATTACTCCCCACAGCAAACAACCTTCAAGCTTTGGTCTCCTACGGCTGAGTCTGTTTTGATACATTTCTATGCCGATGGTAATGGAGGTAAGCGAATTGAATCCTTATCTCTCAGAGAAGAGAAACCTGGTCTTTGGCAGTTGGAAGTATATAAGGATTTAAATGGGGCTTATTACACCTTTCAGGTTCAGATAAATGGTGAATGGCGAGCAGAAACTCCCGGCATCTATGCTCAAGCTGTAGGTGTTAATGGTGATAGAGCGATGGTAGTTGATTTGTCAGAAACCAATCCGGAAAATTGGAAAACAGATAAGGGACCATCATTAAATTCACCAAATGAGGCAATCATCTACGAATGCCATGTTCGTGACCTTACCATCTCTGATAATGCCGGAAGTTCTTATTCTGGAAAATATCTGGGTCTTTCAGAATCCGGAACTAAAGGACCGGAACAAATTGCCACAGGAATTGATCACATGATAGAGTTGGGAATTACACATGTGCATTTACTTCCTTCATTTGATCATTTCTCCATAGATGAGACACGATTGGACATTCCTCAATATAATTGGGGATATGACCCCAAAAACTACAATGTGCCGGAAGGTTCGTATTCTACAGATCCATATCGCGCAGAAGTCAGAATCAGGGAATTTAAGCAGATGGTAAAGAACTTTCATGATGCTGGAATTGGAGTGATTCTGGATGTGGTTTATAATCACACAGGTAGCAGCCCTGCGAATGCCAACTTTGATCGTGAAGCGCCGGGATACTATTACCGTCAGAAAGAAGATGGAAGCTATTCTGATGCATCCGCCTGTGGAAATGAGACGGCTTCTGACCGAGAAATGATGCGAAAATTCATTGTAGAATCTGTGGCATATTGGGCAGAAGAATACCATTTGGATGGGTTCAGGTTTGATTTGATGGGAATTCATGATGTCACAACCATGAACGCCGTAGCTGACAGACTGGAATCTATCAATCCAGATGCATTCGTCTATGGTGAAGGCTGGACAGCCGGAGCTTCTCCGCTCCCAGATGAAGAAAAAGCACTAAAAGCTAACACTTATAAGATGCCAAAGGTCAGTGCATTTAGTGATGACATTAGAGATGGTATCAAAGGTTCGGTGTTTGATGAGAAAAGTCTTGGTTTTGTCAACGGTGGAGAAGGCATGGAAGCGTCTATTAAGTTCGGTGTGGTTGGCTCAATTGGTCATGAGGAGGTTAATTATCCAGCTGTTAATTACTCCGATACCGTATGGAGTCTGAACCCATGGCAAGCAGTTTCTTATGTCTCTTGTCATGACAACCAAACACTTTATGACAAACTCAAAACTTCACGAGAGGATGCTTCCGAGGAAGAAATCATAGCAATGGATAAGCTGGCCATAGGTATCGTATTGACGTCTCAGGGAATTCCATTCATTCATGCAGGTGCCGAGATGCTTCGTACGAAAGGCGGAGAACACAATTCTTATAACAAGCCGGATAGCATCAATCAGATTGATTGGAACTGGAAAATCGAACATCATGAGGTGTTTGACTATTACAAAGACTTGATTCATTTAAGAAAGAACCATCCAGCTTTCAGTATGCCTACTGGTGACATGGTGAGAGAAAAACTCACTTTCGTTGAATCGAAACCCGGACTCATAGGTTTCAAGATCAAAGACCATGCGAATGATGATAGCTGGAGGAATATTCTGGTCTATTACAATGCTAATACCTCTGCAGAGACCATTCCTATTGAGGGAGATTGGAGTTTGGCGGTGTTAGGAGGAAAAGTAGATGAAAAAGGCTGGACTCATCGAAAGGATAAAGTCATTATCCCTCCTTTTTCATTGTTTGTGGCATTTCAGGATTAAATAATAAACCCAAAGGTCATAGAGGTTTTGATCCTCGTTGACTTTTACATGATATCTTTACCAAAATCTTCTTAAAATGAAAAACCTCACTTTCCTATTTTTATCGCTGATTTCCTGTACTGTATTCGCTCAGAATTACACCATCCCACTATACGATGGACAAGTTCCAAACAGCAAAGAAAGTGACCTTAATGAGCAAAGAAAAGCGACCAATGCTGTACGAATAAGCCATGTTATCAATCCTGAGATAGAAGTCTATTTGCCATCCAAGTCACACGCGAATGGAAAAGCTGTGTTAATTTGTCCTGGTGGAGGATATAAGATTTTGGCATGGGATAAAGAAGGAACAGACATTGCCAAATGGCTTAATGGACAGGGAATCGCGGGAATCGTTTTGAAATACCGATTACCAGAGGATGAATCTAATATTGCTCCAGACAAATCTCCACTGATGGATGCTCAGCAAGCCATGAAACTCATCCGATTAAATACCGAAGAATGGAATATCAACCCGGAAAAAGTAGGTGTGATGGGATTTTCAGCAGGTGGTCATTTGGCTTCCACCTTAGGCACGCATTATACGGCGGAAACTCGTCCGGATTTTATGATTTTGGTATATCCTGTAGTAACCATGAAGAATGATTTTACTCATCAAGGTTCGAGGAATAATCTACTTGGACAAGCCCCAACTGAGGAAATGGTGAACTACTACAGCGCCGAAATGAACGTAACTGCAGACACACCCCCTACATTCATCATACATGCACAAAATGATGGTGGTGTTCCAATAGAAAACAGCATCCAGCTTTTTCTGGCACTAAAAGAAAAAGAGGTTCCTTCTGAAATGCATATTTACCCAACAGGAGGACATGGATTTGGTCTTGCTACTAAAGTTTCTCATTTATCCGAGTGGCCGAAACAATTGGCTGAATGGTTGAGTGTACAATGAGTCGGTGATGGGTGATCTTGTTACGAGTTTTTAGGTTTCGTGTTTGTTCACCTGTTTAACTAACTTCATCCAGCATCTAGGATCCAATCAGAAAAAGGCAGTGACTTGCACATTTCCTGTGTGTACCACTTTCATATTGTCTCCATTTCTCCCAAGATATTGGAGCGTAAGCTGAAGCCCTCTTCCTAAATCTTGCTGCCAGTTCATATTCCATCTTTGATTACTTCCAGGCTGTAAACCTTCGAGCATTTCATACCCTTGATATGAATTTGTTTCTCCAGAATAATCAATGACCAGCCAACTAAAACTGGCATTGAAATTCCCTTTTCCTGATTTCAAATAAGTAAACTCTAATGCTAATTCATTGATTACTAAATCATCTGTAGAAATCTCATTTTCACTAGTTTTCAATCTTCTTTTCAAAGCTGAGGTCAATCTAAAGTGATTCTGGGGTTGCCAGATCAATTCGCCTTCAGTATGATATTGATTCAGTTGGAAATTTCTAGACATCAAATAATCTGATAAATTCTCGCTTGAAATCCATTTATTAGTTCCTCTGAGGGTGAGATTTTTAATAATGTTCAACTTACCCCCCAAACGCCACTCATCAGCTTCTCTGAGTTCAAACCCCTGACTGAGCAAAGTCTTCCTTTGCTGCTGAGTATAGGTAAAATCAATAGACAATCCTGGCGCGTTTTTATTGTAAAAAAGTGAAACTCTCTGAAGGTTTCTTGCTGATACTATGTCAGGTGAAGCCAGGTTCAAGTTGAATGGTTTAATTCTCTGTATCAGGTAGTCATTCGTTGATTTGACCTGCTGCTTCACATAAGCACCTAAAGAAACTCTGGAAGCCACATTTGCAAACCTTCCTCCTTCAGACCATCTTTTTGGCATTCGCGCATCCAGCTGATATAAATGTGTAGTTTGAAAGGCATTTACATATTCATCGGTTGGCGTATATAACCTTATATAATTCTTTTCATCCGGGTTGATTGCTTCATAGAACTCATTTAGATCCTGTATACCATCATTATTCTCATCTCTCCATGTATGTGTTCCTGCCCCTGTGGGCACCACCACATAGACGAAAGCTCTTAGCAGCTCACGTACACTCGCTGTAGTTATATTCACTTTGGTGGTGATATGTTCATTTGCCAGACTTCCAAACCATTGAAAATCTCCCAGCAAATTGGAGGAATTATTATTCGGGTCGAGAAGGTTTTTCACTGTACGGTAATTGAGCACTAAGTCGAGCTGATGATTCTTCATTTGACTCATTCTGGTATTGAAGCGAAATTCCTGAGCGTGAGTGAAATCGGTCATTTCACCGTCAATGGGAAGTTGGTCAGTTCGGTTTATATAATTCACCTTAAATAGCGTACGAAGTGTATCACCACTCTCCAACGAAACATTGTGTGCATCATAATACATCTGCGTACTTATAACACTGTCGATAACTTCATCCCTATAGAGTTGATGTTCCTGTACGAATTGATATGAAGGACGAATCATTTTCCCATTTAGACTAATACTTTGTTGACCTTTCCGCCAGGAAGACTTGATCTCGGGCAATTGATTGTCCGTAAAGAAATTTTTGGAATGTATTTCAAATAAGCCAATGGTCTTATTTGCATTGAATGATAATTGATTTCCATCAACCACACCACTGCGATTTCTATTTTGAATCTCAGCAGCGAATTGATTTTGTTCATCCTTTTTCAGACCTACATTCATAGATAAAATACGATCCTGACGAGTATTTAAGGTATCTGCGAATACGTCATACCCCCAATCTCTATCGAAATCTACAGCGCGAAACCGATCGATAAAATTGAAATGATGATGATCAAATTCATAAGACAGATTGCCTTTAAACTTATAATCTGGTAAAAACTCAAAACTCCGACCTTCAGAGTTTAACTGACCTCTCCACGCAAACCCGGTATTATCATCATCTTCCAAATCAGAATATAAATTCTGATCCTGAATAGATATTGCCAGCTCTTGTGACACATTTTCATAACTGTTTATTTTAGATAAGAACCCTACTACGAACATCTGTTTCTGATTGGGAATGGGAACTAACTGCACAGGTAAATAATCCCCATTTCCTTCTCCAACCCATTGATATACTGGCCCATTCGCGGTGGAATTGATAAAGGCGTAATTGCCAGTGCCCACCAGAACTTTTGAGAAGCTTATTCGGAATATCGCCTTAGCTGGGTCCGTGCTGTATCGATAGTAAGACATGGTTACACCATTCAACACAGTATCTTTTTTAGCATATAATACAGCACCCTCCCGATATGGTATAGAATCCACACCACTGATCGGTGCGCCACCTTCTATATCTCCAATTGACTGCATTTGAGCATAGTCCTTCTCTGTCAGTTCAAATGTAAGTGGATTGTTTTCATTGTCTTTCTCCCGGTAGAAGTTCAAATAAAATCTGTTTCGTTCGCTACTAAACTGTTGAGTTACAGAAATATTTGATCTAGCATAATACTGATTGGAATATTCATAATCCACCCTAATCCTTGAAAACTGGGTAATAATGACAGAATTACTAAAGGTGATTTCACCAAGGTTATAATCTATCACATAATCCAGGTCAAAACCCCTCTGGAGTCGCTTTCCATCAAGAAATACCTTTTCTGAATTAGGCAATATCACGATGAATCGTTCTCCATTATTCCCACGCAGCTTATAGGGGCCTTGAACACCTTCCTCTGGTGAAATTACTGTGGAAGCAAACTGACCTTTGCCAAGTGAGCCAGTAAAAGCAGATTGTCCGGTCCATTTATCGTTCAACTGATATTGATAATTGGTAGACAGCCCCTGGACATTTTTATAATATTTCAAGAAATAACCCTCATTCACCGGGTTTTGAAGTACAATATCACCAGCCTTCATTTCAAAATCTTGATTGAAAATCCTCACTAGCACATTATCAAAGTCACGGATTTGCTGGGTGTTTCCTTCTGGTTGATATGGGATGTTTTGGTCGGTTATTAAGGCTGACACCTTGAGCTTGTCCGTCAGATCACCGTCCATTTGTAGGTTAAGCGATGAGTTTACGAATACGTTTTGATTGTTCCCAAATGAAATTCCACGGGTGATCGCCCCAAAGCTATTTACCGATCCAAACGATAATAAGTTGTCCTTATCCTCTGATAAAACTCGATTTTCAAATCTCTGGCTTGCCAAAGTTCTTTGGTAAGTCCTGTAATCTCTATGATAAACTGGTTTGAAAATTTGATGAGAAATTGTCCGATAGCATACTTGAATGGAATCCAGATTTGGAATACTATCCAACAGCAACCTGTTGTGATGATCACTGAGGTGAAATGTTAGATTTGGATTCAGCACCACACTTGCTGGCTCTACAGGCAAAGTGTCAAGTACAATGATAGAATCAACTTTATAAATTTTGCAATGTAAATTTTGAGCATTTAGATCGCTCGAAAGCGTGTAGAGAAAAAAAACACTAAGTGTGATAAAGAGGAAGCGAGATGAAAAAAGTTGTCCCCTTCCCTTCTTTTGATTCAAACCATATATTACCTCCTGCGTTTTCAATACTCTTTTTGACGACTGCCAATCCAATTCCACTGCCAGATACTTTGGTGCTAAAATACGGGGTAAAAATCTTATCCTTTTGATCTTCGGAGATTCCCTTTCCCTGGTCAGAGATTTCTATCAATGCCTTATTTCCATTCACGCTAACATTGATCTCAACAACGGGCATTGTTGATTCGTCGTGAGCCTGAATTGCATTAAGAAAAACATTCGTGATTGACCGACTGAATATATTGGGATCTAAAAAAACATGAATACGCTCAGATGTCATATTTTTCTTGATTCTTACTTCCGAACTGTGATATAAATCCAGCGTACGATTGATCAATGAAACTATCTCTACTACTTCGTTATTTGGTGCCGGCATTTTTGCAAATTCAGAAAAAGAATCGGCAATACTACTCAGTGAGTCTACTTGTGTAATAAGAGACTCACATGTAGAATACATCTTGGTGTCTGATTCATTATTCCTCATCATTTGCTGAATCTTTAGGCGCATGGGTGTTAGCGGGTTCTTTATCTCATGCGCAACCTGACGTGCTATTTCCTTCCAGGCAGACTCTTTCTGGCTTTGTGCCAGTGCTTCCTTACTATCCTCAAGCTTTACCAACATGGCATTGTATTCTGATACGAGACTGCCAATCTCATCATCACTTTCGTAGATTATTGGTTGGTTGATTTCTTGCAAACTCGTTTCACGCAGCTTACTTCCCAAGCTTTTCAATGGCTTCACCAATTGAATGATAATGACATTACCTCCTACCAGAAATACAAAAAATATGGATGAGAAAATGATGATGAGATTATCGAAAACGTCTATCTGTTGTCGTTTTAGATGGTTTTTAGAATCAAAATATGGAACCGACAAAATGGCCAATAAACGTCCATCTGTATAAGACCTGATACCTACATAAGAGGTCTTGAAATCCAAAGTCCCAATTGACGATTCTGATATCAGACTTTGTTCTCTTTTGTACTTGATCTTATTGAAGGCCGCAGGGTCTATGAGTTCTGAAAGCAATCGGGCATTAAAAATCTCTGGCTGTGAAGTGACTGTTAGTTCGCCATTTTGGTCATATATATTCACATCACTTTGTAATAACGATGCTGCCTGAACAACCAAATTAGCGAGTTGATCCCTATTAATCTTATTATTATAAAATGCTTCAGTAACATCAATAAGATTTTCAGCCAAATTCAAACTAGTCTTCTGATAGCTTCGGTCTATCTCATCTCTGTATGAATCATTGAGTGTTTTGTTGAGTGCGATAATCACAATCAATAGTGGAAGTGCAAAAGAAATCCCCAGAAACAACTGAATTTTAGTAGAAAGGTTCAGCCTTGCTCTAGGAATGAATAAACTCAAAATGACAAATGCCAGTCCAACACAAAAAACAAAGACCATGAAAAAGAAACTTACATTGGCCAAAAAGGCCTCTGCGGTGTAAGTATCAGAAACCACTACGATATTTCTGCCATCACTGGTCTTAAAACCATAAAGATGCAAACCACGCCTTTCAATCCCGTTTTCATATAAAGCCGGGTTATTGAGATCTGCAGTATTAATCTGATTTTCTGGATTGAAGTTCCCCTGCTTGTAGAGTAATTCATTTTCTCTGTAGACTACATAATTGAAGTCATATTCATTGCTTAGATAATATTTACTTTCCAATAGCAATTCCGGAAAAACACTTTCAGGTATAAACTTCTTCAGTGTTAAGTCAAATACAATGTGTCCTACTGTTCTGTTATATGCTCCAATTTCAATTGTACAGGCATATTTCGTTAGACTATTAGCGCTATCGAGGGTATTTAAATATATCCCATCATAATCAGTCTCTTCAAAATCTCTCTCCAGTTCCACAATTTTTGACTGATAGTTCATCGCATTGTCAATCTCCAGTGGAATTCCATCTTTATCAAAAAGTAGAATATCCACCTGATACTTATTGAAGTAGCTGGTAAAATACTGGCGCATGATTTTATCCTTGATGTTTTGTCTAGCCAAAACTTTACTCATCATTCGAGTTCGGATAAACCGATCTTGTTCGATATCCTTCTTGATTTCATTCAAATAATACTCTCCGAGAATATCATTTTTGATCAGCAGATGATTCACAAACTTTTGTTTAGTGATTAAATCATCCTTTTCCTGATGCTTGTAAATTGCCGTTCCTGCTACGATTGAGATTTGTACAAATACCACCACCAGATATACAAAAGACAGATAGCTAATTCGGTTTAAATATTGATTGAGCTTGAACAAATCCACAATAATCCAAAGCACAACAAATGACATTGTGTAAACAACCACTGAATAACTCCCTAGGAAAAATACAGCTATCGCGATTACAGTAAATAATACAAAAATGGTTTTTCTGATGGATGCAGAAGGTTTAAGCACAGCCTGGGAAATCGTATAAACCAACAAAAACGAAAAAGCATTAAATAAAATACTAAGGTACGCGACTATCCTAAAATGATCGAAACTGACTGATTGACTGATATCAATTCCAATTTGCGAGTGCTCCAGTAAAGACCATATGTTGTTATACAAAAAGTGTACAGCTAAGAGATTTAATATCACTACCAACCCTATAAACCATATTTTAGCTTTGAATTTCTCGAAATATATTTTTACCGAATCTATCCTGAGAAAAGCATACAAGAGAAAAACAAAAACCAGGAGCTGATTGAGGAAAAAGTCACCAAGTGTAGGATTCAAAAAACCGGTTGTGAAAACAACTGGATTAAACATTTTCCACAGATTGACTTGTGTGCTAGTATAAAAATAAATGATCAATCTGATCATTAGCATAGAAGCGATTAAAAGCAACCAATTGTCTAAAAGCTTATACTTTATCCCGAGTATAAAGATCAAAGTGACTAAAAAGGTCAACAACATAAATGAGATCTGCTCTCTTATGATCGTTGATTGCGGATTGACAGATATTGTGAACAGATCGATTCCTTTATACCTAATCTGGTAAGTCCCATCATTTCGAATTTCGATATTAAAACCACCAAACAGTTTTGGATTAAGCTCATCTTGCAGATACTGGTTACTCACAGGTGGCTGATTCTTCAATGGCAAAATGGAAAATATCTCTATTAGACTTTGATCCGCTGGTAAATCATTCCTTTTTACGACCCATTTACCAAGCCTATTTTCAAAGAAAAACAGACTATCCTCTCTTTTGAGGTCAGCATATTCTGGAAAGTATTGATTGTCAGTCCAATATATGAGTTGTCCATTTAGAAATACACGCTTGCTAAAAGTGACATCATGATTAATCGCAAATGGATTGGTATATTCCGAAAATTCGGTTTGGAAATCCTTAAGGTCAGAATCTTGCGCGATTAATCGATCTGCCAGATTTTCTTCAATTTCGCTTACTACTTGAGTAGCCGGCCATAGGCGTGATGTCCAAAAGAGTGCAATAGCACAAAAAATCCCAAAAACCCATAAATAAGTTTTGATTTCACCCATGACATTAACCTCTTAATGGAAGATATAGAAAAATATCAAGAAGCAGTAAAAATATTACCTTAGTCGCGTTTAGGACTTGATTCGCTCCAGTACGCTTTTCGTTTTCGGTTTTACCTTGGCCTTTTTATACCATAAGAAAGCAATTACTCCCAAAAATAGATAAGGAGCAAAAAATAAGTACATAATACCAAGGTTCAGGCCTGCCGCAAGATTGGTCTCACCATGGCTTACGTTGTTGACTACCTGTGTACGACACATGGCACATTGAGCATCTACTACAATTGGTGATAGTACAATAAATACAAAAACTAGAATCTTTGAAATTTTACTCAACACGATCAATAATAAGGACTAATCAGTAAATAAACAATGACTCCCGTTATGGAAACATAAAGCCAAATAGGAAAAGTAAATTTTACAATCTTTTTGTGTTTGGTAATATTGCCCGTGAGTGCTCTGTAAAAAGCAAGCAGAACAAAAGGGACAACCACTATAGACAAAGCAATATGAGACAATAAAACGATGAGATAGACAGTTCGCATTCCACCTACTGCTAGCCGCTCTGCCTCAGATAGCACTCCATTGTGATCCGCATCGCCAAACTTTACTGATATTGCAGAGGAGTGATAAATCACATAAGAAATTAGAAAAAGGGTACCCAATGTCAATGCACTAAACATTAGGTTCTTGTGCAATTGTATACGGTTTGATTTAACAGCCCAAAGAGCTAGTAATAAAATGATAGCTGTGGATGAATTTAGTACTGCGTTTAAAGATGGCAACATTTTTATCCACGCCATTTCACCAGAACCAATCTTGAATGGCATGAACAATAAAATGGCTACCACGATTGGGATAGCAATTGAAAAAGCTGTGATTAATCTTAGATAAGACTTATTGTCCTTTAATACTTGTTCCATTTGTTGTATTCAAAATATAAATATCCACTTCAGCTTCAAAACGATCCACTTCCTCTCGATTCATTTCATACTTACCTCTTACTTGCCCTGACTGATCTATTAAATAGATATCACTGTCCAGATTGCATGTATCAGCATCAACTAGATGCAATGTCAAAATAGACTGGTTGTTCAGTTTCTCTGTTATAATTGACATTTCATTCGGATGCTGAACTACCGAACCTTTATTGATGACCACAACAGATTTCAATTCAGGATCACATTCACTCGTCCATTTTTCAATCAGAGGCAGGTCAAATTTGTTCTCACCGAAAAATTGAAGAAACAAATACCAACTTACTGGGAGACCAAAAATGATCACCATGAATACAATAGATATCGCCTTTTTGTTCATAATTAATCAAAAAAAAATCATGCCCAAAACGAACATGATTTTCACTGAAGTTCAATTTTCTTAATATAATAATTCGAATAATGCCCCGCCCTGATAAATCAATATTGCAATCAGAAAGACCACAAACATCAAGGGCAGTAAAATCGACATAATCAAAGATTTTCTCTCATGTCCCAAATGCATGAATTCTGCCACGATGTAGAATGCCTTTACAATCGTTAAAGCAATGAATAAAAATGTCCTAAATCCACTGTGACCTAAAGTAAAAGCTATTACGAATTCTATTGCCGTAACCAAACCTAGAATCACAGCCACTCTTACTATTTTTCTTATTTTCTCTTTGTCTGCAGGAATTACCTGCACTTGAGTAGTTTCTTGCTCCATTGTATTGTTATTTAGGGATTAAACGAGATAGAAGAATGTAAACACAAACACCCATACCAGATCGACAAAGTGCCAGTAAAGTCCAACTTTCTCTACCATTTCGTAATGTCCTCTTTTCTCTAAAATACCTACGACTGTCTGGTAAAAGATGATAAAGTTGATAACTACTCCACTAAATACGTGGAACCCGTGAAAACCAGTGATAAAAAAGAATAAAGCCGCAAAATTCGAAGGACCGTATTCATTCCAAGTAAGGCTGGCGCCACCGCCTCCTGTTCCATTAATAAAGTGGGTCCATTCCCAAGCCTGGCACCCAAGAAAAGTCAAACCTCCAACTATCGTCCAAAGCATCCATTTTTCAACAGCTTTTCTATCCATTCTGTGCCCTGCTTCAACCGCCAGTACCATTGTCACACTACTTAGAATAAGAATGAAAGTCATAATTCCCACAAAAACAAGTGGAAGGTGAACTCCATGTAAGAATGGAACTGCATCAAACACTTTTTCAGGTATTGGCCAGTATTCTTGTGAAAACGTAAAGTCAGCTATCACTCCCTCATATGCAGGATGACTATATCTTATCATTCCATATGTGATCAATAATGCTGAAAAAGTAAAGGCATCAGAGAGCAAGAAAAACCACATCATTAGTTTTCCATAGCTAGCCTTCATAGGTGCTACACCACCTCTCCATGGGCTCTGTGTAGATTGTTCTACGGCTAAAGTATTTGACATTGTTTCGAGTATGTAGGTTTTAGTTATTCAAAAGTAAAAATAGATATAAGTAAAGCCAAAGGCCACCTAAGAAGTGCCAATAAGTAGCACATATCTCTATTTGCGCCAGGCTTTTAGAATGTACTTTGTATCTAAATGCATTAATCAATACGACTCCCAAGAAAATAATTCCACCGACCAAATGCAAACCATGCAATCCAGTAAATATGTAAATAAATGACCCAGCGACATTCCCAACAAAAAAAACATCCTGGGTAACCAACTCATTCCAACTAAGAATTTGACCAATTAAAAACCCAACAGCTAACAACCCGGTGGTTCCTAAGTAAATTCTCAATAATAACAGATTATTCTTTTTAGCTGCTAAGTAAGCCAAGTGCATGGTTACACTACTAATTACAATGACCAATGAAGTGACTTTAAAGAATTCTGGAAATTTAAAAATCAACCAGTCACCTTCAGCTTTTTTCACAATATATGCACTGCTCAACGATATAAAAATCATCAAAACAGAAATGATAAAAAGCCACATAGCAAATTTCTGCGGGTGCATTGACTTCACCCTCACTGATCCCATCGGTATATCCGCTGCTCTATCCATGTTATATTTTATCAATTAAGAATGCTATTTGAACAATCGGTAGGTAGATGAACGATCCATACATAATTCTCAGTGCTGATTTTCTGGAGTAATCTTTCATTAATGAGAATGTCTGAGATAGAAATAATACTCCACAGATTGTCGCGACTACTCCACTTGTAATTCCCACTAAACCAAAATATGTAGGTAACAAACCAAGTGGCAATAAAAACAATGTATAAATCATTATATTAATAGCTGTATTCAAATCCTGCTTACCACCACCGGGTAATAATTTGAACCCTGCTTTTTTATAGTCTTCGTCAGCTAACCATGCTATCGCCCAAAAGTGCGGAAATTGCCAGATAAACTGTATGCCAAAAATTATCAATGCCTCATGTGAAATAGATCCTGTGGCTGCTACCCACCCCAATAATGGTGGCAGTGCTCCGGGAATTGCTCCTACGAATACTGCAATAGGCCCGACTCTTTTGAGTGGAGTATAAACGAAGGAATATAACACCATTGATAGAATGGATAATGTAACGGTAAGTATATTAGTTTGAGCGATTAATATTAAAAGACCTAGAGAACCAATAGATAATGAAAAAATCTTTGCTTCCAATACAGACAACCTCCCGGTTGGTAGCGGTCTGTTCTGTGTTCTTTTCATGATTTTATCAAAATCCTTTTCAATAATTTGGTTGATCACTATGGAACTTCCCGAAATTAAAAATCCACCTTGCACAAGCCATCCAAAATGCATCCATTCAATACTACCTCGTGCACCTAGTAAATATCCAAAACCACAACTAAACGCAACAGTAAACGACAGTCTGAATTTTACCAATTCATAATAACAACGAATTCTTTCTGAAAAGCAAATATTTACGACACTAACTGCTTGCATCAATATTTAGACTTTAATCCAGTATTTAAATACAAATAGAACAATATTCCAAATGCCAGGGTGGCCAACAATAAATGTAAAGGCTGCACAAGCACCGGCATACTAAAATAACTCAATATGGCTCCCATTACCACCTCAGCAACAACAACTGCTCCAAGGGCATACAATAACCAATTCATATTATTTTTTTTCATATTGATATACAATAGATATCCTATGCCCACTACCAGCAAAATACTATAGGACCTGTGTACATAGAAAACAGTACCCAATTCACCAATCCATGTACTCCTTAATGTCTCTGTTGTGGAACTAATCAAATCAATCTGCTCTCGAACTTGTACTCCAAGTAGAATTTGTATTGCAAACAATATCAATAGCGTAATCAATATATATCTTCCTTGTACATTCAATTTGCGCTTATCTATCATCCAATGACGTTGAATCAACAATAACCCTACTAATAAAATTGCTAACACCATATGAAAAGATATGAATCCCGGAATCAGGTTTGTAGAAACTACTAATGAACCAATCCAGCCTTGAAACAAAACCAATATCACAGATGCCACGGCAATAAGAGTAACAGATAATTTTTCTTTTCTATATGAAAAAGCAAAAAACGTATTAAGGACAATTAAAAAACCAATAACTACACCAATTAACCTATTAACATATTCAGTCCAGGCCTTATGCACATCGAAGAAAGTTGCCTCTGTCACCTTAGTATCACTCAATACCTTTTTAGAAAGCTGACTAAAACCCAAGTTATCTAAAACACCAGATAACCTTTGGTTTTTCTGTAATCGCTTCTCCAAATACATATCTTGATAATCCTCAGGAAGATCTGCACTTGATGTAGGAGGAATATATTCACCAAAGCATTTAGGCCAATCAGGACATCCCATTCCCGCCCCCATACTTCGAACAATGCCGCCTACTAATATTAAAAAGTAAACGGCAATGATCGTTATAAAATTAATCTTTATCGCTTTCGGATTACTCCTCATTTACTTTTGAAGCTTCCTCATTCTTAGCCAATTCCTTTTCATATTCTAAATTGGATTCTGGCGTCTGACTATAAGGAATGTGTTGAGGAATAAAATCGTCAGGAGCTCCTGGCTTACTATAATCGTATGGCCACCTGTAAACTGTCGGTATTGCTCCAGGCCAATTTCCATGACCAGGATTTACTGGTGTTGTCCATTCTAAAGTGTTGGATTTCCAAGGATTCTGAGAAGCCTTTCGTCCTCTGTAAATACTGTAGAAGAAATTGAAAATGAAAATAAACTGAGCACCAAAAGTAATGATCGCTGCAATGCTTACAAACGCATTTAAATCACCAAAAGTACTGAAAGCATCAAAGCTTGTAAAAGAATAGTAACGTCTTGGAAACCCTGCAATACCTATGTAGTGCAAAGGGAAAAACACCAAATATATTCCTACGAAAGACAACCAGAAATGGATATAACCTAATCTATTATCAAGCATTCTCCCGTACATTTTTGGAAACCAATGGTATATACCAGCCAACATCCCAAAGAACGCTGCACTACCCATCACAAGGTGAAAGTGAGCCACAACAAAATAGGTATCATGAAGAGTAATATCAACAGCACTGTTTCCTAAGAAAAGCCCCGTTAAACCTCCGGAGATAAAGAAAGAAACCATTCCTATTGAAAATAACATTGCTGGAGTGAACACAATATTTCCTTTCCAAAGGGTTGTAATATAGTTGAACGCTTTAACTGCAGATGGTACTGCAATAATCAGAGTAAGGAACATGAATATTGATCCTAGGAATGGATTCATTCCAGTTACGAACATGTGATGCGCCCAAACTACGAAAGAAAGAAATGCAATTGCCATAATTGAACCAATCATGGCCTTGTACCCAAAAATAGGTTTTCTAGAATTCGTTGATATAACCTCTGATGTGATCCCCAAAGCAGGCAATATCACTATATACACTTCTGGGTGGCCAAGAAACCAGAAAAGGTGCTGATATAAAATTGGACTACCTCCTACGTTAGGAAGCGCCTCACCATTTATGTAAATTTCAGATAAGTAAAAACTTGTCCCGAAAGATCTATCAAAAACCAACAATAACGCAGCAGCAAATAGAACTGGGAAAGACAACAAACCAATTACAGCAGTAATAAAGAACGCCCAGATTGTTAGCGGCAATCTGGAAAAAGACATTCCTTCAGTCCTCAAGTTTATAACCGTAGTAATGTAATTGATTCCACCTAAAAGCTGTGAAGCAATAAAGAACACCATCGCTACAAGCCACATCGTCATTCCTAACCCTGAACCTTGAATTGCTTGAGGCAAAGCACTTAGAGGCGGATATACGGTCCAACCACCAGCGGCAGGACCTGTTTCGATGAACAAAGAAATGAACATGATAATACTGGCCACAACGAACATCCAAAAAGAAAGCATGTTCATAAAACCAGAAGCCATATCTCGCGCTCCAATTTGAAGAGGTATTAGAAAATTACTAAATGTTCCGCTCAAGCCTGCCGTTAAAACAAAGAAGACCATAATTGTTCCATGCATCGTTACCAAAGCCAGGTAGAACTCCGAATCTAATTTACCTCCTTCAGTAATCCACTTGCCAAGAATAGGTCTTAGCCATTCCAACTGCATATCAGGGAAACCTAACTGCAGTCGAAAGATAATTGACAAACCACCACCTATAATTGCCCAAAATATCCCTGATAAAAGGAATTGTTTAGCAATCATTTTGTGATCGGTAGTAAAAAGATATTTACTTATAAAACTTTGCTCATGATGCTCATGGTCATCATGTGCTAAATGTTCTTCTACAGTGATGTCTGCTACTGACATATTTCTTACAGTTAAATGAGATTAGTAATTAATACTTGCTATTGTATTGTCAATAGATTCAATATCCTCTTCAGAATCAATACCAGAAGATATCCTCGCAAGTTCTTGAAGCTCCTCAGGTACATGCGCTAAATAATCAGAGTTTTGCTTTAACCACGGATTTTGACTTGCTTCAGCATACCATTTATCATACTCTTCAGGTTCTAAAACCTCAATCATATACTTCATGGCAAAGTGACCTTTTCCACAGATTTTGTTACAAACTAATTCATAATCGAATTCTGGATTTCCAGTTTCTACTCGCATTTCTTCTGTAGTTTTAGTTGGTGTAAACCAAAACCTGGTAGGCATTCCGGGTACAGCATTCATCTGCAACCTAAAATGCGGTTGATAGACACTGTGTATGACGTCTCGAGCTCTTATTTGAAGCAAAACAGGCCTTCCTTTAGGAAGATAAAGTCTTGTAGGAATGAAATCATCAAAGGATGCTTTATCTGAAAAGTCAATCCCACTTTGATTTACTACATCAATCTTTTGGTAATCATAGTCTCCCAATTTTTTATCATTACCACCATAACGAACAGCCCAGGAATATTGATAACCCATGATCTCTATCTTCTCCGAGTCCTCAGGAGCCGAACTTGTAATATCCACCCAAGTTCTCCATCCGGAAAAAATTAATACTGCCAAAACAATTGCAGGAACGATTGTCCATATTTTTTCAAGATTATCGTTGTGCGGGTAAAAATGAGCTTGACCATTTTCCTTGAACTGGTATTTATAAGCAAATCCGAAAAGGAAAATTTGTGTCACCACAAATACGAATCCAGTCAATCCCATCGTAATCCAAAACAATCTATCAGTAGCTACTCCATGCTCTGAGGCAATGGGATTTACAAAGCTTTCATCAAGACCGCCAAACGAATAATAGAAAAAACCGAATAGGCCTAGAATAAGGAAAACTACAAGCAAAGATGCCTGTAATTTGTTGCTAGAAGGAACATTCTTAGATCCCTCCCCTTTGACAATTCCAACAAGGGTAGCAACTCTGAATGTTGCATATAGTATAGCGAGTACCAATAGTACTGCTAAACCAATAACCAAATACGTCATATATCTACAGTCTTCTAAAGTTTATGAGTTTACATCATCAAATATGATGATGTAAACTTTCGTTTAACATTGGATGATTTTTAGCAAATAAAGGAGCCTTACTCAACTGATTCAGAACCACGTATAAAAACGCACCTAAGAATACCATTAATAAACCGATCTCCATAAAACCAATTCCTCCATGTTCTTTAAGAGTACCAGGCGTGACCATCAGATAGAAATCTAACCAATGCCCAAGAATCACTACTGGAGCTACAACCTTGATAAATCGAGTGTGTCTTTTGGACTCTCGTGTCATCAAAACTAAGAACGGAAAGAAAAAGTTAACAATAAGATTCAAATAAAAAAGTAGCGCGTAATGTGAGTTCTTCCACCTTTCTACAAAGTAAATGGTTTCTTCAGGGATGTTTGCATAATATATCAACAAGAACTGAGAGAACCAGATGTATGTCCAGAATACACTAAACGCGAAAACAAATTTTCCCAAGTCATGTATATGATTTGAATTCACTACGGACAAATAGCCTTTATCTTTTAATAATACCACGATCAAAGCAGTGAGCGCTAATCCAGCAACCCACCAACTTGCGAAGTTATACCAACCGAACATTGTGCTAAACCAATGTGTATCTATTGACATAACCCAATCCCAAGCTGACATGGAAGAAGATACTGCAAAGAAAATTATGAATATAGCAGACAGTTTTCTTAATTTAAACCATTTTTCCGATCCTCCATCAAGGTCTTCGCTATAAGCAACACTTTTCAATTTTAAGAAAAGCATATACCATACTGCAAAGAATATGACCATTCTAGCTAAGAAGAAAACAGGCAATCCACCACCGTGTAATGGAAAAAAGAAATACCCAGCTTTACCAGCTATAATTGAATCATATTCATGAGAAGATGGATCGTATAAATCGTGATGTGTCCAATGAAATAAATCATGTTGTCCTAAAAAGAAAAACACTAACATTAGAATTCCAGCGAAAGGGATCCAGTAACCGTATGTCAAAGGAATACGCTTAATGCCAGCAGACCATCCAGCTTGTGCTGCATATTGAATTGCAAAAAACAGCACACCGATTAATGCTATTCCAGCAAAAAACACATTATCAATCCACAAATTGGCATATAATCTTTTTGTCCAATGGAAGGCGTGTTCTCCAGCTGCACCCTCTAATTCATGGTGCCCTCCTCCCATTGAAACTGTAATGATCCCAAGAACTGTTAGTACAATTCCAACTGCAATGAGGATGAACAGGTTTTTCTTAGCCTTTGGCGTAAAATCAAATCTTTCTTCAACCATGTCTATAATAGATCAATAAATGTTATTGTTTTTGTAAAGTTTGAACGAATGAAACAATTTTCCATCTCTCGTCCACACTTAATTGAGAGGCATGAGATTTCATTCTGCCTTTTCCATTGGTTATCACCCAATATATATGTCCAGCTTTCTTATTTTTCACGGTGGCGGAATTATAAGTGGTCACACCTTTATATCTCTTTCCTACTAAGCCATCTCCCATTCCTTTTGGTCCATGACAATGAACACAGTTCATCATATAAAGCTCCTTACCTCGCTTCAACGCTTTCTCATCTCCCTCGAACGGATTCAATAATAACTCCTCCGCTTTTTCATAATCATCTATCGCGATTTCATTATCATTTAAAAATTCACCTCTTTTTATAGTATTTTCGACTGGAGTTAACATGTTCATTTTGTACTGATTGTACGGATTTGAATTGTAAAATTCTCCATGTCCGTCTTCAGGATTTGAATCAAGCCAACTACCTGCATCCTCGGATTGTACCTGGGATAAAGGTTCATACGGAGTTGAATGATACATCTGAGGAGCATACTCCAAACCTGTATCATTAACACCAGCTGTACAACCACTCAAAACGGCTACTACAACACCAACTAATAATATTAGATATGTACTTTTTCTCATTGTCATCAGAGTGTTTTCAAATTGACTTCAGAGGCCCCACTATCTTTCAACAACTTGTTAATGGCCGACTCTTCAATTTTGTTCTTTCCTAAATCAATCGCCATGATATGTTTATCATCAGTAATTCTCTTATCAAACAACTTTGGCTTACCCCAGGGTTTTAAGTTCGAAATAATCAAAAATGTACCTACCATTCCAAAAGAAGCTAGTAATACAGTTAATTCGAAAGTTACTGGGATAAATGAAGGAACAGGCAAATAATCTTTACCTCCAATTATCATTGGCCAATCCACGGTCATCATACCAATTTGCATCGTCAATGCCAATGTAGTTCCTAGCAACCCAAATAAAAATGCGACCACTGAGAGGTTGGACCTCTTATAACCTAATACATCATCTATTCCGTGAACAGGAAAAGGAGAATACACCTCATGAATTTTCACTCCACCTTCACGAACTTGTTTGATTCCTTTGAGAAGAATATCTTCATCATCAAACACACCGACTATATAATTACTCTTATCCGACATTACTTACTTTTTTTCGCCAGTTGCCTTAATAATACTCTTAACTTCTGCCATGTTGATTACAGGGAAAAACTTCGCAAACAAGAAGAACGCTGTAAAAAACAAGCCGAATGTGAACAGATAAACCCCAACGTCAGCCCAGCTTGGATAGAACATAGCCCAACTTGACGGCAAGAAATCTCTATGCAAAGAAGTTACAATGATTACGAATCTTTCGAACCACATTCCAATATTCACGATTATTGAAAGCACGAATGTTGCCGCTAGATTAGTTCTAATTCTCTTGAACCAAAACAATTGAGGTGAAATCACATTACAAGTCATCATTGACCAGTAAGCCCACCAGTATGGCCCTGTGGCTCTATTAATAAAAGCATATTGCTCTGCTTCTACTCCTGAATACCACGCGATAAAAAACTCTGTGATATATGCAATACCTACAATTGAACCTGTAATAATGATCACAATATTCATCAACTCAATGTGCTGTATTGTGATATAATCTTCTAACTTATAAACCTTTCTCGTTATCAAAAGCAATGTTAATACCATTGCAAATCCAGAGAAAATCGCACCAGCAACAAAGTATGGAGGGAAAATAGTGGTATGCCATCCTGGTATTACTGATGTTGCAAAGTCAAAGGATACAATGGTATGCACTGAAAGTACCAATGGAGTAGCTAATCCAGCGAGCACTAAAGCCACGGTTTCATAATGTGACCATGTTTTTGCAGCTCCGTCCCATCCAAAACTTAATACTCCATAAATGGCAGCTGAAACTTTATTGGTAGCTCTGTCTCTGATTGTTGCAAAATCAGGAATCAAACCAATGTACCAGAATACCAATGAAACAGAGAAATAAGTTGAAATAGCAAATACGTCCCATAGTAGAGGTGAGTTGAAATTCACCCAAAGTGATCCGAAAGTGTTAGGTAGAGGCAGTGCCCAATAAAAACCTAACCATGGTCTTCCCATGTGCAATACAGGGAACATTGCTGCACAAATAACAGCAAAAATAGTCATTGCTTCTGCTGCTCGGTTAATTGACATTCTCCATCTCTGACGGAATAAAAGCAAAATGGCTGAAATCAATGTTCCTGCGTGACCAATACCAACCCACCATACGAAGTTGGTAATATCCCATGCCCAACCTACAGTTTTGTTTAGGCCCCACATTCCAATTCCTTCCCACAACAAACTTGCAACGGCAAATGCTCCTACCGTCAGCGTAGCAAGTGAAACGGCCATTGCTAATAACCATGTCTTTGAAGGTTTGTCTTCTACTCTACTGGAGATATCAACTGTAACATCGTGAACCGTTTTGCCACCTGTTACTAGAGGTTCTCTTAAAGATGATTCTGCTATCATACTTTTTATGCGTGTGCTTTATCAGTTTTAGACTCTTGATCTTTATTTCGAATCTTAGTCAAATACCAAATATTTGGCATTACTCTAAGTTCTTCCAGAACGTGATATGCTCTTGGCTCTTTAGATTCCACGCTCTTCTCTCCTACTTGAATTTGGAGAAGCTGTGAAATTCTACTTTCCGGATCTTTCATGTCACCAAATACAATTGCATCCGAAGGACATGAACTTGCGCAGGCTGAAACTACTTCTCCATCTTTCGGTCTTCTACCGTCCTTCTTGGCTTCTAGCTTTCCTGCCTGTACTCTCTGTACACAGAAAGTACATTTTTCCATCACTCCTCTTGCCCTCACGGTAACATCTGGATTCAATACCATTTTACCCAGATCATTATTCATAGCTAGGTTCGTATCAAACTGCTCGTTATCGTGATATTTGAACCAATTGAATCTTCTAACCTTATATGGACAGTTGTTCGCGCAATATCTAGTTCCAATACATCTATTGTATGCCATCTGATTCAAGCCCTCGCTTGAATGTGTAGTAGCCGCAACCGGACAAACAGTCTCACAAGGAGCATTGTTACACTGCTGACACATCATTGGCTGGAATGTAACTTCTGGATTCTCAGAAGCTTTTTCCATAGCCTTGATCTTTGCTAATCCAGACAATGACTCAACTTCTTCTGAATGAGAATAATATCGATCAATTCGAATCCAGTGCATTTCTCTTCGGTTCAATACCTCAGCCTTACCTACAACCGGAATATTATTCTCAGTCTGACAAGCAACAGTACATGAACCACAACCAGTACATGAGTTGAGGTCAATCATCATTCCCCAATGGTGATTAGGGTATTCATGACCTTGCCATAATGAAACGGCATAAGGTTTTTTGTATCCTTCTGCAGTAGCAATTTTCGGAAAACTTCTACCTGCTTGGTTGTCTTTTTGATATTCTTTAAGAACTGCCTCTTGAATGACCGTTTCTCTACCCATGTAAGTTTCATGAGTTTGTGTTTGGGCAATTCTATATTCCTCACCTGTAGGCTCTGCAGTTACATTTGTAACTGTGAAGTCTACTACTCCACCTTCGGAACCTGCAAATTGGTAGGCATTAACACCTACCCCGTTAGCAACTTTACCAGATACAGTTCTACCATAACCAATCGCTAAACCAACAGTGCCATAAGCTTGACCTGGCTGAGGTAAAACAGGAATATCTAATGTAACTCCATTAGCAGTCAACTTCACTTTTTGAGTTGACATATCACCAATTTTAATTCCCCACTCATCTACCTGTTTAGGTGATACAGTCAAATAGTTATCCCATGTAGCTTTAGTTATTGGGTCAGGCATTTCTTGTAACCAAGGGTTATTAGCCTGTGTACCGTCAGCGACACTATTATTTTGATAAAGCACCAACTCAAGTCCTTGAGCATCTACTTTATACTTTCTGCCAATTCCTGAGCTTACACCACTAAGATCAACTACTATTTCAGGCTGATCTTCCATTGTAGGTATTTCGAAAACACCATCATGAACTGCTTTATCCCAGAAAGCACTGAAACTCATAAATGCAGTACTATCAGCTACAGCATATAACTTAGCTTCCCAGTTAGATTTGATGAAATCATAATATGACACTGATTCTCCAGACCAGTTAATAAATGACTGTTGAACCTGACGAGTATCGAAGATATTTCTGATCGATGGCTGAGACAAACTAAAGTATCCTGAAACCGGTTCGAAATCGTTCCAAGATTCCAAATAGTGATTATCTGGAGCCATGTATTTTACTAACGAGGATGTCTCGTCTTTTCTATCGGAAGTAGATAAGCTAAATTTCGCTTTACCAATACCAGCTGCTATCTGATCTCCAAGTGGATGATCATAAACTGGGTTACAATTGTAGAATATTACTCCTCCGACACTTCCTGAATTCAACCCTTTAACAAAATTCTCAAATTCAGAATCACTTCCTTTCCTTAAATTAATCGATTTAGTTGCATCTATTGTACTGCCATAGCTTCCTAAAAGTTTATTGATAGCAATTACGAGTTTCTGAACATTCACATCGTTCGACCCACTTACCACCAAAGATTCTCCTTTAGATTTCATTAAATCTGATGCAGCCTTATTAAGAACTGCATCATCGTGAAGCTTAGCTACTTTTACCTGCTCTCCTCCAATCTTACTCGCAATCGCATTGTAAAGATTTGCAACGTATAGTCCCTCTTGTGAAGGTTTAATTGGTAGTCTGTAATCTGCATTAGATCCCGTCAAACTAAGATTTGACTCAAAAGCATATAGTCTGGACATGTCTTGCTTGTCCTTACCCAATTTTCTCGTGGCAGCAAATTGTTTATTAATTCCAGTTCTATTCGGCCATGTTCCCAAGAAATCCGCTCCAAACGACACAATTGTCTTAGCCTTACTGAAATCATGCTGTGGCATCATTCTGGAACCTGTCATCGCTTCATAAGCATCTAACATTCCACTAAATGATACCTGATCATAAGAAACATGCTTTGCACCAAATTTCTCTACCATCTTATTGATGGTAGCTTGGGTACTTGGTGATGCAATCGAATTACTAATTATAGTTAATCCTGAAACAGCAGCCAACTGAGATGAAACCTCGCTATCTAAAGTTTCCCATGACACCTCTTTCCCATCTATCTGAGGAGCCTTCAGCCTTTCCTGATCGTACAAAGACAATACAGAAGCTTCAACTTGTGGGGTCGTACCGCCACCACTAATAGATGATAATTTATTTCCTTCCAACTTGATTGGACGCCCTTCTCTTGTTTTAACTAAAACACTGCAGTAATCATTACCACTGATGTAAGAAGAAGCATAATAGTTAGGAGTGGTAGGATCTACTGTCTCAGGTTTTTTTACGTAAGGAATAGCCTTCTTAACAGGGGTTTCACATGCTGCCAAAGAAACAGCCGCAATACCAAATCCCATCAATTTCAAAAAGTCTCTTCTCGAAGGCTCTCCATCTTCATTACCTATTGGTAAGTAATCTGGAAACTCCTTATTCGCACGTTCCTGAAAGTCAGCGTTGTTATCTAGCTGCTCTAATCCTTTCCAGTATTTTTTGGTTTGTTTCATATTGCCGGAATGATTCCTATAAACAAGTCAGTTGATAATATTAATAGTGACATTTTGAACATTCTAGACCGCCTATGTCCTCAACTGTCATTGGCTGGTCATTTTGCTCCGAATGAAATTCCACTAACTTGGTGTAATAATCGTTGCCTTTGGTGTTTACCTCTGTCTCTCTATGACAATTGATACACCACCCCATAGTTAATGTTGAATATTGATACACTTCTTCCATTTCCTCTATTGGTCCGTGACATGTTTGACATTCTTGCTTTCCTACAGTGACATGTTGCGAGTGGTTGAAGTATGCTAAGTCTGGTAAATTATGTATTCGTACCCATTCAATTGGTTTGGTATCTTCTCCGTATTCCCCGGTTTCAGGATTGAAATCAATTGCTTCGTATATTTTAGCTATTTCCTTAGACACACCTTCCTTACCTTCAATATTCTGAATTACTTCGTGACAATTCATACAAATATTAGGAGAAGGAATATTGGCTGCTTTTGATTTTCTAGCCCCAGTATGACAATAGTTACAATCTATTTGAAAATCACCTGCATGGAGTTTGTGAGAATAAGCTATTGGCTGAGTAGGTTGATAACCTTGCTGAACACCTACCGTAAATGCTCCGTCTATGGCCGTTTTTAGTAACAAGGCAACAAAAATGAACACCACTGCACCGATCACAAAATCACTGGTTAATAATTTTTGGAAACTTGTTCTTTGATCTACAATTTCCGCATCGGCTTCATCAAGACCTTTTTGCTCCTTTAGGTATTTGGTTAGTGTATTGACAATTAAACTCAACACAAAAAGAATTAAAACCAAAACGACAACAAGAATAATTAAAACTGCTGTTAAATACCCAGATGCCACAGGCGCCTCGGCTGTTGTTGAATCTGTAGCTGTTGTTTCTGCTACTTCCTTTACAGGTTCTTTTCCTGATTCAACCTTTATGTATGCCAATAACGAGGTGATCTCATCATCCGAAAAAGGATAGGCCGGCATGGCTATTTTGTTATACTCCTCATAAACCGCTACGGCTTGCTCATCACCGCTCTGAATCAGTTTTTGGGAATTTTTTATCCAACTTAATAACCACTCTTTTGTGCGTCTTTCATGCACATCCTTCAATGCCGGACCAATCACTTTTTCGTGAATGGCGTGACACTGAGTACAGTTGGCTTTGAATGTACTTTCTCCCGCTGAAACAGACGAATCATCAGTGGGTATTCCATCTGAAGTGTCCTCCTGAGCGAAGGTGCTGTAGCTAGAGAATAAAAAGAATGTGTAAGTGAATGAGATTAAAACAAATCTGATTGCTTTAGACATGGATTGTTTCTTTGTCAACATGTATTTATCTACCGATCAAAATCAAACGGCTACAAATGTAATACCGGGGGTACGTATTTCAAAGGTAGTTTTGCAACCAAAGAAATCGATTTCCGTATGTGGATAACTTCTGTGGATAAATAGAACTGATTATCAGTTGATTACATGACATAAATCAGATTTTTGATGTGTTATTTAGAATTAATATAAATAACAAAGAAGTATTAATAAATGATCATTTATTCAACAATCTTCTCGATATAGTGAGAATTTAACAATCCTAAAGCCCCCATATACTTTAAATTAAAACGAATCCAATCACCTACTTTCAAATTTCTATTCTTTTCGCCAAGATCTATCACGATCATATCTGAGCTGGCGCCTGTAATGGTGATGTCTTCATCCATTGGGATTAAATAATCCGTAGTGATGTCTAGTAAACCAAAGTCAAGAATGGCTCTGTAACTGGTTTTTCCATAATCCTCTTCATTAATTTCGAACTGTTCACCTGAAGGGTTGGTTTGCAATTCTCCCACTGGGACTTTTGGTTTTTCGATTAATTCGATAATCTGAGCATGAAGGGTAAAAACATCGTCTTTCATGCCTTCTACAGGAGTATTTGAAAAGAGATTATTTCCAAAATAAAGTAACTCCCCTATCCTGAAGTGATTGACACCTTTAGGAAGTTGGTGCATGAGCAATAATGGAAAAACTACCGAAGTACCACCTGATACCCACTTGATTTCTCTGCTAAATTTTGCCTCAATTAATTGTTTGTATAAGCTCAACTGAATCAACTTGTCCTGTGAAGGCATTACTCCATTTAAGCAATTCAGATTAGTCCCGATTCCTACAACTGTAATATTCGGCAGTTGAAAAATCTTTCCGTAGAAATCCAGTAGTTGTTCGCCTAAGACCCCTTCTCTTAAATCCCCCATTTCGATCATGATGATGATCTTATGGAGTTTGCCTTGTTTACCGGCCTCCTCAGACAACAATCTTATTGTGGACAACTCCGTATTGAAACTGACATCCGCATATTTAATAATTGATTTTATGGCCTTTTTGGCAGGAGGCTTGATGTAGACTGTTTGCACCTCAGGAGCCAATAATTTCACGGTCTTGAGATTGCTCACTCTAGAGTCATGAATTTCCGTAACTCCAAGATCAATTAATTCCTGAATATAATTCTTCGTACCACAAAGTAGTTTGGACACTACTCCCCACTCTATACCCTCCTTATCCAATATATCAGAGATAAACTGATAGTTGTGCTGAAGTGATTCTCTTTTCAGTTTAAGGAATGCCATTATGCTGATTTTAGTTTTTTAGTTTGATTATTAATAACTACACGAGGAATGTTCCTTGGTAGTCTGGTCAATAATTCATAGTTCAATTGATCACTCAACTCCCCAAATGATGCTACAGAAATGGCCTGGTCTCCTTGGGTTCCAATCAGAACCACCTCATCGCCTTTTTCTGCTTCTGGGCATTCGAGTAAATCAACAATTAATAAATTCATATTTACCATGCCAATTACGGCAAGTCTTTTACCACGTATCAAAACCCTACCCTGGTTACTCAGAGATCGTGAAAAGCCGTGACTGTAGCCAACTGGAACAGTAGCCAATTTCATATTCTCAGTAGCCATAAAGGTGGTACCGTATCCAATAAACTCACCCGTTGCAACTTCTTTAACATCCATTACTTTGGATTTCCACTTAATCACTCTCTGCAGTGGGTCTTTTCGCTCTGGTTCGTGCTTGATACAATCAATAAAAGTTTCCTTACTCGGCCAAAATCCGTATTGCATGATACCAATTCTAACCATATTCATTCTACTCTCCGGGTATGACACAGCTGCAGCGGAGCAAGCAGTGTGACTGATATGGCTGTTCAAACCAGTCGTTCTAAACCACTGATCAATTTCATTGTACGTTTTGATTTGATTAGTCACCCGAACATAATTGGCAATGCTCTCTGCTCCAGCGTAATGCGTACAGGTGCCAACAACATCAATGTAGAGCGAATTCGAGGTAATTATTTCAATTACTTTTTCTAGTTCATCCCTTGAAAACCCTGTCCGGTTCAATCCAGTTTCAAACTCCACATGTATGCGGGCTTTTGTACCTAAATTCTTCGCAGCTTCAATTGCCTTATTCAAGCGATCAAATTCAAATACAAAAAATTCTACACCATTCTGAATCGCCCATTCCAGTTCCGAATTATCGATGTATCCCATGATGAGCACCTGGGATTTTCTGGAACTCACATTCAATACTTCGTTTGCCTCATCAGCACTAAATACTGAAAAATGATCGACTCCACATTCTTCTGCCATTGGTACATACTCAAAAATCCCATGTCCATATGCGTTTCCTTTGACAACTGAAGAAAACTTCACATCTGGCCCAATAATTCTCCTTATGTACCTGAGGTTATTCTCCAAAGCTGCTTGATCCAACTCAATATATGATGTACTAAACATGAACCGTTAGGTTTTTAATGACTTGACTAAACATTCTTATACCAGTCTCCAGTATCTCATCTGGAAAATCATAATCTGGATTATGCAAAGCTGGACAATTTTCTCCAGAGCCAATTCCAAACATGGCTCCCGGGAATCTTTCGGTAAACAACCCAAAGTCTTCACCCCATTTGAATGGTGTAGATCTATTTGAAATCGAAAAACCCTCAGAGTGTGCAGCCTTTTCGATGGCTTTTACAACATCAGGTTGGTTGATATTTGCAAAAAAACTTTCCGTCCAATCTATGGAAACTCCTAATCCATATTTCTGAGCAACCTCTTCAGCAATAGATTTGCATTGTTTTTCAAAATCTTGCATTACATCATTGCTCCATGCTCGCAATGTGAAATGAAGCTCACCAAATCCGGCAGAAACACCATAAGCTTTTTCACCCATCTGGCTACAAACAGGTGTCGCAATTCTAAAATCCTCTTGATTAAGGTCTGGTTCTGTCTGTTCAAGAATTTTTTGAGTGATTTCAGCCATTGCCAAAGCGGGGTTTATGCCCATTTCTGGTTCTGCAGCATGAGATGTTTTGCCTGAAAGCATAATGATAATGCTATTAGCCGCAGCTGTAAAAGATCCTTCTCTGATTACAATTTCATGAAGTGGATAACCAGGTAGGTTGTGCAAAGCCACTGCATAATCCGGAGATAGTTTCTCAAACTTTGGATCATGAACGATTCCTTGTGCTCCTTCCCCATTTTCTTCCGCAGGTTGAAAAAGTAAAATCGCCTGACCTGATATCAATGGGTTTTCTGAAAATGACCTTGCCAGTCCATATAATATGGATGCATGTCCATCATGCCCACACTTATGACTCACACCGGAAACTGTGGAGCGATGATCAAAATCGTTGATTTCCTGTATAGGAAGCGCATCAAAATCTGCTCTGACGAGTATTGATTGTCCTTTTTTCTCACCATTAAAAACCACTGCAAAGCCATAATTTTCAAATTCGATCAATTCGTCATATGTACAATGTTGACGAATCAAATTCTTCAGGTATGCTGAAGTTTGCTGCTCTTGAGAACTTACTTCCGGATGAGCATGTAGATATTTTCTGAGCTCAGTGGCTTCAGAGATGATTGTTTTCATTGGATTTTATCAATTCTTAATCAACCTCATTTCAAGGTACTTATTGGTAAACCCAAGCTTCTCATACAATATTTTTGCAGGATTATTAGGTTCTACATGCAATGCAATGTCACCATCTGCCATTTCAATTGCTTTGGTCATCAACGCTTTACCATATCCTTTACCACGTTTTTCTCTATGTGTAGCGATGTAGACGAGAATGTTTTCAGGAATGTAGCCATCCATTCCGGTTTTATTCACTACCACTGCTCCTATTATATCATTGTCTTCCTTGCCAATTAGCACAAAACCTCCTGGAGTAATTCCCTTGTTAAGTGCGTAATTGATCGCCTTTTGAATATCTTCTTTTTCATCACCGTACTCATCCAGGTGATTGTGAAGAAACTCGCTTATTTGATTAATTTCTATGAAGCCAACAGTATCTGATGGCCCGTATGCATGAAATTCCAACATTTATTTATTGTTTATTTTGAATTGATTAAAAACCAGAAATACGATCAGGGACACCAATATTCCATAGATATTAGCATCTAATCCCAAAGGAAGCTGATCTGTAAATACGATTAACGAAACCGTCACCATTCCACCTGACAGCATAGACCAAAAGGCTGCATCAGGGTTTGGTTTGGTTGAGAAAAGTCCTCCTATCACGGGAACTAACAAACCAGAAACCATGAAAGCATAAGAATAGAGCATAAGCTCCAATACACTCTGCATCAAGGAAGCTAATACCAATGCCAATGCTCCGATTGCAAAGGTAATTATTTGAGAAACTCTCAGAAAGCGCTTCTGACTGACGTTTTTAAAGCCTATGATATCTGTGACCAGATTACCAGATGCCGCCATCAAACAACTATCTGCAGTAGATAATACAGCTGAAAAGTAAGCTGACATCATCAGCCCCATAAGACCTACGGGTAATATGGTCCTAAGTAACATTGGCAAGCCCGTTTCAGCATCCATTCCGCTTGCGGAGGCAAAACCTAAATACTCAAACATTCCATTATCTGCCGCAACGCGTGAGAATAACCCCAGCAGCACTCCCATAAATGCCATTATCGGATACTCAAATAATCCTGCGATATACCAGGCTTTTTGGGCTTCTTTTTGATTTTTACACGCATAAATACGCTGGTACAGGGTCATCCCCACGAACCAAATCGGAATGATTGTTATTGCCCAATTAATCATGTCTTGCCATGTAAGGTTATTCAAGGTTAGAAAGTCTCTGGGCAAAGAACTTCTCAAACCCTCAATGCCTCCAATACTCATGTAACCCATTGGTATGCCAATGAATATCAAGCCACTAAGCAATAAACCCCACTGAATAGTATCTGTATAAATGACAGCTTTTAATCCTCCCATTACTGTGTACAAAACCGCGATTACTCCCATAATAATTAATGCAGTCTGTAAATTGAGATCATCAAAAGTAGAGGATGCCAGTTTTGCACCGGCTAAAAGCTGAGAACTTGTAAAACCTGTATACCCAATAGCTGAAATCACTCCTGCAAGAAGAGCTGTTTTCTTATCGTAAAAAATGTGAAAAATCTGAGGGAAAGTAAGGAGCTTTTTAAATTCTGGTAGGTTGCTAAGTCGTGGGATAAGTATTACTGCAGATAACCATGCTCCTACCAGACCAGTCAGGAGCATCCACGAACCAGAAATACCCATAGTAAAACCTAACCCCCCTAATCCGATAGAAAAACCTCCACCGACATCTGTAGCGACAACTGACAGACCTACATGCCACGAACTCATCGTTCGCCCACCTACATAATAATCATCCGTACTCTCATTCTTATTGAGAAAAAACACTCCTACTCCCAGCATTGCAATCATATAGACAACAAAAACCAGAAGGTCTATCCAATGGATACTCAAAACAATTTGATTTTAAAGATTAACTCAAGCCCATGAAAATAACAGCTTGAAAATAGAATTGTTCCTGAAAAAGACGTCAAAAACCATTTGAAAGCCCAAGATAATCATAAATTAATTGATGAATAGTCGGACGAATGTTGAGTTGATACAATGCTTTGTGCGTGCGATTAGGATATACTCTGTTGGATAGAAAAATAAAGACAACTTCGCTTTTGGGGTCTACCCAAAACAAAGTACCGGTGTACCCGGTATGTCCATAGCTATATATTGATGCTGACTTTGCTACACTACTTAGTCTTTCATCGTACTCCAATAGCGGTTTATCAAACCCCAGACCTCTCCTATTTTCATTCTGAGGGTTTTGGTAGGAAGTAAACAAATTGATTGTTCCGGGTTTGAGGTACTCTTTTCCGCCATAACTTCCATTGTTCAGGAGCATCTTGCTGAGTATTTCAAGGTCATTGATAGAGCTGAAAAGTCCTGCATTGCCCGATACGCCTTTCATAAGAATTGCTCCTTCGTCATGAACCTTCCCATGAATTGGTTCATTTCTAAAAAAAGTATCGATTTCTGTCGGCACTATTCTGTTTAAATCAAACTTGTTGACTGGATCATACAAAGTTGTGGACAAATTAAGTGGCAGATAAAAGTTTTTTCTCAGGTAATCATCTATTGACATATTAGTGATGTTCTCTACGATTTCGGGAACCAGATAAAAAAACAACCCGGAGTATAGATATTCAGGGCTTTTCTGCACCGTTGCTTTCTTGATCATTCGCTTTATTTTCTGGTAGATATCTCTATGTAGATATAAGTCCGGAGCAATCTGATATGGAAATTTGTCCGAGTAATTATTAGAAATTGTATTCCTTTTGAATGCTCCATTTTCTTTTCTCCATTCCTTATAATACGGAATCCAACTTTGAAGACCCGCCTCATGTGATAGGCACTTCCTAATGGTCAGGTTTCTGATTTTTCTAAGTCCCAGACCTTTCACGTATTGTTTTAACGGAGCATCCAGGACTATCAAATCTTCATCGTAAAGCTTCATGATTGCTAATGTGGAAGCCAAAATTTTAGTTACAGATGCTAAATCGTATATATCCGAAATGAATACAGGCCTTAAGCTGTCATAAGTATGAAATCCGTAGGACTTTTTCAAAAGGACATTTTCACCTCTGGCGGCATACACTATACAGCCTGGAAATGCCTCGTTTAATATACCATTCTCAACAATACTATCTACTTTGAATTCAAGGTTTAGCAAAACAATAGCACTGTCACCCTGCCCTAAAATGGGCATTCTCAAAAAATTAATAAAGAAAATGAAGAGGATTGTTTTATAAGCCATGCATGTCATTAATTTTGCCGCTTTCGACACGAACTTATGGAAAATCAAAAACATATAATAATAGATTTTGACAGTACTTTTACCCGAGTTGAGGCGTTAGATGTACTTTGTGAGATTTCCCTGAAAGGCAAGCCAGATGCTAAAGAATCTTTGAAGAAAATCAAAGAGATTACTGATTTGGGTATGGAAGGTAAATTATCCTTTAGAGAATCACTCGAACAAAGATTAGATATTCTCAAAGCACATCAGGAACATTTACCAGAATTAGTTGACAGATTGAGTAAGCAAGTCTCCGTTTCTTTTAAAAGAAACAAACAATACATTAAAAAGTATGCTCAACAGATTTATATATTATCTAATGGATTTAAAGATTTCATAGTACCAATTGTGGCTGAATATGGAATCTCACAAAACCATGTATATGCAAATGAGTTCACATTTGATGATCAAGGCAATATCATAGGTTTTGACTCTGAAAATGTACTATCAAAAAACGGTGGGAAGCCTAAAGTGGTTAAATCTCTAAATCTACAGGGAGAGATTTGCGTGCTTGGAGATGGATATACAGATTATGAAATTAAAAAAGAGGGTGCGGCGACAACTTTTTATGCGTTCACGGAGAATGTGAAAAGAGAAAGTGTAGTAGAGCTGGCTGATCACGAAGCACCCAGTTTAGATGAATTTTTGTTTTTAAATAATATGGAAAGAGCGATTTCATTCCCAAAAAGCAGGATCAATGTTTTATTACTGGAAAACATTCATCCGCATGGAATTAAAAAACTAGAAAACGAAGGCTACAATGTAACTGTTCACTCAGCCGGGATGGATGAGGATGAATTGGTAGAGGCCATCAAGGACGTTTCAATCATTGGAATTCGCTCAAAAACGAATATCACAAAACGCGTATTAGACAATGCCAATAGACTACTCGGCGTTGGGGCATTTTGTATTGGAACGAACCAGATAGATCTTACTGAATGCCAAAGAAAGGGTATCGCCGTATTCAACGCACCTTTTTCAAATACCCGATCGGTGGTAGAGCTGGCAATTGCTGAGATCATCATGCTTATGAGAAACATTCCTGATAAGTCGGTGCTTATGCATCAGGGCAAATGGGATAAATCAGCTTCTGGAAGCTTCGAAGTGAGAGGTAAAAAGCTCGGTATTATCGGTTATGGGAATATTGGCGCTCAATTGTCAGTACTTGCTGAGTCGCTTGGTTTAGTGGTTCAATTCTACGATTTGGAAGAAAAACTTGCTTTGGGAAATGCTACACAATGCAAAACCATAGAAGAACTGCTTGAAACTTCAGACATTATTTCATTACATATTGATGGGCGTCCAGAAAACAAACAATTCCTTACTGAAGAGCATTTTTCTCAGATGAAGGATGGTGTGATTTTCCTAAACCTGGCAAGAGGACCGGTGATTGAAGTTCCTGCATTAAGAAAGTATATTGAGTCTGGCAAGATCAAAGGTGCAGGAGTAGATGTATTCCCAGTAGAGCCAAAAAGTAATGATGAAGAATTCGTCTCTGAACTGAGAGGAATGCCGAACACCATTCTTTCTCCTCATATTGGTGGTAGCACATTGGAAGCACAGGAAAATATAGCAGACTTTGTACCTGGTAAAATCATTGAATATATCAATACAGGGTCTACAAGTAATAGTGTCAACTTCCCGAATATAGTCTTACCATCATTGCAAAACGCTCATAGATTTATACATATTCACAGAAACGAACCTGGAGTGTTGGCAAAAATCAATAATGAACTTGCAGCCCATGACCTGAACATCGTTGGTCAGTACCTAAAAACCAACGAAGTAATCGGATATGTGATCACAGACATCAATAAAGGATATGATGAGGACATTATCGATAGACTGAAGTCAATTCCTGAAACTATCAGATTCAGGGTTTTATATTAAGGATTAATTCAAAGAATTTTGAATATTAAGTACCAATTTTAAATTCAATTAGTATTTTAGTAATCTCGTGTACAAAATATGCCAATGAACAATCCTATTCCCCGATGGAAGCAGATATCCTCTAACTCTGATCTGAAAGCAGTTGTCGAGGACTCTAAACGAAAACCAGTTTTGGTTTTCATTCATCGTGCGTCATCTCCGGAAAGTATTGAAAAGAAAATAGAATTAGAAGAAAACTGGTCTATATCTTCAGACATGCTGGATACCTGCATTGTGGATGATCTGGCATCCAAAGAAATATATGAAGCAATTTGCTCACTAGCAGATATTCCACGAGAGTTTCCTCAAATAGTCCTTTTTGCTGATGGTGTGACCATGTATGACGAATCTCACGAAATGATAAGCGTTAAGAAAGTCAAACTGGCATTGAAAATTGTGAACAGGACTTTCAAGTGGATGGAAACAAGAGCCTAAAAAACAAAAAAAGCTTTCGAAACCGAAAGCTTTTTTATTTTGTGAAACTTCTGAATTTAAACCCCTATTAAGTAAGGATTTGAGCTGTGATGATGGGTCAAAGATCCTCTGTTATCCTGGACTGAAAGAACGAGGTACTGGTTAAACCAGTATGAGGCCCAATTTTGCCATCCCACTTCACTCGGTATAGTTAAACTGTTAGGTTTAAATACTACGAAATTCCACATTTGCAAAACTATTAAAGAATTGACAATGATGATGAATTATAAAACCTTTTTCACTCCTGGTCCTTCTCAAATGTATTTCACGGTAGAGGATCATTTGAAAACAGCGTTTAAAGAAAACATTCCCAGCATTTCCCACAGAAGCAATGCTTTTTCTGATATTTTCAAAAACACCCGAGAATCTCTTAAAAATCTTTTATCTGTTCCTGATGGCTATGAAATCTACTTTACTTCATCAGCAAATGAAATTTGGGAACGAATCATTCAGAACTTGGTGCAAAACAAATCACATCATTTTGTGAATGGAGCATTTTCAGAGAAGTTTTACAATTTCGCTATCAGTTATCAAAAGGCCTCATCAATCACCAGGGCTGGAGAGGGCCTGGAATTCGAAAACTTGTCAGTTCCAGACAACACCGAGCTGATCTCAATTACCCTCAATGAAACCAGCACAGGATACGCTTTTGATCAAAATAACATAAAACAACTGCGAGCTGATCATCCTGATAAAATTATTGCTTTAGACGGTGTAAGTGCTTTTCCGGCCGTACCTATAAATCTTGAGTTAGTTGATACCGCATATTTCTCTGTTCAGAAGTGCTTCGGACTTCCTGCCGGTCTGGGTGTCTGGGTCGTCAATAAAAAATGCTTGAACCATTATGAAAAGGTAAAAGGTTCGGGACTTGTTACGGGTAGTTACCATGATTTAGCACAATTGAAAAGTGCCGGAGACAAAAATCAAACACCTGAAACCCCTAATATACTCAGTATATACCTTCTCGGTAAAGTGGCTGAGGACATGATCAATAGGCCTGTAAAGATGATTCAGTCTGAGACCGCATATAAAGCAGCAATTCTTTATCAGGCCATTGAAAATTCTAAATCCCTCACTCCTTTTGTCAAACAAAAAGTCAATCGTTCCAAAACGGTGGTTGTAGCAGAAACAAAAAATGGCAACACTGAAATACTAGATACGCTGAAAACAAAAGGATGGATTATGGGAAAAGGATATGGAGCTTATAAAGAGGATCATATCCGAATTGCAAATTTCCCTGCAGTAAGCAAAGAGCAGATGGAACAAGTTGCAGATTTTATTTCCACTTTGTAACCCAATAAAATTTTTATAAAAGAAGAATCACACTTCAATTTCGATAGAATATTGGGCAAGATCGATGAAAAAATTAAAATCAGAGAATTGAAACATTATCCGGAGTAAATGGATTACAACAATTGATTGTAATTTTGTGGAAAAATTTTTCATTCTCTAATGAATAGATACCCCTATAAAAAACTACTCGTTGGTCTGGATCAGTCCGAAATGGACAAAGACCTTATTAAAGCAGCATGTGATATCAGTCAGTCATCGGATACTGAAGTAGTATATTTTCTGAATGTAATTCGGGAGATTCAAGTGCCTGAAAGTCTAAAACAAGAGTTTCCAGATATTTTGGACAAGGCTTTAGAAGAAAGAAAAGCCACATTACAAAACACGATAGACGATTGTTTCAAATCAGATAAGACCAAGGTAATACTAAAAGTAATTGTAGAGCAAGGAAGTGTTACGAAAACGCTTTTGAAGCACACAGCGGATGATGATATCGACTTGATTGTATTGGGGAGAAAGCACGACAAAGATGACGGTGGAGTACTTGTGAACAGGATTGCCAGGCGAGTTGGCTGTTCGATGCTGATCGTTCCTCAAAATACAAAATTTGATTTGTCCAATATACTCGTGCCCACTGATTTTTCAGATTATTCAAAAAATGCAATGGACAAAGCCATCTCCATGGTAAAAGAAGGTCCATCCCATAAAAAACTCACAATTCAGAATGTTTTCCAGGTTCCAGTGGGATATCATTATACAGGTAAGTCATTTGACGAATTTGCCGAGATTATGCAAGCTCATACTGGCAATGACTATGAGAAATTCATGTCGGAATTTGATACCTCAGGAATCGAGCTAGAACCAGTTTATTCTTTGGACAAGGATGATGACATCATTCATGACATATACAAAACAGCCCTAAAAATGGATTGCACTTTGATCGTTGTAGGGGCTAAAGGCAGAACAGCTACCACGGCGTTATTTATTGGTAGTAAAGCTGAGAGGCTAATTCAGGTAAATACGGACGTGCCAATGCTTGTGGTCAGACCTAAGGGAAAAAATGCCGGTTTTATCGAGTTCTTAAAAGAGTTATAATTTATCCACTTACAGGCTTTCATGAAATGAAAGCCTTTTTTTACTCCTCAATTGAGGATCTGATCCGGTCAAGCATATCATTTAAGTTTTTACAATCCTCTTCATTCAACCCTTTCAAGCTACCCTCCCATTCCGATAATTGTGCATCGATCTGATCCAGCGTATTTAATCCTTCAGAAGTTATAAAAACATCAACAGCTCTTCGGTCATCTGAGCATTGTTTCCGTGCTACCAGATTCTTTGACTCCAATTTATCCACGATTCTAGACGCATTCGAACTCTTGTCCAGCATACGCTCGATCAACAAATTTACGGTTGCAGGTTTGGGGTGCTGCCCTCTGAGAATCCTCAAAATGTTGTATTGAGGCAAAGTCAATCCATACGGCTTAAACATTTGCACCTGTTTCTGCTGAAGCCAATTGTTGGTGTATATGATATTGATGATGGCTTTGTTCAGTTCAGACTTAAATTTTGACTGTTTAATGTCTTCCGATATTCCCATAAATTGAAAAAATTTACAATAACATTAAATGTAACAACAATTAAATAATTCTGTTTTGATCGAATAAATTTTTTCTACGATTAAACTATTCCTGATTTTTGATATCTAAACAAGAAATTACCTGATAATACTTGGAAGACTCGTTCATCATATCGAAGATACTGAATGAAGATACGCGCGATTACGGATTCAACCTATTGGTAAAAGCCTACCAGGAAAGAATCTATTGGCATGTGCGTAAAATGGTGATTGATCATGATGATGCGGATGATCTGACTCAGACGGTTTTCATAAAGGTATGGAAAGGTTTGACCAACTTCAGAGCTGACTCGAAGTTATATACCTGGATTTATAGAATTGCCACCAATGAATGTCTCAATTTTCTAAATAAGAAAAAGCGCAGATTCTTTGTGCCAATCAATGATGTGGCAGCAGAACTGTCAGAAAAAATAGATGCCGGAGATGGAATAGGTGGTGACGAAATCCAGATCAAATTACAGAAAGCAATTTTGAAGCTTCCTGAAAAACAAAGACTCGTATTTAATATGAAATATTTCGATGAAATGAAATTTGATGAGATCTCAGAAATTACTGGCACTAGTACCGGAGCACTCAAAGCGAGTTATCACCATGCCGTAAAAAAAATTGAAGATTTTATAACGAACGATTAAACCTTTTATTATTTAGATCATCCAATAGGCGAAATGAAAAAGATCAATCTTGAAAAACAAAAAATAGCAGCGCCTTTTCAGGTGTCAGAGGACTACTTCGACAAACTAGAAAGTAGGATTCAGGATCGAGTAAGAGGTGACCGAAAAAGGGAAGTATATCTTCCTGTATTGAAGTGGGCCACGGTGCCTACTTTGCTAGTGATTTTTGCTATTGGGTATCTAATCATCCCAAATCAAGAAAATCCTTCTTCATCTGAGCTGATAGCACAGCTTTCCTCGTCTGAAATACTTGATTATCTGGAATATACAGATATAAACGAATACGATATAGCAGGAATCAGTGGTTCTCCTGATTTGCTATTGGACGGAGAAGATATGATAGAAAATATAGATCTGGAGAACAACGACCTGGACCAAATATTGGATCAATTTGATCTTGAATTAAATATTGAAGAAATTTAAAGCCAATAGTTATGAAATACATTTATTCAATCATACTAAGCTTGTTATTGACCATTAGTTATGGTCAGGATCAGACCACTATCATGGAGAAAGTGGAAGCTGCTAAAATCGCTCTGATCACAGAAAGGTTGAACCTCACCCCAGAACAAGCGGAAAAATTCTGGCCTGTTTACAGGGAATTCTCTCAAAAACAGGTAGAACTTCGTCAGGAGTTTAGGCAATTAAGAACTTCTCATGATCCTAAAACTGCAAGTGATGCTGAAAACAAAAGGATGCTGGAAAAAGGAATGCAGATCAAACAAAGACAGCTAGATCTGGAAAAAAACTATTCCGAGCGGATGCAGAAGGTAATCTCTACAAGACAAGTCATGAGTCTGAAAAAAGCTGAGGATGATTTTCGGCAGATGTTGATCCAAAGAGTAAAAGAACAAAAAAGCCAGCAAGATCAGCTAAGACAGAAAAGAATGATGAACGAGAACAACATGCAGCGTAAGCGGAATAACTAATACTATTTAAACTACCTGTAATCAATTGCTAAAAAAGATTGTATATACTTTAATTTGCATCAATTGTTCTTACTTTTCTTACAGCCAATCGGACAGTTTGTCCTGGGAAGAACAATTTGACTTGCTGGAAGCAGAAATGGACTCACTCAGTTTGTACAACCTGTTTGAGAGTATTTTGGCTGAAGAATACCCTATGAAGTATTCTGAGTTTAATACCCGGTTGAGTTACAACAGTGATGTACTGAGTGCTGGCAGGAATTACGGATTTAACCAACGAAGTATTTCTCCCGGATTGGCATATTATCATAGTAGCGGGTTATTTGCTGATTATACAGGGTTCATTGATACAGATTCTACTTTTGATTATTCGCTTTCTATATTTTCAGCTGGCTACCTGATTTCAAAAAAGAACTTCTTAATTACTCCCTCCTATGAGCGCTGGCTATATCACAACGACACAGAAAGCACGCTTAACAATAGTTTGGGGAGTTCTATATCCTATACCAGAAAAAGAGGGTTTGTATCTCTCGACTATAGTTTTTTATTTGGAAAAGAAACAGCACACCGTTTAATAGGAACAATAAGCGGAAATGTAAATTTGAAAAGTTTCTGGAAATTTAAGAAGGTGAGACTCAATCCATCAATAACCACATTTTTTGGAAATTCTGATGTAATCGTCAGGCTTCCAGAATCTGATATTGAACTAAGCAAGATTTATTTCACGATCAAATCACTTCAAAATACTGAAGATTTTATCACCTATTTTGAATCACTAGATGCACGTGATCAAGATATACTAAAAAGAATTTTAGACCCAGAAAGTAGAAAACCCAGACATCAAAACAGGACGCCAATCGGTGATTTAGATCGATTTCTAGAGACACATAGTGAGTTGGAAAATTTAGCTCTCAATCAGCTCACGACAGTTGAAAACAGATACGGTATCATGAATTACAATTTCAGCTTGCCTTTAATTCTACAAGCCGATAGATTTTCTTTTATGTTTAGTTATTCATACAGCATGCCTGTAAGCCTCCCTGGCGAGATTGTAGAATTGGAAAATACCAGTTATTTCGGAGCCTCATTCACTTATCGAATTCCCCTCAACAATAAATAAGCACAGTCTATTATTTGAAAGTAAATAATCTATCTTTGCACCCCGTAACTATATCAAAGATCACAATTCATGTCCAAGGTCAAATACATTTTTGTTACGGGAGGCGTAACTTCTTCGCTAGGTAAAGGAATCATCTCAGCATCATTAGGAAAACTACTTCAAGCCAGAGGTTACAATGTAAC
>JAUIAO010000055.1 GCA_030425425.1 Bacteroidia bacterium | reverse complement strand
TGGAGTGGTGGAACGAGTGGCATAGCCACGATCAATCCGACTACCGGAGAGATTACTGCGACTGGAGCAGGTCCGGTGACCTTTACTGTAACAGTGAATACCATTGATGGAGGTTCATTTATTGCTAATTGCGGGTTTGATGTGAATACGGTTCCACAGCCAGTAACAGGTGTGAGTATCACCAACTGTCCTTCGTCGATGACCGTGGGAGACGTGCTTACATTAACAGAGTCTATCGAGCCTGTAGGAGCGGACAATGTTTCGAGTGTAGTATGGAGTGGTGGAACGAGTGGCATAGCCACGATCAATCCGACTACCGGCGAGATTACTGCGTCCGGAGCTGGTACGGTGACCTTTACCGTAACAGTGAACACCACAGATGGAGGTTCATTTACTGCTAATTGTGGGTTTGATGTGAATTCACCGAGTGGCAGTGGCTGCACTGGTAGCGATGATCTTCCGTGGAGCATTCCTAACGTTAAGATCAAGAATGCTGACTACACATACAGCTCAGGAGCGATTGATATGTCTTGTGCCAGCAGTGCTACCTTGTCTATGCAACCACTGGAAGTAGGTGGAATGGAAGCAGATGATTTCATGAGCATTACTTATAGCATAGATGGAGGAGCTACTCAGGTATTTTTCGAGGCGTATGATGATTTCGGTAATATGGGGACCATGACTGTTTCGGGAATTACAGGTGATAGTTTCGAGTTGTTTATCAACATATCGAATGACGCCAATGAAATTCATGAAATAAGAAGTATCAGCTTGACAGTTGATGGTTCTGCAAGAATAGCGGATGAAGATTTGTTGGTAGATGTCAACACTGAAATAGCAGTTTATCCTAACCCTGTTTCGAATATTTTGAATATCGATCTTCCAGATACGGATGGTCAGAAAATGATTAAGTTGATCGATGCAACAGGAAGAGTTCTAAAACATTTCACTACCGACAAAAATCAATCGAGTATTGATGTTGGAGCGTTGAATATCAGTGGAATGGTATTCCTGCAGGTGATTGCGGATGATCAAGTTGAAAATTTCAAGGTCATGATTCAAAAGTGATTTAATCACTGATTAATTGTAGTTTATTTCATAAGTAAGGTTGGTTATAAGGAGACTTCAAACCAACCTTACTTTTTTTAATTTGAAAATATTCTTCCCGTCTTTTTTCTTGTCACAGGAAATGTAAACCTAGTCATTGCTTTCCTGATAATCTTATTATTGAAACTGTGCATCATTATCTGGTTATAACATCGATTAAATTATAATCTAAACAATTCCCTAGACCAGTAAGGAACAAAACTGATACCTCTTACTCTACATCTTGAATTTACTTTGAGCGGAATACAATTAATAAGGAATCTGAAATATCCTCAGGATGAAAAATGTAAGTTGTGTTTGGTGGAAAAAAGCCATTGTGGTGAATATGGTTATCGCATTTCAATTAGCATTTGCTCACATCACTTTAGGGCAAATTTGGGTGAATAGCCTGTTTACCGACAATGCCGTAATACAACAATCTCAACCGATAAAAATATGGGGATATGACAAACCGGGTAACGAAGTAACATGTTCCATAGCTGGAGTGAGCAATTCTAGTTTGGTAGCTGCTGATGGGTATTGGATGGTGGAATTGGAAAATGCACTCGAATTTAATCAGGATTATGAGTTGAAGATCAAGTCTGAGTCAAACTCCAGGACTTTCAAAGGTCTCGTTCTCGGGGATGTATGGGTAGCTTCAGGCCAGTCAAATATGGGCTGGACGATCAATCAGTCAATCGATCCAACTACTCAGAAAGTAGATAATCTGGATTCTCTTCAAGCTGATTCGTTTGAAAATTTAAGAATATTTAGAATCGATTATAAGTTGTCAAACAGAGAAGAGCGAATGATAGATTCACCTTCATGGATAAACGGAAAATGGAATAAAATGCTATCATATGAAGATATGATTCAATATCAGGCAGCTGTTCCTTATTACACGGGAAGAAACCTACACAAGAAACTGAATTATCCAATCGGAATTGTTGTATCTGCAGTTGGAGGAACGGAAATAGAATTATGGTCTCCCAAGGAAGCTGAGAGCTCTTCAATAGCTAACGAAATTCCAACAACTTCTCATTTTAATGCGATGATTTCCCCTCTAATACCATATGCAATTTCAGGCGTCTTGTTTTATCAGGGGGAAGCCAACAGTGGAAATCCTGCCAACTATGCTGAGAAGACACTCGCATGTTTCAATGCTTGGCAAAATAGGTGGGGAAATGATTTTTCTGTTTATACGACTCTGCTGGCAGGCTATAAATGGAATAATTTTAGCAAAACACGCAATGAACAATTATTAGCGGCAGAGTCATTAGACAATTTCTTTGTGGTAAGTGCAATGGATATTGGGGACAAGGAAGATATTCACCCCTATCAGAAAAAGGCTCTTGGCGAAAGACTAGCCAATTTGATCCTTGCAACTCACTATGGTCAGGAAAATGGCAGATATTTATATCCTTATATCGATAGCTGGACTACCGAAAATGATTCATTACTCTTAAATATCCAAAACCATTTAAATCTAAAAGATCAGAATCAACCAATTATGGATGGAATGTTTAAGACTTATAATTCAGATGGTACCTCTGTAGATAATTCTCCAGTATTCTTGTCAGATTCAGTTATTTACCTGAATACATTTTCTGAAAAGGTTACTCGTTTTGAATACAACCAGGTAGGTTATACCGAAAATCATATTAGGTTAAATGGACTTCCGATGCATCCCTTTTCTTCCACTTTCGATAATAAGCTGAACTATACCTATTCCTACAATCCATATAGCTTTAGATTTTCAGAAGCAACAGATTGTGGTATTGAGCAGAAGACACTTATTATTGATACACTCGAAGATCGACAGATTAACATGGTCAATTCATTACCAGATTTAGAAAACCCATGCAACAATGTGCTAGTGCTTGGATTATTTGAAAACAATCTGGAAGCATATCCAAACCCATGCTATCAGGAAGTTTATTTCAATCATCAGGTCAGGGAAGTCGCTCTATTTACTCTGAATGGTGAACAAATAATGGTAGATGAAGATACCGACCACATAACCCTTCAAATTCCTGCGGGACTTTATGTTTTACAATTTTTTGACAAGGAAGGACATTCTATAATTAAAAAATTAAAAGTGAATTAACTAGTTCAAACCCCTCCATGGCATCAAAGAATCAAATTCTATATTTAAATCACTAGAGCAATGAAAATAGTCATATCAATATTGTTTTTCATCGGGTTTTTAATAACTGGAATGATCGCTACTGATCAAACATCTGCGGAAAGTGAAGTATTCAGATTATACTTTCTGGGTGGCCAGTCCAATATGGCAGGTCACGGACTTGTTAGAGAGTTGCCCGATTCGCTTCTCAGTGTTGATGTGGATATTTGGATATTTGATGGGAATCCTACAGGAGATAATGATGATAAAGGTGGAATGGGAAAGTGGGAACATTTAGAGCCTGGGCATGGTTCTGGATTCAATTCAGATGGAGTGAAAAATATGCTTTCTCATAAGTTTGGTCCTGAATTATCATTTGCCAAGACCATAAAACGACTTTATCCTGATGAAAAAATTGCCATTATCAAATATGCCAAAGGAGGTTCTTCTATCGACAGTCTGGCCGCCCGTACATTTGGTTGTTGGGAGATTGATTTTCAATCAGGCGACAACCAGTTTGACTATTTTCTCAAGACTGTCAATTCAGCCTTGTCAAACTTGGACATCAATGACAATGGGATACCTGATCAACTCGTGCCTGCGGGCATTGTCTGGATGCAGGGAGAGAGTGATGCCATCATTTCTGAAGATATTCCAAAAAGGTATTCTTACAACTTAAAGCGCTTAATGGATTTAATCAGGGCTACTTTTCGCGATGATGATCTCCCTGTGGTGATAGGAAAAATATCTGACTCAGGTCTGGATAACAATGGTAAAACATGGCCGTACGGAGAGTTAGTTCAATATGCGCAGGAAGAGTTTGTTAGAAATGATAAAAATGCCGCAATTGTCAGGTCAACCAAAGATTATCAATACTCCGATCCCTATCATTATGACACTTTCGGTTATATTGATCTTGGTAAAAATTTTGCTGAGGCAATCTATTCACTTGATACACTTTATGCACCTAAACGTGTAAGCGAGCACTAACTCAAAATTGCATATCTATGCGGGAGAAAATTTCGACTCTGTTCCTATTACTCTGCCTCACGATCAGTGCCCAGCAGCTGGTAGTTTATAAAGAGATAGATACTATACAATTGTTTCTGGAAATACGCTACCCAGAGCATATTGACGAAGGTAATACTTACCCGGGCATGATCTTTTTTTTTGGAGGAGGGTGGATAGAGGGAAACAGATCACATTTTATTCATCAGGCAAATTACTTTTCAAAAAGAGGGATGGTATGTGTTCTTGCTGATTACAGAATCGAAAGAAATCATCAGTCCACACCATTTGAATCACTAATGGATGCAAAGTCAGCTGTCAGGTTTATGAAGAAAAATGCGCGTAAATTCTGCATTGATTCTACCAAAATAATTGCTGTGGGAGGCTCTGCTGGAGGGCATCTAGCTGCAGCTACTGCTTTGATCCAGAGTTATAATGATGTATCTGATGATCTTTCAATCAGCAGTGTGCCGGATGCTTTGGTGCTATTTAACCCGGTCATCGACAATGGTCCTGGTGGATATGGTTATAGCAGAATAGGTGAAGCATATAAAGATTTCTCACCACTACATAACCTAAAAGCAGGCGTACCACCTACCATCATATTTTTGGGTACCAGCGATAACCTTATTCCTGTGGAAACAGCTAAATATTATCAGCGAATCATGCAAAAGCTCGGGAGTCGGTGTGATTTGAAATTGTATGAAAACCAGCCTCATGGTTTTTTTAACCATGCTCATTTTGAGTATTATAAAAAGACACTTTCCTCAGCCGATTTATTTTTGCAATCACTGGGCTATCTCAGCGAAGAACCCTCAGTGAAAATTGAGTAAATACAACTTATCTATTCCTACCTATATGTAAATATCTGAGTGGTTTTACCAAATTCTCTCAGGAGGACTAATTCATCTCTAAAATGTGGATCATTAATTTTTCAGAGTCATGATGTCTCAAATTGTATTTTTCATATTTAACAATTTGAGTCCCTTTTATGGAATAAATATGACCCCTTGCGATCTAAGAGTCGGCTTAAGTTTACCTCAATCTGAAAGCAAAGTGTTTTGACTCACCTGTCTTCAGGTCATTAACCTCTTAACAATATCATTTATGAAAAAACTGATCTTTTCTTTTTTCGCATTTCTGCTGGCTAATTGGGCATGGTCACAGTGGAGTTTACCCGTTTCAAATGGGGATATGGAGACAGCTTCAGGATTTACTATTTCAGAATTTGGAAGTTTTACTCCGCCCAATGCAAACTACCAGTTCAATGGTGGGCAGGTTTTTGTCAGAACCGAAGCTCGCAGTGCAAGCCAGTTTGATGATGTGAATAGTGGTTTTGCTGCTGGAGAAGGAATGGATGGTAGTCAGGCATTTAAGCTTTCTACTGCCAATATAACACCACCAAACTGGAATGGATGGTATATACAATATCAGACCACAGAGATAGACATATCATCTTTCGGTATCGGCAAATACACCTTTACCTTTTATGTGAAGGCTTCTAATATACCCGCTCATGCTTCGAATAGTTCACTACCGGCTCCTCTTTTCCCCAATGTTACTCAAATTCCCAGCTACAGTGATGCTGCGGTAGATTCACGGGGTTGGCCGGACTGGAGTGCCGTAGATAGTTATCAGAAAATGAGCATTTCGGTCAATATAACCAATGCAAGTACCACGGCCATCCGTTTGGCGGTGCAGGCAGGAGCTGAAGCAAATGACTATTTCTTTGACGACATTACCTTGACCAGAGATGATACTGATATCATTGTGTGGGATGGCTCTAATTGGAGTAACTCTACAGGCCCCACGGCTAATGACGATTATACGGTAATCAAAGGCGATCTTACCATATCGAATGATCTGGCTGTAAATAACTTACAAGTTCAATCCGGAAATGTAGAAGTGACTTCAGGGGCATCACTGAGAATTATGGGAAGTGCCACAGGCATGGCTACAGTGAAAAGAAACACCACCGGAAATATGGGATACAGCATTGTAGGTGCCCCTGTGTCTGGTGCTGATATTTCAGCACTATCTGCTGATTATCTTTATTCATGGGATGGCTCTGATTGGGTAGTGCCTACGGGCTCATTGATCCCGGGTGTTGGATATTTTGCAGGTTATAATTCAGCTTCTCCAGAAGTGGTATTGACGGGCTCATTAGTCTCTGGAGATCAGTCGGTGGCTGTAACGGGAAGTGGTACTAGTGGTCATGACGGTTACAACCTGATTGCCAATCCTTATGCAGCAGCTATTGCCATAGATCAATTCCTGTCTGCCAATACAAGCGTATCCGGAATCTACCTGTGGGATGATGCTGGTGCCAATATCGGATCAGACAGAGCAGGGGATTATTATATGGTAAATGCGATAGGAAGCGTGAATAACACTGTCGATTTGAGTGGGGGAGGACAAGGAAACAAAGGGAATTCAGGTGCTGAAAGTGGTTTTATAGGTAGTTATCAGGGATTTTTTGTTAATGTCGCTTCTGATGTAAATATTGATTTTACACCTGCTATGCAAACTACCACCTCAGGTGCTAATTCTGATCAGAATTATTATCGGCTTAGCAATGATCAGGTGAAGCTAAAACTATCCCTAAGTGGACATCATCACAACGAAATTCTGTTTGGATTTAGAGATGACGCTACTGATGGTCTGGATGTACAATTCGATGCCCCAAAGAAAAATGGAAATGATCAATTCTCCTTTTACTCAATTATGGACGGTCAGAATTATGCCATTCAGGGATTGCCGACTTTAACTAAGACCAAAGAGTTGAAGCTTGGATACAAGTTGGCTTCTGATGGACAATATCAACTCTCAGTGGCAGATATCGAAAATTTTCCATCAGAGTATCAGATTCTGGCTTACTATAAGGGAGTAGAGTATAATTTGACAGATAGTGCTCCTATATTGTACTTGACAGCAGGTACAGAAACAATTGACCTGATACTTAAAAAAGCTGTAATTCTCAATGCATCTATTGAAGATCAACTGACAGTTTTTGGTAACAGTGGGCAGCTAAATATTAAAGCTGGAAAGTCATTTGAAAATGTCCATATTCAAGTTATGGACATAACTGGCAAGACATTAATATCCTTAAAGGATCAACCTTTTGATTCAGGGAAGTGGACAGGGCAGGTCAATCTAAGCAAAGGTGAGATTTACATTCTCAGATTGATTAATAAGGAGGGAGTTTCTGTTAGAAAATTTATTTATTAACCCAAAGGTCTAATATTATGAAAAAGGTAGTAATAAGAATTGCAGTATTTCTTCCATTGATGTTATCAATCATCCCGGTTTTTGCTCAGGGAGCACCTCCTGCTACTCCAATAGATGGGGGCTTGGGTTTGCTATTAATAGTTGGAGGAGCCTATGGAATAAAGAAAATAAAAAATAGATCAATAAGGTAAAAGTAAAGTACTGCTATGATTTAGGGAGTCATTAAATGTTAGTACTGTTTAGGGGGCTGGAGATTGAATTATTCTACGGATTTAATTTCCGGTTAATCCGAAGTATCGATCAGTGATACATTAGGGCCAAAGCGAAGAGAACGTAGAAAGTTAGTAATCTCTTCGTTTTTCTTTATTAATTCTATAATTATCACTGGCAAAACAACCGTTACTTGTTTATCCAACCTATTTTTTCGTGTAGGGAATACAATTATACCTTTCTGGAATATATGAGCTCCCTTTAAAGATCATAGAGCTTATAAATTGTTCAAAAAAATAGAACCAAAATGAATATCCAAAAAAGCAACTTAATTAAATACATTCCTAGGGCACTGGTTTTATTGATCGTTTTGTTTATTCTATTTTTTGCTTACTACGAGTTTATTCTGTTCAATTAAGTTGAGTAATAAATAATCCATTACACGCAAGCTCGAATTGAGAAAGCAAGATATTAAATCAGACTTTTTCATTTTATTTTGGAGAATAATCCAAAGTGAAGTTTAGTTATAGTTAATTCTAAATGTGGAACGTTAATGAATATATTATTCAATAGATCATAGTATTCAATGACGCTTATCCTCACAAGAAAATGTAATGAGGTTACACTGCTCCCTGAGCCTGGAGCGAACTCTTGGCCCATAGGCCTCCTCGATTTGGTGGCTGGTTAGATTTGTTGTGATGTGGGTAAGCATTCCATGGCTTATGAACTGGTCGTACCTACTGAGGAGGATTTCGGCCATTACATTTGTGTCATTACCAAAATACTTGATGGTGTTCTCGGCTCCCATATCATCGAAGCAATAAGTTTTGGGCACCAGCTGGCCATTCCTAGAATCAAATGAGAAATCGCTGTACTTCTCGATGATTGGAAATCCTTCTTTGTGGAATTCGAAAGTGATTTGTCGGCAAGGTTTCATCACATGATGGGTATAAGCCGCTGAGATGTATCGCATGAGGTTCATTAGGGATGTTTTGCCACAACCAATGGGGCCGGAGAGGAGGATTCCTTTCCTGAATGAGATATTGAGTTTGGAGGCGTTTTCTGTATCGCGAAGGAAGTACACCAGGAGTTTGAAAATTACCAAGTGATCTTCTTCGTGGATCTGGAAGTGGTCTCCATAAAGTCTCTTTCCGGAGTGGTCCAGGATGGTGAGGGCTTCCTGGAATGGGAATTTCTCTGAAGAGAAATTCTCAGTTCTCACTGAGAATCCCAGATCTTTACTTCGTTTCGTCTTTGATGACGAATTGGGATTAGAGGTTATGGATGTTTTTTGATTATACATGGAAAAGTTATTTCTGGCCGCCCAACACCTGGCCCTACGTTAAAATCTTCTACTGGAAGATTTCTTTACACTTAGTCCCCCACTCCGGCCGGGGTGGCCTTTCTTTTTCCTTAGATGAAAAAGAAACAAAAAATCAAGCCAGCATAATCACCTTGCCAACGCGCAATCCTCCACACGCCCGGGTATGCTGGCGAGCCCTCGCTCCTTAGATTTGTTAATTATTAATGCTAATGACGGTTCGGAATTCATCTGCTTTGTGGAATTCTCCCGGAGATTTTTTTTGGTTTTTCATCAAAGAGGTTCATCATACTTGTTCAAAAATTGGTCATGTTCCTGTTTATGTTTTATATGCTTATTACTGTTTATATAAGGGCCTACCACTTGTCCAGTACTTGTCCATTTTTTGGTCATGCTTTGGCCTACTACATGTTCAGTACTTGTACAAAAATTGAACATGTAAATAATGCTTCCTTTAAAAGGATTTTTGGAAGGCTGATACTCAAAATATTTCCAATTTGAAAGGTCATTCATACACTTGAGATAGGTGGTTCTCGATCCAATTTTACTTAGATGCATTACATCCTCACGAGCTATCGAAATAGGGTTCTCAAATCTTCTGTAATTCCAGATCTGAAATAATGCAATATACAAGCTGATGTGACTTGGATAGAGTCGATCATCAGCCTGTGCCATATTGAACCATGCATTTAGATGCTCGATGTAATTCATGATTTGATTAATAGCTGTTGTCCACTCGATTACTGGAGAGCATTTCATTGATGTCCTGTGAATCGTAATAGATTACTCCTCCTATTTTCGTAAATGGCAATGTGCTATTAATGCGGAGGTTTTGCAGAGTACCTGGAGAGATGCCGAGGAGTTTACGTACCTCCGTCGATCTTAGCCATTTTTTGGTGGTTTGCCCTGATTGCTCTTCCATGAGTTTTTTGAACTCACTGATCAATTCAATTTTGAAATTCATCAGGTCCTCTGTTGTGATGATTGTTGCTGCTATAATAATTGATTTTTAATGCAAACCAGCATTAAGGAAATAAAAAAAACAGTTGTAAAGGTTGTGAAACGCTTATTAAGTGATTGATAATGAGGGATAAAAGATTTTAAATTATCTCAGGTAGGGCAATACCTGTAAACAAAGGATTTTTTGATAAAAAGCTCGATTTGATATTGACTAATGTCGAAGAATGAGCGCTTAACATTTCATAATTAAGTAAAATTTGATCAGAATTATGTAAATCCGAATAACTTAGAAATACCTATTTTTGTAAATAGGTGAAAAATATTACATCCATATTCCTCTCATTGATACTGCTGGCAAGCCAGATGAGTTTTGCCATAGGCACACATTATTGTGGTGGAATGGCTGTAGAGTCAAGAGTGATGATAGGTCATGATCACATGGACTGTGGTATGCCGGATATGGATCAGGATTTCGAGCATTCTCACGAGACTGGTGCCAATATCAACAATGTCCCTTGCTGCGATAATGAATATGATTCCTACTCCATGGATGAAAGTTTTGAGACGATTGTAGTTAATGATTCCATAAGTATTCCTTTCTTAGTTGCTTTTGCTACAACTATTCTAATTCCGCACTTTTCTGTTTTAGCGTATTCTTTCAACGATTATATTCCTCCTCTGGTGATTACGGACATGTCGATCCTACACCAAGTCTTCCTCATTTGATACGACCAATATTTACCTGATTTTAAAATCAGGTGTGGGTAAACTTACCCTTTTGAACTCTTGTTTCAGGTTTGTTCCAAACATATTATGCTTAATCGTATCATTAAATTTTTCTTAGAAAATAGGCTGGTGACAGTGCTGTTACTTATTTTATTCATTGGTTGGGGAATAGTCACATCACCTTTTGACCGTCAATCTTCAATATGGGATTTGATTTCATTGCCATCAGATCCGGTTCCTGTGGATGCTATTCCAGATATAGGAGAAAACCAACAGATTGTCTTTACTCAATGGATGGGGCGTTCTCCCCAGGATATTGAGGATCAGATTTCATATCCGCTAACCACCTATTTACTGGGTATTCCCGGTGTAAAATCGATCAGGAGTTCTTCGATATTTGGTTTTTCAAGTGTGTATATCATTTTCGATGAAGATATAGAGTTTTATTGGAGCCGCTCACGAATTTTGGAGAAGCTCAGTTCTATACCGTCAGGGTTGCTGCCGGAAGACGTTCAGCCTACTTTGGGTCCGGATGCTACAGCATTAGGTCAGGTATATTGGTATACTATTGAAGGCAGAGATCAAAATGGTAATCCGACTGGAGGATGGGATTTACATGAAATTAGGAGTGTTCAGGATTTTTATGTGAAGTATGGGTTGAACGCTACAGAGGGTGTTTCGGAGGTAGCTTCCATAGGAGGGTTTGTTCAGGAATATCAAATCGATGTTAACCCCGATGCGCTGTTGGCTTATGACATTCCTCTTCACAAGGTGATGCTGGCAGTAAAGCAATCTAACAAGGATGTAGGGGCAAAAACTATTGAGCTCAATCAGGTAGAGTATCTGGTTCGTGGACTTGGCTATATTAAGTCTATTGAGGATTTGGAAAATGCTGTTGTAGCGGTTCAGCAGAACGTGCCCATCCGTGTAAAAGATATCGGGAAGGTCACCCTTGGGCCAGCAACCAGAAGAGGAATTCTGGATAAAGACGGTGCAGAAGTTGTAGGCGGAGTAGTGGTAGCAAGATATGGAGCTAACCCTTTAGAGGTTATTAACAACTTAAAAGACAAGATCAGAGAAATTGCCCCGGGTCTACCCAGCAAAACGCTTTCTGATGGTACCAAAAGCCAGTTGACCATTATACCTTTTTACGATCGGTCTGAATTGATTTATGAAACTCTTGGAACACTGGAAGAAGCCCTTTCTCTGGAAATACTGATTGCTATTCTGGTAGTAATAGTAATGGTTTACAATCTCAGAGCTTCGTTATTGATATCCAGCATTCTTCCCATTGCAGTTTTAATGGTTTTTGTTGCTATGCGGTACTTCGGAGTAGATGCGAATATTGTTGCCTTGTCAGGTATTGCTATTGCAATCGGCACTATGGTGGATTTGGGGATTATACTTTCAGAAAACATCATTAAACACATAGAAGAAGCTCCCGAAGGCCAAAAGCTTGTCACAACGATTTACAATGGCTCAGCAGAAGTCGCATCCGCCATACTCACAGCAGTATCTACTACGATCGTTAGTTTCATACCTGTCTTTACCATGCAAGCAGCAGAAGGTAAGCTTTTTGGTCCATTGGCTTTTACTAAAACCTTTGCACTTATTGCCGCACTGATTGTATCACTATTGATTTTACCAACACTTGCGTATTGGTTTTTCGGTACAAGAATCAAACATCAAAAGTTGAAAAATCTGGTGGATATAACTCTGGTTTTACTAGGGGTTTTGGGTCTGTTCTTTGGTCAGGTTTGGGCTGGAGTGTTATTGCTTGCATTCGGATGTTTTTCATGGTTTAAAAACTGGTATTTCAATAATGAACGAAAACAATCCTGGTATCATATTTTGATTAGAAATGGAGAATTGATCCTGGCTGCACTTGGTGTAGTTTGGTTATTGGCAAAATATTGGCTTCCGCTTGGTGCGGGTAAAAGTTTATTTACTAATGTGATTTTTGTGGCCCTGCTCGTTGGGTTGATATTAGGAACGTTCAGTTTACTTGAGTATTACTACAAAGCAATTTTAAAATGGTGTCTGGCCAATAAAAAGACATTTCTCGTAATTCCAGCCATTTTTCTATTATTAGGAGCCAACATCTGGCTGGGATTTAATTCCGTTTTTGGTTTCATTCCCAAGGGACTTCAGACGCTTGGTCTGGAAGTGAAATCTACCAAATTGTGGACATCATTGAGTCATGCTTTCCCGGGTATTGGAGAGGAATTTATGCCATCACTTGATGAGGGGGGTTTCTTACTTATGCCCACTTCAATGCCACATTCTGGTGTGCAATACAATAGAAAAGTACTGGCACAACTTGACATGTTGTTGACTAGTATTCCAGAAGTGGAACTGACCGTAGGGAAAATGGGACGGGTGGAGTCTGCACTTGATCCGGCACCAATCTCCATGTATGAAAATGTCATCAATTATAAATCTGAATACATGGTTGATGAGAGAGGTCATCGAGTCAGATATCGCGTAAATGATGCTGGTGAATTCGAATTGAAAGATGGTTCTTTTATCAGTAACCAAGATGCGCTGAAAAACGGCATAGAGAAGAGTCAGCTAATACCGGATGATCAAGGAAGCTATTTTAGAAACTGGAGGCCAGAGATCAACACACCTGATGATATCTGGGAGGAAATAGTGAAGGTTACTAAGATTCCTGGCGTTACTTCTGCCCCTAAGCTGCAACCCATTGAGACTCGCCTTGTAATGTTGCAAACTGGTATGCGTGCTCCTATGGGGATAAAAGTTTACGGTCCGGATTTACAATCCATTCAGGATTTTGGGATACAATTAGAAGATATATTGAAGACAGTTCCCTCTGTGAAGGCAGAGGCAGTTTTTGCTGATAGGATCGTCGGTAAACCATACATGCATCTGATCATCAACAGGGACCAAATTGCGAAATTTGGCCTCACAGTTGACGAGGTACAGCAGACCATTGAAACGGCAATCGGAGGCATGCAAATCTCCACTACAGTGGAAGGCCGAGAACGCTATCCCATCAGGGTGAGATATCCAAGGGAGCTGAGAGATGATCCTGAAAGTCTCGCTAAAGTATTGATCCCTACGCCTACAGGAGCTCAAGTGCCACTAAGCCAGGTAGTGGATATAGATTATGTGAAAGGACCCCAAGCCATCAAGAGTGAAGAAACATTTTTAGTTGGCTATGTGCTTTTCGATAAGCGCGACGGTTTTGCGGAAGTAGAAGTAGTCAATGATGCGCAGCGAATTATCGAACAGATAATTGCTAGTGGTGAACTAATGGTGCCACCAGGTGTCAATTATAAATTTTCAGGAAATTATGAGAATCAGATTCGCGCAGAGAAACGACTATCTATTATCGTTCCTGTTGTATTGCTAATTGTATTCCTGATTCTCTACTTCCAGTTCAAATCAACGACCACCTCTCTGATGGTCTTCACGGGAATCGCCATGGCGTTTAGTGGAGGATTTATCATGATTTGGCTCTACGGCCAAGGTTGGTTTGTGGATTTTGCCCTGTTTGACACCAACATTCGTGAGCTTTTTCAAATGAAAACGATCAATCTGAGTGTAGCTGTTTGGGTTGGGTTTATTGCATTGTTTGGGATAGCCACTGATGATGGGGTATTGATTGCCACTTATCTTGATCAGAGTTTTTCAAGGAATAAAACCACAGACATTGAAGGTGTCAGAAATGCGGTAATAGAAGCAGGAATCAGACGGATCAAACCAGCTCTGATGACTGTAAGTACCACCATGATTGCTCTTTTACCTGTATTGACTTCTACTGGTCGCGGTTCAGATATTATGGTGCCTATGGCTATCCCAACATTCGGAGGAATGGCATTTGCGCTGGTAAGTATTTTTATCGTACCTGTGTTGTATGCTATGAGAGAGGAAATGAAGATAAATAGAGAAAATAGAAAGGTTGGGTGATAGCTATTCTGACTTGAAAAAAAATAAAATGATAAGATCATATAAAGATTTAGAAGTCTACAAGAGGTCATTCAAAATGGCTATGGATATTTTCTGGTTGACACGGAAATTCCTTAAGGAAAAGGTGTATTCCCTTACCTCTCAGATTACAAGATCAAATATCGTTGGTGGGTGGGCTAAACGGAAGTTTGAATCTGTATTTAAGCAACATTTGGTTACTTCTTTGGCATCCAATGCAGAGACTGAAAACAGGTTAAAATTTGCCATAGAATATAATTTCATACAGGAAGAGGAGTTTGAAACTCTTGCTGTCCAAATCAATGAAATTGGTAAAATGTTGAATTCATTTCATCTAATCTGGAAGAGTTATGAAAAATAAACTGGGGTATATTAATGTTTTGGATAAGATTTTTATCGAGTGGCTCTCAATTAGTCTAATTTCTATTTTCTGCCTTCTAACTTCTAATATCATAAACGCCCAATCACTTCTTGAATACCAGAATCAGGCAGCGAACCAAAACCCCGGACTTCAGGCAAAATACAAAGCTTTTGAAGCTGCTTTGGAACGAATACCACAGGTGAAAAGTCTGCCTGACCCAAACTTTTCTTTCGGGTATTTCATTTCTCCTGTAGAAACGAGAGTGGGTCCTCAGCGGGCCAGGTTTTCACTGACGCAGATGTTTCCATGGTTTGGAACTCTGAAGGCGAGTGGGGATGAGGCCGCACTGAATGCAGAAGCCCAGTATCAGTCTTTTCTGGAAGCAAGGAATAAACTTTATTATCAAGTGGCTGAGTCCTATTATCAGCTTTTAGAGCTGGAGAGATGGTTGGAATTGGAGGAGGATAATATTAAGGTTTTGGAGTCCTACAAATCCATCTCCACTTCAAAATTTGAAAATGGAGAAACACCTATGGCAGATGTGCTTAGGGTGGATATCCTGCTGAAGGATGCTGAAACTAATCTTGAAATTCTGCAGCATAAAAGGAGAGTGCTTCTTACTCGTTTCAATAAGCTTTTGAATCGTGATGAATTGACAGAAATTATTTTGGAAGAATCATTGAATGTTCTTGAAATAGATTTCAATAAAGATTCATTGATATCCAATAATCCATCTCTACATCAGCTGAATGCTCTGATAGATGCCAGCAAAAAGCAACAAGAACTGGTAGAAAAACAAGGTTTGCCAAAACTGGGAGTTGGTTTGGATTATGTGTTGGTAGGCGAGCGCAGTGATCTTGCTCCGCCTGATAATGGAAAAGACGCTTTGATGCCGATGCTTACAGTTGGTCTTCCTATTTTCAGAAATAAGTACAATGCAGCACAGAAGGAGGCGCAGTTGAAGCAAGAGCAATTCATCCTTCAAAAAGAAGAACAAGTAAACCGCCTCATCACAGATTTTGAAATGGCAGATTTTGATCAGAAAAAGCAGCTGCGTATCCTGCGCTTATATGAACAACAAATTACCGAAACAGAGCAGGTTTTGAGCTTAATGTTTTCGGCATACAGTAATTCTGGTGAGAATTTCGATGAGGTTTTACGAATGAAAATGCAGCTATTGAAATATCAGAAATTGAAAGCCACAGCTCAGGTCAATCATCATATATCAGTAGCTAAGCTCAATTATTTAACAGCCAAAAAACATTAACATGAAATGAGCATAATCTTTAGCATCCTAAATTATACCCACCGGGGGATGAATCAGGTTTGTAGCGAATTTCCTGGTCGGGCACCCCTGGTCGGGCACCCCGCTTCGGCGGACCGATCGCACCGGCTAGCCGGTGACCAATAAAAGATAAACACTATACACATGAAAATATCAATCAAAACATTGATCATAGGCGGGATTGCCACATTATTTGTGGGGTTACTAATAGGTTGGTTCGTTTTCGGTCAAACTGAAGCATCCGAACACGCTCATGCCGAATCAGATATTGAACAGCAAATCTGGACTTGTAGTATGCACCCACAGATACGCAAAAGTGAGCCAGGAGATTGTCCGATATGTGGTATGGAACTGATTCCACTTTCAGATGAACAAGAAGAAGGAGTTGATCCTGATGCCATTTCCATGTCTGCAACAGCTATGAAATTGGCTAATGTGAGCACAAGTGTGGTAAATAAAGGATCTGTGATAAAAACTATTCGCCTGAACGGAAAAGTTCAGGAAGATGAGCGATTAATATTTAGCCAGAGTACACATTTTCCAGGAAGAGTAGAACAACTTCCGGTCAATTTTACTGGTGAATATGTCTATCGGGGAAGCGTTATTGCAGTCCTATATTCTCCGGCTTTGGTTACTGCTCAGAAGGAACTACTCGAGGCTTACAAGTTTCAGAACAGTCAACCTCAGCTTTATAAAGCAGCAAGAGGAAAACTCCTGAATTGGAAACTGACCAATGCTCAAATCGATGAAATCATTGCATCGGGACAAATCAAAGAAGAATTTCCTGTTATAGCAGAGCAATCTGGTTATGTAACCCGTAAAATGGTAAATCTTGGAGATTATGTAAAAAGGGGGCAGGCTTTATTCGAAATGGCCAACCTTTCTCAGGTTTGGGTTTTGTTTGATGTGTATGAAAATGATCTCACATGGGTGAATGAAGGAGACACTGTCCAGTTTACAATAAGCTCTTTATCTGGTAAAAGCTTCGCGGGAGCAATTGAGTATATCGATCCGGTTGTCCAATCGGATACGCGAGTATCCAAGGCTAGAGTAGTCATAAAAAACACTGGAAATAAAATAAAACCAGAAATGTTTGCGTCAGGAGAGGTTCACGCCAGGTTGAATAATTCTGATCACTCTCTGACCATACCAAAATCCGCGATCATGTGGACTGGCAAACGTTCGGTGGTCTATGTGAAATCACAAACCTCCAAAGCCACACAGTTCAAAATGCGGGAAGTTATTTTAGGACCTGCATTGGGTGATGCATATTTAATTGAAGATGGCCTGGAAGAGGGAGAAGAAATTGCCACTCATGGAACGTTTAGCATAGATGCTGCTGCACAGCTTGCCGGAAAACCTTCCATGATGGCTCAGGATCTGACCAGCGACCTGTCTATGGAGCCATCATTATCAGTGAATCAATCCAGGGATACCTTTGATGTGGTAGCTGAGTTTAAAAACCAGTTAAGAGCTGTATTCAAAGCTTATTTACCCGTAAAAGATGCGTTGATCAGCAGTGATGCAAAACTTGCCGGACAAAAAGCAGCACAACTATCTGAAGCCATTGGTCAGGTGGATATGGAATTGTTGGAGGGTAAAGCACACATGGAATGGATGAAAGATCTGAAAGTTTTAAAGACTTCTGTCAATGGTATCGAAAATGATCTTGGAGAGGCCAGAATGATGCTTTCTCCTCTGAGTGATCAGCTTTTTTATACTTTCAGGAAATTTAAAGTTGAGGTGAATGGATACAGACAGTATTGTCCTATGGCGTTTGATTTTACCGGAGCCTTTTGGCTCAGCGATTCTGACGAAATTCTTAATCCATATTTTGGTGATGCGATGTTGACCTGTGGTAATATAGAGGAAGAATTATGAGAAAAAATAATCAATACTACGTCAGAAAAGCTCATCGTTGGTTGGGAGTGATCATTGGTATTCAATTTTTAGGATGGACCATTAGCGGGCTTTATTTCAGTTGGACTGATATAGATGAAATCCATGGGGATCAATTTAGGCAGCAAGTACATGAACTTGTCCCACTAGGTAATTTGAATCTACCAGACACTCTTCTGGTAAGTGAGCTTAGTATGAGGATAATTGATGATATGCCGTATTTGTGGGTGAATGATCAGTTTTTAATCAACACAAGCACTGGTGATATCAAGAATGGCGTAAATAAGTCAGAGGCTGAACGAATTGCTCGACAGCATGTGAAAAAAGAATATCAGATACAATCTTCAGAACTCATCTCGAAAGTGGATGCACATCATGAATACAGAGGCAGACCTTTACCCGCCTGGGCAATACAGTTCGAGGGAAATGATGAGCTCACAGCCTATGTTTCACAGCGCGACGGAAGCTTTCAGAGAGTCCGACACAATTCATGGCGATGGTTTGATTTTCTTTGGATGTTTCATACCATGGATTATGAAAACCGAGATGATTTCAACAACCTATTGCTCAGAGCGTTTTCCTTATTTGGCTTAATCACCGTCGCATCTGGGTTCACGCTGTTTTTTATGACTACAAGAAAAAGAAAGAATAAATAAATTTTAAGAATCAATATATGAAAACAATAATGCTGACTGCACTGCTATCACTAGGTTTGATCGCATGCTCTGGAGGTAAAACCCAGGAATCAAAGGAAACACAATTTTCCTCTCAACAGACAACTGAATATACTGAATCTGTATCCGCATATTTGACATTGAAAGATGCCTTAGTGAAAACTGATCCTGTAGCTGCAAAAGGTGCAGCTGAAAAACTAACAAGTGCATTGGAAAGTGATAAAATGCAAAGTAAAATGATCAAAGCCGCTAAAGGGATAGCATCTTCAGAAGATATTGCTACGCAAAGAGCGGATTTCAAAATAATAACGGACGGACTCATCAACTTGCTCAAATCCAATGGAGCAAAGGCAGGTGTGTATGTCCAGTATTGTCCTATGGCTTTTAACAATACCGGTGCGAATTGGTTGAGTTTATCAAAGGAAATACGAAATCCTTATTTTGGTGACATGATGCTTAAATGTGGGAAAGTGACTGAAGAACTATAAAATCTTAATATGAGCAATTTTCTTTCAAAGTGGGGGGAAGCTGCATATACATCAATTGGCTTTTTCTGGATGGCGCTGTGGGCTTTTGTGCTAGGATATGCAATCAGTAGTTTGATACAAGTGTTTGTCAGCCAGGAACGAATGAAAAAACTCATGGGAGATAACTCGCTAAGAAGTGTCTCCCTGGGAACTTTCTTTGGGTTTATTAGTAGCTCTTGCAGCTTTTCAGCACTAGCGACTACAAAATCTTTATTTCAAAAAGGTGCGAGTTTTCTCTCATCAATGGCTTTTTTGCTGGCATCTACTAACCTTGTTATTGAACTTGGAATCGTGATCTCCATTTTTTTGGGGTGGCAATTCATCGCTGGAGAATATATTGGCGGTTTTCTGCTGATTGGCGTAAGCTGGCTGCTCATTTTACTCATTCGCCCTAATACCCTGATACATCAAGCCAGAAATAAACTCTCATCGGATGAAATCGATACTCATGCTCACCATTATGGTCATGATCGACCGAGCCACGATCATCAATCGACTGACCATATGAAAAAGTGGTCGATGGTCGGAAAGAAGTATCTCGTGGAGTGGGATATGGTCTGGAAAGATGTCACTATTGGATTTACCATTGCCGGGATAGTTGCTGCGTTTGTGCCGAGAAGTTTTTTTGAAACGCTCTTCATACATACTGGAAGCAATGAATCCTATTCATTTTTCACATTGCTGGAACATACTTTGGTGGGTCCTGCTGTCGCATTTTTCACATTTATAGGTTCGATGGGAAATATTCCATTGGCCGCACTGTTGTTCAATAATGGAGTGAGCTTTGCTGGCGTGATGGCTTTTATCTTCAGTGATCTGGTAGTATTCCCGGTACTGCGTATCAATGCCAAATACTATGGGTGGAAAATGTCTTTTTTCATACTGCTGTTGTTATTATCCGGACTAATCTTTTCATCGCTAACTCTCCATTATGCGATGGATTGGCTTGGATACCTTCCCACACAGGCCTCACACGCCATTACCAATCAGGAATTTTTTAATTGGGATTATACCACTTTTATGAATATCGGGTTTTTGCTCATTTCTGGTGTATTAGTGTTTCTGAGCAGATCCGGTAATCATTCTGGTCATCATCATCAAATGGCACCAAAAAGCAAGACACTTGAAGCTGTGCTGAAGTGGATTGCAATAGGAAGCTATGTTTGGTTATTGGTAGGATTAATTATTCATTTTGCTATTTAGTTTTCATTCTGGGTTTAGACCAGTTCACGAACTGACCTTCTGTTTTTTTAAACATCACCCGACTACTGAAATTCTTGAATCGCTGAGTGCTTCAATAAATGTCTTTGGAGATTCATTATGGTTTATTTTTTACAAATTTCCGATTTTGACTCAATAGGAATACGGATTCAGTCTGTTCATTTTCCATTGTTCCTTGTATTCTTGTAAGGATTGGAAGATAAATCAGAAATAAAGTCGATGAATGTATTAATCACAGGGGGCGGGAGAGGACTGGGTTTAGCCATGGCCCAGAAGTTTATAAGCGAAGGATGCCATGTCATGATTATTGGCAGGGATGAGCAATCCTTAACGGAAGTCAGTGACCTATTGGGAGATAATGCTGATTTTTCTGTTTGTGATCTGAGTAGCACAAAGCATATTCTAGAAGTAATAAATCAAGTTCTTGAGAAGATGGGGGCTATAGATGTATTGATTAATAATGCCGGAATTCATCTAAAAAAGGATATGCTGGAAGTGACTGATGAGGAATTTCAGCGAGTAATACAGATCCATCAAAATAGTGTTTTCGCTCTTTCAAGAGAAATAGGCAAGCGTATGGTTCAGCAGGGAAAAGGAGCCATATTGAATGTAAGCTCTATGGCCTCTCAATATGGACTTCCAAAGGTGATTGCCTACACTTCTGCAAAATCTGCAGTGGAGGGAATGACACGGGCTATGGCTGTGGAATTGTCACCTTATGGCGTGAGAGTCAATTGTATAGCTCCGGGTTTTATAAAAACAGATATGTCTTCAAAAGCCCTTGACAATGACCCGGATCGCAAGTCAAAAGTTCTGGGTAGAACTCCAATGGGACGTCTTGGATTGCCTTCTGAAGTAGCAGATGCTGCCTATTATCTTTGCTCCGATCAGGCCAGTTTTATCACCGGAGTTGTGTTGCCTGTAGATGGAGGCAATTCTATTGGATTTTGATATGACTTTAGAAAAATCTTGGAGATGGTTTGGTGACTCGGATAGCATATCACTGGCCATGCTCAGACAAATGGATGTAGCAGGGGTAGTGACCTCACTTTATGAGGTGCCAGCTGGCAATGCGTGGACTTCAGAACAGGTGTCTGCTCAACATCAGAAAATCCAATCTCATGGAATGCGATGGAATGTAGTGGAGAGCCTTCCTGTGGCGGAGGGAATCAAGACACATTCTGCTGAATATGACCAGCTTATCCAGAACTATATTCAATCCATGAAAGCACTTTCAGAAAATGGTATAGATCGAATCTGCTATAACTTTATGCCTGTGCTGGACTGGGCGCGTACAGACCTCAATTTCCAAATGCCCAATGGAAGCGTGAGTATGCAATTTGACTATGAATTGTTTGCGGCGTTTGACGTGTTCATGCTGAAGAGACCAGGAGCGGAGAGGGATTATTCTCGGGATGTATTAGCAAAAGCGGAACAAGTTTTCGGTCAAATGTCCAGGGAGCAGGTTGATCAGATTACCTATAATATCATTGTAGTCACTCAAAGCTTCATTCATGGCAATGTGGGGGATTCACAGAACTACATCGGTCACTTTTTGAATCTTCTGGATAAGTATGCGGATATCGGTAAAGATCAGCTAAGACAAAACCTTAAGAGCTTTTTAGATGATATCTTGCCCTATGCGGAGAAATATGAAATCAAAATGGCGATTCACCCGGATGATCCGCCATTTCCTTTGCTTGGATTGCCAAGAATAGTAAGTACATCTGAGGATTTTGAATGGATGTTCAACACCTGCAAGTCTGATATGAATGGGATGACATTTTGTTCAGGATCGCTTTCGATAGGAGAGGAGGATGTGTGTGAAATGGCTGAAAGGTTTACTGACAAGATCCATTTTGCGCATTTAAGGAATAATGAAGTCACTAGTTATCGAACCTTTCACGAAAGTGGTCATTATGACGGTAAAGTGGATATGGTCAATCTGGTGAGCATTATCCTAAGGGAGCAAAAACGAAGAGCTGACAATGACATGAATTCGGTGATTCCGATTCGACCGGATCACGGACTATGCTTGCTGGGAGATGATCAATCCAAACATAATCCAGGATATCCTTTGTATGGTAGGATGAAAGGTTTGGCTGAAATCTCAGGAATCGAAGCAGCTATTTTGGATAAGGGAATAATTTAAGAATGAAGATGAAGAACTACATCCTTGTAATTTTATTAGTTTTTGCTTTTTCATGTGCTAATGTTGAGCGGGAAAAGGGATTTGATATTTCTGAAAATATTGATCATCTCACCATTTATATTGATAAAAACGCGGACTATCTCACCAGATGGGCAGCCGAGGAATTGTCTGAGGATATAGAAGCATTAACTGGAAAGAAGTTGTCCGTTGAACCAGTCTCCAGATATTCTGAATCTAATCACGGGATTTACATTGGAGCAGTTGAGAATGAGTTGATTCAATCAGTACCAAATGCCAAACTCGACCAGCTCTCTGATGAGTGGGAAAGCCATTTGATTCGCGCAAGCGAGCAAAGCTTATTTATTGTAGGAAGTGATGTGAGAGGGACTGCTTACGGAGTATTCGCACTGTCCAGAGAGCTTGGTGTTTCGCCCTGGAAATGGTGGGCAGATGTCGTTCCGCAAAAGCGAGACGAATTGATTGTTCCAGCATCCATAATGGACGAAATTCATGGCCCTTCGGTAAAATTTAGAGGGATATTTATCAATGATGAAGACTGGGGGCTACAACCCTGGGCTGCTAAGACTTTCGAACCTGAAGTGGGTGATTTGGGACCGAAATCCTATGAAAAGGTTTTTCAGTTGCTTCTTCGGCTGAAAGCTAACACCATCTGGCCGGCTATGCATCCATCTACTAAAGCATTTTTCACGATTCCGGGAAACCGGGAAATGGCAGAGAAATATCAGATAGTGGTGGGCACTTCACATGCCGAGCCCATGCTCAGAAACAATGTGGATGAATGGAACAAAAAGGAAATGGGTGAATACAATTATTTCACCAATAAGGAAACTGTCAGTAATTACTGGCAGGAACGTGTCAATGAATCAGTGGATGGATCATACATTTTCACAATGGGAATGAGGGGAATCCATGATTCCGGGATGAAAGGTAATGTATCCAGAGATGAGAAAACCAGAATGTTGGAGCAGATAATTGCCGATCAGCGGCATATGCTTACTGAGACCATCGGTAAGGATATTGAAGTGATTCCTCAAGCGTTTATTCCTTATAAAGAAGTTCTTGATTTGTATAACAATGGGCTCAAGCTTGCTGATGACATCACGCTCATGTGGACAGATGATAACTATGGATATATCCGACGGATGAGTGATGAACAGGAGCAGCAAAGAAGTGGAGGAGGAGGGGTCTATTATCACCTGAGTTACTGGGGGCGGCCCCATGATTATTTGTGGTTGTCCTCTACTCAGCCGGGTCTTGTATGGTTTGAAATGACACGCGCTTATCAGAATGGTGCCAATAAGATCTGGATAGCCAATTTAGGTGATATCAAACCTGCTGAGTATAACACACAGTTTTTCATGGATCTTGCATGGGATGTAGAGCATACTTCAGCAGACATGATCATTGAACACTCCAAAGAATGGCACACCAGAATCTTCGGTGAAACTATAGGTGAAGACCTGGCAGCTGTCATGCAGGAGTACTATCGTTTGGCATTTTTAAGAAAGCCCGAGTTTATGGGCTGGAGCCAAACAGAGCCAACTACCAAAACCCGACTTTCGGAATTCAGTGATGTGGAGGCGGATCGAAGAATAGAGGCTTATTACGAACTATGGAGAAAGGTAGATCATCTCAAGGATAATGTGAGCGATGAGAATCTGGATGCTTATTTTCAACTTATCGAGTATCCGGTAAAGGCTGCAGCATCTATGAATTTTAAATTTCTCTATGCTCAGAAAGCTGCTCTTTCAAGCGATTCAGCAGAAGCTGAAGAATATCAAAAACTGACTGAAAAATCTTACAACAAAATCATTGATCTAACGGCAGTCTATAACCATGAAATCGCGGAGGGTAAATGGAATGAAATCATGACTATGAATCCTCGAAATCTCCCGGTATATCAGTTGCCGAATTTTGAATCTGATTTAAAAAAGGAAGGGACAGAATCAACTCCGATCTTTATTCAAGCCAATTCGCTTATCAATTCGATTGGCATTTCAGGGTATGAGTGGAAAAACATTGAAGGGCTGGGGTACAGCGATGCTGCGGTTACGTTGTTTCCTTTTAAGAACAGGGAGTTCACTGAGGAGGTACCTTATTTGGAATATCAGTTTGATGTAGAAGAACTGGGGAAATATGAATTGGAAGTAAGATGTCTTCCAACACATTCCAATGCTTACGATCATCAAATTTGGGTGTCCTCAAATGGCCAAAACTCAGATACTATCAATCTTAATACAAAGGGTAGAAGTGAACAATGGAAAATCAATGTATTGAGAAATGCTGCAATCGTCAGATTTCCGATCCAGATTGACAAAGTAGGAAAGCAGAAAATCAGGATTTACATCAATCAGTCCGGAATCGTATTGGATCAATTGGCAATCAAAAAAGAAAGAACCTCAAGTTTCTATGAGATTCCCAGATAGTTACTTTAGATATTATTAGCTTTTAATCACTCAACTTTCAAGCTAATTTTTCCGGTTTTCAGTCCTTTGCCCGTTACGGTTAGTTCTGCATTTCCTGGAGAATCACCAGACTGCACTAACACTACCAGTTTACCGCTGAATAGCTTCATGGTAGGCAAGTGAAACATCTCCAGACTGGTGGCATCTCCGTTACAGGCTGCCCGGTACGTACCTGCACCGCGTACTTTAAACTTCAATTGGTTGGTAGCATCCGGACAAAAGTTGCCATTTTTGTCAACTACCGATACAGTCACGAAAGATAGGTCTTCACCATTTGCAATAAGTTTTTCTCTATCGGCTTCTAGTTTGATTTGATACGGTGAATCAGCCGTGGAAATTACCTTTTCTTCTGCGGGATTACCATCATCATCCAGCGCTACTACCTTCAATGTGCCGGGCTCATATTTCACATCCATCCACATCAGGCGATTGCGAGTGAGGTTGGTACTGTCATTTTTGGTTTGAATTCCCTGACTTTTGCCATTGATGAAAAGCTCCGCGCTATTGTAGCTGGTGTAAACAAACACAGGAGTGGTCTGACCAACTCTGTCAGGCCATGTCCAATGCGGCAAAACATGCAGAGTAGATTCTTCAGTATTCCATCGGCTCCTGTAGAGATAATAGCGGTCTTTCGGGATTCCGGCAAGATCCAGCATACCAAAATATGAACTTCTGGATGGCCAGACATGGTCATAAGGAGTAGGCTCGCCCAGATAGTCAAATCCAGTCCAGACAAACTCGCCCAGTACCCAGTCATAGTCGTCTTGTAAGGCAAAATCATCATCAGGAAGGTTAGACCAACTGCAATAACCCAAATCGTAAGATGAACATTGATAATCATCAAACTTACCGTTTATAGTTTTTTCTACCGGGAATTTGTAAACACCACGAGAACTGATCGTAGAGGCTGTTTCGGAACCAAGCAAATATCCTTGCGGGAATTTTTCGTATGCTTCATGATATAAATGGACGCGATAATTTAGGCCAGGTACGTCGAGAATCGCTCCGAAACCTGACTGCATCACCGCTTTCACCTGATCCATTCCCACAGTCACTGGCCTGGTGGGGTCTTCTCTGTGGAAAATGTCCTGAATGCGCTTGGCATTTTTCACACCTTGGGCAGTTCTCTGGTCTGGTACTTCATTGCCGGCACTCCACATGATGATGGACGGATGATTTCTGGTGGCTTGTACCAGATTGACGATATCTTGTTCCAGATCAGTCTCAAAAAAGCGGTTGTATCCGTTTTTTACTTTTGGCCTTTGCCATTCATCAAATGATTCCGCCAGGAATAGGAAGCCCATCTCATCGGCAAGTTCCAGCTGTTCCATGGAAGGCATGTTATGTGCACTTCGGATCGCATTACAGCCAAGATCTTTGAGAATGGTCATCTGCCTTTTCAATGCAGATTTATTGATCGCCGTTCCGATCGGCCCTAGATCGTGGTGGAGACAAACACCTTTTAGCTTGGTGATTTTTCCATTTATTTTAAAACCATCTGGCTCATAGCTGATGCTTCTGATACCAAAGCGGGTACTTGATTCATCTACCAATTCATCACCCTCATACAACTTAGAAGTTGCGGTGTAGAGCACTGGATTTTCAGGACTCCATAGCAGAGGATTACTCACCGAGATGTTTTGCTCAAATTCATTTCCGTAAATAGTGGAAGTAGTGTCTGTTGCCACCATTTCATTTTGATCATTGTAAATGGAGGTGACCAAGGTCAAATTTTCACCAGTTGCTTTTGTTTTGATGTTGACCTTAGCCTGATTACTGTTGATGAAAGGCGTAGTGATAAAAGTTCCCCAATGATCAATAGAAGCCTGGTTCTTGATAATGATCTGTACTTTTCTGTAGATACCAGCACCGGGATACCATCGTGAAGATTGTTCTATATTGGAACATTTTACAGCTAATAAATTACCGTCTTTTTTCAACAGATTCGTAATGTCAAAATAGAAATAGGAGTATCCATAATTCCATTCGCCAACCTTTTTTCCATTGAGGTAAACTTCGGGTTCACTCATTACTCCATCAAAAGTGATGAGCACTTTTTGCCCATCTTTTAGGTTTGGAAGTGCAAATTGTTTCCGATACCAACCTTCCCCAATGAATGGTAAAGCTCCGGTTCTTCCGGTCATTTCTTTAGCTTCTTTTTGCAGGTTTTGTTCCACTAACTGGGAATATTTATCAATATCCTTGTCAAATGGACCATAGATCGCCCAATCGTGAGGTACTGAAACGGTCTCCCATTTTTTATCATTAAAATCTGATTTGTATGCCTCTTCGAAATGACCTTTACTAAATTTCCATTCATCTTTCAGGGTGATGATTTCTCTAGACTGACCATGCAGATGCAGTACACTATTGAGTATCAGTAGTAAAAAAATCGGAAGGTGTTTTTGATGCATTTTGAATGAATTTAATCCTAAAATGAAGCTTTAATATTTGAAATTATAGCTCTGAAGATCACCTTACGAAATTACCAACATTGTTTGAGTAGTGGGTAGGAAACCGGCTAAAATAGCGTCCATTCATTTCAATTAGAGAACGTGTCCATTAAGGTCTATTCTAATGAATAGGAATATTTTGACTTTATTCTCTTGAGAATCTTGTTATCTTCCAATTTCAATCAGTTTAAAATATTATATCGGAGTAACAGGATAAATCAATTTTTTCATAATGAATAGCAAATTACTACAAGCGTCGATTGTCGCTTCTCTGGCTGGTTTTTTATTCGGTTTTGATACCATAGTCATCAGTGGAGCCGAGCAGTCCATTCAAAACTTATGGAAAGACTTCACCCTTTTTGGGACGAATGATTTGTTTCATGGGATAGTGGTTGTGGGATCTGCTCTTTGGGGAACGGTGATTGGAGCCATTTTTGGTGCTGTGCCAAGTGATAAACTTGGCCGCAAGAAAACACTGTTGTTCATTGGAGTTTTTTATACCATTTCAGCATTGGGATCAGGATTAGCAAATGATCCGTGGATTTTCGCAGTTTTCCGGTTTATTGGTGGTCTGGGAGTAGGGGCTTCTACCATTGCAGCACCAGCTTTTATTTCAGAGATTGCACCACAGCAGAAGAGAGGACGATTAGTGGCTTCTTACCAATTCAATATTGTATTTGGAATATTGGTGGCTTTTATCTCGAATGCGCTATTTGCTAAATACGTGGAGGTAAATGCATGGCGCTGGATGATCGGCATAGAAGCTTTACCTGCTTTGATCTACACGGTGATGGTCACTATGATTCCTGAAAGCCCCAGATGGCTAATTGGTAAAAAAGGAGATATCGAAGGAGCGAAGAACATTTTCATGAAACTGCACGGTGATGAAAGCGCAGTGAAAAAAGAAATAGATGCCATCTTGAATGTGAAGGAACATGAAGGAAAATCAGAAACCATCCTTAATAAAAAGTATCTGTTTCCACTTTCTCTGGCTTTTTTCATTGCCTTTTTCAATCAATTCAGTGGTATCAATGCTATTCTCTATTATGCCAATCGAATATTTGATGAAGCGGGTCTTGCAGAGCAGGCCGGAGCTTTGGGTACGGTAGGTCTTGGAATTACTAATTTTGTTTTTACTCTGCTGGGCATGTTTTTTATTGATAAGCTAGGAAGAAAACAGCTCCTGTACATTGGCTCTGTAGGTTATATATTGTCCTTGCTTACGGTAGCACTATGCTTTTATCAGGGCTGGACAGGCATGACGGTAGCAATCGCGCTATTTGTGTATATTGGCTCACATGCGATAGGGCAGGGGGCAGTAATCTGGGTGTTTATTTCAGAGATTTTTCCGAATCATTTGCGCTCATCCGGTCAGGCTTTTGGTAGCTCCGTGCACTGGCTGCTGGCAGCCATTATTCCTTCTCTGGTTCCTGTTTTGTTCGGATGTATTGGTGCTGGAAATGTCTTCCTGATTTTCGCGATCATGATGGTGTTGCAGCTGATCTGGGTGGCCGTGTTCGTACCAGAGACCAAAGGAAAGTCCTTGGAAGAACTGGAGGAAAGTTTGTCGATATGAGTAGGTTGATAAGTTTTTTTTCGGGTAATGGTTATGATAGAGGGGATAAACTTGTAGATTGAAAGAACTATATTTAAAATATCCTGAAGTTTTATCGGGATGCACAAATGTTGTGCGTCATTGTCTTCTGAACGTAATATCTCGTGAAACAACTCACTTGGAAACTTGTAATTCCCTTAACAATTCTCTCTTTTCCAACTTTTACACTGGATTGGACTATTGAATCTTCCGACGGATTTAATTACGTTTTAACTGGGTTTCCTTTTCCATATTATCGTAACTGTTTGCATACTTCTCTTTGCCAACATGTCTACATTCTTCCTTTGCTTGCTAACTTCTTAAGTCTTTTGCTGTTCTGGTTTCTTCTAATATTTGGAATTAGCAAACTTATTAACTTAAAGGTACCTAATTTGCTAACTGGTTTTCTAATAACTATTTCAGGATTATTTGTTGCCTCGGTGATTTTTTGGGTCTGTATCAACTCAGACAATATTTACACACTAACAAGGCCTTTTGATATCAACATTATTGATATTTCATTACGGGTTTTCTGACATCAACGAACCAACTGACTAACTGGAGAAAAAACGAGCGCACAACAATCAATATTGGCTATGCACCAAAATGCCTCTTTGCCAACTTCAGCGGGACTTGTCCACGGAAGTACATGGGGACGCCTAGTCCTTCTGAAACTTAATTGCTTTCGGATACTTCTGGGGTTCTGGATTTTTATAGGCAGAACGCAGTGATATTTGGAAACAGTTGTACGTATGATGCACTTCCGCTATTTTAGCTGTGCTTGCCAACTGTGGGCCGAGCCGCGTAGGCACAAAAACCGATAGTTTGACGTAGAGTGCATGTAGCCAATGAGATATCTACTTTTTATCATTTTTACGTTTATTGGGCAACTTCAATTTATTAATGCTCAAGTTTTAACCCAAATAAGCGCTGAGCTAGGATCGTCTTATGACTATGAGGAAATTTATATTCCGTTAAATGGAGGTTGCAGCTTAGGGTGCGCAATAGGGTGGTCATTGAGTGCTAGTTCAACATTAAAACCTCAGGGAGAGAATAATTATTTCCCGGACAACATGAATGATGGGGTAAAGAATACTGCATGGGTCGAGGGCAAAAGCGATTATGGTATTGGTGAAAAAATAATCATCCAATTTTTCGATCATGATAAGTCAATAATCAACGTACCATTAAGAAGTATTGGAATTACAAATGGCTATGCTAAATCAGTATCTATTTGGGATGCAAATTCAAGAGTGCGAACATTTAGGCTTTATCAGAATTCAACACCCCTTTATGATATTGAATTAATAAACTCCAGATTTCCACAATGGATTAAATTTCCTCAACCGTTAAGCATTTCTGCAGGAGACAAACTTCAACTAGAAATCATAGAAGTATATCCAGGTTCTAAATGGAGTGATACGGCGATTTCTGATATAGCAATTTTTGGAGCACACTAAACGCACTCTAACATTGGTAGCTGTTGCACAACCCCTTCAAAAAGAGAGTAATTGAAGCGGAAATCTTATTTCTGTAATCACCCCAATTAGCGTCTCACTAGTCGGTTAGTTGTTCAAACTCTTTTAAAAATCAATCTTCCGCCACTGTCCAGGCTCTGAGCAATTTGTATTGTTCTTTGGTAGGCTCTGGGTTGAGTTCCAGGAAATGCTTCTCTTTTTTCTCTATTTCAATGGCTTTCGCCTTCAGTTTTTTCTCTTTTTTCTTTCCTCTCTTATTTTCACGAATCACTGTGACGATTACCTTGTCACCGGGTTTTACCTCGGTTTTGAATGATTGCATGACCGCTCTTGCGGTAGAAAGTTTGAATTCCTCACCGTTGATTTCCTTGATCACATCACCAACTTCGTACCCTAAATCAAAAGCAAATTCATTGGCATTGTCCAGATTGTCGATATAGAGTTCACCATCTTCCGTAATGTTGAGCCCCAGATTTCCCATACTGATTTCCTTTGTATTCAGGTCTGCTACATAATCCATCCCTACCCAATTGAGTACTTCTGAGATTGGAAGTGATTCTGCGCCTGAGACATAAGTTCTCAAAAATTCACCCACTTCTGGATAGGTAAGCTTTTCGATAACATCAAATAGTTCATCATCATCGAATGAATCATTTTTTCCATACTTCTCAGACAATTGATCAAACAGCCACTGTAGGTTTTTTTCACCATCAGAATATTTCAAAATATAGAGATCCAGGCACATACCGATCAAAGCTCCTTTGTAGTACACATTAGGGTACATTTTTTCATATGCTTCTTCCAGTACATTTTTACTCATCACCGTAAAAGGCACATTATCGGGGAAACGCTCAGATACTCTTAGCTTGTCCTTGATCTCTGACATGAATTTATCCAGGCCATAGAGATTGTGTTTTACTTGAACGAGCATTGAGTTGTATTCTGTCACACCTTCGTACAGCCATAGATGTTTACTCATTTCCGGATCCTGATAATTGAATTTCCCGATTTCTTCAGAGTGAATATTCAGGGGTGTCACGATATGTAAAAACTCATGTGCAGCCACATCACGAATCAATTGATTGATTCTCTCGGCATTTGCCTCTGGTAACGAAAAGAGAGAGCTATAAGAATGCTCCAATGCTCCTGTAGACCCGGAGAGTGTTCTACTGTCGTATAAATAGATCAGATAGGCATACCGATCTACTGGTAATTCTCCACCAAGAAATTCAGCCTGTGCTTCCATCAAATCATAAAGGTTATTCATGATCTCTTCAGAAGTAAGTTTTCCATTCGGAGAAAATGTGGAGATTAAAACTTCTGCATTAGCAATTTTTCTGGTCACCGTATCAGGGATGCTATACATAATGGGTCCGTCAGCCAGAAAATTAAAATCCTGCGCAGCATACGCATCCAAAGTATCGTTCACTACATTTTTCAACAGTGCCGTAGCGCCAAAAAGATTTTCAGGGTGTATGATGGATACTTCATATGGTAAGAACTGATGGCCTTTTAAGTATCCAATAAATCCGAATGTATTCATCATGAATACATTTCTTTCGGCTTCAATATTGGTTCCACCCGGTTCAAAGATTATGTTGTCATCAGACTCTCCATATTCGCCAAATTTGTCCCAGCTATCATCCACCAGATAGGAGATTTGATGCAGTTCACCTCCGTTCCGGATTTTCCATTTGTTCTCGGTGATTCTTTCTACAGTAAGTGAATCTCCATCTTCTGTGTAAGCTTTTAGACTACTCACAAATCTTCCAAAATCATATACTTTATAAGTTCCAGGGACGATTTTGGCCATGTGGTATTCTGAGAACTCCTCATCAGATTTTGGTAAAATAATAGAAACAGGCACCTGATCAATGGAGACATTAGAAATGTCGATCGTAACCTGATATCTGTCCTGAGCTTCTGATGACCAAACTGAAAAAACGAAAGAAAATAGGAAAAGAAAATATTTCATTGAGTTTTTGCGCTAATACGAATCGCAAATAAATACAATTCTGTGAGAGTGGTTACTTTTCAATTATGTCAAAGGTGTGGTTACTTGGTAATCGGTATTCTGGTTACGAGATTGTGAGTTAGCGAGATTATTGTATTCAATAGATTTGAGCATTTTAGTCAGATTCCTTACCCGATTTTTAAGGTAAAATGTCGCTTAATTATGATGTACCAACTCGCAACTCTAAAACACGGAACCGATTAAACATCCTACCTCAAACACCCAACATCCTCTATTTTTAAAACTATATTTGCCACCCAAAATTCGATTTGACACATGGCGAAAGATTTTAAGAGATATACGATTACTTCTGCATTGCCTTATGCAAATGGTCCAGTACATATTGGTCATCTGGCAGGTGTATATGTGCCTGCCGATATTTATGTGAGGTACCTGCGTCAGAAGGGAAAGGATGTGGCTTTTATTTGTGGTTCTGATGAGCATGGAGTTGCGATTACTCTAAGGGCAAGAAAAGAAGGGAAGACTCCACAGGAGATCGTAGATAAGTATCATGAGCAGATCAAAAAGTCGTTCGAAGATTTTGGAATAAGCTTTAATGTTTACCATCGCACAAGCTCCCCAACTCATCATAAGACTGCTTCTGACATGTTCAGGAAATTGTATGATGACGGGAAGTTTTTAGAGCAATCATCTGAGCAGTTTTTTGATGAAACAGAAAAGCAGTTTCTCGCTGATAGATATATCAAAGGAACTTGTCCTACTTGTGGGTATGATGAAGCATATGGTGACCAATGTGAAAAGTGCGGTTCTACGCTGAGCCCATCAGAGCTGATCAATCCAAAATCAATGCTGAGCGGCGAGTCTCCTGTGATGAAGGAAACAAAACACTGGTATTTCCCTTTGGATCAATATGAAGGCTGGTTGAGAGAGTGGATAGTGGAGGAGCATCAGGAGTGGAAACCAAATGTTTCAGGGCAGTGTAAAAGCTGGCTGGACAATGGCTTGCGTCCAAGACCGATGACGAGAGATTTGGATTGGGGAATCCCCGTGCCAGTAGAAGGTGCTGACGGAAAGGTACTTTATGTGTGGTTCGATGCGCCGATTGGTTACATCTCTGCCACTAAGGACTGGGCGGAAGCAGAAGGTAAAAATTGGGAAGATTATTGGAAATCTGAAGATACACGATTAGTACACTTCATTGGGAAAGACAATATCGTCTTTCATTGTGTGATATTCCCTTCTTTATTGAAGGCACACGGAGAATATATTTTACCCGACAATGTGCCCGCAAATGAATTCCTGAATTTGGAATCGAATAAGATTTCTACTTCAAGAAACTGGGCGGTTTGGCTACATGAATATCTGGAAGAGTTTCCTGATAAGCAGGATGTGCTTCGATATGTTTTGACAGCCAATGCTCCGGAAACCAAAGACAATGACTTTACCTGGAAGGATTTTCAGACGCGCAATAACAGTGAACTCGTAGCGATTTTCGGAAACTTCGTAAATAGAGCTGTCGTGCTCACTCATAAGTATTTTGATGGCAAAGTCCCACAAAGAGGAGAAGTGTATGAGCGAGATCAGCAATTCTTAGAGGCTATTGCCTCCTATCCGGAAAAGATTGAAAAATCATTGGAACAATTCAAATTCCGTGAAGCCCTTGCTCACCTGATGGATCTGGCGAGGGAAGGTAATAAATACCTGGCGGACAATGAGCCGTGGAAATTGATCAAGACCGATGAGGCAAGAGTGGCCACTATCATGAATTTGGCACTGCAGCTTGCAGGTAGTTTGGCGATTTTGTCTGAGCCTTTCTTACCTTTTACTTCCCAAAAATTGAGGGGTATGTTGAATCAAACAACCTTGGATTGGAGTAAGGCGGGTACTGCAGACTTATTGGATAGCGGCTTAAAGCTTGCTGATCCAGTATTGTTATTTGAAAAAATTGAAGATAAAACGGTAGAACAACAAGTACAAAAACTAATGGATACTAAAATGGCGAATGAAGCAGCGGAGCAGGAACCAAAAGTAGCTCCGGCGAAAGAAGTAATTGCTTTTGATGATTTTATGAAAATGGATTTGAGAGTTGGAGAGATCAAGACTGCTGAGAAAGTAGAAAAATCCAATAAACTACTGAAATTCACTGTCGATACCGGACTAGATAAGAGAACCATTCTTAGTGGTATCGCCAAGCATTTCACACCAGAGGAAATGATTGGTAAAAAGGTGGTAGTGCTTGCCAATCTGGCGCCAAGAAAAATTATGGGTGTAGAATCTGAAGGAATGATCCTATTTGCTGAAAATGAAGATGGAGCACTCAAAGCCGTTACTCCCGGTGATCTAGCTCAGAATGGAGCTACTATCGCATAGCACGAACTTCATTTGATATTTAAGGGCTTAACTTCACAAATGCTGGGGTTAAGCCTTTTTTATTGGAATGATTTCTTAAACTGCAAAACTTCATTAAGACATGTGACAATTGTCTCTTTTCACTCATGAAGATTGTATCATATTTAAGTGCCGAATGCTGCACTTTATAAACTGTGTACTTATTACATGGATAATCATTTTTGGAATTATATTTTATTAGTTTTGCATCCGGCAAAATTAAATCAGTTAAACAAACATTTTTTGCCCAATAAACAAAACATATCATAATGCAAATAGGTGTTTTAAAATCACAGAATACTCCATTGGTACCTATGGCACCCTCTGTTGCCGCCAAGTATATCAAGGATGGATATACGGTAGTAGTGGAGAAAGGAGCAGGTGAAAACTCGTATTTTGGAGATGCTCAATTTGAGGCTGCCGGCGCAACAATTGCTAACAAGGCAGACATACTTTCACAGAGTGATATATTGCTCGTAGATACAGAAATTAGCAAAGAAGATCTTGGAAAGTTGAAGCAAGATGCATTAGTGATTGGTAAGTTCAATATTTTATCCAATCCTGCTCTTGCAGATGAATTCAAAGAGGAGAAAAATCCAATCTATAGTTTGGATTTGGTTCCACGTTCTTCCATTGCACAGTCGATGGACGTATTGTCATCACTTGCTTCTCTTGCAGGCTATTATGCCGTGGTAAACTCCGCAGCAAACTTTTCAGGATACTTCCCTATGATGACCACTGCGGCAGGTACAGTACCTCCCGCTAAGGTTTTGATATTGGGAGCCGGAGTTGCTGGATTACAAGCTATTGCAACGGCCCGCAGACTTGGAGCATCGGTAGAGGCTTTTGATGTGAGAAGTGCAGTAAAAGAAGAAGTGCAAAGTTTGGGTGCGAAATTCGTAGAAGTTCCTGGAGCTAAGGAAGATGCTGGAGCTGGAGGTTATGCTGTTACTCAAACCGAAGAGTACATTCAGAAGCAAAAAGAATTGATTCATGAAAAAGCTTCTAAGGCAGATATCGTAATCACAACAGCGAATATCCCAGGTAGAAAAGCTCCTTTGTTGATAGAGCAGCGAACTGTGGAGGCCATGCAGGCAGGTAGCGTTATCGTGGATATGGCCAGCGCATCAGGCGGAAACTGTGCTTTGTCTGAAGATGAAAAGACAATCGATGTAGGCGGTGTGACGATCATTGGCGATTCCAGGCTACATCATTCATTGCCAAAAGAGGCCAGTAGATTATATAGTACTAACCTTTACAATTTCATCAAATTCATATTGAAAGAAGGAGTGGAAGGCATTCCTTACGAACATGAAATCGTACAGAAGACGCTGGTCACTAAATCAAATCAAAAATCAACCGAAACCGCAGAATAGAAATGGAAGCAATAATCACTTTTATAGAGCAGCATCCTGTGATGCTATACATGCTGATCATGGCGATTTACCTTGGTTTAGCGCTTATTTCCAATGTGCCAACTGTGCTTCATACACCATTGATGTCTGGAGCCAATGCCATCTCTGGAGTTGTAATCATTGGTGCAATACTGCTGGTAAGGCAATCTGCAAGCGACGATTACCTGTCTTTGGGGCTAGGATTTGTTGGGATCATTTTAGGAATGATCAATGTGGTAGGAGGTCATGCGGTGACTAACCGAATGCTCGAAATGTTTAAGAAAAAGTAAAAGACGATTTTCATGCAAGCGATAGTAAATATTTCATATTTGGTGGCAGTGATACTGCTTATTCAAGGTTTGAGAAAATTGTCTCACCCATCTACAGCACGTAAGGGAAATATCACAGCGGCTATAGGAATGGGATTGGCAATTATAGCGTCATTGGTTGCCCCGATAGAGTCAGGAGCTAATAATTATCTGGTTATCATTATTGCATTGGTGATTGGTGCGATCATAGGTTTGGTGATGTCTAAGCGAGTAGCTATGACTGCAATGCCGGAGTTAGTGTCATTATTCAATGGATTGGGAGGTGCCTGTGCGGTGGCCATTTCATTTATAGAATTGTACCAATATCAATCTTCATTTACCTCTGGAGAATCTGTGGAAATCGGGTCACATCTCACCACACAGCTGGCAATGTTCGTAGGTGCAGTAGCATTCACAGGTAGTTTGATAGCTTATGGTAAGCTGGCTGGTAAAATCAAAGATTGGAAAATCCCAATGTCCACTTACGTGAATATCGGACTTCTATTGATCACTCTTGGATTGATCATTTTTAGAGTAATGATGCCAGATGCTTCATTCATTTTGCCAGTCGTGATTTTGGTAATCTCATTGGTCTATGGCGTCACATTCGTACAGCCAATTGGTGGAGCAGATATGCCAGTAGTGATTTCATTGCTGAATGCTCTGACTGGAGTTGCTGCAGCATTGGCGGGTATCGTCTATGGTAACCAAATGATGTTGATTGGCGGTATTTTGGTAGGTTCTTCCGGTACCATCTTGACAGTGGTGATGTGCAATGCAATGAACAGATCACTGTTCAATGTAATCATTGGAGGTTTCGGTGGATCTACAGCTTCTGGCGGTCAGCAAGGCGAGCAGGTAGTGAAAGAGGCCACTGTCAATGATGTGGCAGTGATGCTTCGCTATTCTGATAATGTGATGGTTGTTCCGGGATACGGTATGGCTGTTGCGCAAGCACAAAAGACCATTAAAGAATTAGATAACCTGCTTTCAGAACATGGCGTGAATGTGAATTATGCGATTCACCCAGTGGCAGGTAGGATGCCTGGTCACATGAACGTGCTGTTGGCTGAGGCGGATGTACCTTATCCAAAGTTGCTGGATATGGATGATGCCAATGATCAAATGGGAGAGACCAATATCACTTTAGTAGTAGGAGCAAATGACGTGGTAAATCCTGCTGCACAGGACGATCCTTCTTCTCCGATTTACGGGATGCCAATTCTGGAAATCCTTAAAGGACAGAATGTGATCGTGATGAAGCGTAGTATGAATGCCGGTTACGCCGGAATTCAGAACCCATTATTTTTCCATGATAAGACCCGAATGCTCTTTGGAGATGCCAAAGCTTCCATCCAGGGCTTGATTGATGAAGTGAAGAGTTTGGGATAGAGAATTGATAAACACTAAGAAGAAAGCTGTTCAGAAATGATCAGCTTTTTTTTGTGGAATTTGACGAAGAATTAACTTTTTCAAAAAAAATCTTCCTCCGATTAAACCTTCAATTTTCTCACATGTCAAAGGGGCATAATATTCATAAAAAAACAAGACAATGAGAAAATTACCGATTTTAATTACTGCCCTGATAACATTGTTCTTCTTCGCTTGCAGCGAAGATTCAGATTTTCAAGACGCATCTACTGCATTTACAGATGAAATAGCAGAAGTGAATTCAGCAACAGCTGAATACAGTGCCAATGCAGAAACAGCTGTTGCCACAAGCTTAGAGGAAGTTGATTTAATAATCGATGAAGGACTTGATCAATATTTTAGAGGTTTGGGAAAAGGTCGATATGGACTTTTAGAATGTGCAGAAGTGACTGTAGATACTGCTGCCAACACCATGACCGTAGATTTTGGCGATGGTTGTGAAGACATGAATGGCGTAGTAAGAAGTGGTATGATCATTTTGGAGAGAAGTGGTGACAAACTTGAAATAGGCTCTTTCCACAAGGTTACTTTCCAGGCTTTTACCGTAGATAGTGTCCAGATAGATGGAGTAAGAACAAGTACGAACATTACCGATACAGCGGCTGTGGATGGCCTAGAAGTTACTCAAGTAGTATTAACAGGCGGAGTAATTACTTTTAACGATACAGTATCTATCACTAGAGAGTCTGAGTTGACAAGAACAAGATTCAGAGGAGATTTAGAAACTCCAGGTTATACTAGCCTGACAGGTAGTGCTAGTGGTACTCTTAATGATGGTACAGCCTACACCTCTACTATTGTTGACGAGATTTACATGACCAGAGAATGTGATCTTCATGTTCCGGTTTCAGGAGTGAAGGATTTGGTAGCTGGTGATTTGACTGCAGAATTGGATTACGGAGATGGTACATGTGATAATCTGGCTACTCTAACTATCAATGGAGAATCAACAGAAATTGAATTAGAAGCTAGAAAAGTAGGAGAAGGACGTCCACATAGCAAGAGAGGACATGGCGATAAAGGCCGAAAAGGAGGAAAAGATCATAAAGGTGATGGCGATAAAGGACCACACGGTGATGGGGAATGTGATACAGATATCGATGGATAAGAGTAAGTGAATAGATAGATAAAAGGCGGTGGCGAAAGTCATCGCCTTTTTTTAATCTGTTTGTCTCGGGTTTCGTTTAAATAGGTGAAACCAAATATTTTTTATCATGTCATTTGGAGGACCTATCGATTCGGTGTTTAATAGCAATAAGCAGAATCTTAAACAGCTTGGTAAACGAAAGCGACTAAAGGATATCCAAGATGCTGGCGCTAAATTTTCAGAAAGAAAACCATTGAAATTTAAACAACCGACATCTCTTGGGTGGTCAAAGTTCCAGCGCCAACAGAGACTAAATCGAAAGAATGATCGGATTCGGTTTGTGCTTATTGTTGGAATAACTCTGATCATCATAATGATCATTCTGATGATGGTCATAAATGCGGATTTGTCAGGTATAATAGAGGTAATACAGTGATTTCAGCACAATTAATTTTTCTTATTTCGAAATGGAAGTTTAGTAAATTGCTATCCTCAATAAAACCTGATCGTGATGAGAATATTTAGCATCTTAGTACTCGTGGGAATGACTTTTTTCTCATGCACTTCCAATCAAAACAAAGAAGGTTCGAATAAGGAGCTTCAAACCCAAAAAATTCCAATGTTTATTGGAACCTACACCATAGCCGTCAACCTAAGCTTTTTTCGCTTTATGCAATAGCCATGTTACCATGGCCAAGTTTTATTTTCCATGTTTTTTGAATGCCACCCGGTAGATGGCTTTTTTGATTTGATTTCTTCTTTA
>JAUIAO010000054.1 GCA_030425425.1 Bacteroidia bacterium | reverse complement strand
TTTCCCAAAAACCTTGTCAACCCTCCCACACCCGCCTTTTCAAGAGCTTTCTCTTTTCTTTTTTTCCCTTTTTTCTTTTCTCTTTTGAAAATGCCTGTGCGAAGCGCAGCGAGCATAAATCTAATGGCTTGCTATATGAAATCGTTTCGCTTGAAAACACACAGACCAGAAACCACCTACACCAAACCCCATTTCTTTATCCTGAACAAAGGGTTGAATAGTGGGAAACCGCTGAATGCACCTTGCCCGAATTGCTTTGTTTGCCTGACTGAAAATGAAGGAGACAGAGAGTTTATGTACTGGCTTTGCTTCGGATTGTGGCGTTCCAAATCCTTCCAGTTCTTTCTCCGTGGATCTGTAATTCCTTTCATATCCATTCACGAATTGAGAAAGCACCTGATTGACTCAGAAATGAAAGCAAGCACCAAAGCCCAGGCATTTGAAAAGGCAATCAACGCACTCAGACTTTTGGAAATCTATGAAGAAAAAATCAAGGTCTCATTAAAGATGGTAGATACAGCAAGAAGGTCAATTTTCTGCCAGCTACTTCGTGACACGGGTGCAGGATAAATACCTACCCTGCCAACTTGTAACTGACTGACGAGCAAAAAGAAGCGTTCTAATGCAACAGCACCCAAGCCAACAACCTTGCATACTTCTTGGGGTATTTTAGATGCGATGGGATAAAGCCGTGTTTAGTCCGTGCCAAGTCCAAGCATTTGTTTAACCCCGTAAAATTTAAAAAGCAATGGGAAAAATTTCACAAGGTGTATTAGGCGGCTTCTCCGGCAAGGTCGGAAATGTCGTAGGTGGAACTTGGAAGGGCATTGACTACATGAGAATCAAGCCTGCCAATGTAACCAACCCGAGAACAGAAGGTCAGGTTGACCAACGTTCCAAATTCTCAACAGTTCTAAGGTTCTTGCAACCAATGACTGACTTCCTGAGAGTAGGCTTCAAGTTGTATGCTAACAAGATGACGCAGTTCAATGCGGCCATGTCATACAACCTGAACAACGCAATCACGGGAGCTTATCCAAACTTCATGGTTGACTATGCAAATGCATTGGTTACCCGTGGAAATCTCTCAGGTGCAGCTAATGGAGCAGCTTCTTCTCCAAGTGCTGGAGATGTTCAAATCACCTGGGACGACAATTCAGGAAGTGGTAGCGCACAGGCAACAGACAAAGCTCTGATTGTTCTATTGAACACCACACGCCAAGAAGCAGTATTCACCACAGCTGGACCAGCAAGATCAGCCGGAACTGAGACCATTTCCGTGCCTTCTAAATACACTGGTGAAGATGTTGAAGTGTTCTTAGGGTTTATCTCAGAAGATGGCTCTAAAGTCGCTAACAGCTCTTATTTAGGCTCTGTAACAGTTGCGTAAAGCGATTGACGTTTTCTTGAAAAACCGCTTTCTTTGTAGAGCGGTTTTTTTATGCCCACACCCTTTGTTTTTCCTTTCTTTAGCCCTTATTTAGCTATAAACCAATAGATTTTGTTGCTAATCTGCACCTGTCAACAGCTAACTAACTGATAGTCAGTAGCGCATTAGATATTGTATCGGCAAATAGAAATTGGTTAACTCTATTTTTTAAATCCAATTGGGTATAATAACCAAGACTAACACCTACGTTCCCTCAACCCTTTTGCTACGTACCGACAGGTCTGAGGCTGCGTTCCCTCGGCACCATCGCTACGTACCGGAGAGCCCGAGGAAACGTAGCAATTTTGATGAACTTCGAGAGAGTTCGTTCAAATTATTGTTTTGAATCTAAGTGCTCACTTTCCCTATCTGAATAATTCCTGTTATTTTGCTCATTAAAATTCAAAAATATGGCATCTGGCTTTTTTGCACTCTTTGATGATATCGCTGCGCTCATGGATGATGTAGCCACTATGGGCAAAATTGCCGGTAAAAAAACAGCCGGTATTCTAGGAGATGATCTAGCTGTAAATGCCGAAAAAGCATCTGGATTTGTCTCTTCTCGTGAGCTTCCGGTACTCTGGGCCATTACCAAAGGCTCCTTGCTCAACAAAGTGATCATTCTTCCCTTTGCCTTCTTATTGAGTGTCTTTTTTCCACCTGCAATAGCTTTCATTCTAATCATTGGCGGATTGTATCTGGCTTATGAGGGTGCAGAGAAAGTATATGAGTTTATAGTTCCTCACCATCATGTAAAATCCCAGTCCAGATTAGAGCCGCTCTCCGAAAATGAAATTCTAGAACAGGAAAAAGTGAAAGTTAAGTCCGCAATTTTGACAGATTTTATTCTTTCAGTAGAGATAGTCATCATCGCACTCGGTTCTGTCCAAGGTCAACATCTTAATATCCAAATTCCCGTGGTATCTGCGATAGCCATAATCGCCACCGTAGGTGTTTATGGCATTGTGGCACTAATTGTAAGAATGGATGATTTGGGTTGGCGACTCATCAATTGGAATGATGAAAATGACACATTATCTGACAAAATCGGCAGATTCTTGGTCCAAGCATTGCCTAAAGTGGTGAAAAGCCTCTCAATTATTGGTACAATAGCATTACTAATGGTATCTGGCGGGTTGTTTGTCCACAACATACCTTACATTCATCATCTGGAGGAAGTGATTTCTATTCCGGGAATTCTGTTTGAGCTGCTTACAGGGTTAATTGTCGGCTTAGTAATGTTTATCCTTATTTCCGGTTTGAAAAAACTGATCAAAACCGCTGGCAAAAAAGATTAAAGAGCACTCATTCTCTGTTTAAGGCTGCCCATGTGGCTAAACTTACAACTACCACTCCAACTCCAGCCAAAACAGTCAGGTTCATCAATCGCTGCGTTTTACGTGCCTTTTTGAGATATTTTGATCCTAAACCTTTATTTTCGATCAATTCTTCTATAGCCTTTACACGACTTTCTAATTCTTCTTTCGCTTTTAACTTCAAATCCATTTTTCTTAATATTGGTTTATTCGATAACATACTTTTTCTTGGTTATGTTTGAATAATCATGGATTCCTTTACCATTCTTATTCTCTAACATTATGTATCTTCCTCATAATTGTTGTTCTTTGTACTTTGCTTTGCTGTTAATATTGTTTTTAAGAATTAATCACTGATACCACACCCTGTATCTGTTGATTTCCTGAATCGGTTTTTTCAACTTTCCATAGTTTTCAGACTGCTTCCTGCGAACAGTAACTGTTTGTTCTTGTTGAATATATACAGCAATGCAACAATCCTTTGGATTTAAAACAGTAAAAGAATGATAGCATCATTGGAGATGCGTCATTTTATTGATCATTTTAACATTACTACATGGCCAGATCCCAAAACAAATTCATCAAAAATCAGAAAGCGAACAGGAAAAAGAAGAAAAGAGACGAGAAGTTGCAAAGAAAAATAGAGAAGAAGAATGAGGACACGAGTGGAAAATTAGAAGACATGATCGCCTATGTGGATGAATTTGGAAATATCCTGGATGAGCCACCTGAAGAAACACACAAAAAACCCTCAGATAAAAGCGAAGATCAGTCTTAATTGAGATTTACCCTGCTTTTCTTACCGAAACATTAAAAAATTTTATAGATTAAACGCAAACAAAAATACCTGTTATGATCAGTACAGATTCTTCGAAATACTTCTGGATTTGGGAAAAATACCGTCCGGTACTTTTGAAAATGATGAAAGATTCTGAAAATGATACTCAGACTTATCAGTTATCTCCACATGAATTTCAGGATGTGAATAACAAAAAAAGCACCGGTTATTCGTTCAATTTAAAGGCACACCAGGGAAAAATACTTGGAAAATCGGCAAAAAACGCCATTGCTAAAGATATGATGCAAGTTTTGGTTCAATCAGGTACTGCAAAAGGCCTGATGGATGATACGGTGTATGAATTTAAAATGGACAAGAATTTTGTTTTGACAGTTTCTCAGGTATCAGAAAAGACTGAAGAGTAAAAAAAGAAAATCTAAAGGACATCATAAAAGGTGTCAAAAGACGAAAAAGACCACTCTGAATTATCAGGTGGTCTTTCGATTTTTTTTAGAACCAGTCTTATTTACGAAGAATTATTTTTCTGGTCACTATCTTCTCCTTCGTCTCGATTTTTAGAATATACTCTCCATTTGAAAGAGCATTAAGATTAATATCCAAATCCGAGCGATTGCACCTCACCTTACTTAGAACTATCTGCCCTGATAAGTTATAAATGGTATACGCTTTAATAGCAATCAAACTACTAACATGAATCTTTTCAGAGGTAGGATTTGGATAAATCAAAAACTGAGTGTCCTCCACATCTAAGATAAGTTTATTCTTTACAGTGATTGAATATTCCTGAGAAACAGTATCTATCTGGTCAAAAAGCTCAAGAGTGAATTTCCTGACACCTACATCCTTTTTCTGAGGAAAACCGAAAAGTACGATTCCAGCTGTAGTAGGAGAATAATCTATCCAATCAGGTTTATCAATGAACCTAAATCCCAGTGAATCTCCATCAACATCCACAGTCTTGATAGTTTGACTATATGTCAACTCTCTCCCTGCATCGGGTAGTTCCGTTGTGATAATCTCAGGGACATCATTGACATTTATGACTTCATAGAGAATATTCACCTCATCTATGATTTCTAAGTCATTTAAAGAATCTAACATTTGAATGATCATAGATTCTTGACCAAACCAGTTTTCATCAGGTATGTTTACTATTAAACTAGAACCAGAAACCACAGGTGATAATGCTTCTCCGCCAGTTATCGAATATCCTACTTTAAAATCGTCAGTCTTATCAGTGATACTCAATAGATCAAACACTGAAAAAACTTCACCTTCACTGATCGATTGTATTGAAGGAGTATTGAGCAAGGCGTAGCTATTCGCTACTTCAAATTCAAATGATTTTGTTGCTGTCAATTCACCATCGCTAACCTCTATCGAAAGACTAACAATTCCGAAATCAGTTCGTGATGGAGTCCCATAAAGCAATAAGCCGGCTGCAGTCGAAACACTTTTGAGCCAGGAAGGCAAGCCAGTGATCGTATAATTGAATTGTGAATCATCAATATCAGAAACCTCAATCAATTCTTCAAAACCTTCCAAAACTTTCAGGTTCGGAAGTGATTCGGTGATAATCACAGGAGCATCATTCACGTTTATCACCTCAAAAGTGATAGTTACCTCATCTAAAATGGCATCACTATTATTTTGATCTAAAAGCTGAATTGTGAAAGTTTCTGAACCATACCAGTCCATATCAGGCACAATAATGGACAACAATGTTCCTTCCAGGCTGTATGTCAATTCAGACCCGCCAGTGATAGAATATGTCACGGGGTAATCATCCGTTTTATCGGTAATTGTCGTTAAATCAAAAGCACCAAAAGCACTTCCTTCATCAGTAATCTGATCAGGCGCCGAAGTTAATTTCGCATAACTATTAACAACTTCCACTGTAAAGCTTTTGGTAATTGTAGCTTCTCCGTCAGTCAATTCAATATGAATATCATATTGCCCGGCATCAGTTGCTGATGGAGTGCCGAATAAAAGACCAAAAGCTCCATTTTTCACAAATACCAGCCATTCGGGGTTTCCTGTCACTTTTAGTTCAAGGCTTGTATCATCAATATCTAACCCATTGATTTCGTATTGGTATAGCTCTCCTACATAAACTTCAGTTGCAGGCTCTTCACCAACTATCGTAGGAGGATCGTTTACATTAACGACTCTATATTCCACTTGTCGGGTAGCCATCAGGTTTGGAAAGTCATTGTGAGTCGCATTAACAGAAAGAACCGCCGAACCAAAATAATCAGTACCTGGTAGCGTCACGTTGACACGATTATTACTCATCACAGGACTCAGTGTATCAGCACCAGAAATACTAAAAGTCACCTGGTCTAATGTCACACCACCTAAATAGTTTTCAAGATTGATAGGCCCAAAATTCTCACCTTCGTAAATCTCCTGTGTAGGAATTTCGGCAAGAGTTGGAGATTTGATATCAATTACTTCAATTTTCAAGGTATCTTGTCCACTTAGTTTATTGGCTGTAGTAGTATCTGTAGCTATGAAAATGAATTGCTCCTCACCTGACCAGGTTTCATCCAGCATATTAAACTCAACCATATTACCTGAAATTTCAGGAGCGATATACCCAGCTTGTAAATGGACAGGTGCCAATGGATCACCCAATACTGCATTGGAAACAAACGACTCCTTCTCTATTACATTGATTACCTTATCAAAATCAGCATCATAAAATCTGAAGAATAATTCCTCGGGTTTCGTTCCACCATAGACTGTAAGAAAGAAATACCAATCCATTCCAACTTCAATAGCTTCAGCTACACCAACCAATAAACTATCGGACTGCTGAAACACGGCCAATCGGTGGTTTTCGCCTGAGATTTCCCTCCCGTAAGAAGAAACCGCACAAGTCATGGTCATACTTAGCTCAAACGAACTAGGATTTACCTCCCAGATTGGTGATCCTGCTCCATGCTCTTCATAAACTTTGTAGCTCCAAACTATTCCTTCAGGGTTATTTGTCTGTAGATATGCTGATAAATCAATCGATTCTGGAATACCGCCCGTACCAATTGTCTGATCTTCGAGTCCTGAAACAATAGGAGCAACTTCCTCAGGCCTGACTGTAAAACTCACATCTCTACTTGCTTTGAATTGTTGGGTGGTCTGATCTGTGACCGTAAAAGTCACGATTTCGGACCCAGCCCAACCTGCAGGATAACTAATCGTTGCTAGAGACGTGGATTCATTAATTTGTACACTTAACTGATCTCCAGCTATTGCGGAATAAGTAACCAAATCACCGTCTTCCAGTCTGGTAAAAGACTCAAGGTCAATTGGATCAAAAGGTTCACCATATCCAACTACCTGATTAGGTATTTCTTCCAATATGGGTTCATAATCGCTAATTACAGAATAGTCCACAGTATCTCGATGGACGTCAGATGGATTATCAACTCCCGTCGCTGTGATGACTACTTTCTCCGTTCCTATAAAAGTCTTGTCGGTGATGTTAACTTTCAGCAAGCTACCGTCCAAAGTCAAGTTCAGAATTTCGGCATTGATGACGTATGGATCATCTGGTTGCCCTATCACGGCGTTCGGATTGAAATTGATTTCACCACCCTTTAAAACTTCCTGATAATTGGCATCATAGAATACAAACTGCAATTCTGTTCCAGCGAGATTTCCATAAACCGTCATAAAATACACCCAACTATCAGCCACTTCAATCGCACTAGCAACACCTCTCACATTTTCATGATTATCTAAAATCGCAAGCAGGTGACTGCTGCCTTTGGCTGCAGCCCCCTTACTCGCTATCACCGCTGTAATATTCATTTCGAACTGATAATCCGCACTCCTCACACTCCATTGTGGAGCGGACGTAGAAGATTTAGAAAGTGGAAACGCTACTTCCCAGACCACAGGATCACCGACTGAATAACCAGACAAATTGATTTCAGAGAATTGCCCTCCTAGTCCTATTGTTTGGTTTGGGATATCCTGTATCTCTACCTGACCATAGCCAGGAGTTAATGATAGAAACCATACCAGTATACAGACTAATTTGCTTTTGGCCTTCATGATCATTTCCAGACAAGTTTCTCTGTGTAAACCTCGCTCCCAACTTTAATTCGTATGAAATAGATACCCGAACTAAGTGCTTTATTATTCACATATCTACTGATCGCTATCTCATGATTTCCCGTTGTTAACTGACCCAGATTTTTTACAAACATCGTCTGTCCCATCAGATTCTGAACAGATATTTCTACATTTTTGGAAGTAATCATGCTTAAACTCAATGTAGTACTCAGCTCACCTGGGTTAGGGTATAAATCAATGGCCAACTTCGGCATTTTAGCTCCCAAAATTGCTTCTGATTGCAATAAAACCGGATCTTTGACTGTCCCAAACACCTGATCTGATCGATATTCCAAAGACTGGTCTTCAAAAGCTAATTTGCTTCCTTCCCGAGCCACTACAGCCGACAGCAATTGTGTATGGCTATTACTGTAAGCGGTGACGAAAAAGATGTACTCATCTGAAAAATCCAGATATTGTGCTTCGCCAATACCAACAAGATTTTCGTCATTGAACAATCCTAAAATATCTCCTTCTCTGATTTCAGCTCCATCAATGCGAATAATGTAGTTTGCATTGAATTCAAATTCAGAAGGATTAAGTGTCCAACCATTAGGCAGAGTCAAATCCTGCTCTTCAGGAATTTCGATCCTTGCATTTTCATCATTTACAGGATACTCCAATGTCTGTGATCTATCGGTGTAAATCAGATAACCTTGGTTAGGTCTCAGGAAGTCTAAACTACCTATCCAACCCTGAAAATCAACATACTGCGCAAACTCTTTCTGTCCTTTGATTATGAAATCGGCAGTGGCAGTTAGACTTGTCAGAGCTTCATTGATCTCCATACCGACAGGAGGCAAGAAACTCACCCAGTTCCATCCTGAATCCAACTCCACAAAGGTGGTTTCAAAGTCAGTCGGCATTCCTTTCACCTCCAATACATCATTTGCTGTAAGCTTCACTCTATATGCTTTGGTACTATCAATTTTAGACAATGGACCTACCCAACCGAGACTAGGAACAAACTGACTGTATTGTGACTGAGATTTAATAATGGCACCACGATCTGTATTTTGCAGCGTTCCCAATACATCATTGATCTTACTCGATTCCATGTCCAAATTGAAAGATATCCAGTTCCAACCTTTATTGAGACTCAGCTTTTGAACCACATTATTCGTCACCGTAATTGTTGCTGGACTTGTAGGGCTTCCAATGCTGATACTTGTTGCACCAATATCATAGTTTTCCGATACCTGACCGTACAATTGACACCTGCTCGCATCCCAAACCTGAAAATCAATTTCTTCAGTATTGGTACTGTTGCTATAAATCGTCATGAAGACCAGATAAGGATGTTCTCCTGGAATGGCTTCCAGCTCCGGTGCGTACACCACTTCCCCTACTCCTCTCAATTCGTCTCCTACAAATGCTGCAACCTGATCATATATATCTGTGCTTAAATCTCCTCTGATATCTAATTGACCCGTCAGGGTAGTAGAATATTCAAAATCACTGGCATTAACCGCCCAACCCTGATCCTCACATAAAACACGCACATCAAATCTCAACTCCGGTGCTCCGAAGCTGGTAGCAGCAGTCACCATGTCTACATAGCTACCGCCACCTATCTGATTGCTCACTGTAAAAGTTACATCTTGTGTTGCTCCAGGCTGGAGTGTAAAACTTCTTGGACTTGCACTCAGCCAACTTGGCAAAGAGGTCTCATCTAGAGTTTGCACATCCAGTTCGCCGCTCAGATTGACATTCACAGCAAAGGCTCCATTGTTTTTTATCTGTCTAATAAACTGTGGTGAATCACCTTCATATACTACAGATTGAATATCGCCACCTTGCCACGTCAATGGGTTTCTTCTTACCAGGAATTCCCATGTTTCAGTTTGCATTTGAACATTTCCCAGCTCATCTGTCATTCCCAGCACATCTACCCTTAAGACCTTCTCTTCGAGAAACTTATTCTGAATATCAGGCACGATGATTAGCTTATTATCTTCACAGCTCACTATTGCATCAATGAACAATCCGGTTTCCGTGTTGCTTAAAGCCACGTTATTTAATTCACCTTGTGTTAGGCTAACCGGGATTCCTAAGCTAACAATATCTCCGCATTGAATATTCTCATTGAACTGGATACTGATTTCATCATCAGCAGATAAAACACCATCAGCAGGTGAAGCCGTTCCGAATAGTTTAGGTGCTTCTCTATCAATTGTACCCTTAAGAATTTCAGAACTTCTGGGGTCAGGTACTGCATCACAGAAAGTCATCGCTCTGATTTCATAAACACCATCATCAAGGTTAGTTACATCCCATTGCAATACAGTGTTACCTGGATCTAAGTCTGCCCTAACTATTTCCACTGCATTGATCCATGGTTGACCTTCAATTTTCTCCCTATACTGAAGCTTAACATCTGTAAAATCTGTACGATCAATTACATAATCAGTCAGTACCACATCCAGAGAATTATTATTTGCCTGAGTAATGACAAAATCATCTCCCGGATCAAATATGGTTATCGGACTACATACTTCGATAAAAGAAACATCCAGATCAATAATGGAAGCAAATGGTTCTTCAGGAATATTGTAACCTCTAAAATCAGCCCATTCTTTTTCACAGGCCGAATAAAGCATCATTTGAAGACCGCTATACTCGAAAGATTCAGGACCTTTCTCTACGGTCATCGTGACTTCAATATTCTCATCCGGCTGCAGCGTATAGGTGATGTCCTGCTCACCACTCAAAGGAACTCCATTCACTTTAACTACTGCCCCATTGGGGTTGCTTTCTGCTAATAGGGTAAGGTTATAAGTACCACTTTCTCTTGTTTCGGAAATATTTCCAAGGTTCAGTTTGAAAACAGCTGACTGATCCTCAGGAATATTAATTGCAGAGTTTTTATCAGAAGTCAATCTTACAGCTTCCCTCTTCAACCCGCCTTCCCAAGGACAGGATGTAGCAGCACTGATTAATTTAAACACCGGAGTACCATATACTGGTTCATCGTAGATATTTACTGTATAGTTGTCACCGAAATCATCATCTGCCAGAAGGTACTCCGTAACAATCGTAGAGGTTTTCTCACTTGTTTTACTCTTTCCATTCGTAAACCCAAAACCTGCAGAAACTTCACCTGAGAGACCAGTTTTGTTGAAAGTGAACCCTGATGAAATGGCAAATGTTTCATCAATAGTCATCTCAAAACTTTCCGTATAGCTATCAGTCTGAACAGTCTCTTGGACTCTTTCAAATGAAGAACTAGCATCAAAAGAAATATTTTCTTTTAATACAGCTTGAGCTTGCAACATGCTATCACGCTTAATAAAACTTAGCCATGTCTCTGCTGAAGTAGTGTCTCCTATATGGAATAATTCTGGAACTACCGTTTGTTCAATAAAATCTTTGGAATAAACAAAAGTAGTATTAAAGCCATCGGGAACTAATATTACATCTTCATATACATTCACACTACATGTACCTGAATCTATCTCTAAAATATCTGTTGTCCCATAAAGTATGTTCAAAGCTCCGCCAACATACACATCGCTAGTTCCCTCTGTTTGATAAGCATCAGTTGTCGTAAACTCAAGGGATTGCTCTGTCTCTGAAATATTTGATTGAGTTGCTTCGAATTCACTCGATATGGTGTATTTGCTCTCAATATCTGTAGTATAGGAAAATCCAATCCCAGCAGAGGTTGTAGTTTTAAGCCCTAAATGTAGGTTTAAGTCTAAACCTTGATTTGTGCTTCTTTCTTTCGAAAAGGATATAGAAGTGCCAATTGTAGTTCCTTTTTCCAATCTAATATAGCTTTGATCTCCCGGAGGGGCTCTTAGAATAATAAATGGGATTTGAGGGGTAGTGGTAGCAAAATTTACAAGTTTCGACTTGCTTCCAATAACTGTAGCCCAGGTGTTTATTTCGGCTTGTCTTCCTAAGGTGTCTTCAGCTATTACCTGAATGTTCTTTTGATAGGGATTCGTCCCGCCATCTAGAGTGTTTGGTTCACCAATAAACATTTCATAAGTATAGCTCGAAGAATTAAAATCCAGTTCGATTTGATCTCTATCACTGATGTTATCAGAGATCTTGTAGGTACCTATGTCAACTATACAACTATCGTTACCATAGACTTCATACGTATATATGTCCAAGTTGACCTTTTCATTTTGTTTAACCAATGGACTTGAACAAATATCTGGCTCCAGCCCTTTGATAGATACATTTAATGGTGATCTGTATATAAAATCCACTGTATCATCCCCCTGAGTTAAATCAATCTCAATCGCTCCTTCCTGATCAAAAAATGATTGCACTGTTGGATCTGAATGTTCGATGTAACCAATGTAATTTAAAGGAGGAATATCACTGAATTCGAAATTTCCGAATTCATCAACGCTCGCCGTATCCGTATAACAAAAAGGTGAAGTTGATAAAATAACTTTGGCTTCCCCTATGGAATAACCACAAGAACCACCAACTACTCGTCCCTTTAATTCACGCTTTTTTGTATCTGTTATTGATAAACCTGACAATGGTCTAACTAATCTTGGTAATTCAATAAATCCGGGATCAAAGTTGTGATCGTTCAATTTGAACGATAAGAACTGGCTGGTAGCTCCCGGTTCAAACTCTACTATAAATTTACCAGCATCATTTGTAAATGTTCTCGGAAGCGTGGGGTTGCCATTCACAAAAACTTCCACACTATCAGCAAAACAATTGGTGCCATCATATCGGACAAACCCACTTACACTTAGCTGAGATATATCAGTAAAATCAACCCGGTCAACTGAGATATTGGAGGGATCTAAAGAGACATTTCTCGCGTTAGGGTCATAGTCATGCACAAAATATTCTACGTCTAACGGAATATTATCACCATCCCAGTTCTTTACCAAATACTCATCTGAACTTACTTGCTGCAACTGTGGGTTTTTGAGATTACCTGTATGATTATTAGGTGTGACATCCGTAATTAATGTTCCTCTACCTTCACCTAACATCCAATACGCTTCTAAACCAAGTTCACCATCAGGATCAACAATTCCCTGTTCATCGCCAGGAATGATCTGGTTTATAGTGGCGTTTATTTGAGTACTTGACCGGGCATAGTCCCAAAGCCTTATTTCATCTAACCAACCCTCAAAATAACTCTCTCCAGCTTCATATTCAAGAGTGCCAGACCTCCCGATAACTGTTCTAGCAGTAATGTTTGATATTGGTCCATCCGAGATACTTCCTATCACCTGTCCATCTAGATATATTGTAAGACTAGAACCATTATGCACCAAACCATAATGGTACCAAAATTCATCATTGTACAACTCCGAAGAAATGAAAGATCCTAAGCTTCCTCCAAAACCAGATGATACTGTCAATTCACCCGTAGATTGTAACCCTATTTGTAATAACATTTCAGTGCCTGTGTCATCACTGATCTCAAAAAAGGTCATCTCTTTTTTATCAACATCTGTTTTGAACCAGCCTTCGAGTGTAAAAGCCTGATCTAAGTTAATTCTGTCTAGGTTAAATGAAATGAAATCATCTACACCATCAAAATCCAGGGAATAGCCAATTGGTGTTTCTTTTGAGGGGGAAACTTGGAAAGTTGTTCCATTTCCATAGTATATACCTTTTATAAGGTAATCTCCACCTCCATCTGTATAGGCTCCAAGCTGAGCCGGTGAAATAAAATCTGATCGGGTGACACCACAAATAAAACCATGCTCTCGATCAGCTACTGAAACTTCTGCAAAATCAAAAAGCTTGTCACTATACTGTTCATCAAATTTCCAGTAATGTGCCAAATAGTCTTCTTCACCAGTCAAAGTAATGTCTTTGTACTTGCGGATTTGCTCTCGAGTTCTACCAATATCCCAAACCCTAAACTCATCTAATTGACCCATAAAGTAGGATTCGTAAGTATTTGGACCAGATTTACCAAATTCTAATTCCGTAGTAACTGTGATTGGGTCTTGGGTAGGCGACTTAGCGACTCGCTGACCATCTACGTACAGGTATGTCTCAAGAGTATCATAGACTACAGCAAAATGGTGCCATGCCCGAGAAAAATTATCAAGATTATATCCATATTTAGAGATTAGCTCTAACCCTTCTCCATTAGCATCTCCATCATGATAATAATGAATTCTCCCTTCATCATCCAATGATATTTTGACCACAGGAGTTGACGTTCCGGAATCAACTGCAACGAAAATCGTCTGATCTTTAACCTCTACGTTTCTCCACCAACCTTCTATGGTATAGTAATCTCCGAATTCAAAACTTTGATCCATGAAATACGCGTAATCATCTACACCATCAAGGTCTAATGACCTTCCCAGGTTTGGTGTCAGCGTAACTTTCACGTCAGCTACAGGAGTCCCTAGTCTTGATTCCACGGTTCCGGTCATTCTGCCATTAGGGTTTAAAAACCCAACAGCTTCCATCGGTTTGGCGTCACCATAACTATTCGTTGTAACTATTTCATAAGTGTAAAACTCCCCGGGAAATACATTGTAATCCACATAAGTCGTTTGTTTGAGAGGTACTGAGGTAATCAAACGACCATTTCTGAATATCTTGGTGATTTCCTCAGTAACGACAGGTCCCACATAGTCATCTACAATCTCCCATTCTACTTCAATGCGATCAATATATTCTCCCTGAGAAGCTTTGGCAATAGGTGCCTGAGGTTCTAACTCATAATATCCCCAAATACCAGCTCTACCTGTAATGCCTTGTTTTCTGCTTCCTGCCTTACCCACATAAGTCTGACCAATGGTAACTTGTAAACTCTGATCATCGGAAATGATGTATCCTGTCTGCCCTCCATTGATAGTAACATTAGAAATGGAATAATTTATTCCGTCTTTACAATCCTCTTGTGCTTGCAATTCATAACCCCAAAAGGTCAATAGCATGCACAGTGCCCAATATTTCTCTAATTTATTCATCTTAGCGAATGTTATAACTGAGAAATATTACTGTTGACCTACTAAAGTGGATGCTTCTGTTTGGTTTTCCTGAAGCTTCAGAAATGCGTCAAGCTTAGCTTCCAGCATATCCACTTTTTCCAATTGCGCTTTTAGCTTAGCATTTTCTTTTTCCAGTTTGGCAATTCTTTTTTCCTGATCTTCAGTGCGCTTGGCTAGTTCTTGGGTGGCAGATACGTTGAGCATGGAGATGGCTTCATAATCTACTGATCTAAAATCATCTACATATTTACCATATACAAAAACCTGTTTTTCTGGTTTTGTAGAAGAAATCACAAAACTTTTCGAATTTTTCACCTGAAGCACTTCAGTTTCTAATGTCTCTTTAGAAGTTATCACTTTTACGATATCTCCAACCTCAAAGCCATGTTCCTTGGCTGTTTTAATAGTTAATTCCTGAGTAACTTCATCATATTTGATGCTAGTAGATCGATCATAAACGGAAGGAATCACATCTCTCGATCTAGACACAGCTTGTGGAAAGACCTTTTCCACCTGTTGAGCAATCACTTTCTTATAGGTTTTCGCGCTATTTGTTACCTTATCTATGAATTGGTAATCTGTGATTTCTATTGAATTAATAGTGTTTAGATCTATTTCTGAATCTGAAACTCCTTTGATATCCTTAATTCTTTGATCAGAAAATGCATTAAACTCCTGGGCAGCAACATACCCCGTTGCCCATAAAGAAAAAGTATTGTTTTGTATTGTATTGACATACCCCGTTGCTGGAGCTCCACTGGTTGGATCAGACAAATAGTTGTAATAAATCAAAGGAGTTGCAGTTCCTCCGGATATAACCAGTTTGGCATTATTAGGTGCATTTGTACCAATTCCCACATTACCATTCCCATCTAAGACTAATTGATCAGCCACACCTAAGTTACCTATACTTCCCATTCTCAAATCATCTTCAAGAGCCGACACATAATAATAATTAACGTTATCGTCATAATCAGCGGCAGTCAAAAAGTCCACTACCCCGCCATCAAGAGAACCGGCGCCAGCTCCTTTTAGTGATAAAACCCCTCGTGCGTTTTCATCTTCTTTACCGATATTTAAAACAGCGTTTCCCGTTTCTTCTGCACCGATATTGACAGAACCTCCATAAGTATTTAAATAAAGTGAAGAAGCACCAAAATTATTTCTGGCTTGTATGTCATTGGCATCAAAAACCAGATTAAAACTATCGTCATTACCAAGTGTCAAGGCTCCGGCTGATGTCAGATTAGCTTCATTAAAATTGGAAACATGTAATCTGGAAGTGGGAGCTAAATAACCTATACCAACCTTTCCTTGTGGAGTAAAGCTCATCATTTCACCATAACCTGCACCTCCAATTCTAAAATCATCTTCTATTGCAAGAGCGTAATAAGCATTAATTACATCGTCATGATCAGCCGCGGTAAAGAATTGAGCAGTACCTCCAAAAACATTACCCGAACCGGCTCCTCGAAGATCCAATATTGATCTATCATATAAATCTTCAGCTCCAATACCTAGAAATGCAACATCAGGATCAAGCACTCCTACATTCACATCACCGCCGAAAGTGTTTAAGTATAATCCCGTTACAGCACTATCATATCTTGCCTGAATGTCATTATCATCAAAAACCATATTACCTAATCCATTATCTCCAATAGTCAGACCTCCGCCTCCATTAAGATCCATTCCCACGAAATCCGAAATTTGCACTCTGGATGATGGGTTACTGTAGCCAATCCCCACTTGTCCCCATTGATTGAATCTCATAATTTCTCTGAAAGTAAAGGGATCAGCTTTCCAACTGAAGAAGCGATAAAAATCCTCAAACACATCCTGACCATAATTGTCCCAGTTGTCCGTATGGCCTTCAGCCACTTGCAAGTTAATTTCCCCTCCTTCTAGTCCACCTATTTGATTGATGTAGAAAGAACCTTGATTTCCAATGGAAGCTTTGTTTACTCCAGCGATCTGAAAATTGATCGCTCCGCTACCTACCCCATCTTTATCTGCATTCAGGTTGACACTAGAAGGATTCAATACAGAACCAGCAGGTCCACCAAACTCAGCAGTATTAAGTGATGTACCATCGTTGAAAACAATACACCCATCAGGTCCTTCCAGTTTTAGAGCTCCTTGTTTTACGATGATGCTGTCTCTATTAAGTATCACGTTGCCCGTAGAAGGAAATTCATTTTCTTGTCCATGAATTGCCATAGCATAAGGATATGTGCTTAGCATTATTCGTGGAGACATTTCTGCGTAGTTGTCTACAGTGACTCCAACATAGTAAGTTTCATTGAAAGACAAATCCCCGAAAGGTGTATTTGTTCCCAGATTGGCTTGAAATACTCCATGTACTGTTTCCAAACTGGGGTAATTTTCTGACCAAAGTGGCGAACCTCCTTCAGCTACATTGTAAATAGCAAAAGTGATGTTATGAAATCCATCATCAACAGATCGTCCATTCGGATCGCGAAGAACTCCTTGTATAGAAATGGTTTGAGCAAATGAGGCAATTGTTATAAAAGCCAAAAAGAGGGTTGAGTAGATTTTTCTCATGATCGTTATTTAGTAGTGCAGGTTTTAAATTTCCGATCAATAATAACCAAATAAGATTGTGCTTTTAGTTAGGGAGTAAATAAATTTACTACGACAAAACTACGACATTATGATTTTTGTCATGTAAACAAAAATTATTTCCATTTGATTATCAAATACTTACCACCTAATAGGGTCATCAAAAATGAGAATTATCATTACGACACTATTTTTAATGCAATCAATGGTTGCTCACCCTATAAATCTAGATGACGGAAATACTGAATGGCAAATTCCTGATGAGTTTGAATTCGTAGTATTAAAGCCATTTATGGAAGTAGTCCAATTGTCCGAGGGTTCTGATTTTAACTCACAGAAATTGGAATTCAAACCTTTATTAGCCTCCAATTTCAGCACAAAAATTCAAGAACACTTAGTCAGAATTAAAATTCGCAACTCTCATGATGAAGCCATCAAACTCAAGATGAGTACGTTTTTTTTAGACTCAATTGTGGTTTACAGGATCAGCGAAAATCTTGACACCATTCTATATAGTACTAATAATGGCTACCTTGTACCTTTTGAAGAGCGTGCGTTTACCTATCATCAATCATCTATCGTTCCTCTTGAAATTCCTCCTCAATCGACTTATACCTGGCTATTTCATATTATCAACCCTACAAAGTTTGGTAAAGCAGGTACAAAAAACTCCGTGCATATGGCTTTTACAGCTTATTCAGAAAGTGGTTTTAAGAAATGGTATGTATCTGGCGAACGCTATCAATTTATGCTGCTCGGCATTGCTGTTCTTCTCATTTTATTCAACTTCAGCATTTATATATGGGGTCAGGAAAAATCATATGGCTATCTAGCTATTTACAATTTTGGTTTTGCTCTTTGGCTATTCGTTTTTGGTGGGATGCTTGTTTATTTTGATATAATCCATGATCCGGTAACGGAAAGGCTGATTCGAAAAGTGACTGTACTACCTACGCTCATATTTGGTTACAGCTTTTTCACCTATCATTTTTTGGATCTCAATCAGAACGCACCAAGACTCGGTAAAATGATTTTAAGTTTAGCAATTACCTATGTGGCACTTACCCTTACCTATGTAATCAACTTTAATCAATGGGTTGAAAGCATCGTACAAAACCTATCAATCGTATTGTATATCCTCATTTTTGCGGCTTCAATCGTTTCCTACAGACAAAAACAACCATTCGCTGGTATTTTTATCGTCAATGCGACGCTTGTTAATGTTGGAGTCATAGTGATCCTTTTTTATCTAAGAAATGCAGAATTGAATTATTGGGTTGGACATTACATTTCCATCACCATGCTTCTTATTGAAGCCCTGGTATTCACTATTATCACGAGCGGTAGATTCATCACCTTTCAGAGAGAGCGAAAAATACTTGAAGGCGAAAAAACGACGCTTAGTGATGAATTGATTCGGAAAAACAGAGAATTGACCACCTATTTGGTGGAGCAGGTAGAACGCAACAAAGCTCTGGAGTCTCTAAAAATGGAAAGTCTCAAATTGATTAAAAAGGAAGATTCAAAGCACAAGATTAAAAGGCACTTTGAGCAAATACTGAACGCGTCTGCAAATTGGGATACATTCAGGGAGTATTTTGAAAATGTACATCCAAATTTCCTTAGTCAATTACTAATGAAACATCCTACTCTGACACTCAATGATCAAAGAATAAGTGCGTTCTTAAAAATGGGATTGAAAACAAAGGAAATTGCTACAATAAACGGAGTTTCTCCCCGAGCTGTAGAAAAAGCGAGAGAGCGTCTAAAAAAGAAAATGGCTGTTTCTGATCTCATGCAAGAAATTAATCAGATATAAGAGGGAGTTTTTTAAGTAGCTTTAAATTGAAATAAGATAAGACATTGAAAATAAAATTTACCATCAGAATATTAATTCTATCTATTCTAACTCTCTACATACATCAAGATGCTTTGGGGCAATCTCAGCCAGACATGAAAAAAAGCAGGAAAAATCTGCCAACATTTGTTGAAATAGGCAGCTTGGTTGATATTGGAGCTTTTAAAGATAAGGCCACCTCTCCCCTTACCTATCATGGCATTGGTGCTGGACTAAATATCGGAAAACTCAAGCTGGATACTATCTATGAAGGTGGTAGTAATTTCTGTTACATTGGCGGCTTATATTTGGGTGGAAGTGGAGATCATTACTCTTCGAGCATTGTCAATTCGGTTTTCATTGATCATACCAGATTGTATCAAATAAAAACTCCCTTGGACGAAATTTTCAATTTTAAAATTGGGGGTGAAATCAATCTCACAGGGAATATTCGCTTCAACCCTGACTTGCAAAACAACAGCTTTGGCATAGAATATTTTGGCAATCTGATGGTTACAGGACAAGTAAGTACTGATATATCTAGAGATGAAGAAAAAGTGCTCCGACTATGGTTTTTGAAATACACATTGAAAGAAAAATCAAGAAATATCAGTCTTCGCGGAAATTTCGGTTTGATAAATACGCATATTAGGAATGGATACGCTTATACGGGACAGTCTCAAGTAATCAATGATTTTGAGCTTTTTGACCGCTACCAATTCAATGCATTTTCTGGTTTGAGACTAGGCTACAAGGTGATGTACACACGATATCTGAAAACAGGAAACGCCATCAGATGGGCTTACCAATTCGATGGGTTCAATACTCCAGATGGTGTAAACTTTTTCGGAATGACACATAATACAGTTAGTTTTTCACTCTTATTTCGCACCAAATGAAATATCTGAACGCTTTATTCGGCTTATTGACTGTTATCATTTTATTGGGGTGTGAGCCAGAATTGATCTTGGGTAAAGATGAGGGAAATACTGATCCTTGGGTGAATCTTGATTATTTATGGAATGAGGTGAATGATCGATATTCTTATTTCGAATTGAAGGGTATCGACTGGGAAGCTCAAAAAGCTAAATATGAATCATTTCTTTTTGAAGAGATTTCCGATGATTCATTATTTAAAGTATTGGGTGCTATGCTGACAGAGCTTAATGACGCACACTCAAACCTGAGTTCCGATTTTAATATTTCATTTTTTGATATAGACAAACTCGGTCAGGACAATTACAACTGGAGAACGATTAAAGACAATTATCTGCCAGATGATTTTTATATATCTGGCCCGTTTGTCCATGATTTTGTTGCTAATGGACAGATTGGCTACATCCGTTTTCCTTCATATTCCGGAGCAATATCGATTAGAAACCTGGATTTTGCCTTGCAGAAATACAAGGAAACTAAAGGACTCATCTTGGATCTCCGAGAAAATGGTGGTGGTGCTGTCACTGATGTTTTTGAATTACTCAGTAGATTCATTGATAAAAAAACTCTTGTTTACTATTCAAGGCTCAAAACAGGTCCAGGTGAGGAAGATTTTTCTGATCCAGAACCAGCTTATGTCTCTCCAAATGAGGGAACTACGTATCTAAAAAAAGTAATTGTACTTATAGATAGAGGCACCTATAGCGCTGGTTCATTTACATCGTTGGCTATAAAAGCTATTCCCAACATGCTACTGATGGGCGATACCACCGGTGGGGGCTTAGGTTTACCAAATGGCGGGCAATTACCAAACGGTTGGACTTATCGATTCTCTGTTACACAAGCATTGACACTAGATATGGACGAATCTTTTGAGAATGGAGTGCCTCCTGATGTTGTAGCCCTCTTTGATTGGAGTGATCTAACAAAGGATGAAGTCCTAGATAGAGCCATTGCGGAGATATTAGAATAATTGGACAAATTACTTGAATACCAAGGAAAAATGTCTATATTTGGATGTGGGATATGAAGAAAAATATGGTGATCACAGCCTCGTAGAAGAGCCCCTTGCCGCATATGGAGTAACTCCTATGCAGTTGGATACTGACCTATCAATCATCACAGAAGCCAGAAAAGGCGTTAAGACCAAGATGTTCTGGGAATTTCTCAAATCAATCAAGAGCTCAAAGACTGAGTTTGAAGAATTGCTTCCCAGCTCCATCAAAACATTTTCCAGAAAGCAAATTCTTGACGAAGCTACCGGAGAGCGCATCCTGAATATCATTCGTGTTTTTAGAGCAGGAGAGCAACTTTTTGGAGATATTGAAAAATTCAAAAAATGGCTACAAAAATATCATCCAATGCTGGGTGATGAACCTCGATCATTTTTAAATACAACCACAGGCTGTCAGGTGGTAATAGATGAGATCAGAAGAGCCCAGCATGGCATTATGGCATGATCACAACTTACCGAATTGCCCAAAGTCAATATATAGATGATCTTTCTGGATATGGAGCCTATTTATATGGAGGGAGATGGAATTTACCCGGAACATATTGTCTATATCTCGCTTCACACAGATCTCTGGCCTATCTCGAATTTTTAGTTCATCAGTATGATCGAGAACTATGGCCTACAGACTTGATGATTGCTACAATAGAAATTAAAGACAATACATTAATTCATGAATTAATTGGTGAGGAACTGCCAATCAATTGGCAATCGATGAAATACGATGTGCAAGTTCAGCAAACAACCACCCGGTTATTTACGGATATGACTCTTGGTCTAAAAGTTCCGTCGGTAGTAGTGCCAGGCGAATTCAATTACCTCCTAAACCCAAGATTTCATGGGTATGAAGGTGCTATCAATATCAAGGATATAGCTCCCGCTAATTTTGACGAAAGATTAAAGCCTCAAAACATATAACATGCCGGCTTATTGCTCTGTACTATTATAAAGCGCATTGAATATCAACTTATAAGTTCCTCTAGGCTGGGCACGAAACTGTGGCCTGAAAGCAAATAATACGATATTCCCTTGTCCATATGGCACATTGACTAATGCCGCTTTGTCAGCCAAATACCTCTTAGCCCCCATTTCCCAACCGCTCATCAGCAAGTCTTCTTTCGCATATTTCACTACTATATCTACTTCTGGTCTTGGTGCTTCTGCCAGTTTTTCTTCACCTCCTTCTCCTGAAGTACGTTGCTTATCAACAGAAAATGCTCTACTCCTATTAAAAGAAAGAGCAACAGTATCCTGCATTCCATATGCAAGAGCATTGTTAATATTTACTCCAGCTTTTATCAGAGAACCTGCAATGAAGAAATTTTTAGATGGCACTTCTTGCACTACATTTCTGAGTGGTAGTCCAAACTGATCTATTACAAAATCACTTGCAGCATCAAAGGTTATAAGAGTTCCTCCACCTTTCACGTAATTGCTCAAAGCCAAAGTTCCTTCCAACTCCAAACCACCGGTAAAAGGCACTGGCATCTGTAGGACACTTCTCCCATGCATTATGTTCTCGGCATCTTGCGAAGGAATGATGATCGCGTCATAAACAGATAGGTCTTTATACTGGATATCTTCATCATGTAGCGTATCCATATCAAAATAATAATCATCCATAATGAATCGAGTCCAACCTTCATCCATGTTCGGAATCCAGCTTTTGTAAAGACCAACCTTTGGCAAACTGATTTCTACTAAGTCTATTTTGGGTTTTGATTTTAATCCACTGAATTTTAACCCATACTCTTCAGAAAGTGCTTTCTCCTCTGATTCTGATCCTAACACTACAAAACTTCCAATTGGAAATGTTTCTTTGCCAATTTTCATCGATTCAGTGGTTCGGTAAGCTTTATTTCCTGATTTCAATAACCGATTCGTCACAGCCACAGATGCATTTGAATTTACAGAAATGATATATCCAAATGTCGCATTTCCTTCTATCTGAGCCGGTCTAGATCCAATCAATGATGACACGAGTTCAGTATTAACTATTGGTTTTTCAGCCGCTCTATCTACTTTCACTCCCATTTGCAATGGCAATGTCCATCCCGCTAAATCGTATGGCGTCTTGGCAGGGCCACCGGGATATTGGTATTTGGTTGGGTACTCCTGCTTCTCCATCAAATCTGTCAGATAAGGGCGAAAAGCCTGATCTGTGTAGACCACATAAGATCCTTTGGAAAAACTCTGATCATCCACTTTGAATTTTTCCGTTGCCTGATGGACTTCCATTCCTCCTTGCATCAATACGTTGACCAGGTTTTCAGCTTCAAATGAATCCCACTGATCTTTTCCTATCACATAGGCTTTGATTTCGCTCGTTTGACCTTTGTCAATCGCATCTTTCCCCATTCTGTAGATGTTGAACAGATAATCAGACTTGCGATCTGCGGCCAAATCTAAAACAGTCCAAGTGGCTGTAAGCATGTAATCCACTGCGTCTCTAAAGTGAGATTCACCACCTTTCCATGGATTTGGGTACATAATATCCGTACCATCAGTTGGCATTCCTGCGATGGTTTTCGGAAGCTTTTGGGGATCGTAATATCTTGGAGTTGGGGTCCGGTGACCAGTCTCAGTCAATATACCTATCATATTATGATAGTATGGCACTGTGCGTCCTCCTCCATTCCAAAACATGGTATAATAATTATCCGCTATGGCACCAGGCATATTTTCCAACGAAAACCTCTTGGACATGGCCGAGCCAACTTCGCTAACACCTGTCGTCACTGCTGGATGAATATTAGGATTCACCGGATCTGCATAAGGCGGTATAGAGATCTTGGTCCATGCAGGTGATGATTGGTGATGATTGTATACAATCTGTGGATACCAATCATTGTATAAGACTTTCGTGACCGCTTGGGTTTCTGGCATATTGTTCATGAACCAATCCCGATTATTGTCATACCCCATATAATAGTGGTAAAGCACTGGTGGATAGGAAGTTTCGTATGGCGTTCCCAGGTTTTGTTTGTACCAATTGACCACAATATCCAATCCATCTGGATTCATAACAGGCATCAAAAGGGTAATGACATTTTCGCGAATATTCTGAAATTCAGCATCTTCAGATGTAGCTAAAGTATAAGCTAATTCAGAGGTCATTTGTCCATGAGCAAGTTCCGTAGAGTGCATACCGCCATCTATCCAAACCACCGCTTTGCCTTCAATGGATAACTTTTTAGCTTCATCATCCGAAACTCTAGCTCTAGCCATTTTCGCACTAATTGCCTTGTGCTTGTCCAAATCGGCAAGGTTTTCTTCACTAGAAATGAACAACAAGTACATCTTTCTACCTAAAACCGATGTTCCAATTTCAATCTTTTGAACTCGATCACTAGCCCGATCCAATTGCTCCAAATAGTCTTCTATTTGGGAATAGTCCGCTAGTTTGTAGTCAGCTCCCACTTTGAACCCAAAGACATCCTCTGGGGCTGGTATCGACTGGGCAGAAATGAAAAATGGAAATATAACCAGCAGAAAAATTGGAATTTGCTTCAACCTGTTGATCATCTGGAATCTGTTTTTATGAATGAGCGAATAATATAAAAACCGACCATCCAGAATTCAACACATCTAATGTTAGATGTTGAAAATCATTGATGGTCGGTCAAGAAAGGGTAGATATATTGAATCTGTTAATCCATCTCAGCAAACCTTCTCTCACCACACATTCTTACCACTTTCGGGGTGAATGTACCCACGACATCCACCAGATCGGTTTGGTTTTGCATCACCCGATGGATGTCTTTATACACTTGTGGTGCTTCATCCAAATCAGACCCAATCACAGAAACACCAGCCTTTTTCAGATGTTTTCTTACTTCATCTCTGGAAAGAGACTGTTTGGCTCTAGTCCTGCTCATGACTCTACCAGCTCCATGCGAAGCAGAATTCACAGCGTTGTGATCACCTTTACCTCTCACTATGAAACCCGGAGACGCCATTGAACCGGGAATGATCCCCAAAACTCCCTCTCCTGCTGGAGTAGCTCCTTTTCTATGTACGATCAATTCCTTACCGTTTTCATCTTGCTCCTTCCAGGCGAAATTGTGATGGTTTTCAACCATTGCCAGCGGCTTTTCACCTAAAGTAGCGGCTATTCTCTCATGGATCTGATGATGACAAGCAGAGGCATAATCACCGGCAAGATTCATCGCCAACCAATACTCCTGGCCTTCCTCTGTATCCAGATCGAGCCAAGCCAGATTCTTGGCCTGAGAAGGGAGTTTACACATATCCATCGCCAATCTGGTGTAATGCCTCGCGATATTGGCACCCAGACCTCTCGACCCAGAATGAGACAACACTGAGAGATATTTACCAACTGGTAGTCGAAACTCGTTGTTCTTATCCAGAATCTCCCCGACTCCAAACTCCACAAAGTGATTACCTCCACCGGATGTACCAATCTGCGCATAGGCTCTGTCCTTGAGTGCCTTTAAAACATTGATTTCACCAAACTCCTTTCTTTCAAGCACTTCATGATCTTTTGGCCGCCTAAAGGATGCATTTCCAAATCTGGTATTATCCTCCAGCATCTTTCTAAAATCATGGACTTTGTGGTAATCAAACACAGCAGGCAAGTCATAAAGCGTCATACACATTCTACAACCTATATCCACTCCTACGCCATACGGTATTACAGCGTTTTCCACTGCCAGCACACCACCAATTGGTAAGCCATACCCCTGATGTGCATCGGGCATCAAGGCACCTTTTCTGGTAATAGGGAGCTTCATAGCAATCTCCATTTGGTTAATTGCCCCTGGTTCGATTCCATCAGCACCGTAAATATTGTAATCCAGCCGATGAGTGTTCAAATCATGGACATCATTGTGCTCAGTCTTAATAATCAAGCTTTTGGCAATTGGCGCCAGCAGTTCATTTTTCACATGAAATGCAGGATTTTCAATCACTCTCTGAAGCAGTTCTAACTTGAGCTTCTTGCTTTTGCCTTTGTAATGTGCTTCCATCACCTTGAGCGCTATCCCGATGACTTTACCCTCGGGATATCCGAGCCCTCTCAGTTCTTTTCCAGTCAACTTTGTAGTTGCCATCGTTTTAATATGGTTTTGAACCGCTTCATGCGGATTCGTTTTACATCTTTTTTCAATTCAGCAGAATCGTCATTGTCGGTAGATTCCATCATGGCCATGCGGTAATATTTAATGGCTTCAATGAATTCTCCCTGACGTTCAGCGATTTTACCAAGAGTCCTTAAAATATGTTCCTGATCTAGCTCCTGGTTTTTCTGCGCAATCAATAATTTGGATTTCAAAAATGCATAGCGTTTCTGAGTCATCATCAAGTCTATCAACCCATTCAATGGGTATTCATAAGACGGATCAAAGTGAATCGACAAAAGGTAATGCCTCTCAGCCAATTCAAAGTTCTCCTGATGATAATGATACATCCAAGCCAAAGAAGCATGAAGTTTCGGGTAGCCCGGCTCGTCCATCAAGCCAGACTCATATAGAGACTTTGCTTGCCGGTATTCTCCATCGTAAACTGCATCTTCGGCAATTGTTATCAATTGCTCCATTGAATCATCTACAATTTTCATTTTAGTTAAGGTTTGATTCCCCCAGACCCTGAGATTCTTACAGAATGACCAGGATCCGTGGGGAATACTATTTAGTTGTAGCGAAGATCTCTTTGAGCTGGCTGATCACGTTTCCGTTTCCGGCAACAGTGATCTGACCAATTTTCTCAGCGATCTTTTCTACATATTCCATCTCTTTGAGTTTGAACAACATTTCATTGTCCTCCATCAATTTTGCGGTGTTGAGAAGGCTTCGGGTAGAAGCAGTTTCTTCCCTGCGCATGATCACATTGGCTTGCGCTTTTTTCTGCGCTACAAGCACCTGGTTCATGATATCCTTCATTTCACCAGTCAAAATGATGTCTCTCACACCACAGTCTTTCACTTGTACCCCAAGTGATGTTGCTTTGGCCCGAACCTCATTGAGCACATAGTCTGCAATGGATTCTTTTTGTTCCAAAACTTCATCAAGCGTGTAAGTACCAATAAAATCTCTCAGTGCCAGCTGCACATCGACATAAAGCTGCTTTTCAAAATCTTTATTCTCGATAACAGCTTTCTCCACATCAGTCACTTTGTATTCTACCACAAAGTTGACTCTAAGAGCAGCCTTGTCACCAGTCAGTATTTCCTGGCCGGAAATTTCCAGATGCTTACTTCTCATATCCACTTTGGATACCCGAAGAGCAATGGAGTTTTTCCAGAAGTAGTACGTACCGGCTGACAGCATTCTGCTGTATTTGCCATCAATGAAAAGCGCTCCTTTTTCGAAATCCTCGATCACCAGAATCCTTACATATTTGGCTACTTCAGCTTTCTCCAGCACAGAGAGCGCTACAGTTTCTTTCATATCCACTGAGGAAGTATCTACTTTCTGGAAGACTCTGTTTGTCAGGCCTTTCCAGTAAGCATATCTGCCTGCTGTCAGTACATTTTTGAAAGAATCATTTTCATATACCAGCGACAATTCACCATCTTTTACCTCAATGATTTCCAATAGTGATTTGAGCCTATCATCCCTGAGCAACACATCCAGGCTTACTGTGGTATAAAGTGCCTGAGACATATCAAAAACTCTCACTGTCTCATACCAATACAGCCAGTAAACTCCCGCTGTGATCACTCGCTGGTAATCACCTCCACGAAACACCAGTCCCGCGAATCCTTCGTTGATTTTTACTCGTTTCAACATTTCGCTTACTCATTTAATTGTTAAACTTCGTTTGCCATTTCGACCTTTTTACCCCTACCCCTAAAGGGAAAGTCTCAAAAGCCGCTGATTCCTTTCTTAGTCATTCATTGACCAGAAAGGCTATCACTATTGATCAATAATTTCTTTTTCCTAAGCAATGCCATTTGGTTAAGCATCCTTTTTTAATCTCACCCTTCACCCTCTCTTATTTAATAGAGGGATAAGTGGAGCTTACCCAAAAGTCATTGACTCAAAACCTATTCTATTCACATAGAAAAGGATTTTAAAAGAAGGCTAGCTGAAGTATCCACCAAAAGAAATGGCGGAGTTATGATTGAGTTTGATTCTCGATTGACTGTTCCTTTCAGTTTTCACTTCCTCCAACTTCACACTCTTTCTTTCTGACGGGAAGAACCAATTAGTCATCAAACGGTATCCTCATTGCTCAAAGCCTCTTTCGGCATTTTGATCCAAACACTGGGGTTTGGAAAAGGACACTTCAGTTTTACCTTCCATAAATGGAGGCTTTTTTTGTTTACAGCGAAGAACAAGCCAATCTCCGCAAATCCCATGGCCTAAACATGGTGCTCTACCTCTGAGCTACACTACCCAGGCCTTTCAGCACAGTAATGACGGGACTCGAACCCGCGACATAAGGGGCTGTTGTTCTATCCAATTAAACTATCCACCCATTGGCGGAGAGGGAATCGAACCCTCAACTACAGCAGACGATAGGAAAACCTCCAGCAAAAAGCAGCATATCCTCACCTACAGGCAGATACTACAGTGCTATACAGAAACACCCGTCTGGTCTTTCTTACTTTCGTTTTCCAGTGGGAATAGCAGGATTCGAACCTACTGAGTCATAGACACTTGATTTACAGTCAAGCACGTCTCTCCTTACTACGTCGTATTCCCATATTGATCACCGAACGGATCGTCCTTTTATCACCACGATCCTCCGATGACCATTCGCTTTCATATCCAGAGCTTTTACAAACATCACGCAGTGAAACAGAACCACGCTTGAGGCCTTCAACCACTCTCCAGATTTACAGGGAAGCGCCTGTTCTACCCTTCCCTAAGCATAGCAGCCGATACAGGAATCGAACCTGTAACTTCAGAGCCAAATTCTGACATCTTACCTTTAGACCAATCGGCGATAAACAAAAAGCCCCGACCTGAATAATCAGACCGGGGCTCATAAGCATGATTCAGCTTACGCTAAGTCATACTAATTCCTTTCTGAAATATTCTTTGGTCAAATCTCAAATCCTCATTAAAATGACGATCTGTAAGGGCATACCCCTCCCACTGACTTTCCGTCAAAAACAAAATATTATTCTGTATCATAGGCATTTTTCCTAAATCCGTATAAAACAAAAAACCCAGACCGTAAGGCCTGGGTTTCAATATCTTTTAATTGATAAATCAACTATTACCAGGCCAATATTCCAATAAACAAAGCAATCCCATCCCTATCGGGTTATCATAGCTTTTTGTATGTTGAATAAATTGACGCATTTGTTCTTTTTTAATTGTGATGCAATACTCGGAAAAGCATTCTTAAAAACCAAATTATATTTGGAATATAATAAAATATTCTTTGTTATTTAAAATCAATCTAGTTTGAGAATTGGAGATGTAAGACTTTAGATTATAGACTAAAATCTCCCGATAATAAAATCTAATAAAGCCCGCCATTGATCATCATGTAAGTAAATAGGAATAAAAACATAACTATGAAAAATGGCAGTAAACCAATGGTCAGCAACCAGTCATTGTATTCATGATAAACAAGCAACACCACAGAAAGAATGAGTAGCAGGACTGGAAAGAAATTCTTATAACTGTGAAGAGTACCATATAGAATGTAATACTTTGAAGAATGCTCAAAACTCAAGCCGACGGGCTCTCCATGTAACCACGAAAAATGCACATTTACAGTCACATCTCCAGATTTTACAAAATCATAATAGATATCAGGCGTAGTAATGAATTTGTTTTTCCCACAAATTACAGTTCCCTCACCATAACCATTGATCAACACTCGATCAACCTGCTCTATGTGCCAGATTTCGGTAAAAAAGTAATCATATGAATAGACCAAAGAGACAATTACGAAAAACACCGCGAAGTAGCGCTGCATTTTATAAAACTTCACCTTCATAGCAAACAGCTGACGCCAGTGATGTTCTTCTTTCTCACGATTCCTTCGGATATAATCCTGCCGAAATAGCTCATACTCATCCACCTGAGGCTCTTCCTCAACAACCAACTCTACTCCATTTAGCTGCTGATCATAGATGTATTTTTTTGACGGATTGGAAAGGACCTCATATGCTTCTGTGATTAGAATAATCAATTCTTTAGCCTCCTCAGACGGATTCAAATCAGGATGATATTGCTTTACCAGATTTCGATAATTGGTTTTGATTTCAGCAAATCCAGCTTCAGGGGTGACACCCAGGATCTCGTAATAGGTCATTCGTTGATTTTTGAGATGACGAGTTTTTCAAACAGATGACAAAATAGTGAGATTTGGTGATTACTGAAAACTGTTCATCAACTACGAATACCATTATTTGAACAAAAAATAACCAGAAACAAACCTCGTTCAAGTTTATTGAACGTAAATTGATTCAATCAATTATCAATAATGAAACTTAATCAAACACAAGTTCAACACTTGTTGCTCCGATCCGGATTTGGAGATTCCTATCCTGTTGTAAAATCATTCATTGGCAAAAAGCCTGAAGAGATATTTGGAGATTTAATTACAAAGTCAAATAGCGTTCGACCTGTTGAAACTAAGATATCGTTTACACCACCCTACCTAATGAAGGAATCGACCCCTGAAGAGAAGCAGGAGATGCGAAAAACTGCCCGCCAATCCATCAAAACACTTAATGCCCTATGGATCAAAGAGATGGTCAATGCTTCTTCTGCGCTAAATGAAAAAATGGCCTTCTTCTGGCATGATCACTTCCCGATCAAATCCAATAACCCACTTTTTGTACAATCCTACCTTAATATTATCCGTGAAAATGCACTAGGAAACTTTGGGGACTTACTCGTGGCAGTTTCAAAATCAGCAGCCATGCTTCAATACCTCAACAATCAACAAAACAGAAAATCGTCTCCTAATGAGAATTTCGCTCGGGAAGTAATGGAGCTATTCACTTTGGGTCGCGATCAGGGTTATACCGAAAAAGATATTTCTGAAGCGGCCAGAGCATTTACTGGCTGGGCATTTGAGAAAGACGGTAATTTTATTCTCAGAAAGAAACAGCATGATGAAGGACTCAAAACAGTTTTAGGAAATACCGGCAATTATCATGGCGAACAGATTATCAATCTTCTACTAGGTGAAAAGCAAACAGCCAGGTACATCAGTCAAAAATGGGTCAGGTACTTTGTACATCCAGACGGACAGGAAGACCTGGAAAATGAAGTAGCAGAAGCATTGTTCAGCAGCAATTATGATATCAAATGTGCACTGCATGTCTTATTCACTTCTAAGTCCTTTTATGACGAGCGCAATTTTGGTGTCCGAATCAAGTCGCCCATAGAACTGATAGTAAGCATGCAACGCCAGCTCGGTGTGAAGATTGAAGATGAAGACAGTCTTACTTACCTCCAACGCACGATGGGGCAAACGCTTTTTGATCCACCGAATGTAGCCGGATGGCCAGATGGAAAAGCCTGGGTGGATAGTGCCTCGCTACTTTTCAGAATGCGACTACCAGAATTGGTATTCAAAGCCGCTGCAATTGAAAATGAACCTGAAGAATCTTTTGATGACAATGATCAATTCAAATTAAAAGGACCATTGAAAAAATTGGATACTCAATTGAACCTTGAGTCATTGCAAATGGCTCTCAAGGATGATCAATTGGCAGAATTTATCTCACAAATCCCTGTCCAAAAAGCAGACTCAAAGAAAAGCCTGATTGATCAAATAGTGTATTACACTTCTAAACCTGAATTTCAGCTATGCTAAACCGAAGAGACTTCCTACAACAATCAGCCGCACTGGCTGCAGGCACATTGATGATTCCTTCTTTTCTGAGAGGAAATGTCCTACCGTCTGGCAAAAGGCTTGTTGTTATTCAGCTATCGGGTGGGAATGACGGCCTCAATACGGTGATCCCTTTCCACAACGATATTTATTATCGCGAAAGGCCATCTTTGGCCGGAATGAATCAGGAAATCCTGAAACTAACAGACGATGTGGCACTGAATGGAAAAATGAGGGGACTGAAAACTCTATATGACCATGGTGAGCTATGTATTATCAATAATGTAGGCTATCCCGATCCGAACAGATCACACTTTAGGTCAATGGATATCTGGCAATCCGGAAGTGGTGCTAGTGAATATCTCTCTACAGGTTGGTTAGGAAGGTATTTTGACGACCAATACTCTGGGGGTGAATTGATCACAGGAATTGATGCAGATGGAATTCTAAATCTGGCTCTTAAAGGTTCTGCTCACAAAGGAATCACTGTGAATAATATCTGGCAACTTTATAATTCTACCAGAAATCTATCTCTTGAGCATCACACTCACGATCACCCAATGGCAGATTTTCTTTACAGATCAGCAGTTGAAATTCAATCTAGTGCAGAGTATCTATTCAGCACTACCAAAACTTATAAATCTCACATTGAATACCCTAAAAACAGATTGAGTAATCAACTCAAAATGATAGGACGAATGATCTGTTCTGGTGTGGAATCACCTGTCTATTATGTGAGTCTGGGAGGATTTGACACCCATGTCAATCAGAGAAATCGACAGGATAAACTACTGGAAATTTACAGTGCTGCTTTAAAAGCTTTCAGAGATGAGCTGAAGTCTAAAAACGAGTGGAAGAATACGATTGTAATGACCTTTAGCGAGTTTGGTAGAAGGGTAAAAGAAAATGCCAGCAAAGGCACAGATCACGGAAAGGCGAATAATCTATTCATCGCTGGAGGAAACCTAAAATCAGCCGGACTATATAATGAGATGGCAGATTTATCTAACCTGGATAATGGGGATATTCAATACAAAATTGACTTCAGACAAGTTTATGCAACTATACTGGATAATTGGCTCTTAAGTGATTCCACTCGAATTCTCAGGAAGTCATTTGATAAATTGAAATTCATCTAAAAACAAAAAGCAGCCCATTTGAGCTGCTTTTCTATTAATGTTGATAATTATTGGATCATTCCCAGCCTACAATCTTATCTACTGAATTGACAGATACAAAGTGGTAGTTGGGTCTGGCCTTAGTATATATCTCCATCGCCATATCTGTTTTTCCAGCATCCATCATGTCCTGGTATAGCGGTGTGAGAAATTTTCTTCTTCCCACGTTTACAAGAAATGATTCCAGTTTATCATATCCCGGTTCATAGCTATTCTTCACAACATGCCTTAGCCAATCATGGGTGATTTCACTGTTTCCAGAAGCTGTAAATCCTAAATAATCATCCAAAGTCGTCATCTGCTCAACAGTCATCGTTTCTGGCAGATTTCTCAGGAAATGTAACCACTGATGGGTGTTCCAGTCATTGTCCTTCACAATCAATTGATCTATCGACTCACCAGTTTTCCATTTTGCCAGCACATCTTCTACTATTGCAAATTTGTTAGATGATGGAACAGGAGCATTGTCAGGAAGTCCCTGACCGTAAATCCACTCATTATAAAACTCAGAAGAAACCTCTACCCCATTCTTATCCAAAAGGTTAGTTTTCATATATTCCACAAATGCTTCTGTGGTCATTGTTTTGAAAGCATTCTTGGTAAAATACTCTTTCAAGAAGACATCAAATGCTTCTCTGCCCACAGTCTCTTCCAGCAATCTTAAAAACTCATATCCTTTATCATAAGCAATAGAAGAAACACCATCATCAGGATTTCTTCCTTTCAAGTCTAGTTTCAATTTAGTATCCTCTGGATGCTCACCTGCCAGCATTTCATCTACTTCTATTCTCAAGTCCTGCAAAGACAATTGAGCTAACATTTCAGAGTATTCTCTACCGTAAAGTGACTCCATGATTCTGTTTTCGAAGTAAACTGTAAATCCTTCATTCAACCAGAAATCATCCCAAGTGGCATTGGTTACCAGATTTCCAGACCAACTATGTGCCAACTCGTGCGCCACAAGAGCGACTAATGACTTGTCACCTGCCAAAATCGTAGGAGTTGCGAAAGTCAATCGTGGATTTTCCATTCCTCCAAAAGGAAAGCTCGGTGGTAATACCAACAAATCATAACGATCCCACGCATACGGACCATAAAGCTTTTCTGCCGCTTCGATCATTGCTTCTGTGTCTTCAAATTCAAAAGCAGCTGATTCTAAAACACCCGGCTCAGCATACACTCCACTTCTCGCTCCAAGAGACTGAAATTTCAGATCTCCAGCAGACAAAGCCATCAAATAAGCAGGAATCGGCTGTTCCATTTTAAAGGTATATACACCTTCATCGTTCATTTCTGTTGGGTTCTCGGCACTCATCAACGCAAGCATTCCCTGAGGGACTTTCACTTTGGCGTCATAAGTAAATCTGATTCCTGGAGAGTCCTGCAATGGAATCCAGCTTCTGGCCAATATTGCCTGTGATTGTGTAAATAAGAACGGCAGCTCTTTACCATCAGTCTGCTGTGGACTAAGCCATTGCAGCGCCTCAGCCTCTGGGCTTGAAGTATAAGTCACGGCGACTTTCTTTGTTTCTGAGCTTATTTTGATCACCAGAGGTTTTCCTAGATGCTCTACATATTCTCCCAGAGAATACTCAGCTGGTTCCCCATCAGCAGTCACACTTTCTATACTCAGAGCTTTTGTATCCAGGATCAATTCTTTCGCGCCCTCTGATGTTTCAATATCGAAAGTAGCCGTCGCTTGAATTTGTTTATTTTCAAAATCGACCACAGCATCCCACGACAGGTGCTTCACGATTGCTTCATTTGGCTTAGCAAATGAATGTGGGTCTTGTGTAATCTTTGTTTTCATTTCTTCCTTCGGTTGCTGACATGCGAATACGCCAAAAAGTAATAAAAGAGGTAAGTATTTAGTCATTGCTGTAAAATTTGATCTGGGCAAATGTAAAAGAGTCTTTTTACTTTGATAGTATCATTTTGATCAGTGGTTGATACCAATTATTACAATACATCCTACCTTCGCATAAATCCAGAACATGAAATCTCGAACATCTTGAAAACACTGCTCAACATACTATCCGGAATTCTTTTCACCGGGGCTGTGGGTCTGGCCGCATTGTTCTTCACTGGAGTGATTGTTATTGTTGGTTTTGACTATAAAGTGGTTTCAGAAGTAGAAAAGTCCACTTTCATTGCCCTTGTCTCTTTTGTGTGGATGGTTGTTAATTTGCTCATGTCTTTCCAATTCAAAAAACACAAGACATTTTTTTACACGATCATAGTCATGAGTGTAGTGCTATTCTTCAACACTATTAGACTCGGTGTAGATACTTATCAAAAGTATCAGGAACAGCAGATAGCAGTTTGTGGCCCAGGTGAGTTTTAGAAATTCTTTAATCCGCTAAAAAAATCTATAATACCTACTTGTTAACCTTGAAACTCAAAGTGTTCGATTTGCGAAAACTCGGGATCCTTCTCTGAATGAGCCTTTCTCAAATCATATTCTCTCTGAAGGTTCATCCAAAACTCCTCAGTAGTCCCAAAAAATTTAGAAAGGCGAATAGCAGTATCTGCTGTAATCGAACGTTTTTCATTGAGAATCTGGCTTATTCTGGTTTGTTGAACACCAATTGATTTGGCCAACTTATATGCCGTCAAATTCATAGGTGACAAGAACTCTTCTTTTAGTATTTCTCCCGGGTGTATGTTCGTTTTCATTTCCATTTCTAGTGATAATCTACAAGTTGTACGTCGGATGCTTCACCTTCCTCCCATTTAAAAATAATTCTCCATTGCATATTCACGCTAATCGACCAATATTCACTCATATCGCCTTGTAACTTGTGCAGCCGATTTGAGGGCGGAATCATTAAATCTTTAATATTATTCGCAGCATTTACCATGAACAATTTTCTTAGGGCAATATTCACAATCTGACTATTCCATGTATTTGAATGCTCTCCTTTCCAAATTTTCTCCGTGTACTTACATCCAAAACTGATAATCATTCCTCAAATATAATAACACAAAGCAATACTATCGACATTCGATACTATCTGTTTGATATTTTAATTTCCTCGATTAAACCAATTATACCAACTTTGCTCAATACACAAAGTCATGTCCAAAAAGCAACCCAAGAAAATCGCCAACCTCCATCCTCGCAACAAGCACACGGGTAGATATGACTTTGAGGCTTTAGTTGCTTCCTCACCAGAACTTCAGTCTTTCGTTACTCCCAATCTCAAAGGAGAGCCTTCCATAAATTTCGCTGACCCTAAGGCTGTTTTGACTCTGAATAAAGCCCTACTCAAACAACAATATGGTATTGGCTTCTGGGAAATACCAGAGGGAAACCTGTGTCCTCCCATTCCTGGTCGTGCGGATTATATTCATCACATGGCTGACTGGCTGACAAGTAACAATTTTGGAAGAATGCCTGTTGGACCCAAAATCAAATGTTTGGACATTGGGGTTGGGGCAAGCCTAATCTATCCGATTATTGGTGCGACTGAATATGGCTGGTCATTTATCGGGTCAGACATTGATGCTAATTCTCTGGAGTCATCTCAGCAAATCATAGATCAAAATAATTCTTTGCAAAACATTGAACTTAGACTGCAAAGCAATCCGAAAGACATCCTCTACGGAATCCTAAATCATGAAGAGAAAGTTGATCTCACCGTTTGCAACCCTCCTTTTCACAGTTCGGCAGAAGAAGCACAAAAAGGCACCAATCGGAAAGTGAGTAACCTGACTGGAGAAAAAGTGAAAAATGCCGATCTCAATTTTTCAGGGCAATCCAATGAGCTCTGGTGTGAAGGTGGTGAAAAACAGTTTATCCGTAACTATATCAAGCAAAGCAGGAAGTTTGGGGCAAGCGTTTATTGGTTCTCATCTCTCGTTTCAAAAGAAACCCATCTCAAAGCCATTTATCATCAGCTGGAAAACGCCGGAGCTACTCAGCATCATACGATCCCGATGGGTCAAGGAAACAAAACCAGCAGAATCGTCACCTGGACATTTCTGACCAAAGCACAACAGAAAGAGTGGAAACTGAGCAGGTGGAAGGTATAAATCACTCCTCTAAAGTCCTGTAAACCACCTTTCTGGCATTGACTTTTTTCAGTTCTTCCTGTATATCAGCGATCAGCCCCATATGAACCAGCTCATCCGAACGAATCAACACAATCATATGGTCTTTAAGGTTTTCAGGTAAAGATTCTTTTTGCTCTACGGCCCACCGGGAGACATCCTCCACGTCAATGAAGCGGCTCTCCACAGATATTTTTGGTTCCGTACCAAACTGAGCGTTTTTCGGAATACCAATGTTGATTTCCCTGATTAGCTCTTTTCGATTGACTTTACTAATCGCGTCTGCCTGAGGGAGTTTGGTTTTGAGCAATTCTTCCGGTGGACGTATAGTTGCACTCACCATAAAAAAGAACAACAAAAGGAATACAATGTCTGGCAATGCAGCAGTGGTGATCTCGGTTTGTTTCTTTGATTTTTTTCTAAACATGTTCAATTGATTTAATATCATTCCTTCCGCTGGGAAAAAGAGATAGCGGAGTTTTACTAGAATATGATCTTCATTAGCTAATACTCAGAGCTCTCCCAATCTCTGTGGTTTATATTTTCTTGTGGGTCAATCTGGTTGTGCGATGGAAATATTCATGGGAATCCCCTCCTTTCCTTTCAGATACATATCATACTCAATCGGGTCATCATGATTGATTGCCCGGTATTGCTCTGCAGTCAACCCAACGCGTTCTGCATAGATTTCATAATAAGCCGCCTTGGCTTCATCCAGCACTTCCACGAAATATTTATATTCCGTTCCTCTATTGGCTTTGATGGATACAATGGCTTTTTCAGGGTTAATCGATAGATTCGGATCAGCCCCATTATTCATCACAAACTTCCGAACCTCTTCCTTCACTCCTTCCAAACTGGTTTTTGGCTCATTATTGATTAAGAACTGGTTCTGCGAGTTGATGAGAATCTTGTAAAGATTCCGCTCATGAATTGGGACATCTATTTTCTCTTCAGTTTTAGGTGGTAGTAAAAGAGACAATCCCTTTTCCTGGGCCAGTGTAGTAGAAACTAAAAAGAAAATCAACAGAAGAAAGGCAATATCTGCCATGGAGCCAGAATTGATAGGTTCTTGTTTCAGGTTTTTCGATCTCATGTTTTTCAAGATTGATTCAATGCTATAATCCTGTTGAAGCAAATAGTCACATTCTTTTGGCTTTTGGCCAATTATACGATAATCCCACAGTCACTCGTTGTGACTAAACAAAGTCTCTGGATTATAACACTGATGACAGACGAGCCTGACCATACCCTTAATGAAGATCAAAAATGGATTGCTGCCGCCAAAAACGACATCAGGCATTTTGAGCCACTCTACAAAAAGTATCATGGACGGATTTTTCGATACATCTTCAGGCGGACGGATGATGAAAGCCTGGCAGACGACCTGTGTTCGCAGACTTTTTACAAAGCGATGATCAGTTTGCCAAAATACCAATGGATAGGTAAACCATTCATCAGCTGGCTTTATGTGATTGCTCTAAATGAAATCAAAAAGCATTATAGAGACCAAAAATGGGTTTTCGTGATAGAAGAAGACAAACTACTGGAACATGACGAAATCCGTGATCATTGGCTCAACCTTTCACAGGATAGACTCATCTCCATTCTCAACGATCTTCAAGAGGACGATCTTCAATTAATAGAATTGAAATACTTTGAATCACAGACTTTCAGAGAAATTGCTATTTTGCTGAACATGTCTGAAAGTGCTGTGAAAATGAAACTATACCGGTTATTGAACAAGCTAAGGAAAAGATTGGAGGTGAAGCATGACTAGGTACGATTTCAGAATTAGAAGACAGCTTTTCAAACGTTCTGGTACAGAACGATTCCAAAACTTCGAAGCGATAGAAAAGCGCTATCAAATGCGAAAAAGATCGAACATGATTGTTCGGATTGTGATGATTTTAGTTGCTCTATTGATACTAATAAGCCTGGTAGTTTTCTTATCTGGCGCAAAACAGAAAAAAGCGTACGACCCAGTAATCATCGATAAAGTAGAATTCAAGTTTGAAGCACCGAAAAGAAGGCTATAAAACACTAACCATCTGCCTCAAGTGAATTTTAAGACCTAAATTCGCCACTTCATTCCTCAAAGGAAGCTATATGCAGAATTTCCGCCCATGGTTATTTTTGATTTTATGGTCAGTCATGTTACATGGCTGCTCTTTGCTTGGGTACTACAAAACCATCCCAAATCCCGAGGAACCAAACAAACCTCCCAAATTCGATAAGGAAACGATCATGCTGGGCGAATTGACGCCAATGAGGAGCAGCTATGATGTTTCTTATTATAACCTTGATCTGGACATTGATCCCAAAAAGAAATTCATTTCTGGCAGTGTAACAATGCACGCAACTGCTCTATCAGATTTCGATATGTTTCAATTAGATCTAGATCAAAACTTCGAGATTTCGTCTCTCAAGGATGCCTGGACCGGTGAAGAGTTGGTTTATTCCAGAGATCAACGAGGTGTTTTCATTGTTAGAAACACACTAGAGAGTGAGCCATTCAGAATTCAAATTACTTATTCAGGAAAGCCTAAAAAAGCTAAAAAACCGCCATGGAAAGGTGGCTTTGTTTGGGATAAAGATGATAATAATTTGCCCTGGGCTGGTGTAACCTGTGAGTCTGAAGGTGCTAGTATTTGGTGGCCTTGCAAGGATCACACTTCAGATGAGCCTGATAGCATGGATGTTCACCTCACTGTACCAAATATGGTAAAAGCCATTAGCAACGGAGTACTACAAAGCACTGATAATCAAGAAGAAAAGACTACCTACAACTGGAAAATTTCTCAACCAATCAATGTGTATAATGTGACATTTTATTTGGGTGACTTTGAGTCAATCAGTAATAATTTACCTTCAATTACAGGTGACTCGATTAGTCTGGAATATTACGTCCTGCCTAAAAATAAAGAAAAAGCCACCAGTCATTTCAAACAAGTAGAGGAAGTGATTCATGCTTTCGAAAAAATCATTGGTCCATATCCCTGGAAAGAAGATGGTTTTAAGTTGATCGAAGCACCATATGAAGGTATGGAGCATCAAAGTGCTATTGCTTACGGCAGTGGCTTCAAAAATGATTTATATGATACTTACGATTATATCATTATACATGAGACAGCTCATGAATGGTGGGGAAATGCAATTTCTGTGGCTGACCTTTCAGATGTTTGGATTCAGGAAGGATTTGCCACCTACTCTGAATACTTATTTTTAGAAAAAACTGATTGTGAAAACTGTGCAGATCAGCTTTTGAATTTTTATCAGCATACGATCAATAACAAATATCCAGTGGTAAGTTTTCCAGATAGGCGTTGGTTTCATTTCAGAAAAAGTAGTGACGTTTATGTGAAAGGTGCCTGGATACTACACACTCTCAGACAGCAAGTTGGTGATGAATTATTTTTTGATATTATCAGGACTTTTTACTATCGCTTTAGATATCAGGTAGTTGATTCTCAGGACTTCATCGATGTGGTAAATGAAAAGACCACCAAAAATTATAATTGGTTTTTTGAGCAATATCTATATCACTACCAAATTCCTGAGCTACACTTTACTATTCTCAATGGAAGACTTTATTATCACTGGAAAAAAACACTTCCTGGGTTTAATCAGCTCGAAATAAAACTCGACTTTGGCAATCAAGTTCTTACCATCACACCTACACAGGATGAACAAGAGCTAGAACTCCCACGCACGGCTACCTCCGTGAGGATTGATCATAACATTTTGATGAAATTGGAGAGGGAAGACGAATAATTATAGATTCGTTTTGTTCAACACAGCAATTTCAGAGCCCTCAGCAAGCAATACACTCTGAGGCTTTTGATGATTTAGTATTTCAAAATCTCTACCATAATTTGACTCGAAATCCAAATTGATAGAAAACTCTGTAACAGGGTATATCTTCCATTTTGGATGCTTCACTTCATATTCGAAAGTTTGTTTTCTGGACTGGCTATATCCCCAATAATGCTCAGCAATGAATTCTTCTTCAGATCCAGCTATCATTTCCTCTGCCTCTAATCCAATGCGGACGGACACTTCGCTTGTGCTCCCCCATTGATAGCTGATGGTTTGGCTAGTTGGTTCTTTTTGCCAGTCATGATTCATTGGTAGTGTCTGATACCACTCTTTGAATATAGTATTGGCCACAAATGTAATGGCTGGTTTTGGCACGATTTCTTTAATGAATACTACTCCTACTTTGTCAAGTTACAGAATTTCGTTTATGATTCTGTTGAATTTGGCAATGGTATCTTGCGAGTTGCTGAATGCAGAGATCGATAGTACTATCCAGAGTTTCCCATCGGCTGATAATGGTTGA
>JAUIAO010000104.1 GCA_030425425.1 Bacteroidia bacterium | reverse complement strand
CTACTGGTTTAATATATTCAGCATAAGTATTGCATTTTCTATCAACCTTTATAATCATACCAAATGGACATATATTTTTACTTTACTATCATTGCTAGTCTTCAGTATTCTGTTACTAAAAAATAGATTAAAGTCAGTCCATTTGCTTGCAGGTGTGATATTATGTACCCTGATTATCAATACTGATCCATCAATCAATCAACTCAATCGACAGATTGTAAATGTAGAATTGATCAAATATTTATCTCCGCAAAATTCAGGACGAGAATTACATTATATTGAAAATCCGGTCTTTGTAAACGATTCCTTCATCGACAAGACAAAGGCAACTCTGAATACATACGGTTTTTATATAGTCAAATTTTTTATCCCAGCTCATCTTTCCGCATACTATGGGTACAATACAATGAATTTGTTCAGTATCACCTCATCACTTTTCTGGCTGATGATTATTCTTGGGATCATCGCATTATTTGTATTTTATCAACAATGGAAACTCCTTTTTTTATTTCTTCTTTTTGGTATTGCCTTGGCTCCCTTTTCTAATTTGTTAATACCGGTGGCTGGAATTGTCGGTGATCGATTAATGTTTATCCCTTCACTTTTCCTTCTACTATTCATTACTTTTTTACTTCAGACATTTTTCACAAAAAAACAATGGCTAAGCATATCATTGCTTGCTCTTTTAACACTTTCATGGTCAGTAATTGCTTTCCATCGAACCAATGTCTGGAGAAATAAAGAAACCCTTTTTACAAATGACATTACCCATCAACCAAACTCAGTCAAGCTCAATGAATTGCTGGCAGACTGGTATTATCTTGAAAGCAATCTTCCTACTGATAAAAAACTAAAGAGTGCTTTTAAACACTTCAATCAAATAACCAGAATATATCCCGAATACGACAGAGCATGGTTTATGCTCGGTCAGATTTTACAAAAAGAAAACAAACACAAAGAGGCATTGAAGTATTTTCAAAACGTAAATAATACCGATTACATAGGAGACAAAGCCTATCTGATAATTGCTGAATGTGCCATACAGGCATCCAATTACGCTGCAGCAGATGATTTCTACAAAAAAGCAATTAAGAATAAAGAATCGAGCCTTGATGCATACATTCTTCTTTCAAAGCTTTATTTAAATGCAGGCATGACGCAGTTGGCAATTTCAACATTACATGCTGGATTAAATGAATTCCCTGAAGACCCAAGCATATTAGATCTATTGAATGAATTCAGTAACGAAATCCAAAAAACTCAATAAGCATTTGCCACTAGCCAAAAAAAGGTTTTGCTTGGGAATTTTATATCATTAGCCCATATTCAATTCTCTGACAAGCAGTCTCTTTGCAACTGGCATCAATGTTTGCGGTAAAGGAAATTTCAACTTACTTACCACCAGGTAAGTTGCCGGGTTAGGTAAATCCTGATGCTTCTTGATCAAATCAAGTTTGATCGCTTCAAATGTCTGAGACATACTACGGGTATAATCTTCTAAATAATCTGTATTTAAACCCCGATATTTTTCGTTAGCACTTTCAAACATGGTTAGCTGATACCTAAACACACTCACATTTCTACTTAAATCCTGACTAACCATCACATAACCTTCATTGGTGTAAATAGGTGTCAAACCTACAGGTGTCAGCTCCAGATTTTCCTCCACAAAATCAAATAGTTCCTTACCTTCATTGATCGTACGCTCTAATCTGGGCATGGCAAATCCGATGATATCCGCCATCTCCTTCATGATTTCATGGTCCTCCACTATATGACGATAGTTAATTTTTAGCTTTTGAAAATCCGCTTTGGATATTGACTTTGGGAAATTTTCATAGAGTAACTCTTTGCTCTCATGTACTTTTTTCAGATTTCGATAATGAAAAATCAGATCAGACAGAAAAGGATATAGCTCCGTAGCATTAAACTTCTTACGAATATCCTGTAGATAAGCCAGCAGGATGTATTTCTTGTATTCAAAATCAATCATTCCTTCAGTCAGCCAGTCGTTTTCCAAATATGCCATAGTTTCATGAATTGTTACTAAACAAAAAATTAAAAACGATTTTTTAAAAAGGCAAACTGACACATCAACTGACAAAGCTGATTCTCACCTGAAATTTTGTCAGACTTTTACTGACATTTTAATGATAGTGGTGGATTGGCATATAAAATGCTAATTCCGAATGCGTAAATAGTTCATTAATTGACTTAACCATAAAAAAAGAGAAAATGTCAAAAGTTAATTTCAAACCACTAGCCGATAGGGTTCTGGTAGAGCCAGCGGCAGCAGAAGAAAAAACTGCTTCAGGTATCATCATTCCTGATACTGCTAAAGAAAAGCCTCAGAGAGGTGAGATCGTCGCAATTGGTACTGGTAAGAAAGACGAACCAATCAACGTGAAGATTGGAGACCAGGTACTATATGGTAAGTATGCAGGTACTGAGATCGCTATTGATGGTAAGGATTACCTCATCATGAAAGAAAGTGACATCTACGGTATCGTTTAATCAAATCCATTTTATTCAATTTAAAATTAAATTAAAGACTAAATAATCATGGCAAAAGATATATTCTTTGATTCAGAAGCTAGAGAAAGCCTAAAAAAAGGTGTAGACGCTTTGGCTAATGCGGTTAAAGTGACATTAGGACCAAAAGGAAGAAACGTAATCCTTGACAAGAAATTCGGTGCTCCTACTGTAACCAAAGACGGTGTTTCAGTAGCTAAAGAAATCGAGCTTGAAGAAGGTATTGAAAACATGGGAGCTCAGCTGTTGAAAGAAGTAGCTTCTAAAACTGCAGACGATGCTGGTGACGGTACTACCACAGCTACTGTCTTGGCACAGGCTCTTTTCAATCACGGTATCAAAAACGTAGCGGCTGGTGCTAACCCTATGGATCTCAGAAGAGGCATGGAGAAAGCTGTAGCTGCTATCGTAGGAGACTTGAGAAGCCAGTCTAAGGAAATCTCGACTAGCGAAGAAATCGCTCAGGTAGCATCTGTATCTGCTAACAACGACGCTGAGATCGGTAAAATGATCGCTGACGCTATGGAAAAAGTGGGTAAAGATGGTGTGATCACCGTGGAAGAAGCCAAAGGAACAGAAACTGAAGTGAAAACTGTAGAAGGTATGCAGTTTGACAGAGGTTATTTGTCTCCGTACTTTGTGACCAACACAGAGAAAATGGAAGCTGAGTTAGAAAACCCATACATCTTGATCTATGACAAGAAGGTTTCTAACATGAAAGAATTACTTCCTATTCTAGAAGCTACTGCTCAAACTGGAAGACCACTTTTGATCATCGCTGAGGACGTAGAAGGTGAAGCATTGGCTACATTGGTAGTAAACAAAATCAGAGGTTCTCTGAAAATCGCTGCAGTAAAAGCTCCGGGATTCGGTGATAGAAGAAAAGCAATGCTGGAAGATATCGCTATCCTTACTGGTGGTACTGTAATCTCTGAAGAGAGAGGTTACAAACTAGAAAACGCTACCCTTGATTACTTAGGAACTGCCGAGAAAATCAACATCGACAAAGACAACACCACTATCGTAAATGGTGCTGGACAAGCTGATGATATTCAGGCCAGAGTAAATCAGATCAAGCAGCAAATCGAAAACACTACTTCTGATTACGATAAAGAAAAGCTTCAGGAAAGACTTGCGAAGCTTTCTGGTGGAGTAGCAATTCTTTACATCGGTGCTGCTACTGAAGTACAGATGAAGGAGAAAAAAGACCTTGTAGATGATGCTTTGCACGCTACAAGAGCTGCTGTACAGGAAGGTATCGTTGCTGGTGGAGGTGTTGCTTTGATCAGAGCATCCAAAGCACTAGACGGACTAGAACTGGAAAATGCAGACCAAAACACTGGTATTGCGATTGTAAAAGCGGCTATTGAAGCTCCTTTGAGAACAATCGTTGAGAATGCTGGTGGTGAAGGTTCTGTAATCGTAAATGCAGTGCGAAACGAAAAAGATGATTACGGATACAATGCTGGTACAGATCAGTTCGTGAATATGTTCCAGGCTGGAATCATCGACCCTACTAAAGTGACTAGATTAGCACTTGAAAACGCTAACTCTATCGCTGGACTGCTATTGACTACTGAAGCTGTAGTAGCTGACAAACCAGAACCAGAAGCTCCAATGCCAGCAGGCGGCGGAATGCCTGGCGGTATGGGTGGAATGATGTAAGCATCAAATAAATCCAGATAGATATGAAAGCCACTCCAAATTGGGGTGGCTTTTCGTTTTAATAAATGTAACTCTCTACATTCAACAAAAAATCACGAGCCTGCACAATGTGAATAGTTCCTTGATCAATTGAAATTTCATCCTCTTCTGCAAAAGTCACTAATATAGAATGCTGAATTCCAGTTTTCTCCATCGCTTCTCTCAAACCTTCAATCTCCCGGTTTCTCGTGCTCTCTTTCGATAATTCCAGACTAACGTTTATAAGTGTATTTTGCTCGATATAAAAATCGACCTCTTGTTTTCCCACCCAATAATTTGGGGATAAACCGATTCTTCGGAGAGCCATAAAAATTACAGATTCAAGTATCCTCCCTTCATCCCCTTCACCAGTTAACATATACTTAAACCCTTGATCAATAGCATATACCTTATCAGGGTTGATGCTTTGCTCTCTAATTGAGGTGCTCCATTTCGAAACTCTAAATATCACAAATGCTTCTTCCAAATAATTGAGGTAATCATATACTGTGTTCTTACCTACTTTGTAACCTTGCGACTTTAGATCGTGATACAGTTTATTTATACTAATTGGTTTAGAAAGGTTAATCAAACAAAACCTCAGCAGATACTTAATCAAATGAGGATTCCTGATACCGAATCTTTCTGTAAGGTCCTTGTAAAGCATTAAATTCAAATACTCATGAAGTGTTGGTCGATGAAACTGCTCCTCAAGAAAAATCAACTCAGGAAACCCTCCTTGCCTTATATACCTTGCTAATTGATGTTGAAGGATACTCTTTCCTTTGGACGAATGGGTATCCGTTTGAATCTCCTTAAAACTCAAAAACTCCTTAAATGAAAGCGGGAATATCTCGTATGTAAGTGTACGCCCTCTCAAAGTCGTGGATAATTCTCGACTTAGCAAGGTTGATGATGATCCAGTGATATAAATTCGACAATTTTCCTGATCATTGAGTCTCCGGATAAATTTCTCCCAATGAGGCACCTCTTGCACCTCATCAAAAAAAAACCAAACCTGTACCTCCTTATTCTCTGGATAAGTTGAATAATAGGTTTGGATAAGAGTGTCCATATCTGAAAGTTCGACTGGGAAGAACCGATCATCCTCAAAATTTACATACAGCAATCTATGAGCCTCTACCTCATTTCTGAGTTGCTTGATTAGTTGAAAGCAAACTGATGTTTTTCCAGCCCTTCTTGGACCAATCAAACTCACAATTTTTTTAACATCTATGGGAATATCTATTGATCTGTCGATGATATGATTCAGTGATTTTGAAACAGCATCAGCCACTATTTCTTTAGCTTTTCCTATTGTCAAACCCATACTATCAATTATTTTTATCTTTTTTAATAAAGACAAATATAATATTATTGTCTTTTCTTACAAGTACAATATTAGTTTTTATGTCTTTTTCAATAAATACATAATTGTAAAATGATTCAATGAGAAAATCAAGAATGAACAATTCGATGACTAGACAAGTAAACGCAAAAAGGAACAAT
>JAUIAO010000053.1 GCA_030425425.1 Bacteroidia bacterium | reverse complement strand
TGTAAGGTTTCTATGGGTCTGAGCTACGAGCTGCCGCTCTATATAGCTATCCATGACCACTCTTTCTGCATTATCTACAGGCTCGATATCATAGATGTAAAATCGAAAATCAATATTACTATTGCGGTACGCTTCGTTGATATCATCTAGTGCAAATTGTAATCGCCGTTCATTGGGAATTGAGTCATTACCACCAGCGACTGTTTCACTTTCTCGATATATCCAAAATTTAATAGGGATTTTCAGGAGCATTCCACTCTCCAATCTGGCAATGGGATTACTGACATTCCCATAAATATTAATCAGGCTATCGTACATCCGATCAAGAGCTGTATATTCATTTTCATCTCCATACCATGGGATGGCTTTATAATCGGTCTGGCTAATATCCGGTGTTTGGCATACTTGTGCTGATGTATAAGTAGGACTATTTAGTAAGCCCAAGAGTAATACCACGAGCCCAATTTTCTCTTTGGTAAACGAGTTTTTCATTGTAATAAAAGTTTAGATAAGTGAATTGTTTTTCGTTGCAATCATCCAGTATAGCCCTGTATTCCAGCTTGAATGTGTCTATATCCAGACCTTGCTCTATGAGGTGGAGATAAAAATATTCGGTCACATCCTGATCAAGTGGAATTTCTCTATCACCTACATTGTGATAAGGTTCAAAAACCACACCTCCGTCACCAGGAACTGGTCCTGGGTAAACCAAATTGCTATCGTCATCATAAATCTTTACCGAATCAGGATGATAGTAGGAGGTGATCTTGAGCAGGTTTGTGCCAGACTCGTCATACAATTCTAACCAGACAAAGAAATCTCTATCCAAATCAAAGTCTTCATTGCACTTACAGCTAGATAGAGAAACGAATATTGTAATAATGAGGGGGAGAATTAGTTTTTTCATAATTGTGAGTATTTATTCGTGTGTGTTAAAATTAAATCACTCAATTGACCTTTTTATCACACACTACTTTTCCATAAAACGTTCTTGGAACAATTGTAAAAAAAAACTATTGGTTTTTCAAATAAAACGGACTGATATAAAACAGTTTTTTGCAGTGTATAATAAACACTTAAAGAAGGTAGATGTAATATAGATCTAAGAAGGGTAGGTTTTTGACTGTATTTTTCACAAAAAAAAGGAGTGAACCACCAGATTCACTCCTTTTTGAGAATATTATTTAATATAATGATTTACTCTTCCAGCGCAGCTACACCTGGTAGTACCTTGCCTTCCATGTATTCCAACAAAGCTCCGCCACCTGTACTCACGTAAGACACTTTGTCTCCAAAGCCCAGATTGTTCACAGCTGAGGCACTGTCGCCACCGCCTATTAGAGAGAAACCACCATTTTCGGTAGCGCTTACTACAGTCTTTGCGATAGATTCAGTTCCCACAGCAAATGCAGGGAATTCAAATACGCCCATTGGACCATTCCAAAGGATGGTTTTAGATTTTTCGATGGTCTCGGAGAATAGTTTGATAGACTCAGGTCCGATATCCAAACCTTCCCATCCATCAGGTATCTCACCGGATTTTACCGTTTTCTTATCTGCATCTGGTTTGAAATCATCAGCGATCACCGTGTCAACTGGTAAAATCAAATTCACACCTTTTTCTTTTGCTTTCACTGCAAGCTCTTTTGTAAGCTCCATTCTGTCTTCTTCCAATAGAGAATTACCAATACTACCACCTTGAGCTTTTGAGAAAGTGTATGACATACCTCCACCTATGATCAGATTGTCAGCCACATCCAATAATCTTTCAATGATCAAGATCTTGTCGGAAACTTTAGCTCCTCCCATGATTGCTGTAAAAGGTCTGTCTGGCTCAGAAAGGATTTTCTTTGCATTTTCCAGCTCCTGTTGCATCACATATCCGCAGCACTTGTCATTGAAGAATTTTGCAGCGATGGTAGTAGAAGCGTGAGCTCTATGAGCCGTACCAAAAGCATCATTTACGTAGATATCTCCCAGTTTCGCGAGTTTTTCAGCGAATGCTTCGTCACCGGCAGTTTCTTCCTTGTAGAATCTTACATTTTCGAGGAGTAATACCTGTCCGTTTCCTAGTCCTTTTGCCTTCTGAGCAGCTTCTTCACCAATGCAGTCATTGGCAAACTGTACGGTAACCCCAAGTTTTGAGCTAAGATCAGCCACTACGTGTTTAAGAGAAAACTTCTCTTCCGGTCCTTTTTTAGGACGACCAAGGTGGCTCATTAGAATAACGGCTCCACCTTCATCTATTATTTTCTTGATAGTTGGGATTGCGGCTCTCAGACGAGTGTCATCTGTAATTTCGCTCTGTTCATTCAACGGCACGTTAAAATCCACTCGGATCAGAGCTTTTCTGTTTCTAAAGTTAAAATCATCAATGGTTTTCATATCCACTTTTGTTAATTACACATTTGATTGAATGGGTGACGTAAGTTTTTATTCTTGCATTCTCACAGCGGCTCTTTGCAGGCGGTCATTTATGGCAATGCCCAATCCAAATTCCGGAAATTTTTCTGTAATGATTAAATCAACGTTCTTTTGATCCATTATTCGGAGTGCGCTAAAAAGTCCTTTTGCGGCCTCATCAAGGTCACCAGTTTTGGACAATACTATCTGATTGTCAGGTGCTAAATTATTGAGTTTTTTGTTAAAAGCTATCACCCCCACGTTACGATTCTGATTCGCTTTTGCTAAGAATTCAAGATCGCCTATAAAAAGCTTCTTTTTAGGGGCATAATGTGTCTTGAGTTGGCCAGGTGCCACAGGGTTAGAACTTTTGTTTAGTTCAATAGTCAGTCGTCCGGTAATTCTCTCAATATCCTCCAGCTTCATTCCGCCAAGTCGATAAACAATGGGGCGCTCATCCGAATCAAAACCTATGATGGTAGATTCTATTCCTATGTCACAGGAGCCACCATCTAAGATGTATGGAATGCTATCACCAAGTTGATCCTGTACATGCTGAGCACTAGTTGGAGAAACATATCCAAATGGATTGGCACTGGGAGCCGCGAGTGGAAATTCCAACTCGCTGAGAAGCTCTCTCGTTAGCGGGTGATTCGGTATTCGGATAGCCATTCTGTCCAAACCTGAGGTGAGCAAATCCGGAACGTGATTCTTTTTTGGTAAGAGCATGGTCAAAGGACCAGGCCAGAATTCCTTAGCCAGATCAAGAGCAATATCTGGAATATGAGATACAAGATTAATTACTTTACCCAGATCATCCGTGTGAGAAATCAATGGGTCAAATTTGGGCCTGTTCTTTACCTTGAAGATATCGAGTATTGAGTTTTCATCCAGCGCATTTCCGGCCAGACCATATACGGTCTCTGTAGGAATTGCCACTAATTTTCCACTCTCCAGGAACTGCCTGGCTTGGGTAATATTTCTGCCTATCTCAGCCATTTGTTTAATATCGCCGCAAAATTATGGACAACTTGGCAATGTGCGATATCTTTAGGCCATTAAAGCGTAAATACAACTATAATTATGAATAAAAGCACCAAAAATACCTTAAGACTGATATCAATAATAATCGTATTGGTACTTGTCCTAATGGAGCTTAATATAATTACTGCGGTTGCAGTTACTTTGAATTTAAAATTTTGGCTAATGGTAGCTGCCTATGCTGTGACCTTAATTACCCTGAAATAGGTTCAGGGAATAAAATAAATTTTGCTTGTTTTTACTTGATCATTGAACTGAATACGTGCGAAATATAATCCGGATTTGACAGGAACACCTGAGGTATTTGTTCCATTCCACCGGGCGAAATTTTCACCAGCATAGAGAGGCCCCCAGAGGATATTTGTAATCAATCTGCCTTCTTTGTCGTAGATATCAACTTTTACTTCACCATCTTCAGGTATCGAAAAGTTAATATTGACTTGATCGGAAAAAGGATTAGGATAGGAATTGATTTGCTCCAGGCTTTCGCCAATTTCAATTTCGCTTTCTATTGTTTTGTGATTGCCAATGTAAACCTCAAATACTCCATTCCCGTGAGTTGCTACGACTAATCTTCCATCAATATCCCGATAATCCATCATCATGATCACACTGCTTCCAATGGTTTCTTCAGCCTCTCGGTACCATGTTGTAGAGTTGCCAGAGAGATTTTCTGTAGAAACTAATCCAATGCTTGTGCCCAGATAATAAGATGTGCCGTCTGTGGTTGGGATGATCTCGCCCCACCTGATACTAGGCCCATATCCAGTCCCGTCAATACCTTCTTCCAGATTTCCACTGATGTCTGTAAAGGATTGGCCACCATCTAAGGAATGAAAAACAGAAGGAACATTGTAATTAGAAAAAATGACGAGAATTTCTTCTGCATCCTCGGGGTTTACTGCAATACAGGATATAAATCCTCCTTCAGGGAAAAGTGGTGACGTATATTTTGAAATCTCTTCTGTCTGAGGTTGTGATGCGTTTTCTACCTTGATTACCTGAGGAGTTTCTCCAAAAAAGCCAGCATATAAATCATCGCTATTAGAACTTTTTTCCAAACAAGTGTAAATGCCTGCAGGGAGTTCCGAATCAGTGATTTTTGACCAGCCGACATTAGTTTTTTCCTGACTTCCTCCGGGGATTTGTAATAAATTATCATTTCTCCAAAGTTGATTTCCTACCAATATGAACATTCGGTTTGGGTTAACCGGGTCAAGCAAATATGGGTTGATGAATAAGTAGTTTTCGTTATTTGGAGAACCGTCCATTAAAGGATCTACACGAGCATAAGCCCTTAGAGTATTATCTGTGTTTAGGATAATCCTGTATATCTGGCTGTATTGGAATGAAGTGTAGATAAAATCATTATTGTGGGAGATTGCGCTATAGCCCCCATCTCCTCCAAGAATTCTAAACCAGGAAATGTCTTCACCGTATTCCGTATTAAGATAGGTGCCATTGTCTTGCATTCCACCAATGATTTCTGCCGACTCTTCATCTTTCCGTTGTGCTATCGAGTAAAACTGACTGGTGATATAACCATTGTTGAGTGGTTTGGCATAAACCACAGAGTCGGCTCTGTTGTTGTTTGTTACTCTCAGTCCACCGTCATTGGCAGTGATCATTTTGTCTGGATCTGATGGGTAAAATAGGATGAGATGCTGATCCGGATAATGATTAGGGTAGATGGCGTTGCTGGCATCTGTATCGTATCCGCCTATCCATTTAGATGCAGAAGTGTTTTTAAAACCAGAGTTAGATCTATACAAATTTGTGGCTCCAAGAAATACTACGTCATTGTTTTCAGGGTGAATAGCAATAGCCATATTATACCCAGATTGAGTATTTAATGCACCAACTCCACCGCTTCCACTCAATTGGTTGAGGTTATTTGTGAGGTTTTGCCAATTGCCTGAAATATTATTGTTTGACTCTCCATTTGGTTCAAAGAGCCATAGATAATTGAATTCTGCACCTGATTCTGGGTTTGTGTATGATGTGAAGAAATACACGACTGACTCATCCTGTGAGGCGCTAATAACCGTCCGGTTATGATCAGGCATGAATCCAGAAGGAGTAATATTTTGCCAATCATACCCATTAGTAGAAAAATATATTCCAGCGGATTTGGCAGTCTCTCCCGAAGAAGATGTTGTACTAAGCGCAGCGTAGAAATTACCATTTTCGGTTTTTTCTAAAAATGTATAAAAAGGTGCTGTAGAATTATTCAAATCAGTAGTGTCAGATAGACCTGTAAGGTCTTGTCCTAAGACTACATTCCAGGTTTTACCACCATCGACCGACCGCAGGATTCCACCATAGGCTGCTACTAATACTTCATCTTGAGTAATATTTTGATCATTGACCTCAATATTCCAGATATATTGAAATTGGCTGGTGAAATTATCGGGCTCAGCACTATCTATAGTGCTTGCCAGCTGTACCCAACTTTCTGCACTGTCTGTAGATTTGAAAAGGCCTGAGCCGCGATAGGGCGAACTTGCACTTCGGGCAGAATTTCCAACTAATTCTCCAGTGCCATAATACCAAATATTTTCTTTGCCAGCTCTTGTATCCTGTGCCAAAGCGGTCACTGAATTTCGAAATCCGGGATCAGAGGTTCTATACCATGATTGACCCCCGTTTTTTGTTTTCCAAATACTTCCTGACACACCTCCCGAAACAAGAATTTTTTCATCCAACACATCAAATGCTACTGCACGTGTACGTCCGCCCACATTGTATGGACCTGACCTGTAAACTTCATTTTCGGTCCGTCTGGCTAAAGAGGGGTGATTTGATTTTGAAGGAATATTTTTAGCAAACAAATGTTCCTTCTTACTCAGATTTGCTGGCAAGTTGCCCGTTTTGGGGTTTGCCAGCATTTTTCTTTCATAATTTATCCGAGCTATTGGATCTTCCTCAGAACCAAGAGATGAAGTAGATTCTGGGATATCAATGTCATATCCCAGTTTCAATTCTGGCTCGCGAATAGCCGTAAAAAAAAGAATTATTATCAGGTAGGATAGAGCTTTCTTCACTATTCGATGACCGTGTTAACTTTATTCGTTCTTCCCTCTTGCAGTGGGGCAATTTTCACACCTTCACCATCATTGTTCATGTCGCCTTTTCTTGCATCGATGTAATATGAGATAGGTTCCAGTTTTTTAAAAACTACAAGACCCTTTTCGTCCGTTTTAGCTTTTTCAACTGCGTTTTCATTATTGAAATAATCATCTTCGTTTTTATATAATGTTACTACGGCACCTTTTGTGGGATTTCCTAGTCCGTCCAAAACTGTAATTTTGAGCTTCGTAGGCAGCAGTTGGTCTGCTGTGTCAAAAGCAGATAATGTCGCTATGAACAATGTGAAGATGAATACTAATGAGAATTTATTCTGTCGCATACTTATTTTTATTTTGCAGTGAGCAAAGATTCAGCCAAAAATTCAAATTCATAGTGCTTTTGGTAATTTCTATCGCTGTAATTATTAGCAAGTAGTTTGATTCGGCTGTTCACACCATTTTCTTTAAACAATTCAATCAAAACATTTCCAAATTTCTGGTTGATAGGCGCATTCTTGAAATCAGTTTTGGGTTTTAAATAATACCTATCTATTGTTTCAATAGATCCTTTTCTTTCTGAAGTAGTGGTATCTGCATTCATTTTTTTGTAACCGAGCTGCTTTACCTGTTGGCCCAGCCATTCGAAAAAGAATTCAAAGTCTGGTTGATCATGGGAATCAGAATTGTAAAACAACAACCCATTGGATCTGGAGGTACTAAGTTGGAGTAAATGCTCTGATCTCTCACCTTTTTCTATTAGGACATAGGCCGTATGAAAATGATTGAGTAAGTCTTTTCTTTTGTAAGAATTGACCCATCTCTGATAATCTTCCATAAAACTCTCTGATCTTTTCAACGGTTCACTGATCAATGGAGCATCAGACTGTTCCTGACCAAATAGTTTGCCGATTACATCTTCAAAGAAGGCCATTATTCCAAAACCGTAACTGATCCAGATTGTTCGAATGTGCCTGCCTCTGGTTCCAAGGTGGTGGTGAATAGCATTTTGTATGCATAGGTGCCTTGCGGTACATCTCCTCCCGCATATGAACCATCCCATTGGAAGTTTCTATCTGTAGAATAAAAGATAACATCTCCCCATCGGTTGAAAATGTAAATTTTGAAATCATCAACAAAGTCATGAGGAAAAGCATACCACGAATCATTCAGTCCATCTCCATTTGGTGTAAATGCATTCGGCACGAAAATCTGACGATAACAATCTATAGAAACGCTGAGCTGTACCGTATCAGTCTGAATGCAGCCTGGAGGATTTAGATCTGTCACTTCTACAAAATACAAACCACTGTCCAGATCGTCTATGTATACAGTCTTATTGTATAAATCGGTAGTGGTAGTATATACATTGTCGCCAGATTCATTGATCACATTGATTTCCACACTAGCAGGAATTCTATCATTGAAAGTTACGGCAATATCAGAGTTACGTGCACATTCATTCAATGGAATGGCTTCCATTTCATACGGCGCGTTATCTTCTAGTTGGATGATTTCGGAAGTGATACACCCGGTTACTGTATTAGTAACGCGACTCGTATAGCTTCCTGAATATAATTCCGTAAATGCTGGGGAGGTTCCAGGTCCGTCAAAGTTTTGTGGATCAATATTCACTGGTCCTCTGAGTGAATAGGTATAATTTCCAGCGCTATCGATTTGCAAAGCAAAAGAACCGTCAGGCAATCCACAGTTTGGGTTCGTGATATCTGTTTGTATAGCAGAAGGTGCTGGCTGTATGGTAATATTGATGGAATCATTATAAATACAACCGGTAAAATCATTAACGATTTCTAATGAATACTGATAAGTTCCCGGAGCGCGAGAATTGACTCTTTGTGTTCGATCTGTCCCAACCAGTCTTCCTCCACGGAACCACTGGAAATTTGGACCTGGATCGTTGGCATCCAATACAAAAACATCATTTTCACAGATGGTCTGATCCTCACCTAGTTCAATGTATGTTTCATCGTCTCCTACAAATACAGTCAGCGTGTCAGAGCTACACCCGTGCTCAGAAATGATAGCCACATCCACGATTTCTGGCTGGAAAAAACCTGATTGTCTGGTAGTATCTCCGTTAGACCAATAGTAACTCAATGTTGGGTCATTCGTAGGCCAGGCATCCAATATCACTATTCCTCCACATAGAGCAGTGTCTTCCGGTACTATTGGATTTTCTGGTTTTGGATAGATATTGACCAAAGCTGTCAACACAGAGTCTACATCACATCTGTTGCTCAGTGTCATGGTGACATTGTAAGCTCCGGGATTCAAATATTCATGAAGGGTATTTTGCTCTGTGGAAGTCATTCCATCATCAAAATCCCACAAGTAAGTTTCTATATAAGAATCCCTACCTGTAGCAGAAAAAGCTGTTTCTACTCCAATACAAGCCTGCTCTACAGAAATGCTTGGTGTTTGCGAAGGGCTGGTTAAAATCTGTGTGAAATCCGGTAGCCCAAGTCGACTTGATTTACCATTCAGGTCCACAGCACTGGCATTATAGCCAACATCACCATCTGAATCTGGGCTATCAATTGAAGCCATAGAATTACTTCCTTCTCTTGCTATATAAATCTGTCCATAGACAGTTTGTTGCAAGGCGCCAAAACCGCCATCTTCAGAAATGATACGTTTGGTTGCTTCAATATCTGAAATTGGATCTGAGGAGTTGATGCTATCTAAATCGAATTGTATTAACTTATTATTGGTGGTTACATACATTTTACCACCGCCAGAGAATTCTATTCCATAGATTGGGTCGGTTTCTCCTATGTCAATGAAACGTGAATTACTAGCTAATCCAGATTGAATATCAAAATCAAGTAAATCCACATAACTCCCTGTATCTGTGGCTAATGCTACACCGATTAAATCTAATGCAGTGGAGAATTTCATATAGCCCGTGGCATTGAGTGAATCTTGAAATGCATGTATGGATCCTGCTGATGAATGTATGGAATTACCCACTCCAGTATCTGTAATTAGATAACCTCTGAAATTGCGATTACCATATTCATGGGTCATCAGGTAAGGAGTGCCCTCATACCCACTTACTGCGAGCCTTTCAGTGCTGTTTCCAATGACCGGTACGTTTTTAACAATCACTTCACCCCGTGTAGAGTCTTTGCGCATATCCACAATAGACATTTTCATTTCGTAGGTGAGATCACCATATACCTGCTCAGTAGTGAAGATGTAATACAGATTCCTTTCATCTGCAAAAGGTACGATCAGTGCCGATTGTGCAGCATTGGGATCTCCGCCTATGGTATCTCCATTCACCATGACATTATGTTCTTTGTTGTATACGGTGTGTCCGTCAGTGTAAAATGACAATTCACCATAGACATCAGATATTGTTGCACACCCTTCTGGTGCATTCATGGCTCCATCAGTAAGCGCACTAGGTGGGTTAAATTCAAAATTGAGACCTGCTTCGTTTCCAAAATACCACTGATGATAACGCTGATTGTTGATACCATACTCATTGATTTCAATTTCGTCATAGCTCGTGCATCCATTCGCATAGGTAACTTCTACCCAGTAAATGCCACCTTCCGTTACCGAAAGTGTACTATCCGTAGCACTAGTGAGCCCTGTGCTCCAGGTGTATAAGCTGCCATTTGGTCCCGCACTCAATTCCAACGTCTCACCCGTACAAATAGTAGTATCAGCACCAAGGTCCACAGAATCTACCTGTGTAATGTCAAAAAATACAGGTTGGCGCTGGATAATACCATTCAGTTCTACGATCAGATTGATAATACCCGGAGAAGATTCAAATTCATGAATAGGAGCCGGTCCAGCTCCGAAAGAACCATCGCCAAAATCCCAATAAAAATTGTTGGGCAAAGGATCTACGGTTGCTACAAATTTGGAGGTACTTCCAGAGCAATTATCGAAAAATACCGCATCCATATTGAAGAAATTTTGGGGTATATATGCTGGTGCAAACTCTGGAAATTGTTTTCCCTGGAAATCTTCTGAATAAAACAAACTATCATATTCCAGGAAAGGAGAGTCGGCTACTTCATCTGTTCCACTGATTCTACCGACTGTAAACGGCGCTCCATCGGATAGCTGATGTAAATGATAAATATTACCATCTATTGCTCTTTGTAATCCATAACTTCTAAAGAATCCGGCACCACCTATTGAATCTAGCTTTGATCCTGTTCTCAGAGAATCCAACAAGTCAATCTGATAAATCTGTCCCGGTATGGAGTCATTGCCCGTTTCTGAGAGATAGAGCTTCGTTCCGGCTGCTGACCACTCAGCGTCAAAAACTACCGTATTGTTTTGATTAGGAATTCCGGTTGCAGGGATTTGATTCTGAAATGCCAATGCGCCGGTGATTTCGTCCATTGATACAAGAATAATATTTCTATTTGCCTGCTTTGGAGCAAGAGCTAATGTGGTGCCTAAAGTGTCTCGTTTCAGAGCAATAGCGGTAACTTCATAGTCTGGCAGGCTATCAGGAAATACGTCATATGTATTGATACTGCCTATGCCATTACTAGTAATAGCTGAAACTGTGAGGTGAAGTGAATCTGCATCCTGAGTAATCAACCAAAAAGCCTGACCATCTGTACTGCGGATAATTTTCATCAATTCAGCCTGATTTGTTAGACCAGTTGGTTCGTTGATGTTGCCTATAATATCTCCCAGTGGAAAGCTGGCGTTTGTAGAATTGCCAGGCAGAGACGGATCAACTTTTGTCTGTTCAATGGTTCCTGCTGCATTAGTGAAAATAAAATATTGGTCACTATTATCAGGGGTAGGGCAAGAAACTACTGGTTGAATCAATGTGGTGTCCGCATTCAACACACTGGTTCCGAGGCCCGGTAATATCTGATGGAGATTATCGTAAATACTGATCCCGTCGGTGTAAAAAAGTAAGTCGCCAGTCTCCTTATCGGCAATCACTGCCGATCCAGATCTGCTAAATGGTGTGGCTTGATCTGAGACCAAATGGGATTCATTGCCATCCTTATCAAAGATGATGGCATTGGTAGAATTTCCAAAATACCAATGTGTATTGGTGATTTCCTGAGCAATTGCAACCGAGATCATTCCAACTGATGATATCAGCACTGAAAGTACACCTGAAAGAATATGCTTGATCATGTAATTTTTTTAGGGTTATCGTGGGAGCATAATGCCCACTTTCACAACACATCGTAAATTTAATCCAAATTATGCTGCAGAATTTGCACAAAGGCAGAGTAAAGCAGTTCTTTGTTGACTATTGCAAAATACCAACGCGTAACTTTACGTTACATTACCTAGTTTAGCAACTTTAATCATAATTGATTCTAATTAGAAATTTGATTTCTCGTTCGTTATATCGCTCTGCTCAGGTTTTCGCATTACTGCTGATATTGATTGTTCAGCTGGGCGTGCATACACCATTGTATGCTCAGGACCCTCAGTTTTCACAATTTTATGCGGCTCCATTGTATCTAAATCCAGCACTTACTGGTATTAATCAAATGGGTAGAGCAGGACTCAATTATCGAAATCAGTGGCCTTCTATCGATGCTTCTTTCGAAACTTACTCATTCTACATTGATTATTTCATTGAATCAAAACATAGCGGTGTGGGCTTAATCGTGAATACAGACAAAGAGGGAAGAGCCGGATTGAAATCCACCAATGTAGGATTGCAATATGCTTATCAGGCTCGAATCAGTTACGATTGGACTTTTAGGGCAGGGACAGAGCTGAGTTACTATCAAAGGGATATCAATTTTGCTGCACTCACTTTCGGGGATATGTATGACAATAATGGGCTTACAGGAAACCCGACTCAGGAATCATTCAATACAGGTCAGAATGCAAGGTTCTTTGATATGTCATTCGGTGGAATATTATTTAACGGAAACGCCTGGTTGGGTTCTGCGATGCATCATGTGCTGGAGCCGAACCAGTCATTGGGCGGAGGAGAATCACCACTTTGGAAGAAATTTTCTATTCATGGCGGGTATAGGATTCCTTTTACAGCGATTAGTCCCAGAGCGAAACGATCTACCAAAGGAGCCGAACGAAGTATGACGCCAACTATAAATTATAAGCAGCAAGGCTCGTTTCGTCAGCTCGATATGGGAATTTATTTTACACTTGAACCAGTGCTGCTTGGTGTTTGGTATCGGGGACTTCCCGTCAATGGATTTGAAGGTGATAAGTTTAGTGAATCAATTGTCTCAATGGTTGGTTTTAACAAACGAAACCTGACTATTGGATATAGTTTTGATTTTGTGGTATCTGACCTTTCAGCAGCCAGTGGAGGTGCTCACGAGTTGTCTTTGACTTACAGGTTCAGCCTGGATGATCCACGTAAGCCTTCTCGCGAAGTGCGAGAGTTAAGATGTCCCGTTCCTTATATTTTCTAAGTTTAGCGTCTAGCTGGTTAAGGATTTATCACTTATTCTTCTTAACTCTTACCTCTGTAAAATTAATTCGTTGAGCTCTTAGCTATAAAATGGCTTCAATTAGTTTCCTGTTTGAAACCTTTGGTCTGTTCGGCCCAGAATATGTATTGTAAAATCTATTAGGTCCCTAACTGGTTGGAAATCAGTAAGATGTAGAAGGTTCTCATTCTAGCCATAGCGTTCTACTTGGCGCGGTGCTATGCCTCCCTATGGAAATACTTCCTGATTTATTGCCACTTAGGTTCTCATAACGAAGTTCAACAACATAATACGGGATAAACAACAAAGGCGCCCAGAGGGCGCCTTTGCAAATTATATTAAACCTGTTTTTATTACTTTTTACGAGCATCGTGAATTTTCTTCACACCATAAGCTCCACCAGCAATCAATAGAAGAGAAAGTCCACCATCTATTGGTGTGGCAGGAGGTGCTCCCTGTGCCATTACAGGAAGAGTTATAGCCAAAAGAGCAATTACTGTCAAAGAGATTTTATTTATAGTCTTCATGTTTATTTCGCGATTATTTTTTGAACCATTGTATTGTTTTTAGACTCTACTGTAACAATGAAGAGCCCTTTGTGGGCAAATGGAAGGCTTACTTCACCAGATTCCATATTCGCCAGTGACTTGCAGATCATTCTTCCATTAAGAGAGAATACTTTGATCTGTGCTAAGTCAGAGATCTCAGATGATCTCACATTCAAGATTCCATTGCTGGTAAATGCAGTGAAGTTCTTTGCATTTTCAAATCCAAGCACAGCAGCAGGAGTCAATAGCAATTGGAATCTATCTGAATTCATAACTGCTCCTGAATTGAAGGAATATGCACTCATGGCGTTCATATCAATCACTTTATCTAACTGACGATCTATGAGGTAGATTTCATGGTTTTCGAAAGCACCTTCTTCTAGTTTGATAGTATAGGCACCAGCTTTGTCCGCATTGAATCTTATATCCAAAGAATGTTCGATTCCACTTTCAGGCAATCCCTGAACCGCGAAAGCAGCACCTTCTATCACAGAATATAGCTGAAGCCCTTTACTTCCTATTGGCTTGTAAGAATCATACATCGCATCGATTCCTGCTGTGGCACCGTCTCTCATAGAGATGAGCATGTCGCTGTAAAGCTCCGTATCTGATATCGAAACCCTAATCACATTATTAATACCCTCTCTGAAGAAACCAGCATCAGAGTTACTTCCAGTGGTCATCAATGCAGGGGTGAAAGAAACAGAACCTGCGGTAGTTGCCTTCACGAAGAAACCTTGAGCAGATCTGATATAATCATCAAAGTTGCCTTCTCTTCCACCTGAAGCTGTTCTAGTGGCCATGCCGGTAGAGCTATTGTAAACGATGTAGTCATTGTTGTCTCTTTGTCCGGTCATTGATCCGCCATCATCCCATAGGTAAATACTTCCACCAATTGTTGCGCTGTTAGCAGTGATAAATGCGTCTGCATCTATAGCGGCAGTGTATGGGTTAGAAACCAGGTTGTAACCTGCATTTGCTGCGCTACCGTCGGCACTTTCATCATAAACCACATCTTTAGATATGGTACCACTATTTGGTAATCCCATGAATGCGATATCACCAGTATTAGCAGAGAAGTATGCATCCCCTGGTGTCATCCCTTCAGCAGCAGTCACTTCCGTAAATCTTGCTGATCCATCAGAACCATAAGCGGTTGATTCGTCATAAGAATATACAATTGATCCCAGTGCATCGGTATTCGCAGAAGTAACCGGTGAACCAATTACACTGTATCTGCCTTCAGTATCACTGAATGTAGTTGATCTGTTTATGGTTGCACTTCCAGAACCAGAAACTCCTGCCATTGGTAAGAGAGATGCACCGGAGTTTACGGTTATAGAGCCATCGATGATCATGTCATCACTAGCCTTAAGTGATCCCCAAGTGATTGTGATGCCTGAGCTTTTGTTTACCGCAACTAGGGCTGCTTCCAAGTCTGATGAAATAGATAAACTTGTCCCATCTGCAGTAATTGCCACGTTATCTGTTGATGTCGGTACACCACCATCCCAGTTTCCAGCAGTATTCCAATCACCATCTGTTGCACCTGTCCACACTTTATAAACTTTAGGTGCTGCATTAGCTATTACTGCAACGCCAGTTAAATCAAGAACCTCGGCAGAATTTCCATCAGCGATATATTTGATTGCTACTACAGCATAATGTTCGCCTGCTGTAGTGGAAGTCAAATCAACAAAATTGTTGTTTCCATCAGAATTATCAATTGGTTGTATTGTAGTCCAAGTAGATGAAGAAACATCTCCATCAAAATCAGTAGATACTACTAATTCGGGTGTTTTAGAACCGCCAAATCCAGAGGCAACAGAGTATTGGAAGCCAACAGCAGTAGCTGAAGAAAAATCAATAGGCTTAGAAACTAGCCAGGTCTCAGTTGGATCATCTGTTGCAGAAGAACCAACATATCCATTTATATACCAACCTCCGTCTGAGCAACTCCAGTTGTCATTTTGAGAGTTAAGAGTGACAGGTTTTACGCTAAAAAAGTTGTCACAGGTATTTGGGTCATTTGCGGCATTGGCTTCATCATCGCTAAGTGTCAAAGTAATATTAGATTGTGAACCAATTACCGCGCTGGAGCCGCCTAAAATATTACTTAATGTAAATGAAAATTCTTTTGTCCCTTCTAAATCCGAATTATCAGTGATTGTAATTGTTGCTGACTGAGAGCTAGAAGAGCCAGCAGGAAAAGTTAATGTTTGAGTTGTGTATGACCCTAAATCAATATCAGCACCCGATGATAAAATAACATCGACAGTAGTTGCCACAGATTGACTAGGATTTTCAATTGTTGCGGTAAGAGATACTGTTCCATCTGCCTCGTCGGCTGAAACTGAAGCAGATGAAAACTCTACTTTGGTGTCTTGTGAAATTGTCATCAGGTCAGACCAGGAAAGCCCTACCCTTACTCCGTCGATTGTTACATCTGGGATTCCTGAGGATTGTCTAAATGCTACAGTTCCCAAGTCAGATCTTATTGAACCTGTATTCGTTGCTTCCGGTGTACTTGGTTCAGATGCAGAATAGGTGTCAAGAACATATAAATCACTAGTGCCAGAGGTGAAATCGTAAGTACCCACCAACAAATAAGTAGTATTAGTCGAGAATCTAGTGGTACCATAGGTTAAAGTACTACTACTAGCACCAATTCCGAAAAGTACTCCACTGTTTCCATCACTTTTTGCACCTACTCGAGCTGTAAACGATGATGTCGAGCTAGTTGCCAAATGAAGGAAGTAGTTTCCAGAACCAACTGAAGAAACGTTAATCAAAGTTGAGAAGTAAATCTTACCACTTGTCTGTTCAGTGAAACTTCTGTTTATGTCTTCACTATCTGATCCTTTGATTGTGATCGATCCACCAACACCTGTAGAAGGGTAATTCGTCATTGATAGACTAGTTGTTTCGTATGTAACTTGTCCACTTGTGCCTGAATGTGTAGCCCAATTTCCTGAGCTTGCAGTGATTAAATCAGTAGAAGTTGACCCATAGTCAAAATCTTCTTCGAGTAATACCTGACTGTAACCTAAGTTAAAGGCTATCATTAGAGTCAGGCCTAAGTAAATTTTCTTCATAAAATGTAAGAATTTGTGGTTTAAATAAGGTTAAAACTAGGTTCAATATAGATCAATCAAACCACTATTGTGTTACCAAATTATGAAGATGTATCTAAGGGGTGAGAGCAAAAAAAATCCTTAAAATTATATTTCGAAATCTACCTATATGGAGAATTTATTACGGCTGATTTCGTATTTGTCTTTGTCGAAGGTGAAGAGATAGGAACCCCTTTTACTGGATGTCATGTCTTTTTCGTCCAGCTTGGTCAATACATCGAGTTGATTGATTTTTTTTGAAAAGTTTCGTTTGTCCAGTTCTTGTCCCTGAATTGCCTCATAAAGTTTCTGAAGCTGACGCATGGTGAATTTCTCAGGTAAAAGCTCAAATCCTATCGGTTGTGAGGAAGCTTTTTGACGAAGTTTGTTGATAGCCTGTCTTACCATTTCTCCATGATCAAAAATCAACGGCGGAGCATCTGATAAGCTAAACCATTCGGCCGAGTGTTCTCTGGAAAGCTCCTCGTTGTGCTGCTCAATATTGATGAGAGCATAATAGGCTACTGATACTGTTCTTTCCACAGGATCCCGTCTCGGATCGCTAAAAGTACCCACCTGATCCATATATATATTATGTATTCCAGTGAGCCTCTGGAGTACACGATTTGCAGCCATATCAGTATTTTCACTATCCTGTAAAAAACCACCCATCAAAGACCATTTACCGCGTTCCGGTTCGAAATCCCTTTTGATCAAGAGTAGCTTAAGTTCTTCATTGTCAAATCCAAAAATGATACAGTCAACAGCCAGTAGAATGTGAGTTTGATCTTGATACTGTGGGGGCATGCGGTTAGTCGAATTATTGAAAAATGCAATTTAGTTCTTATACAAAGACTAAATCAGGCTGATCAATACCAAATATACAGAATTAAATTAATGAAAATATTAATTCATTGTGATTACAATATTTTTAGAAATACAGGATGTTGAAGTAAACTTTTTGCGCAAATGATAATGATTTAATAAATGTAATTATTACATTTAAAAAATTATTACAACCTAGACAAAGTATAACTTCCTAACTGAACACCTAAAATGACATCTGCACAACTATCATCCTCTAATTCGTACAGCGATCAACTTGCGGTAATGCAACCAGGTAAGACCGATGTTAGAATCAGTATGAATAGGAATGACTCAGAATTATGGCAGGCTTTTACCACTGGCAATGAACGAGCATTTGTATTGATTTATAAAAAGTACGTAGATGTGCTCTATAATTATGGAAAGAAGTATTCATCAGATTCAGAACTGATTAAAGATTGCATTCAAGATTTTTTCGTCTATCTACGGGAAAAGAGATTGAATCTGGGTGAAACTACATCGATCAAATTCTATCTTTTAAGGGCATTCAGGAGAAGATTGTTCCTGTATATCGAAAAGACTAATAAGCAAAGGACAACCCGAATGGATTTTGATCTCGAAATAGAAGATTGCAGTACACAAGCTTACATCAATCAAGATGCTCGAAAATACAAGACAAAAATTCTCAAAAATTCGCTGGATCAAATAAAGCCTCGGGAGCGAGAAGCGATTTACCTGTATTATTTTGAGGAGCTTGGCTACAAAGAAATTGCTGAAATCATGCAGTTCACTCATATATCATCGGCGAGAAGACTCATCTATACGGCGCTAAAGGATCTGCGAGGAGTACTGTCTATGTCTGCTTGAAGAACAGATCAATGAGTATGGGATTTTTATTGTAGATTTTCAGTTATTAATCTCGTGGGTTAAAATCGAAAATTTACAATAGACATTATCAATGTACAAATCCAGATTGGTATACGTTTGGCAAAGTATCACACGCACAGTCATTTTTTCATTGATATTTTGGGTAGCTGGTCATGCAAATGCACAGACTGTGTCCAAAAATTTTCTACACCTGGATACGTCTGACGGATTGCCTCAAAACCTTGTTGATTGCATATGGCAGGATTCTCATGGATTTATGTGGTTTGGAACCTGGAATGGGATCTGTAGGTATGACGGCTATGATTTTGAAGTTTTTGATGATTTCGAATTAGCCATCAGAACAAATTTTATTAGAGATATAGCGGAAGACCAATTTGGTAATATCTGGATTGCTACAAATCAGGGGTTATTTGCCTATCACTATGCACATAACACTTTTCGAAGTTATGCCGGGGAAATTCCAGGCAGTGATCTACTGGTGCCTGACGTGAGAGCAATTACATTTTCTGAAGATTCACACCTCATCATTGGTTCAGACCTGGGCGTATCTAATTTTTCGATTGATGCACAGGCCAATTTGAGTCTGGTTCATCATTTACCTCTCAGAAGGAGGGATGCCGTATTTTCCGGTACTCAGGTTACTGATTTGATTCAAAGTGCTGATCATACTTATTGGATAGGTACAGACAATGGATTATATCACATGAGGAAAAATGACATTATATCTTTCAGAAATGATCCTGTTAATGCTCATTCTATTTCTTCTAACCAGATAATGAAGGTCTATGAGTCTCCTGGTGGAGATATCTGGGTTGGTACAGAAAATGGATTAAACAAGTTCGACAGAAACACTGAGCAATTCCGACGTTTTTTTCATCAGGAAGAAGACGCCTCTTCCTTACCACATAATACTGTGACGGATATTTTGGAGATAGAACCGCATCAACTTTTTGTGGGAACATTGGGAGGTATAGGCGTGATGAATCCGAACATTGAAGCTTTTACCTTTTATAAAAATGAACTGAATAACGACCACAGCCTGAGTAATGATTTTGTCAATTGCATATATCAGGACAGAGATAAGAATATTTGGATAGGTACAGATAGAGGAGGAGTGAATTTTTTTGCTGTCAATCAAAACAGAATTGAGCATTATTATCAACGAACAGATGATATTAATTCATTAAGTGCGAGCGCAGTGAATTCTATTTTTGAAGACCATGATTACATCTGGATAGGGACAGCAGGTGGCGGACTCAATCAATATGAAAAGTCAACAGGTCAGTTTACAATTTATCAGAATGATCATGAGAACAATCAAGGGTTAATGGGGGATTTTGTCTCAGTAATTACTAAGGATTATAGTAATAGGCTATGGGTAGCCACCTGGGGAGCAGGCTTGCATCTCATGGATCAGAAAGCAGGACTTTTTAGAAACTATAATACTGAGCAAAATAATGGACTGATAAGCAACTATATATCATCTATTGAAAAAGACCAGAAAGGTAATTTTTACATCGGTACTTTAAATGGTATATCATATTTCGATGTTAGATCTGAAAGATTCACTCCAGTTTTTCAGGATGAGAATGGTGTGATAATCGACCAGGTCGGTTGTTTGATGTTTGATTCAAATGGGGATTTATGGATTGGAACCAGAAATGGATTGTTTCGCATTAGGCCAAAAAATAGGGATATGGTTGATTATGAGGTGGTCGAATATCAATATGAATTTGATCAGCCAGGTTCGATCAGTGGAGATTACATTCTCTCCATGCTGGAAGATTCTGAGGGTCAGCTTTGGTTTGGTACCTATGGACATGGATTGAATAAACTGAATACCTCTTCAGATTCAGTTTGGTTCGAACATTTTGGAATTCAGGATGGACTGGGTAATACCATCGTATATGCCATAGAGGAAGACGATAGTGGAAACCTATGGATGAGTACTGATTATGGGCTTACTCGGTTTGATCAGGAAAATCGAAAATTCAGGAATTATTACGCAGGTGATGGATTCCTTAACAATCAGTATTATTGGTCAGCTTCCTATAAAAATAGCGATGGAAAGTTGTATTTCGGAGGAATGGAAGGAATGGATGCATTTTTTCCTAAGGACATCAATCAACAATTTGATGCGCACAATGTGGTCATTACTGATTTGAAACTTCTTAATGAATCCGTGGTGCCAAATCAAGTGTACAATGGAAAAGAGGTCATAAAGCAGAATGTGATTCTCGTAGATACGGTTTTTTTGTCTTACAAAGAAAAGATGTTTGGGCTGGAATTCGCCGCACTCAATTATCAGGATAATGAACCTATTAAATATGCTTATATCCTGGAGGGATTTGAAAAAGATTGGAACAACGTTTCTGCAGAGAGGAGATATGTCAGCTATACTAACCTTACACCTGGATCGTATACTTTTAAGGTGAAAGCTTCTGATCATGACGGAGTTTTTAACAGCCCTTCACGAGAATTGGTGATCACTATTTCTCCACCATTTTGGGAAACCCCACTTTTTAGAGGACTATTGTTAATAGCATTGGTGGCTATAGTCTTGGCATATATTCGATTCAGAACTTATACACTGAAACGACAGAAGATTCATCTGGAGAAGCAAGTGCATGAACGGACTGAGCAAATTAACCAGCAAAAAGAAGCGCTTTCATTCCAGGCTATTCAGCTAAGAAATACAAACGAAGAATTAGAAGCTAATCAAAAACTCATTGCCGGTCAGAACGAAAAGTTAGAGAGCCAGAATAAAGAAATACTCAATCAAAGAGATGAGGTTATAAACCTTAATAAAAAACTCAATCTGGTCAGCCAGCTGAAGCTGAGTTTTTTCACCAATATCAGTCATGAATTCAGAACTCCGCTTACATTGATCATTGGCCCACTGGAGAGGTTACTGAAGGAATATCATTTAAACTCGGAGGTCAACAGCACACTTCAGGTCATGCAGCGGAATGCACATAGGCTACTTTATCTGATCAATCAGATCATGGATTTCAGAAAGATTGAAAAAGGCAGAATGGAGCTGCATGCTCAGAAAGTAGATATTTCCAGGTTTATCAAAGGACTGTACAGCGCATTTCAGCCTTTGGCGGAAATTAAAGAAATTCGATTCGATTATTCTGAAAAAAATGTTCCTGAAGCTATTTGGGTAGATGTTCAGAAGCTAGAGAATATCATTTACAACTTGTTATCTAATGCTTTTAAATACACACCAAAAGGCGGATTGGTAGAGCTTAAAATCGAGGGTATGGAGATTGAGGGTTCACGGCTGCCCAAGTCTACAGCTGTCGAATACCCTACATCCTCTGTTATTAGTTTTAAAATTTGTGACTCAGGGATTGGGATCAGTGAAGAGAATCTTCCATTGATCTTCAAGCGGTTTTACAGGATCGAATCAGAAGAAGCCTTTAAAATAAGTGGCTCTGGCGTAGGCTTGGCCATTACTGAGGAGTTGGTGAAAACACACCACGGAGAAATTTATGTGGATAGTCATCCAGGAAAGGGTTCCGTTTTTGAAGTGCAAGTACCAGAGCTTAGCAGTAGTCATGAGTTGAAATCTGAAAATCAACCTGATATTCAGCCTACGGATATTCTTCAGCAGATTGAAGTTTTGAAAAACGAGTTTATGACTCCTGAAAGTCATCAGCTGGAAGAAGAACCTGTAATCGATAAGGAAAAGGCCACGGTATTGGTGGTGGAAGACAGTCATGATCTGCGCAACTTCATCACGCACCGATTGCGAAAGCGCTATAATGTCATAGAAGCTGAAAATGGCGTAGTAGCCTTACAGCTGGCACATCAGCAAAGCCCCGATATTGTGATTAGTGATGTGATGATGCCGAAAATGGACGGTCTGGAACTTTGTGCAAATCTCAAAGGGAATCTTGTAACCAGTCATATTCCGCTGGTGCTTCTCACCTCGAAAAGCGCTGTGGAAGATCAGCTGGAGGGGCTTCAGATAGGTGCTGATGATTATTTACCAAAACCTTTCAATTTTGATTTGCTTGAGGTTAAAATTCAGAATTTCATCGAGACCCATCAGAAACTACGAAAAATGTTTATTCAGGCTTCAGATCTCAATGTGGGAGAGGTGACTACTAATAGTAAAGATCAAAAATTTCTGGAAAAAGCCGTGGAAATTGTTAGTCAGTACATGCATGATTCCAGTTTTGGTGTGAAGGAGTTCGTTGACGAAATGGGGATTAGTAGGAGTTTGCTGCACAAGAAACTGACCGGCCTTACCGATCAATCCGCTGCGGAATTTATCAATCACCTAAAAATGAAAAAGGCTCGTCGCCTTCTTCAAGAGAATTCGATGAATATTTCGGAAGTGGCATATGCAGTAGGATACAATGATCCCAAGTACTTCTCTCGTATATTTAGTAAGCATTTTAACCAATCTCCCAAGGCTTTTGTGGATTCACTTAATGCATGATTTGGGTAGTCTTTGAGCAGAGTCAGACTTTTCTAATGTAATTTCAATTATGAACTGATCGCCTAATCAGGGCGAATCCTCACTTCTCTTAATGGCAGTTTTCCCCATTACACAGAATTATTAAGTGTTTAATCCACATTTAAAAGACTGAAAACATTGTCGATTTCAGATTATGCATTCGATTGTAATTATGATATTAATTGATTTGTGCATTTTTTATTAACAAAAATTCAAAATTAAGATTGACTGGATGTGAGTTTGATATGGTAGCTGAAACATACAATTATGTCCACCTTCAGAAAACATTTGTCCACCTATAAGCTCATCGTGTTTTTCATCTTTGAGTGTACAATCAACACAAAATGTTGATGTATTCCCTGAATTTTTAACCTAAATAGAAGAAGTATGAGAAAAATTACAAATGATGAAAAAACAAATTTTGGCATCCTGAGGCGAAGGTCTAGTCGGCCATCTCTCATTTTTAGTGATTAAAGAATTTGAGTGTCACCTTGTCCAGTTATGCAATCATGTTTACCTCAATCCATAGAAACCAATTGCAAGAAAACTCCTGGTGATAAGTGTGTAAAATCACTGAGCATAGAATTAAATGTACCTTTTATTAATACGATATGAACTTAAATAAATTGAATTTTATGAAAACAGCTAAGCTAAAATGGCGTGCATTATACGCTGTTGTTTTAGTGACGTTTGGTTTGGTTAGTTGTGAGGGCAATTTGGATGTTTACAAAATTGATGCCCCTAGTGACTTGCAAGACAGGATAGATTCTGTTGCAGCGGCAAAGGCTGCCATAGATACTGGAGACACCACATTTGTTGATATCTCTACTGCCATTGTAGGAGCTGAAGATTATAGCTCTGGATGGTGGACAGCATTTTCAGACTATTTCGCTGTACCATCCAATAAGTTATTGCGGCTCGAATTTATAAATCATAATGGTGGTAGTGCAAATAACTGGAACAATTGGACCATGGCTGTTTCCAATGAAGCGGGTGACAGAGATGCCGATAATTATTCCGAATATTTTGTGCTACGATCTGACGCGTACGGTTGGGGTAATGATGACTTTGATCTTGGATTGATTTCACAAAATTACCCTGATACAGATGGTGATGAAGATATCTGGAATGATTTCCGAGCCACAATGGACGGAGCATACATTACCATTGATATTGATCACTCTGCTACAGGTTATGTGTTCGTCACAGCTAAGGCAGAAGGAACCAATGGCACCACCCTGGAGATGACTTATAATCAGCCAGTATCTGCTGTTGAAGATCTTAATGTGTTTTTGATAGCTGATAACAGCTATTTCGAAATGGAGTCAGCATATTTGTTACCATCAGAGGTGACTGCCGTTGAAGATGTTTTTGCATCATCTATTTCTATATCTGGTTCTCCATCAATTGTTGAAATCGGGAATGAAAACTTCTGGGGAGATGCAGTAGCTACTGTGACATTCGAAGATGGTTCTACAGCTGAGGCTGATTCTGCTGATTTATCATTCAATGTGGTTCCTGATATGACAACATTGGGCGAGAAAACAGTAAGTGTAGCCTACAGCATGACCAAACAAGGTGCATATGGCCCGGCTGTTTCTACTTTCTACAAATTAGATGTAGTGAATACAGTCGCTAGTCTGGAAATCACTACTCTGCCTGATATCACTGACTATTACTTTTTTGTAGATACCGTAGGGGTGATCTTAGATACAACAGGAATTGTGGTGACGGCCACATACTCTGATGGCTCATCTGCTATCATGGATAATACTTCTCTGAAGTTCGGACTGATACCAGCAGCAGAAGGAGCACAAAATGCTGTAATCTCTTATGTGGGAGCTGCTAGTACTGTAACTGTGGATTGTCCTGTAAATATGACTAAAGGGACAGCACAAGTAGGAGCCTCTGATCTATCTACAGGTTTCTGGGGAGATCACTCTGATGATTTTACTGTTGCATCCGGAGAAAGCAAAGTCTTCCAATTGTATTGCTACTCTACAGAAGGAGCAAACTGGAACAGCCCGGTAACCATACTTAGAAGAGCAGATTTGACGGAATTCGCTGTGGTTCGTTCTGATAATTTCGGTTGGGGAGATGGATATGCTTCAGCTACTGCCACGAATGATTGGGATTTTGGTGTTATGGCATCCAATCTTAATGGAGCTTATTTTGAAATCACAGTTACAAATAATGGTGATGGTACAGCGAATGTGCGCTATGATGTTACTTATGCCAATGGCACATCACACTTCCAGGAATATGCAGGTTTGACAGTAGATAGCGCTGATTTGACTACAGCACTTACTGTTGATGGTTGCTATTTAGTGCTCGTAAATTAATCACCAAGTAAAATTTTAAACTATGAAATATTTATATAAAATCCTGATGGGTATATCAAATTTCAAAAACTACCTGGTGGGTGCGATACTAACGCTAGTATTAACAACATCATTCGCTCAGGAAAGACAAGTGAGTGGGGTTATTTCTGATGCTTCTACTGGTGAGACACTTCCGGGAGCCACAGTGATGGTGAAAGGATCAGATAATGGTACCATCACAGATATCGATGGTAAATACCAGTTGACAGTTGGAGATGAAGCCACTTTAGTAGTTTCATTTGTAGGCTATGCTACCTCAGAAATACAGGTAGGATCACAATCTCAAGTAGATGTAGCGTTGGAGTTGGATTTGACCAGTTTGGAAGAAGTCGTAGTAATCGGTTACGGTAAACAGCGTAAAGTAGATTTGACGGGTTCTGTAGCAATTGTGGATACGGATGAAATGAAAAAAGTATCCAATTCGAATATCAGTACCATGCTTCAGGGTAGGGTAGCTGGTGTACAGATCACTACAGATGGTCAGCCAGGCGCCGATCCTAATATTCGAATCAGAGGTATCGGTACATTTGGTAATACCAACCCTCTATACATCGTAGATGGTGTAATTATGAATTCCATTCGTGATTTCTCTCCGAATGATATCGAATCTTTACAAGTACTCAAAGACGCTTCAGCCTCAGCAATTTATGGTTCAAGAGCTGCAAATGGTGTAGTAATAATTACCACCAAGTCAGGTAGAAAAAACCAACCAATGAAAATTGACTACAATGGCTATGTAGGTTTGGATAAAGTACAAGATGGTATCTATGAAGTAATGGATGCCACACAATATGCTGATTATGTCACTATGGCATTTAACAACAGTGGTGTACCTGTACCTTCTGGATATGATCCAAACAGTGAAAATTATATCGATCCTAATGTAGTAAATACGAACTGGCAGGACGAAGTTTTCAAAACTGGTGTAAGACAGAATCACAGCCTGAACTTTTCCGGTGGAGGTGCCAATAACACTTATAATGTGTCATTGGACTACTTCGGTCAGGAAGGAACCATGGTAGGTGCAGGTCCAAACTTCGATCGTTACACAGCTCGGTTTAAAAATTCCCTGAACGCAAAGTTTCTTCAGTTCAATACGAATATTGTTTACAGTCACAGTGATCAGGACAATATGTCTCTGAGTAATGCTAATGAATATGTGCAGGGATTGTATGGAGCACAGTATCCTGTAATGGCTTCCGCATTGATCATGCCTCCATCTATCAAAGCATATGATGAATCAACCTGGGTGTTGGATGGTTTACTATCTCCGGCATCAGAATACTCTTATGACTCTTATGGCTATGGTACTTATTACGATGAGGTACATGGAGATCTTCGTGTGACCAATCCACTACTGACCAACAATTTGTTGGAGCGAAATGCTAAAGTAAATCGCGTGGTGGCTTCTGGTTCTGTAAATGCAGACATTATGGAAATGCTCGGCCTTCAGAACAACAGCCACAAGTTGGATTACAAATTAAATCTGGCTTATAACAAGACCAATGTTAATAGTTATTCATTCGTGCCGGCATTTATTCAGAGTACTACGAACTATCTGACTAAGAGCAATGAAGTATTGACCAGAAGAAATCAGGAATATTCTAATTCCCTGGTGGAAAACACGATTACTTATGATGGAAAATTTGGACGAAATCATTTGAATCTATTGGCTGGACAAACATTCCAGCATGATACCTATAGAAACCTTAGAGCAACTGGTAACAGCTTATCTGAGCCATATTATCTTCAGCTCAACAATGCTGACGAGACAGCCTCATTTAGTGATGAAAACGAAAGCTATATCCTTTCATATTTGGGTCGTATTCTCTACGATTTCGATGAAAAGTATTTGCTGACCGCTACTGTACGTAGAGATGCATCAAGTCGTCTGTCTCCAGCTGACAATGTGGGAATCTACCCTTCGGCTTCCGTTGGTTGGCGTTTGGACCGTGAGAGTTTCTTCCCTGTTTCTCAGTCTGTTATCAACTTGTTCAAGTTGAGAGGTAGCTATGGTGAATTAGGTAACACTACTAACCTGGGACCATATGACTATATGGCAACCATGCAGAGATTGGATTATTCTTACAGTTTTGCCAATACTAAGGTGACAGGTTCAGGACTTTCAAGTTTTGTGAATGAGCGAATCTTCTGGGAGAGAAAGAAAACGATTGATGCAGGTATTGATTTAGGCTTGTTTACTAACCAACTAGAAGTAAATATTGGATGGTACCAGTCTACTACAGAAGGACTTCACTATGATGTGCAAGTACCAATACAATCAGGTTTTGATAATGATAGAGTAAAAATGAATGCCGCTACAATGGTCAATTCTGGGCTGGAAGTGACAATGGAATACCATTATGACCAGGGACCTGTCAAATTTGACGTATCTGCCAACTTTTCTACACTGAACAATGAAATTCAGAAACTAGGAGTTTTAAATGCTCAGCAGGTGGATGGTAATTCTGCATCAGAAATAGGACGAGAAATAGGGTCTTTCTATGGATATGTGTACGAAGGAATCTTTCAGTCACAAGATCAGATCGATAACCGTGTAAACGCGGAAGGAAATCTGGTTACACAGCCTGGTGCACAGCCTGGAGATGTAGCTTATGCTGATATCAACAACGATGGAACGATCAATAACCTGGATCAAACTTACCTGGGTAGTGGACTTGCAAATTATAACTTCGGATTGAATCTGAGAGCTGAGTGGAAAGGTTTAGACTTGAGCATCATGACATTCGGTGCTGCAGGATTCAAAGCTGTGGATTTTGTAGATGTAACATTGCGCAGTTCCTATGGTATGCTCAATAAAAGCGTGGAACTATTGGATGCATGGACACCAGAAAACACCAATACTGATGTGCCAAGAGTGGCTTACAAAACCACAGGATCTATTACCAATGACATGTTTAGTAGCCGATTCATTCAGAATGCAAATTATCTGAAGGTTGCTAATATTCAATTGGGATACAATTTGCCAGACAAGTTCTTCGGTGATGTAATTTCCAATGCAAGAGTTTATGTAACTGGTCAGAACGTGGCTATTTTCTCTAAATACAAAGGGTATAATGTAGATTTTGCCGGAGGTACTTTCACTCCTGGCTATAACTATGCTTCGTATCCATCTCCGAGATCAGTCATGTTTGGAGCACAGTTTTCATTTTAAAAACATCATATTATTAAATAGGATATCAATATGAAAAGATTAAATATAATTCTCATAATGTTGGCACTCATTGCAGGCTTCACAGCCTGTGATGATCTGCTGGAGGTTCAAAACCCGAACAGTCAGACGACCTTCGATTTTGGAGACTCTGAGGCCGAGCTACAGGAGGCAGTAATTGCATGTTACAATCGTATCAGATTGGAAGGAACCTTCGCTCGTGTAGGCTACACGATGGACGCTGTGCGTGGTGACGAAGTTTGGAATTCTTCACAGCAGTGGTATTTGGAGTATGATAATCTTAATTCTCCAGGTACAATCGGGATTGGTGATGAGTGGATATGGAGAGATAATTACCATGTGGTGAACCGAACCAACTTTGTTTTATCTAAGGTAGACGGAGTGGATTTGTCAGAAGATGCATACAATAAAATCAAAGGACAGGCACTATTTCTACGGTCGTTGGCTTACTACAATCTGGCTACATATTACCAAAAAGTACCTTTGATCACCGATTATGATTCATACGGTGATATTGAATCACTTTATGCACCAAACAATAGTCAAGATGAGGTCTTTGATCAAATAGAATTGGATTTAGCTGAAGCCATGCAGTTATTGCCAACAAGAGACGAAGGTGGAGAATGGTCTGCCGGTCGTGCTACTAGTGGTGCCGCTGCAGGTTATTTAGCCAGAGCGTTGATGTTTCGTCAGAAGTATTCTGATGCTTATCCTATCCTACAAGACATCATTGCTGGCACTTATGGTCATTATGAATTGATGGCGGATTTTGGTGACAACTTCAAAGAGGATACAGAAAACAATCTCGAAAGCTTATTTGAAGTACAATTTATGGATTATGGTACCGGTGGTACGGATCAGGAATGGACTCCAGTCAATATCAGTAGAGATGCAACACAGGGCCATGCAGTAGAAAGTAACTACGCTTCTCAGGAATTAGGAAGCTGGGGTGACCTGGCAGGTTCTCCTTGGTTGTATAATCTCTTCAAAGATGAGACTTGTACTGATGGAAGGTTGGATCCAAGATTGTACTGGACCTTAGTGACTTATGAAGATGAGTATAGCACTTATACAGACCAGAGTACAGCCGCATATCCAAATGGTGACCCAAGAAAAAACATGGCTTATCAGCAGGAAATCACAGAGACGCCACTTTCTAATAACTCCCAGGGAGGTATCTCTATTGCTAAATTCACGAATGCGAGAAATAACCTTTACGAGTCTATTGACAATGGACTTACATGTGGTGTCAATTTGCGTTTGATGAGATATAGCGACGTGCTCCTAAGAGCTGCAGAATGCGAAAATGAAATCAATGGGCCTACTCAAGTAGCTATAGATTATATCAATGAAGTGCGAAGAAGAGTTGCATTGCCTGATCTTCAGCTTGCAGACTTCCCTACAGCAGATCATTTGTTTGAGCAAATAGCTAATGTGGAGCGTCCTAAGGAATTTGGATGTGAAAACGGACGTGGAATTGATCTACTGCGATGGGGATTCTTCTATGATGCTAGCCGATTAAACCAAATCACCGAGCATGCTTACTACAAGCTAGACGGTACAGCTTCTACAGAGGAACTTAGCTCGGCTACTGCAGATGCATCATCATATGATTACTACAATCCGGGACATGAGTATTTCCCAATTTTCCAAAATACGCTGAACGCCAACCCTAATCTGGTAGGTAACTCAGCGAACTTGAATGAGGATAATGGACCTGCATTCTTTGACAAAGGATACAAGGTTCGCCCAATAGCAAACTAAGAAACATTCTCTATAGGATAGGCAGCTGGCCGGTGAAAAACCACGCCGGTCAGGCTGCCTTTTAATGCCAGTCAGAAACTGCAACAGTTCGAAATCATCAGTTTCGAATGTCTTATGTCAGTGATTTATTCCTTTATATAGATACTAAAGTATCAATAGGATTAACTAAGAAAAACTAATGAATAAAATAGCGAATCAATTTTTGATAGGGGTTAGTATGATTTGGGCTTTTGGTTGTAGTACACCAAAAGAGGAATCAACGGAACAAATAAGCGAGTCTGTGGCCATAAAGGTAAATGCCAAAGAGGTGATTGCTCCGATTCAACCTACTATGTACGGAATATTTTTTGAGGATATCAATTTTGCCATTGACGGAGGACTATATGCTGAACTGGTAAAAAACCGATCTTTCGAATTTGATAAACCATTGCGCGGTTGGACTGTGCTAAAAGATAAAGGACTAGGAGTTCGAACTTTACCGATCAATACGGGAAATCCAAGGAACTCCAGATTTATGCGAATCCAAATTACCGATCCGGGATCTGGTGCCGGTCTTCGAAACGAAGGTTTCCGCGGCATGGGTGTAAAAGAAGGCTTGCCACATGATTTTAGTATACAGGTTAGAGGAGTAGAAGGAAACATCTCCGCTATTCGAATTGAGCTGGTTGACCCGGATGGAAACGTGCTCGCAGATGGAAAAGTAAACGGTATTACTAATGAGTGGCAAACACTCGAAACATCATTGACACCATCCAAAACCGAGGCAAAAGCTCAAATGAATATTTGGTTCGAGGGTACAGGTGCTGTGGATATTGATATGGTTTCGCTATTTCCAACAGATACCTGGAAAGGTAGAAAAAAAGGACTTAGAGCTGATCTTGTTCAGCTGCTAGACGATATGGATCCGGGATTTTTACGTTTTCCTGGAGGATGTATTGTTGAGGGATTTGATCTTTCACAGCGCTATCAGTGGAAGAATACCGTAGGTGATATTGATGATCGTGTAGTGACCATCAATCGTTGGAATTTTGAATTTGACCATCGTCCTACACCAGACTACTACCAAAGTTTTGGAGTAGGATTTTACGAATACTTTTTGTTGGCCGAAGATCTTGGTGCCGAACCAATGCCAATCATCAATTGCGGTATGGCGTGCCAATTCAATACTGGAGAACTTGTGCCACTCAGTGAATTGGATCCGTATGTGCAGGATGCTATGGATCTTATAGAATTTGCTAATGGATCAGTACTTACCAAATGGGGAAAACTACGAGCTGATATGGGGCATCCGGAACCATTTAATCTTAAGATGATGGGAATTGGAAACGAACAATGGGGGCCACAATACATCGAAAGATATGTGCCAATAGTAGATGCTATCAAGAGTAAATATCCAGATATGCAGATCATAGCTGCTACAGGCTCAGATGGGTCGATTTTTCCAAATGGAGAAGAAGAAATCGAATATCTGTGGGAGCAGTGGCGCAGATTGCAGCCTGAAATCGTTGATGAACATTTCTACCGAAATCCTGATTGGTTCCGTGAAAGTGCAGATTGGTATGATGATTATGATCGTGAAGGTCCTAAACTTTTTGTAGGAGAATATGCCTCCCAAAGTGTTGGGGTTGCCAGTCCGGATAATAAAAACAACTGGGAAACAGCTCTTTCAGAAGCAGCCTTCATGACTGGCCTGGAAAGAAATGCTGAAGTGGTAACTATGACTTCTTATGCACCATTATTTGCACATGCTGAGGGTTGGCAATGGACACCTGATTTAATTTGGTTCAATAATTTGGAGTCTTATGGTACGGCAAATTATTACGTGCAGAAAATGTATTCCACCAATCCTGGAACTCACGTACTGCAGACATCAGGAGCTGATGGAAATGCCTTAACAGGTCAGAACGGGGTTTATGCTTCCACAACCAAGGATGAAAACACAGGTGAATTAATCATTAAGTTGGTTAACACACTCAAATCTGCTCAAGTTGCAGAGGTCAAAGTAGATGGTGTAAATAGTCTGGAGAAGACTGGAAAACTCATTGAATTGAGTCAGCCTGATCTGGAAGTTTACAATACTTTCGACAATCCTGAGCAGGTTAAACCTGTGGAAAAAGAAGTGGAAATCGCAGGGCCAGAGTTTGCTTTGGACCTAAGTCCTCAATCATTTAATGTGATCAGGATAAAAATGAATTAATAATTATTGAATTATAGTAATACTTCTTCATACTGTTTCAAAAGAATGGCTCAGAATCTCTGAGTCCATTCTTTTTCTAAATTAAAAACTAGACTATGCAAAAACTAACTTTTCTTCTCGGTTTGGTACTGAGCTTTTCTATAATAGCCCAGCCAAAGACTACTTCCATTTCTGTAGATGTTGAAGGTGGAGAACACTTGATCAATAGAAATATTTATGGACATTTTGCTGAGCATCTCGGCAGATGCATCTATGGAGGTTTTTATGTAGGTGAAGACAATGAGTTGATTCCGCATAAAGCCGGAGTGCGTACAGACGTGATAGAAGCATTAAAAGATCTGAAAGTGCCTGTGCTGAGATGGCCTGGAGGCTGTTTTGCGGATACTTACCACTGGATGGACGGAATAGGTCCGAAATCGGAGAGACCGCAAATGGTCAATGTGTGGTGGGGAGGTACCATTGAGGATAATAGTTTCGGAACACACGATTTTTTGAATCTGTGCGAAGAGCTGGGGGCAGAACCTTACCTCGCTGGAAATGTTGGTAGTGGACTTGTAAAAGAACTTTCTGACTGGGTGCAGTATGTAAATCATCCTGGAGGTAGTCCAATGTCTGATCTGAGAATTGCCAATGGCAGAAAAGAACCATGGGGAGTCAAATACTGGGGCGTAGGAAATGAAATGTGGGGATGTGGTGGTAACATGAAACCAGAATTCTATGCAAACCTTTATCGCCAATACGCCACATTCATGACCGACTGGACGAATAGCGATGGGTTGTTTAGAATTGCTTCAGGAGCTAACGAATGGGATTATAAATGGACGGAAGTTTTAATGCGTGATGTTCCTCACAACATGTTAGAAGGAGTTGCCTTGCATAATTATGCAGTGATCAACTGGGGAGCCAAAGGACCAGATGTTGATTTTTCGGAAGATCAATATTGGACTACAATGAAAAATGCACTGGACATGGAAGAATTAGTGACAAAGCATAGCGCGATTATGGATAAATATGATCCTGAAAAGAAAGTGGCTTTGATCGTAGACGAATGGGGAGGCTGGTATGAAACTCCAGAGAACCAGACTGCACTATACCAGCAAAACACCATGCGAGACGCCATGATCGCTGGTACTACATTGAATACTTTTCACAACCATGCGGACCGTGTAAGAATGGCCAACTTGGCTCAGATTATAAATGTCCTACAGGCGGTGATTTTAACAGATGAGGAGAAAATGATCCTTACACCCACATATCATGTGATGAAAATGTACAACGTACATCAGGATGCTACTATGCTACCAGTAGAGATTTCTGACATGTTGTATTTCGAGAATGGCCATGAAAAATTACCTGCAATATCAGCTTCTGCTTCAAAGGATAATGATGGAGCTATTCACATTTCTCTAGTAAACATCCATCCAGAAAAGAGTCATAAATTGGAGATGAGTATTGATGCCAAAGGAAAAACAACTGGGACAATTTTGAAATCAGGAAACTTACAGGATCATAATTCATTTGAGAATCCTGATAAGATTGCACCAGAAGCGTTCAAGGGATTCAAGAAAAAAGGGAATAATCTAAATGTGGAATTACCTCCATTTTCTGTTGTTGTATTAGAAATTAAATAGATCGGTTTATTATTATATTCCATTATAAAGGAACATATATTCATGATTGATAAAACTAGTTATATAAGTAAAGGTAGTCTGAGGATCATAGTATTCAGTTTTTTCCTGTCACCCTTAATGTTCATTGCATGTGAGGATGTCAGCGAACCAACTGGAATTACAGTTCGGGATAACACAGATGACGACCCAACCGACACCTTGGGATCTAATTTGGATGATGATCCAATTGATTTCTCGCAATTCAGAGATACCTATTCACACATATCTTCAGTTAATAATATTTATGATTGGGCACATTACAACGTGCACGATCCTACTATAATCGATAACGGAGATTATTTCTATTGCTATACAACAGATGTAGCATTTGGAGCCACTGTTCGTCCTGGACATAATATCAGAAGAAGTAGAAACCTGGTTGAATGGGAGTTTGTAGGATGGGTAGTAGGAGGTAATAATTTGCCGGTTGGTGAGATTTCTGATGCTGGGTATCCTCCTTTAGGTTTGGATCATATCCGTTCTAATGGAGGAGAACCATTCAATAACCTTTGGGCTCCATATGCCATGAAATATGAAGATGAGTATAGGGTCTATTACTCAATATCTTCTTCTGTTCCACGTCTGAGCGCTATTGGACTGATGGTTTCTGATAAACCATATGGTCCTTTTACTGAAAGAGGGCTTGTTGTTACTTCATTAAATAATAGTGCGCGTCAGACCAATGCTATCGACCCAACAGTAACAGTGGGTACGGACGGATCGCATTGGTTCTATTATGGTTCTGCCTGGGATGGGATTTATAAGATCGAGCTTGATCCTGTGACTGGTTTGCCAAATAGAACAGGAGTTAAAGGTACGCGAGTTGCGCAGCGAGCTTTCACAGGAAATTCAATCAATGGAAATATCGAAGGTCCGGAAATTATCTACAATGAAGAATTCGATAAATATTATATGTTCATTGCCTATGATTGGCTTCAGACCAAGTATAATGTCCGTGTAGGTAGGTCCGATAATCCAGATGGACCATTTTATGATTATCTGGGTAGAAATATGAATCAGGAAATCGATGACTTACCGATGATTTTGGCTCCTTATAAGTTTCAGGGGCATTCAGGATGGCAGGGTGTTTCTCATCCATCGGTATTTCAGGATCAGGAATCAAAAGACTTTTACATGGCTCATCAGGGGCGTCCGGGTGTGAATAGTTATTATATGTTATTACACGTCCGTCAGATTCACTGGACAGAGGACGGTTGGCCAATGGTGAGTCCACAGCGATTTGCGGCTGAGGAAGAGACTACCGTAGATGAAAGCGAGATTCCTGGGAACTGGGAGCGGATCATCCTGGATTATGAAATTGTTCCCGGTTATGCAGATGAACAGACTTCTCCTGATTTTCAGACGTCTGAAGATTTATTCATTTTGTCCGACGGGACACTATTAGGTGCAGCTACTGGTACATGGTCATATGACGCACCGTGGATTACCTTTGATATTGATGGTGAGTCCGCGCCTTTCAAACTCAAAGTGGAGCGGGGGCGAGACTGGGAAAATGAAGTGGATGAAACTATTCTGTTTACTGGAATTACCACTGAAGGAATAGCCCATTGGGGTAAAAAAGTAGAGTGATAAAAGCTTAGAAAATGAAAAATCTAATTCTAGTATTTATTGTCTTGTTCTCATGGAGTGTAAAGGCTCAGGAAAAAAATATCGGCGTTCATGATCCGGTAATGATCAAGCAGGGAGACACTTATTATCTCTATTGTACAGGGTGGGGAATATCGGTCTGGTCTTCCACAGATATGGAATCCTGGAAAAAAGAACCTTCGGTATTTGGCCGGCGACCTCCAGAATGGACACAAGATGTGGTCACTGGATTTAGAGGGCATATATGGGCGCCTGACATTTCCTTTTACAATGGTCAGTATTATCTCTATTATAGTGTGTCTGCATTTGCAAAAAATACTTCGGCTATTGGTTTAGTGACAAACACCACTTTGAATCCAAAGGATCCGGATTATAAATGGGTAGATCATGGACCGATTGTTCAGTCCATTCCAAATCGTGATTTTTGGAACGCTATAGATCCCAATATCATTCAGGATGAAGACGGCTATCCGTGGATGAATTTTGGTTCATTCTGGGGAGGCATCAAAATGGTCAAATTAGTGCCCGATCGAGATAAATTGGCCGAGCCTCAGGAGTGGTTGACTTTGGCCAAAAGAGCCAGAACAGATACGCTTTTGGATACCAACCCAGGAGATGGAGCTATCGAAGCACCATTTATTTTCAAAAAAGACACCTCTTATTTTTTGTTCGTTTCATGGGATTATTGCTGCCGGGGAGAGAATAGTACTTATAAGGTAGTGGTAGGTAGGTCAGATAAGGTGACCGGACCATACTTGGATAAAAATGGTGTAAGAATGGATCAGGGAGGAGGTTCACTTGTGCTGGAGGGAAATAAAAGATATCCAGGTGTAGGTCACAACAGTGCCTATTCATTTGATAGTAAAGATTATTTCGTTTTTCATGCTTATGATATGCAAGATGATGGAAGATCAAAACTTAAGATTATGGAAATGACCTGGGATGATAATGGATGGCCTGTAGTCAATCCAGATGACCTGAAGTAATATAAATGTCTTGTTTCAAAAATATTATGGGAGTCTCGGTATTGATAAGGTGCTGAGACTCTTTGTTTAAATATAGTCCTGACTTATTGAACTCGGGTTGATTGAGAATTTATCGTTTTTCAACCCAAATTTTTCCTTTATGATGTATAAAACGACCTTTCTGGCATTTTCAATTATTCTTCTCTTCGGATGTGGTTCAAATAAAGAAACAGTACAATTGGTTACTGTTCAAGGTCGAGTTGATTCGTACAAATTATCGCAAGTTGAATTATTGCAGAGTCCGTTTTATGAAGCTCAAAATACGGATTTAGATTATATCATAGAGCTTGATCCGGATCGTTTATTAGCTCCATATCTCATTGAAGGGGGTCTGCAACCAAAGGCGGAAAAGTATGGGAACTGGGAAAATACGGGCCTCGATGGTCATATCGGCGGGCATTATGTTTCCGCACTTTCTAACATGTACGCCGCTACTGATCGCTCAGATGTGAAAGAGCGACTAGACTATGTGATTTCAGAATTAAAACGTGCTCAAGACAATTTGGGAACTGGATACCTTGGAGGAATCCCCGGAAGTAACCAAATGTGGGCAGAAATCAAAGAAGGCAATATTAGAGCTGGGAGTTTCTCGCTCAATGACAGATGGGTGCCTCTTTACAATATTCACAAAATATATGCTGGCCTTCGGGATGCATATCAGATCGCTGACATAGAAGAGGCGAAAGGCATGTTGATCAGATTGACCGATTGGATGTTGGATGTGACCGCCAACCTGTCGGATGAGCAAATTCAGGAAATGCTGCGAAGTGAGCATGGTGGGTTGAACGAGACTTTTGCGGATGTATATGAAATCACTGGCGAAGAAAAGTACTTAGAGCTGGCCCGGAGATTCTCTCATAATCACATTCTCGACCCATTAGTATCAGGAGAAGATAAATTGTCGGGTATGCATGCCAATACCCAGATTCCGAAGATTATTGGCTTTGAGAAAGTTTCAGAATTGGCCGGTGATGAAAACTGGCACAAAGCCTCAGAGTTTTTTTGGAATACCGTCGTTGAAAACCGATCTATCACCATCGGAGGTAATAGTGTTCGTGAGCATTTCAACCCTGTGGATGATTTTTCTTCTATGATCAATTCCAATCAGGGGCCGGAAACTTGTAATACATACAACATGCTCCGACTGTCAAAAATGTTGTTCCTGAATGAGCCTCAGTCTAAATACCTCAACTTTTACGAGAAAGGATTGTACAACCATATCTTGTCTTCACAGCATCCTGATGGGGGCTTTGTTTATTTCACACCGATCCGTCCGCAGCATTATCGTGTTTATTCTCAGGTTCATGAAGGGTTCTGGTGCTGCGTTGGCTCAGGCATCGAAAATCATGGCAAATATGGTGAGTTAGTTTATACTCATCAGGGCGATGATTTGATGGTGAATTTGTTTATTCCTTCAGTTTTGAATTGGGAAGAAAAAGGGATCAAACTCAAGCAAAACGCAAGTTTTGATATTAGTTCTCAGGTGGACTTTACGTTAGAATTGGATCAACCTATGTCATTCAAACTATTGATCAGAAAACCTGAATGGATAGAGGACGGGTCTGTACAATTGTCTGTTAATGGATTAGCAATGGATATTGCTGGTGATGGAGCCTATATCGAAATCAGCAATGACTGGAAATCAGGAGACCAAATTTCAATGATTTTCAGAATGAAAACGAAAGTTGATCGATTGCCAGACGGTTCAGATTGGGTTTCTTTCTCACATGGCCCATTCGTTTTGGGAGCTGTGACCGATACGGAAAATACTCCCGGGCTTTTTGCTGATGACAGCCGTATGACACACATTGCCCAAGGAGATTTATACCCAATAGATGAAGCACCACTCATCGTAAGCAATGATGTTAATTCGCTTGCTGGTAAAATAGAGCCAACTAGTGGTGAGGGACTTGAGTTTTCTTTTTCAGGCAACATCAATCAAGACATGTTTAAGAATTTGAAATTGGTTCCTTTTTATACCATTCATGAAGCCAGATACATGTTGTATTGGCCGGTGATCAGCGAGGATGGACTAGAAAAACGAATGAAAGAAGTAAGAGAGCAAGAGCGTATTGCTCTTGAATTGGAGGCTAAAACGGTAGATCAAATTGGTACTGGAGAGCAGCAGCCAGAGTCTGATCACGGTTTCAAAGCAGTTGATACTGAATCTGGCATGCATGCTGGTAAATTTTGGAGACATGCATCGGGATGGTTTAGTTACAATTTGAATAACCCTGATAAGGAAGGTAAGATCCTGCGCATCACCTATTTCGGAGGAGACTCTGGTAGATCATTTTATATCAAAATGGATGAGCAATTACTAGCTGACGTCACTTTGGAAAGACAGCCTCATGGAGATTTTTATGATGTGGATTATCAAATTCCACAGGACATTCTGGACAACATGAAAGATGGTAAACTGAATCTGAAGTTTGAGGCAAAACCGGGATCGATTGCAGGAGGAATATACTATGTCAGATTGCTAAAAGCAGAATGAATTAGCTTCGTTAACTGCTTGATAATATGAAATTTAAAAATAATTGTAATAAATACACTTAATAAAATATTTTGATTAAATTACCCGCGAAATGCCTAATTGGTGAAAAACCCATGATTTACTCAGTTTGAATTATGAAGAGTGTAATGAGGTGGCGGAAGTGAATGGCATTGGAAGGTTGATGAAATCATAGAATTAAATAGAGAGAAAACAAACGTATCACAAAATCCCCATGGAAAAACAGTATGTAATTGGCTTGGACTTTGGAAGTGACTCAGTTCGCTCAGTATTAGTAGATGCGAGCAATGGAGAAACACTTGGAAGCAAAGTCCATTGGTATCAGCGATGGAAAGAAGGTAAATATTGCGATCCGGAGACGAATCAGTTTCGTCAGCATCCGCTTGATCACATTGAAGGAATGGAATCTACCATTAAAGAGGTAGTAAAAGAATCGGGCATTGATCCTGCAGCTGTAAAGGGAATTTGTATTGATACTACTGGATCTTCTCCAATACCTGTGAATACTTCAGGAAAGGCTCTTTCTCTATTACCAGAATTTGCCGAAAACCCAAATGCCATGATGGTGCTTTGGAAAGATCATACGGCTATCTCTGAGGCAGATGAAATCAATGAGCTTTCCAGAACATGGGGAGGGATCGATTATACCAAATTTGAAGGTGGAATCTACTCTTCAGAGTGGTTTTGGGCTAAAATTCTTCATATAGCTAGAGAAGATGAAGCGGTAAAAAACAATGCGCACTCATGGGTGGAGCACTGTGATTACATGACCTACCTACTGGTAGGTGAGCCTGAATTGGCCAGCTTCAAACGATCCAGATGTGCTGCTGGTCACAAAGCCATGTGGCATGAGAGCTGGGGCGGATTGCCTGCAGATGAATATCTGGGAAAACTGGATCCATATCTGGTTGATCTTAAGAAAAATCTTTTTGAGGAAACTTACACCTCTGATGAAGTAGCTGGCACTCTTAGTGCGGAATGGGCTGAGAAGTTAGGATTAACTACTGATGTGGTGATTGCTGTTGGTACGTTCGATGCGCACTCCGGAGCAGTAGGTGCTGAGGTAGAGGAAAACACTTTGGTACGAGTGATGGGTACTTCAACCTGCGATATGGTAGTGTCCCCAGCTTCCGTAGTAGGAGATAAGACTATCAAAGGTATCTGTGGTCAAGTAGATGGTTCTATCATCCCGGGTATGATTGGTTTGGAAGCTGGTCAGTCAGCATTTGGTGATGTATTGGCATGGTTCAAAAATGTATTGACCTGGCCTTTGGATAATTTACTGGCGGATACTTTGACACCTGACCAGATGGAAGCTGCAAAGGATAAATTGATAGCAGAATTATCTAAACAAGCAGAGGCAACTCCAATCAGCGAATCTGCGCCAATAGCACTTGATTGGGTGAATGGTAGAAGAACACCAGATGCCAATCAAAACCTAAAAGCAGCCTTTGTAAACCTTAGTATTGGAACACGTGCTCCTCACATGTTCAGAGCTTTGGTAGAAGCGATCGCCTATGGTTCAAAGAAGATTGCAGATCGATTCGCAGAAGAAGGTGTGGTAATCAACTCTGTTGTTGGTATCGGTGGTGTAGCCAAGAAATCAGGTTTCGTGATGCAGACACTCGCTGATGTGATGAATATGCCGATCAAAGTTGCAGTTTCTGATCAGGCACCAGCATTAGGTGCGGCAATGTACGCTGCTGTTGCAGCAGGAATTTACCCATCTATGGCAGAAGCAGTACCAGCAATGGGTAATGGATTTGAGAAGACTTATTATCCTAATCCTGAGACTGTAGAAAAATACAATAGCATTTATACCAAGTATGAACTGCTCGGAGAATTTGTAGAAAACAATATCAATAACAAATAAGAAATGTCGAAGTACACAGAACTTAAAAGAGAGTGTTACGAAGCTAATATGCAGCTGCCTGCTTATGATCTGGTGATTTTCACATTTGGTAATGTGAGTGCTGTAGATCGTAAAGAAGGAGTATTTGCTATCAAGCCGAGCGGGGTAGATTATGAGATTTTGAAACCAGAGGATATAGTAATTGTTGATTTTGACAACAATGTAGTAGAAGGATCTATGCGACCATCTTCTGATACCAAGACTCATGCTTTTTTGTATAAAGTTTGGGATTCGATAGGTGGAATTACTCACACTCACTCTACTTACGCTACCTCATGGGCACAATCTCAGCAGGATATTCCTATTTTCGGAACCACACACGCTGATTATTTGACTAAGGACATTCCTTGTGCTCCTCCAATGAGCGATGAGCTGATCCAAGGTAATTATGAGCACATGACCGGTCAGCAGATTATCGACTGTTTTGCAGATAAGGGACTAGATCACAACGAAGTAGAAATGATTCTTCTTGGTAATCATGGTCCATTCGCGTGGGGTAAAACTGCCGCCAAATCTGTATTCAATAGCAAGTTGCTGGAAGAACTGGCGAAAATGGCACTGATCACTCGTCAGATCAACCCAGAAGCACCAAGACTGAAGGATGCTTTGATCAAAAAACATTGGGAAAGAAAGCACGGAAAAGACGCTTATTACGGACAGAGCTAACCCCTCCGCCTACGGCACCTCCCCTTTTTAAGGGGAGGACAGGTGGGGTAAAGACTTAATTATTATTAGAAGATAACACAATTAAAAAATGCTAGATAACCTAAAAGACTTTGAGGTTTGGTTTGTAACTGGAAGCCAGCACCTCTATGGACCTGAGACATTGAAAAATGTAGCAGTACATTCTGAAGAAATTGCAAAAGCGCTCAACGATAGCGAGCACGTACCTGTAAAAGTGGTATATAAGTCTGTAGTAACTACACCAGATGAGATTACCAAAATCTGTGTAGAAGCTAACACCACTGAAAACGTGATAGGGATGGTAGTGTGGATGCACACTTTCTCACCTGCAAAAATGTGGATCAAAGGTCTTCAGACATTGAGCAAGCCACTGGCACACTTCCATACACAATACAATACAGAGATTCCTTGGAGTGAAATCGATATGGATTTCATGAACGAAAACCAGACAGCTCATGGTGGACGTGAGTTCGGTTTCATGGCTTCTCGTTTGAGGAAAAACAGAAAAGTGATCGTAGGTCACTGGAAAGAAGAAGCACCAAGAAAGAGACTTGGCGTTTGGGCGAGAGCGGCAGCTGGGTGGCATGTGTGGCAAAATACCAAAATAGCCAGAATCGGTGACAATATGCGGCAGGTCGCGGTGACTGAAGGTGACAAAGTAGAAGCACAAATGAGGTTTGGATTCCAGGTGAACACCTGGGGAATCGGTGATGTAGTAGAAATCCTCAATCAGGTAACTGACGGTGAGGTAGATGCTTTGGTAAAAGAATATGGAGATGTATATCAGGTGTCTGATGCCGTATTGAAAAACCCTAATTTGAAGGACTCAGCGAAGATTGAAATCGCTTTGAGAAGATTCCTGGAAGACGGTGGTTTTGGTGCCTATACGGACACCTTCGAAGATCTACATGGATTCAAACAATTGCCAGGAATCGCTACACAACGATTGATGGCTGACGGTTATGGATTTGGTGGTGAAGGTGACTGGAAAACAGCCGCTTTGGTAAGAGCTGCCAAAGTAATGGATCAGGGCCTTGAAGGTGGATCATCTTTCATGGAAGATTACACTTATGATTTTCAGAAAGACAGAAGTCGCGTGTTAGGTTCTCACATGCTAGAGATATGTCCTTCTATTGCAATGGGTACACCAAAAGTCGAAATTCATCCGTTGGGAATCGGCGGGAAAGAAGATCCGGCCAGATTGGTATTCGATGTAGATGCAGGGCCAGCATTGATGGCGACTGTTGTGGACATGGGGAATAGGTTCAGAATGGTAGTGAATGAGGTAAATGCCTTGAAACCTGAACATGAATTGCCGAAACTTCCTGTTGCAAGAGTACTTTGGGATCCAATGCCGAATTTGGAAATTTCTGCACAAACATGGATTTTGGGAGGCGGAGCACATCACTCAGTTTTCTCAAAAGCTCTGACAACAGAATACTTTGAAGATTTTGCAGAGATGGCGGGCATCGAATTACTGGTAATCGATGAAGAGACTAAGACCAGACAGTTCAAAGATCAACTACATTGGAACGAAGTGTATTATCACCTCTTCCAGAATAATATGTAATCATTATTAAATTGCAGCCCTAATCATGACAAATGATTAGGGCTTTTTACCAATACCTAATCCTTAGAACCAATGAAAACTTTTAAACCTTTAATGCTGCTTGTACTGGTTTTGGCTTTTTCCTGTAGCCAAAAACAAGACAAAAAAACGGATTCTGAAGCTACTTCTGAGCCAAAGGCCACTATAGTCAGTGCACCATTTGACAACCTCGAAAATGGAGAGGCAGTGACAGAATTCACAATGAAAAATACCAACGATGTGACGATGAAAGTGATCACTTTTGGAGGTATCGTGACCTCACTTCAGATTCCAGACAAAGAAGGAAACCTAGGTGATGTTGTCTTAGGGTGTGATGATGTTCAGGGATACCTGGATGCCAGCTCATTTTTTGGAGCGTTGATTGGTAGATATGGCAATAGAATAGCTGGAGGCAAATTCTCTTTGGATGGAGAAGAATATACTTTGGCAACTAATAATGGAGCAAACCATCTTCACGGAGGTGTGAATGGTTTTGACATGGTCAACTGGTCAGCAAAACCTGTAGAAGTAGAAAACGGAGTAGCCCTGGAATTGACATACGTGAGTGAAGATGGCGAAGAAGGATACCCGGGTAAATTGACTACCACAGTGGTATATACACTGGATAATGACAATA
>JAUIAO010000052.1 GCA_030425425.1 Bacteroidia bacterium | reverse complement strand
GCCAACAAAAGAGTGCTGAAAATCTCTTTACCTGCAAAAAGAAGACCTTGGATGGATGGAATTTTTTCTCAGATTTCATCCTTAAGCCCTCCTTTTGATTATTCTAATGCATAATCCGGGTTAAAAACGGTAGTTAGAGCCATATACTTGCTGTTCCTGGCATTTATTAATGCATTCACACTGAGTATCAATTCGTTTGTGACACTCGGTTTCGGTCAGATCCCAACAAAAGGCCTGGCGAGATACGTCTGTATATTTCAAGGCTTTCTAGGGTGGTTTTTGTTGAGTCTATTCAGTGTTGCTTTGATTAATCAGGTGTTATTCTGAGGTGCACGACCAGTGGCACACAATAAATCTTTCGTATTGTGAGTTTAAGTCTGGCAAACCGACAGTAAGGCTCACAAAGTATGGTTGGAGTGATCAATCGTAACTCAGTGTCTTCAAAGTTTTGCGATAAGCAGTGAGCAGTTTGGACTTGCTGATAAAGCCTATGTATTTTTCCTTTTCATCCACCACAGGTAGGTTCCATGCGGATGTCTGATCAAACTTTTTGAGGATTTCACGCATACTGTCATAGAGGTAAATACGCGCAGGGGGAGTACGCATGAGTTCGGTCACGCTGAGCGTATCATATTCTTCCTGTTTGAAAATCAACGGCCGCACATCATCCAGCAGAACGATACTCAAAAGTTTGCCATTATCATTGGTTACTGGAAAAATGTTTCTCCTGGAATTGCCCACTGCATCTTTTAGAAATTCCCGAAAAGTAGCATCAGGATGAATAGGCTGAAAGTCTCGCTCAATGATTTCTTCGATATTGAGCATCGCCAGTACGGATTCTTCTTTGTGATGCGATATCAATTCGCCTCTCTTGGCCAGCCTTCTGGTAAACAATGAGTGCGGTTCTATATAGTTGACCATCATATAGGAAATGGTAGCTACCAACATTAGAGGTACGATGAGGTCATAGCTGCTGGTAATTTCTGCAATCAAAAAAACAGCGGATAAAGGCGCATAGAATATGCTACTCATCACGCCGGCCATTCCCACCACCGTGAAATTATCCTCTGGAAGGTGTGTGCTGAATAGCTTGAGCATATTGATGGATCGGGCGACTAAGAAGCCTGTGACACCACCCAAAAACAGAGAAGGAGCAAAATAACCGCCAATTCCTCCGGCGCCTAAAGTGAAGGCTACAGCCACAGCCTTGAGCAAGACTACCATGAGCAAAAACCAGAGAAAATGAATCTGGAATTCACTGAAGTGCGAGAAAATACTGTTCTCCAAAAGTAAGCCTGGTTTACCTCGAAAGAGGTTGATCAATGTACCGTAACCCTCTCCAAACAGAGGGGGAAAACTAAAAATCAAAACAGCAGCTACGCTACCCAGGATGAGTGTCTTTTTCCATCCAAAACCAAGTCGCTCTACAATTTTTGAAGTCAAATGATCAATTCGATTGAAATAAATGGAGATCAATCCGCTTACTATTCCCAGTAGGATGAAAAAAGGAATTTGATTAACAGTGAATGCGCTATGCTCAGAGAAATCCAGAATGATATTGGCACCTAAGAATATTTTGCCAATGATTACACCGATGATTGAGGCGAGTAAAAGCGGCACCAGTGATGCCATACTAAGGTCTAACAGCAAAACCTCCAAAGCGAAAACTACCCCGGCGATTGGGGCGTTGAAAAAGCAAGCCAGAGCTGCAGCGGCACCACACCCCAGCAATAGTATTCTATGAGAAAATGACAGCCTGAAAATCCTTGCAATATTGGAGCCCAGTCCTGTGCCACTCATGACGAGTGTGGCTTCCATACCTACCGAACCACCCAGCCCAACGGTGAAAATACTTCCCAACATGAAGTACAGAGAGTCCTTGAGTCGGACAATACTCTTTTGCTTGCTGATGGCATACAAAACATTGGTAATACCATGCGCAAATGTCCCTCGATAAAAATATTTGATCAAAGCCACCGATAGAGCTATACCAACTACCGGTAAAATCAAGTACCAGAATTCAAAAGTAGATTGACGGATCTTCACATTGATAAAATCGTGAATGTAGTGAATGCCTAGTTTGATGATTACTGCAGCGAGACCTCCAGTCAGTCCTACCAACGCACTGAGCATGAGGATAAACTGCCGATCTCCCATGTGCCGAATGCGCCAAAGGATGAATCTGCCAAGGAGTGTTTTGGGTTGTTTCAATTCAAGGTTCACTTAAAAATGGGCAGGAAATTCAATAGGAGCGAATATCAATAGATTGGTCAGGTATGTCAAGAGAATTAATGATTATCACCTAAAAATTCATAAATGAAAGTGAATAAAAAAATCGGTAGCCGATTCTTCAACTACCGATTTTCTTAAAAAATACAATTAATTATTCTCCATCAAAATCTGGTAACGTATATGGAGTATAGGGAGCACCTGCATTGCCAAGTTTTTCTTGCAATGCTTTTATATCTTCCATCACGATTTTTCTTACCTGTCCTAAAAGTGGAGTGAATTCCTCTTTGGCAATTTCATACACATCTAAGTGCGTCTGTGTAGGACTGGAAGTAGAATGGAATGCCTCATAAATCACATATCCAATACGACTACTTACCGGTGGTGGGGTGTTCAAATCCAGCTGACCAGCTACACGGTCACCGTTTAGTTTTAGCTCTATTTGGTAAAGCTTTTCTTCGATTGTAGAGATGTCTGCATCCAGATCATCCTGTGCAACATTCGATCTCAAAACCGCTTCTTTGATATATTTCAGCTGATTTTTCACTTCTCCAATCGTCTTCTGCGTGGCCTGCACTGCAGCATCTAGTTTCTGCGCTTTCGCCTGGAAAGCCACCAACGCCGCTCTATCAGCTGCAGGAGTAGAACTGTTGTTTAGGACTTTTACGTTGAATTCCACAGCTTCTGTAAGCTTCTTGAATTCTCCATTCTGATAAAGTGAAAGAGAAACTGCATACTTACCCGGAGCTATCAAAGACCCTGCCTCCGCAGATGCAAATGGATTGTAGAATGAAGGTTTGGAGAAATTAATGGCTGTTTTTGGAGCATATCTCAAATCCCACTGTAATCGGTTCACACCTTTTTTCGGAGAAGAGGTGAGCTTTCGCACAATGTTGCCATCACTGTCTGTGATGGTGAAAAGTAAATACGGATCATTTTCATTGCGTTCGGCTGTCAAGGCTTCATAAGTCGGGTAAACGTTGTTTTTGCCATCTTTCTTATTGGCTGACTCTGTTTCCTGTCTCAGGTCTTTTTTGGTTTTGACCTCATCTTTCAGGTAATAAGTAAACATCGCAACTGAAGGCAGATTGTCACCCAAATAGTAATCATCTCCCTGAAAACCTTGCTTTGGAAGTCCAAGAGGTACACTTGGCTCAAAAAGCAAAGCATCTCTGATTTCGAATAAATGAGCTTCTTTTTTCAGTGTTTCATCACTCAATTCTCGCAATGCAGAGTAATCGTCCAAAATGAAGAAGCCGCGACCGAAGGATGCCAGCACCAAATCATTTTCTCGTTGCTGAATGGCAATGTCCCTAACCAAAGTAGTTGGGATGCCCGCTTTCAATTGATTCCACACTTTTCCTCCATTGATGCTGAAAAATATGCCAAACTCTGTTCCTGCAAACAATAAATCACTTTTCACATGATCCTCAGCGATGGCATACGCCGAGCCTCTTTCCGGTAAGTTGCCAGTGATGTTTACCCAGGTTTTTCCTTTGTCTGAGCTTTTGAATACATAAGGTTTGAAATCACCTCGCTTGTGATTGTTGAAACAAGCATAAACCACATTGATGTCATGCTGAGAAGGAATGACCATATTCACGTAAGTGTTTGCTGGTACACCTGGGAAACTGGAGCTTTTGGTCCATGTTTTACCACCATCCTCAGTTACCTGAATAAGCCCATCGTCCGTACCAACATAAAGCAGATTTTCGTCAATAGGAGACTCATCCATTGCTACAATGGTTCCGTAAGGAGAGGTAGAGCCATTTTTCATAACCGCGTCTATGCCCCAGACTCTATCCATCACACGAAGTGTATTTCGATCAATCTGCTGAGTGAGATCGTCGCTTATAACCTGCCAGCTGTTTCCCCTGTCATCACTTCGGAATACTTTGTTGGCAGAGAAGTAAATTCTCTTGTTGTCGTGTTTACTAATTACCAAAGGAGCATCCCAGTTCCATCGATACGCATCTTCATCTTTTCTTTCTTTTGGCTGTATGCCAACCTCTTCACCACTCAATCGATCATATCTGACCAAAAATCCGTATTGTGACTGAGCATAAACAATGTTTGGGTTTTCAGGGTCGATCTGAGATTCGAAACCATAACCACCATGTGTCATAAACCACTGGCTATTGGCAATGCCATTGGCACTGGTAGTGCGTGAAGGGCCACCCATGCTGAAGTTATCCTGTGTACCACCATAAATATTGTAAAATGGTTCAGCTTGATCTACCGCCACTTTGTAAAACTGCGTGACAGGAAGGTTTGCTTTGAAAATCCATGTGGCTGCAGCGTCGAATGTCTCATAAACACCACCATCGCAGCCTACTAATAAATGGTCGGTTTGTGCAGGGTCAATCCAAATACAATGGTTGTCAATGTGTTTGAAATCTTCGCCAAGCACTTTGAAGCTTTTACCTCCATCTGTAGAGATGTGCATCCACGTGTCCATCGTATAGATTTTGTTTGGATCCACCGGATCGGCAATGATTTCCTGATAGTAGTTTCCACTAGAGCTATATCCACTTTGCTTTTCCCATGAGGCACCTCTGTCAGTTGATTTGAAAAAACCACCTTTGCCCTGTGCTGCTTCTACGATTGCGTAAATTATTTCCGGGTCAGCGGGAGAGATAGACAATCCGATTCTTCCCATATCAACACCTGGCAATCCTTTGTTGGCTTTGTTCCAGGTTTTGCCTCCATCTTGGGATTTGTAGATTCCAGATCCTGGACCACCACCGATATAGGTGAACACATGTCTTCTTCTTTGCAACATAGAAGCGTACAAGACTTGAGGATTACGAGGATCCATTACCACTTCGTTGGCACCTGTGTGCTTGTCAACTTCCAGAATTAGATTCCATGTTTCGCCACCATCTGTAGACTCGTAAACACCTCGCTCCCCACCAGCACTCCAAAGCGGGCCTATCGCAGCGACATAAACATGATTGGAATTGGTAGGGTCAATGACAATGGAGCCAATGTGTTCAGAGTTTTTGAGGCCCATGTTTTTCCATGATTTTCCTCCATCCATGGATTTGTAAACACCATCACCATAGTTGACACTGCGCTGATTATTGTTTTCACCAGTTCCCACCCAAACAATGCTGGAGTTTTGAGGATCGATTTCAACACAACCAATTGAGAAACTTCCCTGACCATCAAAAATCGGTTTGTAAGTTGTTCCAGAGTTGGTAGTCTTCCATACTCCACCGGCAGAAGCTGCTACATAGTATTCATTGGGATTGGCTGGGTTCACCGCAAAATCACTAATTCTACCTGAGGTGATAGCTGGGCCAATGTTTCTAAAAGACAAACCTCCCAAAGAGGTTTCTTCCAACAAAGCCTTTTCGGGTTCTTTGGATTTGGATTTTTTCTGTGCGCCTGCTGAGAGGCAAACGGTTAGTAAAATGAGAATAAAAATACGGGTCATTGTATTTGATTTATGTTAATGGATTGGCAGTGAAAATACAATATCTTCACCCAACAAAAAACGATTCTGATTGATATGGACTTTAGCCAATTCGTAAGGAATTACACAATGATAGGTGGTATCCTACTGATTTTGTCATGTAGTGCCCCGGAAGCAAGAATACCAAAATTCGTGCACGACATCCAATCCGGGCCCAAGCCGTGGACCAGTGAGAAGTTTGAGTTGGAAGAAGAGGATTTCACTTTTGCTATCATCGCAGATCTCACAGGTGGAGAGCGACCGGGGATTTATAGCACGGCCGTTCAGCAGCTCAATCGTCTGGATCCAACCTTTGTGGTAAGTGTTGGAGATTTGATAGAAGGGGGGACAGAAGACACTCTGCAGATGGCCAAAGAATGGGATTCATTTGATGAGCGTACTGCTGGTTTGAATATGCCGTTTTTCCACCTTGGCGGAAATCATGACCTCACCAATCCACTGATGCGGACGTTTTGGGAAAATCGATTTGGGCCCAGATATTATCATTTCGTTTATGAGAATGTATTGTTTCTGATGATGGATTCTGAAGACTATGAAGAGGAGCGTATGTGGGAGATCAACGAAGCGAGAAAAGTAGCCATTAAAGTGATCAGGGGAGAATTGGAAGGGACTTTCGAAGAGACTGAATATGCCAATATGAAGGAGAGCAAGGTTGGTGGAATAAGCAATGACCAAATTGAATATTTCAAGAAAGTGTTGGCCGAAAACACGGATGTTCGATGGATATTTATACTGATGCACAAGCCGCTTTGGAAAAGAGAAGATGGCAAAGGACTAGGACCTTTAGAAGAGCTTTTGAAAGACCGACCTTATACAGAAATCAACGGACACGAACATTCATATTCTTACCGTGAACGTAATGAACGAGATTATCTAACCTTGGCAACAACCGGTGGCTATCAGAATCCCGAAGATTCGATGGCTTTTGATCATGTGACGCTTGTGAGAATGGCAGAGGAGCCCGTCATCACTCCATTGAAGATGGCAGGGATACTGGATGAGACTGGGAAGGTGGATTGGGTGGAGGATTAAAAACAAAAATACCCCTCGATTCAATCAAGGGGCATTTCAAAAATATTACTAATGAAGGATTTCCTTACTCCTCCAACTTCACCGCATCGATTTTACTGTCATATACGGCTTTGTTGAAAGCATCAATCCTGTCTCCTAGAATCAATTCCAAATCAGCAATTTGTGCATCTATATCCGCTGACACTTCAGTAAAAAATGCCTGAGCCTGATCCGTAGGTTTGTAATCACCGATAGACGTCAAAGAAGCCAGATGACCCACCTTGTTGTTGAGTCGGATCGGGAAGTTTAGCGGATCCTGACGACTCTCATTTTTGGTCTGATAAAGGGCTTCCTCAATGGTTTTCATATCTTCCAGGATTTCTTTTCCCATTTTGGTAACTTCCTCATTTTCCTCTCCGGCTTTTTTCACCACATCATTGATTTGTGCACGTACTTTTCGGATGTCGATCACGGCCTGATTGGCTTCTGATAGTTTGTCCCTTACAGCAATCATGAAATCAAATTGCTCCTGTAAGTCCTCCTGAGAGGAACTGCTTCTAGGGTCTTTTACCAGTTCGAAAGTTCGGTTTTGCTCCACGCCATTTACAGACATACTCACCGTGTATTCACCCGGTACAGCTGTAGGACCATTGGTAGTTGCCCACCAGAGGATCATCCCCGGGAAAGTGGTGGCTCCCTTGTAGCGCATATTCCAGTTTATCTGGTTGATTCCCGGTACAGTATTCAGTACTGATTCGTCGTTTTCTTTGTCTGGATAATTACTGAAAACCTTGATCACATCACCATCCATTTCTTTGAATGCCAGTCGAATAGTGTCCGTTTTAGCAGTGTCCTTTAGGTAATAATTGACTAAAACTCCTCCCGGGTGGTTGGTGCCGGCAGTTCTGGAAGTGGCGCCATTTCCACCACCCATTCTGTAGGTTTTCATTGGTTTGAATAGGTAAAAAGGCTTAGCTGCCACCTCATCGCTCAGCTGATGCAGCGGAGTGATGTCATCGATGATCCAGAAACTTCTTCCTTGTGTTGCTGCGATCAGGTTGTTGTCTTTGATTGTCAAGTCTGTAATAGGCACGATAGGGAGGTTGAGCTGGAAAGTCTTCCAACTGAGTCCATCATCAAAAGAAACGTACATGCCAGATTCTGTTCCCGCATACAGCAATCCCTTTCTTGTTGGATCTGCTCTTAATACTCTTGTGAAGTGTCCCTTGTCAATGCCTCTGGTGATTTTCTTCCAGGTTTTTCCGTAATCTTCTGTTTTGTAGAGATAAGGCTGATAGTCACCCAGTTTGTAACGTGTAGCAGCTACATAAACACCTCCTTTGTTGAATGGGTCAATGTCTATGCTATTGACCATGCTCCACTCAGGCATTCCCTCAGGAGTCACATTGGTCCAGGTTTTTCCATTATCTCTGGTGACATGCACCAATCCATCATCACTTCCTGTCCAGATCACGCCCGCTTCGTGATGTGATTCCGCAGCAGCGAAAATGGTACAGTAATATTCCACACTTGTATTGTCTTTGGTTATTGGGCCACCAGAAGAAACCAATTTAGCTGAGTCATTTCTGGTCAGGTCCGGGCTGATCAATTCCCATGATTGACCTTCGTCATAGCTCACGTGCAGGTGATTGGATGCTGTATAAAGTTTGTCTGGATTATGAGGAGAGAAGAAAGTAGGGAAGTTCCACTGGAAGCGGTATTTCATTCCTTCTGCACCATAACCCATCGGATTGTCCGGCCAAACGTTGATGCCTCTCACTTCATTGGTTTCATGATTCACACGAGTGAAAAATCCACCATAGCTACCTCCATAAACGATATCGTCATTTTCAGGATCTACGGTAATGTGGGCACTTTCTCCTCCGGCTGTTGATTCCCAATCACTTTCAGAGATATATCTGCCGTCCGAGCGATGACTGATTCTGACTGTAGAGTTATCCTGTTGTGCTCCCAAAATATGATATGGGAAAGCATTGTCAGTGGTAACCCTGTAAAACTGAGCCGTTGGTTGATTGTGATATGTCGTCCAGTTTTCTCCTCCATCGAAGGAAACCTGAGCACCACCATCATCGCCGATGATCATGCGCTGATTGTCTTCAGGAGCCACCCAAAAATCATGATGATCACCGTGCGGAGCATTGAAGCTTTCGAAAGTTACCCCTCCGTCCTTGGAGCGGTGATAGCTCACATTCATCACATAAACCCGATCCTCATCCTGTGTGTCCGCATATATTTTGGTGTAATACCATGCTCTCTGACGCAATTTTCTTTCTTGGTTGATGAGTTTCCAGGTTTTGCCGGCATCATCTGATCGGTAAACTCCACCGTCTTTGTTTTCGATCAATGCCCATACACGGTTAGAATTCAGTGGTGAGACAGTAACCCCCGAAATTCCCCAGATTCCTCCAGGTAAGCCGTCATTTTTAGAAATGTTGGTCCAGGTATCTCCACCATCGGTGCTTTTCCAAAGTGCAGAGCCTTCACCACCACTTTCCAGGCTGTAAGGAGTTCGGCGCACTCTCCAGGTAGAAGCATAGAGAATTCTTGGGTTGTTCGGGTCCATTATCAGTTCCACGGCACCTGCGTCCGCATTGGCATAGAGCACTTTTTCCCATGTTTTTCCACCGTCTTTGCTGCGATAGACGCCTCTCTCAGAAGAGGACTTAAACAAATCTCCCAATACGGCCGCATAAACCAAATCAGGGTTTTTCGGGTGAATCCTAATCCTTGGAATGTGTCGGCTGTTTGGTAAGCCAATCTGCTCCCAGGTAGTACCAGCATCTACGGACTTGAACATGCCATAGCCGTAGCTTACATTTCCTCTTACGGTCACTTCACCACCGCCAACATAAATCACATTAGGATCCCAGTCACTTACCGCAATGGAGCCAATGGAGCCTCCGAAGAATCCATCTGAAATATTTTTCCAGGAGTTGCCAGCGTCTGTAGTTTTCCATACACCACCACCTGTGGCACCAAAGTAGAAAAGGTTGGGTTTGCCGGGCACGCCAGTAACAGCTGCCGAGCGGCCACCGCGGAAGGGGCCAACATTACGCCATTTGATGCCTTCATACAGTTTCTGGTCATAGGAAACCGTAGCAGGACTGCTTTTTCTCTTGCGTTGTGCATTTAGTGGAGAAGTGAAAAACACCACTCCAATCAGCACTAAAATAAATATCGAATCTCGTCTCATAGGATGATTATATTGAATATTCAAAGTCTAAATATTTGATAGTTGAATTTAAAGGGATGTGATCAAATAGCGTAAAAACGAACTTGAAATTACATGAGTGGAGGGTGCTGGGTGTTAGTTGCTGGATGCTAGATGTGTGGTGGGGAATATGGTTGATGGTTGTTAGTTGCTGGATGCTAGATGTGATTTGGCTGGTGGTTGTTTGCGGGTTGTTTGGTTTCGGGTTGCAGTTGATACTTCGAAATGTATGAAGAGGTACCAAACCATAGCTCCCCCGGCAATAAAAGTATCTCCCCCGATATGTCAGAGGCGTCCCCCGGTAAAAATAACCATTCCCCCAGCCGGGGGAAGCTGAAATATGACCGGGGGAAACGAATGTGATACCGGGGAGAGCTCAATATTATCCGGGGGAACATCAAACTGAACCGTGGGAAGGTGTTTGGAAGGCAGGGGAGAACAAAAAATGCTCTGGAAGAACTTTCCGTACCGTCATTTGCTTTGAAAGAGGATCGGGGGTAAATTGTCACCTAAACCTGAAACATGTGGTGTGATGCTAAATATCCCTGATTTTGGGAAGAATGATAAAAAACGACATGCCAACAATAGCTATAATCAATAGTACCCTGCAGGCACTACTGCTCATATCATGTTCATTGTGTGTAATTAAAAGTGATTCTAAAAATAGATGCGGATACTTTTATTCTTAATAGTGCTTGTACCGTTTTCTTGTTCTAATGAGACTGAAAAAAAGACAATTGTTGGGTCATCTCAGAATGAGAAAAAAGAGTCAACTGTTGCAAAAGCACATATAACAAATGAATTAGCAGGTTCAGCTTATAGAAAAAGGGCCGACAGTTATTTTATAGTAACAGGGTCTGACACTTCTTCGTTCAAGCCAGTTTTTTCCGAAGCAATTGAAACAGGATTAGTGTCATTGAACTTAAACTTACCTTATTCAAAAGCGACAGTTTCTTATGAAAAACGACTCTTTCAATTAAAACAGATTTTGGAAAGAGTTAAGCAAGACTACCAATTAGATTCCCTAACTTCAGTATCATATGGTAGACTAATCCTTTCAGGAGATTTAGCGATTGAAATGACTAAAGAGTATGAAGAACGTTTTGGACAAACCGAACAAGTTAGCACAAAACAATACAAGCAGATATCCCAATTCCTCCTTACATCAATCCTCTCAAAAGATCTAAATAGACTTCTAAAACCATATCATAGATCAGTTAAAAGAATTGGAATTGAAAAGGTGTTTTTCACTACTAAAAACGAATTACTGAGCTATTCCTATGTAGAACAAGACACTAGTTTATTACCTCCCAGAATAATTGACTTTATGACTTGGATTGAACTAGGAAATGAATAAAAAACAACCCACAACAACCGTAGCTGTTGCACAACCTCTTCGAATAGCGAATAGTGAATGCGAATTTTCAGTTTCAACTCATTTTGAAGATTTCAAATTGGGTTCTATCAAATTTTTATCTGTTATAGGGATTTGATTGTGGATGTTCTTAGCCTCCATTAGTGTTTTTCACCATAGAAGGCTTAGGTAATCTTAGATCAATTAGTGAAATGAAATATTCATGATTGTTGGTTGGAATTTGGCTTGAGGGGTTGTTTCAATCTTCTTCAGCTTTGAGTAAGACTTTGATATTGTGACGTTCGATCATGGATAGGTATTTATCAACATTTTTGTCAATTGGTTTATACCAAACCTGTTTTGAAAAATACTGTTGCCATTTTGGCGTATCAAATGTGTAACCTTGAGAAGCGAAGATTTCATTTCTAATGATTGAAAGTTCATCTTTAGTGTATTGGGTTAAGTCACCTGGTGTTAAAAATTTGGTTGAGCCAATGTAGTATTTTCTTCTGGTGTCAATGTACCTAATGATTGGTGCTTCAAAATTCCCTTTATCAATAAAAACATATTCCAATTGTAATTCATTCTTAAGATATTCTTCTTTATTGTCAAGATTACAATCCTTGTATTCTTGATCTAAATAGGTGAAAATCAATAATGAGTCCGATATAAAAATATTCTCTCGAATTGTTGCAAACGTACAATCCCCATAGGCTGATTCAAATAAAGTTTTATCTATAATTTTTCCATCATGAGTGAAAGAAACCAACACACTTCTCTCACAGAATCCACCAGCTCCACACCGCGATTCAACAGTTAAGGCGATAAACTCGGGTTCATTTAAAACAATAATTCCTGTGTTAAAAGGACTCCACCTTTCCGAACGTTCCAACTCAAAAACCTTTGATGCCGTTGAATCACTGATTTCGGTGGAAGTATTACCCTCATAGAATTGCAGAACTTCTTTAAAAGTCAAAGTCTGAGAATTAGCCTGGAAATAAAATACTAATAACATGACTGACCCAATGAATTTATAGGTGTTGTGAAGAATGAGTTTTGCCATTTTAGTCTGGGATAAAAAATTGAACTAAAAGTACATATAGTTGCATAAATATCGATCATCAATAAATTTAAAGTGTTAATCAAAACATACATCTCAGAGTAATGAAACACACTTACCTCCTTTGTTGTTTTCCACCAACTAGCGCAATTGTTTAAATAGGCTTAATTCTGAACAGACTTAAATACTTTCCTGAGACTCCCCGGTATTTTATCTTTCCTCAAAATCCGTGGAGTGACGTGCGGAAAGAATAGTGTTCCTTCTAAGCTGCATGCAGGTTTCAGTGAATCCTTTTTTACCTCCGTTATTACTTTTCTCCAACGGGCGAGGTAATTTTTGCGATACTCGCATTAGTCATATTCTACTGAAATGATTGTCCATAATCACCGATGCGTTCGGATAAATTCTTTTGATATCTACTCATACCTCAATGAATCCACAGGATTTTGTACACTGGCTTTCCAGATTTTAACAGAAATAGTGAGTAGAGCAATCAGCATAGAGGTTAATCCTCCCAAGGCATAAATCCACCATCCGATATCGGCTTTGTAAGCAAAAAAGTCCAGCCATTTGTTGGTCAGCAAGTAGGTAATTGGTGTAGAAACAAGCAAAGCAATCAGAATCAGATAGACAAACTCCTTCGAAATGATCGCACTCAGGCTGGTGGCCGAAGCACCGAGAATTTTGCGAATGCCGATCTCTTTTGTTCTTTGGAGGATTGTAAAAGAGATGAGCCCTAAAAGACCGAGGCATGAAATGAAGATGGAGATAAAAGTAGCTGTAGTAGCCAGCTTTTTACTTCTCAGTTCTGACTCATAAAACCCTTTTACTGTTTCATCCAGGAACCTTAACCTCAGTGGGTAATCATCATATAGTTCTCGCCAATTCACTGTCAGCTCATCTACCAATGACTGGAAATTTTCATCTACTTTGACCTTCAGGAGTACTTCACTCGGAGAGTCAGTATATTCGAAAAGTTGAGGTTTCATGGATTGGTGCATGGAGTTGAAGTAGATATCCCGGATCACTCCTACGACAGTATAGGACTGCTCATTTTTCTTGATCCGTTCGTTTAGAATGTCTTCAGGATTTTCAAACCCGAACTCACGAACAAGTGTCTCATTTACAACTACTTCTGGTATTGATTTGTCATTAGACAAAGGCCGACCTGCCAGAAATTTGATATCAAAGAAATCAAAATAGTGATCTCCGGCATCCTTCATATTCACACTAAGCGATATTTTTCCTGATTTTCCCATATAAGAATAGGTTCCAGAAGTGAAGTTTTGACTTATCGGAGCATTTCCGCGAATCACCTCAGTGATATTCGGATATTGATCCAGCTGAGCAATGAAAGTGTTTTGTTTGGCATCCGATTCGTAGTATGGTTTCCAAATAGAAATGATTCCTTCCTTCTCGAACCCCAGATCATTATTGATCATAAAATTGATCTGCTTTACCATGATAAAAGTGCCTACAATGAGTACTTGTGAGAATATAAACTGTGAGGAAATTAGGATTTTTCTGAGAATGGCTCCATGACCCTGCTGAGATTTAAAACCAGACTTGAGTGCATTATTGGGAGAGGGAATAGACGCCACCCATGAAGGGTAAATCCCGGCTACAGTGCCGACGATTAAAGTGAAAAGTAATATTTGAAGCCAGAAAATGGGTTGATCATACGGTAGGGTTAGTCCATCGGGGATAAATTCCTGAAAATATTGAATCGAAAAATGAACAATGGGTATCGCCATAATGCTTGATAAGAAAGCAATCATGATACTCTGGGTTAGGAATCTTCCCAGCAGAGTTGAAATGTTACCACCGAGCACTTTTCGCACGCCTACTTCTTTATTTCGGCTTGCAGATTGAACGGTTTCGAGATTGATAAAATTGAAAATGGCAATTAGCAATATCGCAAATGCCACAATAGACATGACCAACAAGGTTGGTTTGTGAGCTGCCGCATACGTGTAATCGAAAATGTATAGATCTGTATTATAATGCAGGTCTGCTACTGGCTGAGCCTTGTAATAGGTGGTAAAATGTTTGTCTCCAGTTTGCTCCTGGGTGTATTCGGCCAGTTTTTCGAGTTGGTTGTTGAGATGGTCAATAGTTTTGTGTTCATCCAATTTCACAAATAGCTGAGAGCTGCTGTTGACACTGCCCCAATCTGGTTCACCGAGCCAGTCGAGATAATAAGCAAGCTGTCTGGTGTCATAAGACAAGAAATCCGTCATGATGAAATCGGTATTTCCGGCATCAAGGTGTACAATTCCGGTTACCTGAAACTTGAGTGAATCGCGATAGATCACTGTTTTGCCTAGATAATCTCGTGGATGTTCTTTTTCACCAAAGTAAATTGCTGCCTGCCGATCTGTGAGGACAACTTTATTCACTTCGGTCAAAGCTGTTTTTTGGCTGCCCGCCAGCCATTCGTATTGATTGATTACATCAAAAAAGGAAGGTTCGCAGAATATAGTACTTGCATCATTCGTTTTTTCAGTGACTCCATCATTGGATTCTACCGAAGCAGATAGGGAAAGGGTTCTGAATTTTGCAACGCTTTCCAGTCCGGTAAAATGTTCCTTTATGTAATCTGGAGCCATTTCGTTGATGCCACGATTCACACCATTGTATGTGCCTTCAAAACGAGTATGTATTCTATAGATTTTATCCGATTCCGGAATGTCCTTATTGAAACTCAATTCGAATTGTACAATGTTGAAAATGACTAAAAAAGCACTGATGCCAATGGATAATCCTATGATGTTAATCGCCGTTACTGATGGGTTCTTGATCAGATTGCGCCAGGTGATTTTGATATTGTGATGTAGTTGAGATCGCATGTATGAGAGGTTGGAAATTTTTCTTGAGTTGTCTTTTTTGAAGGCGTATTTGCGAAAGCCGGTGATGACCATCCACCAATAAATCAGGTCTGATTTGGCTTTGGAGGAAACTTCTCGTTCAAGTTGATAAAGCTCGAAAAAGTCTCCTTCCAGTTCTTCCAGGCGTTCGTCGCTGCAGTAGAGTTGTAGGAGTTTTAGTGCAATTTTCGGTGGAGAATAGGTTTTCATAGATTTTCCAGAGCAATGGACGGAATCTGATTTCTCATAGAGTTTCTGAGTTCATTGGCAGTATCGAGTGCCACTTTTCCAGCTTTTGAAATGGTAAATAACCTTTTTTTCTTGCCTCCACGTGCTTCGGTGGCTTCTCCGAGTCTGGAGCTGAGCAGTCCCTTTTCTTCCAGGCGATATACCGCGGCATGTACGGAGCTTACGCTGATTTTTCTACCGGTCTGTTTTGATAATTCTTGCTGGATATGGACGCTGTAAGCATTGTCATAGAGAATGCCCACGGTGAGTAATACCAGCTCCTCAAACTCCCCGAGATTGGTTCCTTTCATCTGAAATTGATTTTAACCTATATGATTACTTTCGTAAATGTAAGTTTTATTGTTTATTATATTCGTATTTGTAAGTAAAATAGTTTCATTCTCAACTCAGAATTATCCAAATGACTTCAAATAGATGCGGAAATGGTAATGTTATCCAATTACTTTCTTTTCAAAAGCCAATAGGTGTCATTGATGATAAGGAATATAAACGCGAGTAGCAGAACTGCAGAAATAGGAATGGTATAAAACATCAGCCAAGGTAAAACCATCCAGATGCAGTTCCCTTCATTGCATGTTATTCCGGTTAGGGCTTCTGTAATCCAGCTTCCGATTCCACCAATAATGATAGGAGAAAGACCAATGAAAAAAATGATGCTGATACCAATGGGTAATCTGGTTCTGAATTGCTTTTTTGTTCTAAGGATTAATTTCGTTTGATCTTTATTGGCTGGGATTTTCCATCTCGTACAACACGCATCTTTCCAGGTCAGGATAATCGGTCAAGAGGGAGTGATCGAATTCTTTCACTTTCGTCATTTCTATCTTTTGCATTACTCTTTCTGATCGGGTGTTGATTGCAGGACAAACGGATTTGATATTTGGAAGATTAATTTCTTCAAATCCAAATTGGAGACATCTCCTGGCGCCTTCTGTAGCATATCCATTTCCCCAAAATTTTGCTGATAAGCGCCATCCGATATCTACGCAAGGAGTGAATTCTGCCTCATAGGTTTGTGTGGCAAGACCAATAAAGCCAATGAATTCCGAAGTGTCCAATCGATCTACAGCAAAATAGCAGAAGCCATTTTCGGAGAACTGAGTTTTCATTTGTTGAATAAAAACAGCGGATTGATCTTGGGTCAGGACATTCGGAAAAAACTCCATTACCTCGGGATCGGCATTGATTGCTGTCAACTGGGGCAAATCTTCGTCAGTCCAGTTTCTAAATCCGAGTCTTTCGGAAGTAAAAAGATATTGGTTCAAAAAGTGTATCGTTTTGATTGAGTCAGAAATTGTTATCTCATGATGAAGAAAAATGCCACTAGAGCAAAAAGGACCAATAACCCCAGACCAATAAGGGCTACTTTTTTTCCGTTTTGTTTTTGTTTGGCTTTTTCTTCCTCGGTAAGCGGTATGATCTTGCCCTCTTTTTTATATTTCGATTCCAGTGCAGCACCTATTGCCACCCCGATAGAAATACCAAAAGCTGGTCCAAGTCCCATCATGGCTGTCTGATCAAACATGATAAACATGGGTGTAAAGATTGCTGCTCCAAACGCCACGCCAAATGCAATTCCCAATCCCATGAAATGTCCTTCTTTGTATTTTTTGATTGATTCTTCCATGATTACAATTTACTAGAAATCATGAGTTATTGTTGCTGATTAGGGATGAGCGGTTTTTTGTGTTTTTGTAGCTCATAAAAATCCTTTTATTAAGTAAAAAACTTTTGATCCGAGTGTTGATGGAGTATGCACACATCGAATTAACCTATGACAAACTGAGGGAGGTTTAAATTTTTTATCCCTTGTTTCGCACTTGCCAAAAGAAAAAAGCGCCATTTCGGCGCTTTTTTCATTCAGGATTGATGGTAGGTTAATGTTGAGTTAGCTTATTGTGGAATTTTCAGATCGAAACGATCCAGCTTCATTACTTTGTCCCATGCAGCCGCAAAATCCTGTACGAATTTTTCTTTAGCATCTTCACTAGCATACACTTCTGCCAGTGCTCTGAGTTCGGAGTTTGACCCGAAAATCAAGTCTGCTCTGGTTGCGGTGTATTTCTGATCGCCAGTTTGTCTGTCTTTTCCATTAAACACTTCCTTGGTGTCGTCAGCCGCTTCCCACTTTGTGCTCATGTCTAGCAGGTTCACGAAGAAATCGTTGGTCAGTGCATCTTGATCTGATGTAAAAACTCCTTTTTCCGAACTATCATAATTAGCTCCTAGCGATCTCATGCCACCAACAAGAACAGTCATTTCAGGAGCTGTTAGGGTTAATAACTGCGCTTTATCCAGAAGCAATTCTTCCGTAGAAATTGTGTATTGAGTTTTCAGATAGTTTCTGAATCCATCCGCCATTGGCTCTAGCAAATCAAAAGATTCTACATCTGTTTGTTCTTCGGTAGCATCCATACGGCCAGGCACAAAATCGATTGAAACCATGTAACCTGCATTAGCTGCAGCTTTTTCTACAGCCGCATCTCCAGCAAGCACGATCAAGTCAGCCATAGATACTTTTTTATTGCCTGACTTAGCGTTGAAATCTGACTGGATTTTTTCATAAACGCCAAGCACTTTCTTCAGCTGTGCTGGATTGTTCACTTCCCAGTCTTTCTGTGGTGCCAATCTGATTCTGGCACCATTCGCACCTCCACGTCTGTCACTGCCTCTGTATGTGGATGCTGATGCCCATGCAGTAGTGATCATCTCTTGTAGAGAAAGTCCTGAATTCAGTAATTGTTTTTTCAGACCGGCTATATCTCTTGCATTGATCAAGGCATGATCTACCGCAGGAATCGGATCTTGCCAGATCAGGTCTTCTGTAGGTGCTTCAGGCCCCAAATAGGTCGTCTTTGGGCCCATATCTCTGTGAGTAAGCTTAAACCATGCTCTGGCAAAAGCATCATCAAATAGCTCTGGGTTCTCATAAAACTTTCTGGAGATTTTCTCAAATTCCGGATCTTCTCTCAGAGAAAGGTCTGTTACAAACATGGTAGGTTTTCTGAATTCTTCCGGGTTGAATGGATCGGGAATCATGAATTTTGCTTCTTTCGCTTCGAACTGATGTCCACCTGCAGGACTCTTCACCAATTCCCACTCGTGCTCGAATAAGCTCACAAAAAACATGTGATTCCATTTGTCTGGTGTTGGTGTCCAGATCACCTCTAAACCTGAAGTGATCGCATCAGCACCCACACCAGATTTATATTTACTAATCCAGCCAAAACCCTGCTCTTCGATAGGTGCGGCTTCTGGTTCTGGTCCCACAAACTTCACTTGACCAGCGCCGTGTGATTTACCAAGCGTGTGTCCACCGGCAATAAGCGCTACAGTTTCTTCCAGGTTCATCCCCATTCTGCCAAACGTCGCTTTGATGTCCTTTGCCGCAGCTACTGGATCAGGATTGCCATTTGGTCCTTCCGGGTTTACATAGATCAGTCCCATTTGCACTGCGGCCAGTGGATTTTCCAGTTTTCTATCTCCGGAATATCGCTCTTTATCACTCAACCATTTTTCTTCTGCTCCCCAATATACGTCCTTGTTTGGCTCCCAGGTGTCGATTCTACCACCACCAAATCCAAACGTTTCAAACCCCATAGATTCCAGTGCTACATTACCAGTTAAGATCATTAAATCTGCCCAGGAAATGCTTTTCCCGTATTTCTGTTTAATTGGCCAGAGGAGTCTTCTGGCTTTATCCAGGTTGGCATTGTCCGGCCAACTGTTCAATGGAGCAAAACGCTGCTGACCGGCTCGGGATCCGCCACGTCCATCAGCTGTTCTGTATGTACCGGCACTATGCCATGCCATTCGGATAAAAAGTCCACCATAGTTGCCATAATCAGCTGGCCACCAGTCTTTTGATTCTGTCAGGACCTTTTCGATATCCGCTTTCAACTGGTCATAATCCAGATTGTTGAAAGCTTCATAATAATCGAAATCTTCGTCCATTGGATCGGAGAGCTCGGAATGCTGACGCAGAATTGCCAGATTCAGACGATTTGGCCACCAGTCACTGTTGCTGGTTGCCATTTTGTTAGATTGACTTTTCATAGTCGCTCCCGACTTACCATCATACTCTGCTGTCTCTTCTTTCTGATCAGTAGGCTGACATGCGGAAACAAACAGCATCAGGGCCATCCAAAAGCCCAAAGTTTGTAGCTTGTTCATATTGCAATAGGTTTTTTTAATGTTTATTATTTTGCAATAGTAACGAGTTATGTCTCCGGTTGTAGATTAGATTTTTTAATCGGTGTATAATTGAAATTAATAAGTAATTGATTAATTCAATAGTGTTTTTCGTAAAAGGGGTTTGCCAGGAGGTGTTGGTTTTGTGAATTTGGTAAATCTGTGGAAGGGCTTTAAAACACCTTTGGTTAGCACTCCATATCAAAAGTCTATGAATTATAGGAAATGAACAGCTATTTTACTACTTGTGTGTAGATACAGATTAAGAAAGCTTAGCCAAAAGCTCTGGCAAACCTATCACTTCAATGTTTTCTGCTATTGGAAAACGAAGGTCATTGCTAGTCACTACGAAGTTTTTTGATGCACCGACATCCTCAACTGCCAGCTTGGAGCTTTTGGTCAGTTTTGGTGCGGGGTTGTACTTCATTTCCAGGGTGGCAACTGGCTCGTTGCCTGATGTGATCACCAAATCAGATTCAGTTCCGTCATGCGTTCGATAGAAGAAGTAATCGTATTTTTTGCCAAATCGGTTTTTGACTTGCTGAATCACAAAATTCTCCCATGAACTTCCTAGTCCGGGGTGTCCTGACAGGTCATCCATTGATTGGATGTTTAGCAGTTTGTGCAGTAAACCTGTGTCTTTGTAAAATACTTTTGGGGACTTTACAATCCTTTTTTTAGCATTGGAATGATAGGGCTCTAGTATGTCAATTAGAAATGCGCCTTCCAGATATTCCAGGTATTTTTTGATAGTGGGAGAGGTGAGTCCCAAAGATTTTGCAAAAGTGGATGCGTTCCATAGCTGTCCGTTGCTGTGAGCAAGCATTCTCAGCAAATTGTTGAGTAATCTGGGATTCGCATTCAGTCCTAATAATGGCAAATCTTTCTGAATATAAGTGCCGATTAATTGGTCTCTCCATTCAAAACTTTCTTCATCAGAATTTGCCAGATAGGAATCAGGGAAACCGCCTCGAATCCATAGTTTTGTCACCTCATCTACTTCACCTATTTGAAATGAGGGTAATTCGAGATATGCTATTCTACCCGCAAGAGATTCTGCGCTTTTTCTGATTAGTGATGGAGCTGCTGAGCCTAAAAGGGCAATTCTGCCAGGTCGTCGATCCTCGTCAATAATAGCTCTAATCAGGGGAAAAAGAGAAGGCATTAGCTGGATTTCATCAATAATGATGAGGTGGTCTTTTTTGGATCGAAGTAAAAGTCCGGGATTGATCATCTGTGCCATTCCCAGATCAGATTCCAGGTCTATATAAAGCACTTTGTCTCGTTTGATAGACTTGGCTAATGTGGTTTTGCCCACTTGTCTTGGACCAATAATTCCAACTACTGGGAATTGATTCAGGAGTTTTTGGAAACGCGATATAGCAAGTCTCTCGATCATTAGACCGTAAATTTAAAATAAAAACTTAAAATTACGGTCAATATTTTTTCGATTACACCGAATATTTAAAATATAATTTTAAAAATGCGGTATAAAAATTTAAAATTTCACCGATATTTTAAAGTGTAGAAAAAAACTACCTCAAGGCATAGCCATTGAGGTAGTAGATAGAGTTTGTTTCGTGAGTAGAATGTTTCTCGTCCCAGACCCACTGGCGGGTTTTAAAATTTCGTTGAGAATCATTTGAGATGATTTACTTATTCGCTTCCTTTTCTCTTAGGTCGCTCACGAGGAGCTTTGATTTCCAGTTCGGTTTCAGAGCTTTGATCACCAATGGAAATCTTCACCTGATATTTGGCGGCTGGTAAATAGGTCTTTCCGTTTTCAGCAGCCTCCATGACTTCTTCCATTTCTAGGGCGTCAGCCAAATTATCCGCCTGCTCTTGATCAAAAGTGAAATCATAATTGATATAGTTCAATCCTGCATCCAAGTCTACGTCCCAGGACTTGATAGTTAAATCGTCCAGCGTGATGCTCACAGAAGCTTTACCTGCTGTTTTGGAGAATACCTCAATAGTGGTTTCTGGTTCATTGAAACCACTCCATTGCAATGAGGAAGTGTTACCCCATCGTTCTGAGAAGGTTTTCGCATTTACATTAAATATCTTAAGATCTTCAGTGAGGTTTGGAAGGTGCTGTAGATTAGCCACATCAGCGATGTAAATAGACCGCCCGTGTGTGCCCAGTACCAAATCCTTCTCTCTTGGGTGGATCACCAAATCGTGAACAGCCACAGCAGGTAACCCTTCCCGGAAGGCCATGAAATTCTGCCCTTTGTCTATAGAAACATATACTCCATGGTCAGTCCCAACGTAGAGAATGTTTTCATTATCAGGATCTTCCTTGATGACATTGACAGGCTCTTTTGGCAAATCCAATCCGATTTGTTTCCAAGTCTGACCATAGTCATCAGATACATATACCAACGCATCGAAGTTATCCCAGCGGTATCCATTCAAACTAGCGTAAACTCTGCCTTCTATATGATTGGATGCCTGTACTCTGCTCACCCAGAAATCCTGAGGAAGCTCATCAGAGATTTTTTCCCAGGTCTGTCCGGCATCTTTACTTACATGAATGAGCCCGTCATCACTACCTACATAGATCAGTCCAAATCGGAGTGGAGATTCTGTAATAGAAGTCAATGTACCATACGCCACATCACCTTTTTTGCCTCCTTTGGTCAGGTCTTCGGATAGTGTTTCGAAACTCTCCGCCTGATCCATGGACCGGTGAAATTTGTTGCTGCCGAAATAAACTATGTCTTGATTATGACTGGAGAGCATAATTGGTGATTGCCAGTTCCACCGAAGTGGCGATTCGCCAAGCTGATGCTTAGGAGTTATGTATTTGTAATCCTGTGTTTTAGTATTGATTCGATAATAGTTACCAAACTGGTAGCCAGTGTACACCACATCATTGTTTCGGGTATCGATAGCCACTTGCATGCCATCTCCTCCCATGATTGATTCGTAAGGGTATCGTCCTTCTCCGTACCAGCTTCGATCATACTCGTAAGTACTTGGTCCTTTCCAAACTCCATTGTCCTGTAATCCTCCATAAACGTTGTAAGGCTCAGCCATATCTACATTCACAGCATAAAACTGTCCCACTGCCGGAGAATTACATTTCACCCAGGTCTCCCCAAAATCGTAAGAAATATTGACGCCACCATCATTTCCATTGATGAGATGTCCGGATCTGTTTGGGTTTACCCAAAGGGCATGATGGTCAGAGTGCACGTTATCACTATTGGTAGAAGACCAGGTTTTGCCGCCATCTTTGGAGAGCACTAAGGGCACTCCCATGGTGTAAATGATATCTGGATCTTGTCCATCGACTCGGATTTGTCCGAAATAGTAACCGTACGAAAATACCAGTGATTCGATGTAACCTTCATGGGTTTTGCTCCAAGTTTCACCACCATTTTCTGACTTGTAAACTTCTCCGCCTTTCACCGGGGTGTCAAATAGCATCGTGTTGGCGTCTTCCAGATATATTGCAAGATCGGTCGGCTTTAGCTTCCCTGATTGCACTTCAGACTTGATGTCCACGGCATTGTATTGCTGAGGAAAATTGTTTCTATCCAGATATTCATTGATGTCATTGTTTGCCAATTGAAGGAAATCTTCTGAGGAGATACTCTTTAAGGATTGCTTTGTTACCAAAAATTCTTCTTCCTCTTCTTTGTCTCTTCTGTCTTGGTTGTCCAATACTGCATAAATGATTTTTGGATTGGATGGAGCATAGGCTAACCCCACACGTCCCATTCCATTGGTATCAGGAAAGCCATTATCTCCTGAAGAGATGTTAGTCCAGGTGACTCCACCATCCACAGATTTGAAGAGCGCTGAACCTTCGCCAGCTTCTACAAAATCCCATGCTTTGCGGTCTTTTTGCCAGGCTGCTGCGATCAATTCATTTGGGTTTTCCGGATTGATAATCAATTCTACAATGCCTGATTGATCATCCACGTAAAGTGTTTTTTCCCAGCTTTTTCCACCATCTATAGACTTATAAACGCCTCTTTCCGGATTGTTTGAATATAAGTGCCCTAGTGCAGCTACCCAAATGGAATTTGGATTGCTAGGGTGCACAATTACACGCCCTATATGGTGTGTTTCTTCCAATCCGAGATGTTCCCAGCTCTCACCATTGTCAGATGATTTGTACAGTCCATAACCAGAATAAGAAGATCTGCTACTGTTGTTTTCTCCTGTGCCGACATAGATAGTGCCAGTGGTCCAGTCCACATCTATATCACCGATGGTCATTACGATCTCATCGTCGAAAAGAGGAGTGAAGGATGCACCTTCATTTTTAGTTTCCCACAGGCCGCCTGAAGCATAAGCCACGTAAAAGTGGGTAGGATCTTTTGGGTTTACTTCTAAATCTACCACACGGCCACTCATGATCGTTGGCCCAACGTTTCTGAAGGGTACATTTTTGACCAACGATTGATCGATCAGTTTCTGTCGTTGTTGATAGCCATCCCAACGGACTTGTGCGCTGGTAGCTTGCGGCAAGGTTGATTTCTTTCTTCTTTTTTGAGCGTCTGCACCTAATGCTACTGTCAAAATGCAAAGTGCGAGTAGAATATGCTTCATGGGCTTCATCATAAAGTTGTCATTTGAGTTTAACCTAAAAGAGAGGTTCGATTCCAGTTTCAACTCCCTTCAAGTATAATTTTTAGACTGTAATCAATTGTACTAACTTTTCGTTTTCAGAAAATGAAAGTTAAAGATGACAAGAATTTTTCATAACCCAAGATGCCGAAAAAGTAGAGAGACTCTGAGTTTATTAGAGTCGAAAGGCGAAATGCTTACAGTAGTGGAGTATTTGAAAACTGTGCCTTCCAAGGAAGAGCTTGCAGATATTGTGGAGATGCTCGGAATTAAGCCTATGGATTTAATTAGAAAAGGAGAAACAGAATACAAAGAAAACTTTAAGGGCAAAGATTTGAGTGATGAGGAGTGGATCGAAGCGATGGTTGCATTCCCGAAATTGATTGAGCGACCAATAGTGATCAAAGATGGGAAAGCTGCGATAGGTAGACCTCCTGAGAAAGTATTGGAGATTTTATGAGAATCTTGAGGCTTGAAGAGGGGAGGTTGAAAAGGTAAGTGGAAAAATTTGAATCGCTTAGGTGTAATTTTTTTTGGTTTTGTATTCACTCTCAAGTCAAATATCTAATGTCTAAAGTCTGAAATGAAAGCAATTATCTGTAAGTCATTTGATCAGCCATTGGAATTTGGGAAGTTATCCAGACCGGAAATTGCCGCTGATGAGGTTTTGATTGAGGTTCATTATGTAGGAGTCAATTTTCCGGATACGCTGATTGTCAAAGGGAAGTATCAGTTTACACCGGAATTGCCTTTTTCACCCGGACAAGAAGTTTCTGGTGAGGTAGTAGAAATAGGTGATCTGGTGACACATGTGAAAGTTGGGGATCGGGTGCTGGCCTCCATGACCTGGGGAGGAATGGCGGAATTGGCTAAAGCCAATGCTCAGAATGTTTACCTACTCCCAGATAATATCACAATGAGAGATGCAGCCTGTATTCTGGAAACGTACGCCACTGCATTTCATGCTTTGAAAGATCGGGGAAATCTAAAATCTGGCGAACGCTTGCTCGTACTTGGAGCTTCTGGTGGCACGGGAACTGCTGCTGTGCAATTAGGGAAATTATTTGGATCAGAAGTGATCGCTGTTGCTTCTGCTAAAGAAAAGAGAGATTATGCATCGTCTAATGGTGCGGATACGGTTTTGGGATACGAAAACCTCAAAGAAAATTTGAAAAATATAGGTGGCGTAGATGTGATTTTTGATCCTGTGGGAGGGGAGGTGTCTCAACAGGTTTTCCGAGCAATTAATACGGGAGGTAGGCATCTGATTGTTGGTTTTGCTTCTGGTAAGATGCCTGTCATTCCTATGAACCTACCATTGCTGAAAAGTGCTTCGGTGGTAGGCGTGTTTTGGGGGAGTTTTTGGCGGAATGAACCTTTTGAGAATCGGAAGAATGTTGCTTTGTTGCTGAATTGGTTTGCCGCCGGGAAGCTCAAAGTAGGGATCAATCAGATGTATTCACTCGAAGAAGGTGCTAAGGCAATTGAAGATCTGGCCAATAGAAAAGCTGTAGGTAAGATCGTGTTGAAAACTAAAAACGCTGATTGAGTCTTACCCCTACATAATCGTGCTTTTCCGCTTTTTCATTTTCATGAGTTCGGAAATATGCAATGAACCCAAAATCGAATCTTGGCCAGCTCAGCATCATTCCAAACCGATGCTGGAAAACCCAGGGAAAGGCTTGTTCTGTGTATGGTGACTTGTCGTTAAAAAGGTTCCCCTCCAGAGTAGTGTTATGAAAGACATACTCTACTCCCGGTGCATAAAGTAGGTAGAATTCTGAAACTTCTTTTTGTTTGTAATGGAGTCTCCTGTTGCCTAATAGACCTCCGGTGAGTGCAGAGGAAGTGATAGGTTTGAAATCACCAAAACGGATCATGAATTCCTGGCGAACATTGTCGTAGATCGTACCCAGACTCAAATTCGTTTCTGTGTTCAGTTCAAAACCCGGTACGGAATACCAGGTTTTAAGATATGTGCCATAGATATTAATGATCGGTGCGTCACTGATCTGCAGATCCCATCCATTGGGTGGAGGCATTCCAAACCAACCATGATAAGTCATTTGTGTCTTGTCTGCCAAAGTTTTAGGCCCTATCCAGCCTAGTTCAAGATGTACTTTTAGGTATTGGTTGGTAGGGAAATAATATTCATTGATTCCAGAGATAGAAGCCATCCCGGCATATGGTCGATCCATCTGATATTCGTACCGCCATGTGACTTTTCGAGGGGTATAAATCCGGTGGTTTAGTTGGAAGGTGGTGATGACCTTGGTATTCCTGATGCTGTCTCTCAGAAACCGAACTGCTGGGAAAATGCCGCTGGTATAATATTGATCTTGTTTGATTTTGAGGGTAAATACGTCATTATCTACCACCAACTGATAGTCTGTTGTCAGATATTTTTTATCTGATATACGCTGGGCAAAAACCTCGGTATAAAACAGCAAGAATCCGATCAGGATTATAGAGATTCGCATGACGCGCAAAGATAGAATTTAAGATTAAAGACTTAATGCAGGAGATATAAGAAAGATAATTGATTCATTATGAATGGCTGTCATCTCCATCTTGATCAAAAGTGAATGAGCATATGAAACTGGATTTTCTACAAAAAAAACTTGATGAACGAGCAGAGAAAGGCAATTTGCGAAGTTTGAGAGACAGTAGTCATCTCATGGATTTTGTGTCCAATGATTATCTGGGATTGAGCAGAAACTGCGAATTAGCAGATCGAATAAGGAAAAGAGAAATAGGCGAGAATGCACTGAATGGAGGAACTGGAAGTCGTTTATTATCAGGAAATCATAAATACTACATTCAAGCTGAAGCTTATCTGAGAGACGTGTTCAATGCAGAATCTGTATTGATTTTTAATTCTGGCTATGCAGCCAATCAGGCAATTGTCAGTTCAGTTGCCGGCAAGGGAGATACGATTCTTTATGACCAGCTGGCACATGTTTGCCTGAAAGAAGGAGCCTGGCTGAGTAGGGCGGAGACGGTTGCTTTTCGCCATAATGACCTGCATGATTTGGAGGCCAGGCTCAAGAGAGCACAAGGCAATGTGTTTGTGCTTACCGAAACCATTTTCTCTATGGATGGTGACGTGGCGCCAATTTTGGAAATGGTAGAGCTTTGCGAAAAATATGGTGCGTATCTTATTGTAGATGAAGCGCATAGTACTGGTGTGGTTGGCGCAGGTGGTTCTGGTTTGTTGATGGATTTGGGAGTTGAGGATAGGATTTTCGCACGGGTTTATACCTTCGGAAAAGGCATGGGCGTGCATGGAGCTTGTGTGGCTGGGAGTAAAACACTTACTGATTATTTGGTGAATTTTGGGAGACCGTTTATTTATACCACTTCATTGCCGCCTCACAGTGTCATAGCTATACATGAAAGCTTCAAATACCTTGATGAAAATCCTCCTCTCCAGGATCAGCTAAATATTAAGATCAATTTATTCCGATCACTTTGGTCAGATTCACTTAGCGAAACCGCTATCCAGCCGGTGATGATTGGAGACAATCAAAAAGCCAGAGATATCTCTCAGCAACTACAGAAAAAGGGCTTTGACGTTCGACCGATACTCTCTCCAACAGTGCAGCGCGGTACTGAGCGATTGAGGATTAGTTTGCATGTTCATAATAGTGATGAGGAGATTGAGAAGTTGGTGCAGGAGATGATTAAGTTGATTTGAGAGTTTTTTGAGAAGTAAAACGATAATCGACTAACTTTGATAGTATCATATGATACTATCAGTAAGTGAAACCACCTTATGAAATAACGAATCGAATATTAAGCCTTATATTTAAAATATGCTGTTGAAAATGGGAGGCTGCAGAAATCAGGGGAAAAACGAATGACGTGGTATCGGTTTGTATCATAGATCAATTATTTACAGACCTACTCTTGTTACTATAAAATGTCTTGCCGCAGTTATTTCAAAGAGTCGGTAAAGTGAAAACTGTGATTTATGATTAAATTTATTTTATGAACATTTCCAACTATCGCATATTGCTCAGGGAAGAACCAGAAGGTGGTTTTACGGTGTTCGTTCCAAGTCTTGAGGGATGTATTACTTATGGTGATGATTTGAAAGAGGCGAAAGCCAATGCAAAAGAGGCCATTGAATTGTATATAGAATCTCTTCAAGAGGATAATTTACCTGTTCCTACAGATGATAATTTTCTTGAAATGAACCTTCAGGTTGAGCATGTCTGATTTCAGTTCGAAAAGAATTATTAGAATAATTGAGAGCGCAGGATTTGTTTTACACCGGGTAAAGGGTAGTCATCACATTTTTAAACATCCAAACGGGAAACGTGCAGTTGTACCACATCCAAAGAAAGACCTGCCAAAAGGAACTTTTTATTCCATTCTTAAACAAGCTGGGATCGATTCAAGTGAAATCGGATAATTAGTACCATATGATTCTATCCCGGCAGCAACAAAGAACTATCCCCATAGCTCAGAAACCGATAATCGTTATCTAGCGCTTGCTGGTAGACTTTTTTCCAGTCGTTACCAATCAAGGCTGCAACTAGTAAAATCAGGGTGGAACCCGGCAAGTGATAATTGGTGATAAGTCCTTTGCAGATTTTCATTTCATAGCCAGGATAGATGAAGATTTCTGTGTGTCCGATCAAAAGATCCGTCTTTAATTCATCCATTTTTCGAAGTACATTTTCGAGGCTTTCTTTTTTAGAAACGATGTTTTCAGAGCTGTATGGAGTGTCTTTCCATACCTGAAAGTCTGCTTCCCGATTGTTCGCCAGAATATTCCCATACCAAAAAAGGCTCTCCATCGTCCGCATGCTTGTAGTGCCCACAGAGATCACTAATTCATTGTTCAAGAGATTAAGGACATTCTGGCGGCTTACTAGAATCTGTTCCCGATGCATCGGATGGTCTTCTATTTTCGCTGCTTTTATTGGTTGGAAAGTACCTGCCGAAACATGGAGGGTTAGATAATCTGTATCAAATCCTTTTTTGGCTAATTCTTCCAAAACCTTGTTGGTAAAATGCAGTCCGGCGGTCGGTGCTGCTACCGCGCCTTCAGACTTAGAATAAACCGTTTGATATCTTGGTATGTCTTCTTCAGTTGTTTCTCGATTGAGATAGGGAGGCAATGGGATTTTTCCTGCTTTGGTCAAGATATCCGAAAAAGTCTCATCGCTTTCCCAGTAAAAGGTGACCTGATCCGGGGCAGATCTTTTGACACTTAAAGAAAAAGATTCCGTTTCCAACTTCAATACCTGGTCTTCTTTCCATTTCTTAGCATTGCCAATCATCACATGCCAGGAGCAGCTGCCTTTTGAAGTCATCACTTCTTCATAAACATTGGATGGAGCGATAGGATCCAGAAGAAAAATTTCGATTCGCGCACCCGTTTCTTTACGAAAGATCAGTCTCGCCGGAATCACCTTGGTGTCGTTGAACACCAGAAAACTACCGCTCGGCAGTAAATCAGGTAAATCTTTAAAATGTTGATGTTTTATTTGTCCTTTATCATACATTAGTAGTTTGGCCGATGCCCGATCTTCCAAAGGATATTTGGCAATACGTGATTCCGGCAGGTCGTACGTGAATTGGTCCAGGTCCAAACTTTCTGATGACATAAAATGCATTTGTAATGTTGAAGCTCGAATATAAAGACTACACACTTGATTTTAAATTTGAAGCAGGCACAAGTAGAGGTGTATTGATCAAACATTCCGTGTTTTTTATCAAAATATTTGACGATAAGAATCCAGAAGTTTATGGAATAGGTGAGGCAGCTCCATTGCCCAACCTGAGCCCCGAGCGAATTAGTGATGTAGAAGAAGCATTCAAAACATTAAGCAAAAAAATTCAGGACTTCAACTTGCCCGCACACGAAGAGGAGGTGTTTTACATTGTGGATTCTCTGGTGAGCAGAGAGCTTCCCAGTGTGAGAATGGCCATGGAAACAGCCTTATTTGACCTGTTGAATGGAGGCAAGCGATTGATTTTTAGCAATGATTATTATATAGGCAACTTCAAAATCCCAATCAATGGACTGATATGGATGGGCGATGAAGCGTTTATGAAAAAGCAGATTGAGGAAAAGCTGGAAGCTGGGTATAAGTGCATCAAAATGAAAATTGGTGCCATTGATTTTGAAAAAGAACTGGCATTATTGAAAATGCTACGTGAGTCCTCTAAAGACCTCATCATCAGAGTAGATGCAAATGGCGCATTCGATACGATGCATGTATTTCGCCATCTGAATTCATTGGATATGTATGATATCCATTCAATTGAACAGCCGATCATGGCCGGGCAAATGGAAGCCATGCAGCTGATTAGTAAGCGCTCGCCTGTGCCTATCGCTCTGGATGAAGAATTGATCACAGTAACAGATCCTGTTCAAAAACGAGAGCTTTTACGATTCATCAATCCTGATTACATCATTCTAAAACCGACCTTATTGGGTGGTTTTGGATCGACCCTGGAGTGGATTAAAATTGCCGAAGATATTGGTATCGGGTGGTGGATCACCTCGGCGCTGGAGAGTAATATTTCTCTCAACGCAATCGCCCAATTTGTATCCAATTTTCCGAACCTTAGCTATCAGGGTTTGGGTACCGGTCAGCTTTATCATAACAACATCGATTCACCACTGGTTATTGAAAATGCAACACTCAGCTATCATCCCGATTTGAATTGGGGAAGTGTGTTTTGATAATAGTACATTGAATTTAGTTGCCAAATCCATTAAAAAATTAAAATTGCCAACAGGCAATCCAATCGAATACTAAAACATGAACAAAGTCAAACTTCCAATCCGATTTTGCCAACGAATGAACTTTTTACCCTTCTTACAAAGTAGAAAAATGAATCATCAATATTGGACACCCTTCAGGGTAGGGGTTTATCAGCAAGAATTGAAACTTGTCAAAATTGGATTAATTGCCTTTTCCATTTTTATCTCACTTTCAGCCTTCGGCCAAACTAAGCCTATCAATTATTCGGCTTCAGCCATTTTGCAGCAGCTTAATAAAGTAAATACGCTGGGCTCTGCGATGTATATCGCAGCACACCCTGACGATGAGAATACGAGGCTGATTGCTTACCTGAGCAATGGGATGAATATCCGTACTTCTTACATGGCAGCCACGCGTGGAGATGGCGGTCAAAACCTGATCGGACCGGAGATTCGTGAAGGTCTGGGCGTGATCCGTACGCAGGAGCTTTTGGCTGCACGCAGAACAGATGGTGGAGAGCAGTTCTTTTCCCGTGCCAATGATTTTGGCTATTCCAAAGACCCTGATGAGACCTTTAATGTATGGGATAGAGAAGAGGTATTGGCAGATTTTATTTGGAATATCCGGAAATTTCGTCCGGATGTACTGATCACTCGTTTCAGTCTCACACCCAAAGTGACCCATGGACATCACACGGCTTCAGCCATTTTGGCACTGGAGGCTTTTGAGAAAAGTGGAGATCCAGCTGTATTCCCGGAGCAACTGAAGTATGTGGAGCCTTGGCAGCCGGAGCGAATTTTTTGGAATACCAGCACGTGGTTTTTCAGAAGATCCGGTCAGCAATTTGATCCTGAAAAATACATCAGAGAAGATGTAGGTCAATACAATTCCAATCTTGGTCAATCCTATACAGAAATCTCTGCACTGAGCAGAAGTATGCACAAAAGCCAGGGATTTGGAGACTCTGGAGATCGTGGAGCCGAGTATGAATATTTTGAGCAATGGGGTGGAGACAAGGCCGAGTCACTTTTCGGAGGTATAGACACATCTTGGAAGCGCGTGGAAGGATCAGAAGAGGTGAGTTATTATTTGAATGAGGCACGTCTCAATTTTGATCCGGCTAAGCCATCCGCCATTCTGGGAGAACTGATGAATGCTCGGGCAGCGCTCCTCAAAATACCGGATCAATATTGGAAGGAAGTCAAGCTGCAGGAGCTTAGAGAATTGATCTTGATGGTGACTGGTACTTATCTGGAAGTAGCTGCTGACCAGCCAAATTATACACCTGGTGATTCTATCACTGTGAATTTTGAGGCAATTAACCGCAGTGATGCTCCTTTGGTGCTGACATCATTGAATTTCTCCATTTTCAATGAACAGTTTATTTACAATCTGGAGCTATCACCCAATCAGCGCAATCAATTTTCATATCAGATTCAGATTCCTGAGGACATGAGTAACACCAATCCGTATTGGCTGGAGCAATCAGGAACAGAAGGCATGTATGCTGTAGCAGATCAATTGCTACGTGGTTTGCCAGAAAATAACCCAGCTGTGACAGCAAGGGTTTCTCTGACAATAGACGGACAGTTTGTGGATTATGAATTGCCGGTGGTTTTTAAGAAGACTGATCCTGTGCGTGGAGAGGTCACCCAGCCATTGGTGATCCAGCCAAAAGTGATGGTCAATATCAAATCTTCCTCCTTGGTGTTTGCGGGGAGTGAATCTAAATCGATCGAAGTGAGTGTGATAGCCGGAGCAGATAATCAGGCCGGGCAGGTGAGCCTGGAGATGCCCGATGTATGGAATTGCCAACCTAGTTCCCATGATTTTGAGCTGAAAAGCAAAGACGAAGAGCAAGTCTTTATATTTGAAATTACACCATCTAAAAAAGCTTCTTCGGGAAAAATTACTGCGTTGGCAAGAGCCAATGGTGAGACCTATGATTTGAGCAAACAGGAAATTGCTTACGATCACATTCCACGTCAGGTGCTCTTCCCGAAAGCAGAAGTAGATGCTGTAAAAATTGATGCTGTACCTACAGGAAAGAGAATAGGCTACATCATGGGGGCTGGAGATGAAGTACCCCAGTCGCTTCAGCAAGTAGGATTTCAAGTGGATCTTCTGGACAAAGATCAGGTGACAGCCAGCAATATGGAAAAGTATGATGCAGTGATCCTCGGTGTGAGGGCATTCAATACTGTGCCGTGGCTGGCTTTCAAAAATCAGGAGTTGTTTGAATATGCTAAGGCCGGGGGAAATGTGATTGTACAGTACAATACCAGTCATCGGTTGGTTACACAGGATGTGGCTCCATTACCTATTCAATTGTCCAGAGATCGAGTGACCGTGGAGGAATCTCCAGTCAAAGTTTTAGCACCAAAGCATGACGTACTGAATCAGCCTTTTAAGATTACCAAAGATGATTTTGATGGATGGGTGCAGGAGCGTGGTTTGTACTTCCCTTCTGAATGGGATGCGGCTTTCGAGCCAATATTGGAGATGAATGATCCGGGAGAATCTCCAAAGCAAGGGAGCTTGCTTGTTGCGAAGTATGGCAAAGGCTATTACGTCTACACTGGATTGTCCTTTTTCAGGGAATTGCCACCGGGAGTGCCGGGAGCTTACAAGTTGTTGATTAATATGATTTCACTAGGAGACAAATAAGATACACAACATGACCACACCCCGGGAAAGCTCAGAAAAACCTCCTTTTTTCAAATCGTGGAAAACCATATATCTGATTGTAATCAGCAATCTGGTAGTGCTAGTTTTTTTGTTTTACCTCTTTAGCCAGGCATTCAGATGAATTATCTCGATTATTTGGTACTCTTCGGGACTTTGATTGCCATTGTTTCTTACGGCGTTTGGAAAACCCGTAAGCAAAACAGCATAGAAGGCTATCTCATGGGAGATAAGTCCCTAAAATGGGGGACGATTGGCCTGTCAGTAATGGCGACTCAAGCCAGTGCGATCACATTCATTTCCACACCGGGTCAGGCTTATGAAAGCGGAATGGGATTCGTTCAGAATTACTTTGGATTGCCCATTGCGCTGATCATCGTTTCGGCGGTTTTCATTCCCATCTTTTACAAGCTCAATGTCTATACAGCATACGAATATCTGGAAAGTCGATTTGACTTGAAAACACGGCTTTTAGGAGCTTTCCTGTTTTTGATCCAACGAGGACTGGCAGCTGGCATTACCATTTATGCTCCTGCGATTATCGTTTCGAGCATGCTGGGCTGGAACCTCACCTATACGATTTTGATCACTGGAGTTTTGGTGATTGTCTATACGGTTTCAGGAGGTACCAAGGCAGTGAGCATCACCCAAAAACAGCAGATGGGTGTGATCATGGTAGGCATGTTTGTGGCGTTTTTCATTTTGATTCGCTATATCAATGAGCACGTATCTTTTGGAGAGGCGCTTCACCTTGCCGGAAGTCTGGACAAGCTCAATGCGGTAGATTTTGATTTGAATTTTGAGAAGCGATATACAGTTTGGAGTGGATTGCTGGGAGGTTTGTTTTTAGCGCTCTCTTACTTCGGTACGGACCAGTCGCAAGTGCAGCGATATATAGTGGCTAAAAACACCACCGAAAGCCGGATGGGGTTGATGTTCAACGCTATTCTGAAAATCCCGATGCAGTTTTTCATTTTGCTCGTTGGGGTATTGGTGTACGTTTTTTACATCTTCAATACGCCACCAGTTCATTTCAAGGATGCGTCCATTCAGGCAGTTTTGAACTCACCATATAAGAATGAATATCGTCAGTTGGTGACAGAATATGAGTCCCTTCATGATCAACGAAAATCTCAGGCGGTCGAATTGTCTTTAAAATCAGGAGACGCAGCACAAGCTGCCTTCAGAGCGACGGATGAAAGGATTCAGGAAGTAAGAACTCAGGTGAAAGGCTTAATAGAGAAAGCCAATCCAGCTTTGAAAACCAAAGATTCTGATTATGTGTTTTTGACGTTTATCATGACTTATCTGCCGCATGGATTAATTGGGCTTTTGCTGGCGGTGATCTTTTCTGCGGCCATGTCTTCCTCTTCTTCTGAGCTGAATGCGCTGGCTTCTACTACGAGTATCGATTTTTACAAAAGGCTGTTCAGAGCGAAGGATGCCGATCTAGATAAGCGACATGTCTGGGTATCCAAGCTGCTCACGTTTGGATGGGGAGTGCTGGCCATTTCCTTTGCGATTTTGGCCAAAAATTCGGAGAACCTCATAGAAGCAGTCAACATTGTAGGGTCGATTTTTTATGGAACTATCCTCGGACTTTTTCTAGTGGCTTTTTTTATGAAATGGGTGCAGGGAAATGCTGTTTTCTGGGCTACGGTCATTGCTCAGATTGTGGTGTTGACGTTCCATTTTCTGGTGATCTATGAGGTGATCAGTCTGGGTTACCTCTGGTACAATGCCGTTGGTTTGGTGCTGGTGATGGTGCTGAGTGCTTTGTTTCAGATGGTGATGAAAAAGGGTTAAACTGATTGCAAGAGTTGTTATGAATATTTTTCATAACACGGAAAATGCCTTTTGGCGTTGCTTGCTTTGTTAATGGTTTGGTGCTAGATTGACAACTGAACAGGAATCAGGAGATGAGATTTTAAACGTCCCTGATTTCTGGTAAAGAATTAAGCAAAGTGCAATCCAGATTATGCGTAACAAGGGTGCGCAATAACGAATGTTATAGGCAATAGGGATTACTCAATAATTTGAAGCCAGTTTACAAATACAGATCGGGAGACAAAGAAACATTCGAACGTGATCTTAAATCTATAAGAAAGAATCACTTCTGGTCCGCCAGTATAGATTCATTAAATGATCCCTGTGAGGCCTTCATTTCAACTCAGAACTTCCAAACTCAACTTGGACTTATCATTAAGATTTTCAATAGGAAATTAGATAAATCTGCAAGCGACGAGGTAGTTAATGCATTAAACAATGTCATTGAACGAAGAAAAGTCATTGGCATTTATTCTCTATCACAAACCTACAACCACGAGCTTCTTTGGGCACATTATGCTAACTCACATAAAGGCTTTTGTATCGAATATGACTTGGACATACTTCTTACTACGAATAAGATGGATAAAATCTATTCATTTCCCATTAAGTATTCGAACAAAATACCACAAGTTGACATATCAGATATTTCGGGTAAAGGTGGATTACCAATAATTAAAAAACTCGCTGGAACCAAATCAAAAAGTTGGTCTTATGAAGAAGAATTCCGACTAATAACTGATCAATCAGGCTCGTTTCAATATAACCATCGCGCAATTACGGCCATTTATTTTGGACTGAGAATGGAGCAGGATAAAAGAGACCTAATCATGAATGAATTAGCTGGCAGAGGAATTTCCTTCTATCAAATCATTCAAATCGAAGGTACTTACAGATTTGAAAGGGAGTTAATTGAAGACGGGGCTCAAAACGAAGTAACCTATTTGACTCAAATTCCAAGTACCAAAAAGTCGATCAAACCAATCAAATTCGAAATCCGAACTCGGAACTACACGAAGTTTTCAAAATTAGGTGAGGTAACTATTGATTTAGAAGAACCCATTAACAAGGATCAACTCCTTGAGATTGGCACTTACATAAAATCAGAACTCTTTGATGAAGCTCAAAAGGTGTTAATGTGGTATTACTTACCAAACCAAAAAGATGACTTTGCACCTTGGGCATTAACCAACTTTGAAAAAGGTGAATTTGAGGTAAAAATAAACGACTTCATTGAACTTGAATAACTGCCTATAACAGACGCTGATCGGGCATATGTCAGAGTGCTTTCTTGCTAGTTTCGGTGCAATTCGACCGTGATATCTGCCGCTGAGAATCTACAGTGCTTTCTACCTTCTTCTGCTTGCAGGAGATTTTGATTTTCAGAACGCAGTGCCTCTCTGAACCGTTGTGAGCTTCGGCAGATTTCACTAGATTCGTGCTATTCACTAGCTGCGGACCGATAGCTGGTTGGCCTCCATTGACTACATGACGAAATATCTTAAATACGGACTCCTGCTGGTACTATGCAACTTTCTAACGAACTGTGAACGACCCATTAAGCAAGAGACCTTCGATCGCCAACTATGGAACAAGCAATTTGATTTTGGTTATGTACATCGCGAACAGATGCTTGTAGATTTGGTGAACAACTATTTAAGACCTGGAATTTCCAAATCCGAGGTAGTCGAACTGCTTGGACAGCCGAACAATAACTCCTCGAACGTTAAACCTGATGAATATGCATACTTTCTTAATGAAGAATATTCTTGGGCGGATATCGATCCAACCACGAGGAAACATCTTATTCTAACGTTTAACCCCGACTCAACTCTTAACGAGATTTACAAACGAACTTGGAAAACTGGCGAGGAAACTCAGAACGAAAAACTCGTTTTAACTTCTTCTCCAATTTAACAACCGAACACCGCACGAACGAAAATAGACGGAGGCCAACAAGCGCTAGCAAGAATGCGCCAATTGCCATTTTACAAGCTTCAGTGCAAACATCACCATGAATCAGCCGCTGGGAAAGATCAGTACTTTCTACTTTCTTCAGTTCGCTGGATTTTTTCATCTTTCTGTGCGCAGTGCTTATATGATACTTGGGAAGCACCGGCTGATTCATTAGTTTTATCAGAGCTTGCTAAGCTCGGGGCGCACTCCTGCTAGCTTAGCGTTGGTGTGCCACGAAGTGGTACGAATCCAGCAGGTGGAAATCCTCCGCCTCCGTTGGGAGAATTGTATGTAACAAAATCACTGACTAATCTGGGGTCATCCTTTTTTACTTGAATTTCTCTGCCCCTGTTGGTGTTTTCCACCAACAGTCAAGATGAAATGAGCGTGCTTTTCAATCAATGATCTTATCCAAAATCCTTCACGATATCCTGAGGGGAGAGAACAGGGACGTTCAAGGTCTTAAAATCCACCTCCTCGTTTGGAGACACACCAATCGATCATGAAGAGAAAGTGTCTAGAATGGCTTAGTGCTATAACGCTCTGAAATTCAGCTTGTCGCTTGGGATAGATTTCACTATTTTACCCAAATGGGACTTATTTCTAATTCACATCTGGATTTAAAAGAGCCGAACGCCAATGACATTTTACGAACAAAAGCTGAGGAGTCTTCAGTCGACCCTATATAAAAACCAGGAGCAGATCGATGCAATTATCGCTGTGAGAAATGATATCACATCGAAATCTGAAACTGATTTGAATTTGGACCAACTTTCGAAAACACACTTGATTTCGAAATTTCATCTGATTCGTTTGTTTAAAAAGTACTACGGGCTTACGCCCAGGCAGTATTTGATCAATGTTCGAATAGAAAAGTCAAAAGCTCTTCTGCAAAAGAGAGTGTCTGTAACTGAAACATGCTTTGCAGTTGGGTTTACAAGTCTCGGGTCATTCAGCGTCTTGTTTAAGACCAGGACAGGAAAGGCTCCCGCACAATATCGAAAAGAGCAACTTTCGAGAAGTTTTTTATTGGCGGATAGGGAATCTTTGAAAAATCATCACTCCAATTGAATCATGAAAGTAACACTCATCAGTATCCCTGTTAGAGATCAGGAAAAGGCCTTGAAATTTTATACCGAAAAACTGGGATTCATCAAAAAACTCGATAATCCATTGGGTGGAGGTAATCGGTGGCTGACGGTTGTTTCTCCAGAATGGCCAGACGGCCCTGAACTCTTGCTAGAGCCTGCACCCAATCATTTTGAGCCATCGAAGGTTTATCAGGAAGCATTGATGGAAGCGGGTGTACCTTACACTCAATTCGATGTGGACAATGTGCAGGAAGAATATGACCGATTGATAGGTCTGGGGGTGGAGTTTAGCATGGAGCCTACTGAAATGGGAACGTGGAAAGTGGCCGTTTTCAATGATACCTGTGGTAATAATATCCAGCTTGTGGAGACTTTATGAAGTAATTCAGGAATCGTTTGATTTCTGATAATCTGTGAAGAGTTATGCAGGAGCGTTGTTGAATCCCACTTGTGGGATTTATTCCCTGACCCTCTGGGCCGAGAGACTTGATGTTTGCATAGTAAACTCCGTCAATTAACCTAATGTCTCTGTCTCGGGGTAGTTTATTTTAAGCCGCCACCAACTCGCTGCGCTCTCGCTGGGTCTTCTCTATTCTCAGATTATTTAAAATCTTTTTGGCAAGACGCAATTCATCTTCTCCAAATTCAAAAAGCAATTCTGGATTTTGATAGTCTTTAAATCTATTTGCAGGGATCAAATGGTATTGGTTAGTGATGTAGCAGTAGATCAGTAGGATATTCATTTTTCTGGTATTTTGGTTCTTATGTGGTTAAAACGCTCTTACAATCAATAACCCTACCCACGCCAAAATATTTTATAAAGAATCTTTTTCACAGTGACATAGGGCTGTCACTCGGCTGGATTTCTTTGTGTCATCGATCATTTAAAAATTACAAATCATGACAACACAAGAAGTAGCAAACAAACTCGTCGCTCTTTGCCGAGAAGGTAAATATGAAGAGGCTTACAACGAACTGTACTCACCAAACATTAAAAGTGTAGAACCTGAGGGTAGCGCATGGCCAACCGTACAAGGGATGGCTGAGATCGCCAAAAAAGCAGAAGTCTGGACGAATATGGTTGAGGAAGTATTGGAAAGTGAAATTTCTGATCCGATTGTAGCGGATGATTACTTTGCGATTACCATGAAATCTAAGGTAAAGGCCAAAGGAGCACCCGAGCCCATGAGAATGGATGAAATCTGTGTATATGGAGTACAGGATGGAAAAATTGTTCTGGAACAGTTTTTCTACACACCAGTTCCGCAGGAAGTAGCATAAGTAGAAGTCAATCAGTTCGGGTGGTCACACCCGAACATTTTGTTTCGAAATAAGAGAACCTTTTGATATCGGATCAAAACCAGCGTTTTTTCCTCATATAAAAGATCATGAAAATTGCCACAGACATCATGATCCCAATAATAGAAGGATAGCCCCATTCAGAGCTGAGCTCGGGCATGTGTCTGAAGTTCATGCCATAGACACCCGCCAGAAAAGTCAAAGGAATGAAAATGGCCGAAACCACGGTCAGCGTTTTCATCACACGGTTCATTTCATTGTTTTGATTGGAATGCTGAAGATCCATGAGGTCACGCAGCATCTCTCGTGAAGTTTCGAACGAGCTGATCAGGTAATTGAGATGGTCGGCCACATCCTGGAAGTAGTTTACTGAAGATTCCTTGATGAAATGATCAGCTTCCACCCGCATTTTGTTGAGCGCATCGCGCATTGGTAAGGCTAGTCTTCGCAGAATATTGATGTCTTTTTTGATTTCCAGCACCTGGCTCATGATATCGTCTCCCGGATGCTTGAGCGCATGTGCCTCCAGGGATTCGATTTTAGACCTTAGCTTTTCCATGATTCCCAGATAATGATCCACCACCGCATCCAGGATGTGATAGAGTAAGTAATCCACTTGATACGCTCTAATTAGCCCTTTTGCCAGTTTGATGCGTTCTCGCAGTTCATTGAAAGAATCACCCGGTATGCCTTCCTGAAAGGTGATGAGCAAGTTTTCTGTGATGACCAGGCTAAGGTGCTCTTCATGTATTTTGCCACTATCCGGCTCATAATTGAGCATTTTAGTGGTAAAAAAGATGTGTTTGTTAAACAATTCAAATTTTGGGAGCTGTGTGATATTCAAAATATCATCAGCAATCAATGGGTGAATCCCAAATTGATCACAAACTTCATCTACCAGTTCTTGATTGGTTATTTCTATATCAATCCAGTTGACTTGGTCACTTTTAACAAGGTCAGCGGCTTCAGAGATTGTAAGTTGCTCACCTACATGGTATTCCGGGTCAGTATATTGTATGAGTGTGATCAATGATTTGAATTTTATAATTGTATTGTCTGTAGATAGTTCCCATAGCTGTTACGAGCAAAAGGGTCAAAACCCTCATTTTTTGTTCGCAGTGTTATTCGAGTTTATTAAGAGATTTTTTACTTCTGATTTTTTGATTCTCTACATCTTCAAGCCCTTATTTCAGCACCTGGTCAAAAGCTACTTCTTCGCCTGCCAGTACATACATGGTCGTTGGTAGCCCTTCAGTCTTATCCAGAAAGTCTCCGAGATATTTTTCATAATCTTCCATTGGTTTGGCTAGTCCCAGGATCACCAGATCGGCGCTTGCAGATTTATCTTGTAACAATTCAAAAAACGGCCGTCCATCTGCAGGGTATATTTTTGTTTTAGCAGGAATTCTCATAGACTCAGCCAATGCTTCCAGGTTATTACCGGCTGTTTCTACAGATTCCTCATCTCGGGTCACCACATTCAGCACTATCTCCGTTTGTCGCCAGTTGCTACTTTTTTTCATTTGGTATGCCAGCAAGATCATCAATGCACCATTTCCTTTTAGTCCAGCCCACCAGATATCTATTCGGTTTTTGATGGTGTATTTCCAGCGATCATTGTCCCGGATGATCAGGACATTTCTTTTTGCCTCATAGAATTTGGCAATCATGTTACTATAATCTGGCATGTGCGATTTGTCTGTGGTCATGCCCAGGACCACCGTATTCGGAAAAAGACTACCCATTCCATAGACTTCCACCAGTTTTCTACCTCCTTTATACGGATCTTCGGCCGAGCTAATTCTCACCATACAGTTGATGCCCTTGTCCAGAAGAAACTCCCGAACTTTCGTTTCCATTTTTTTCTGACGATCCAGATCTACAGCATCTGTTTTGATGATCGAAGCAACAGTCATCAGTCCCTTGTTTTGGACGATATCATTGCTGAGTGAAATCAAATACCATCTTTTGGTTGGTGATCCCGAGAGCACCAGAAGATGCGGATACCAGTTTTTTGGCTCGGAAGTAGACTTGAGTCTCAGTAGTGCATTTCGCGAAAGCGCCATCCAAACGCCTTGCCACACATCTCCCCAGTTGGAGTTGAGCCGGCGACTTTCCAGCCAGATGTAAATGAGTAATACAAAAATAATAGCCAGGATGGTAGCAAATCCATTGATCAGAAACATGACAATGATGCACCCTAATGCGCCGGCAAAAGAGGAAAGCCATGAAATCTGGAATGTCGGTCTGAATGATGGGCTTTTGAGGAAATTCTCAATTGCGGAAGCGATATTGAGTACGCCATAGGTAGCCAGGAAAAACATGGTCAAAACCGGAGCAATCAGGTCTAGATTACCAAAATAAACTGCGACCAGAGAGATTAACAGTACGAATGCTGTACCCACTCTTGGTGAATCGTCTTTTTTGGTGCCTTTACCCAGCCAGCTGAGGAATCTTGGTAATACATTGTCTCGGGCTAGTGCTTGCAATACTCGTGGAGAGCCCAGAATACTTCCAAGGGCACTGGACAATGTAGCGCCCCAAACACCGAGTAGGATGGCGTCTCCCCAAAAGGAAATCTTACGCATGATCAATGGGTCGATAATCAGAGAATTAGCGTCGGCTCTGGCATGCAGGATGAGCGGAAGAATCATATAGATGATGTATCCGACTCCCACAGCCAGTAGTGTGCCTCTTGGAATAGATCGGCCTGGGTTTTTGAGATCTCCTGACATTCCCACCCCTGACATGATGCCTGTAACCGCCGGGAAGAAAATGGCAAAAACTCTCCAGAATCCTACTTTTTCTATTTCAGATGTGGGAATGTTTTCAGCAGTTGCCGGATCGATTGGGCTACCAAAAACCAATGAAACCAAGGAGACGGCAATGGCTGCCATGATAAAGTATTGCACCTTGATAGCAATATTTGGGGAAGTGAGGGCTACTACACCAACTAATAGTGTAACGGCAAGTCCTACCATCTTTTCATCGAAATATGGGAAGACCTCCACAAAACTCTCTGCGAAACCAACGGTATATAAGGCGATGGATAGTGTCTGAGCTATGAATAAAGGGATTCCAACGGCTCCTCCGGATTCTATTCCCAATGATCTGCTGATCATATAGTAGGCACCTCCTATTTTTACTTTTCTGTCCGTGGCGATGGATGAAATAGATAATGAAGTCAGAAAGGTGATGGAGGTAGATAAGGTGACAATGATTAACGTAGACCAGAGCCCAACCTGACCAACTACCCAGCCGAAACGCAGGTACATGATCACTCCTAAAATGGTGAGAATAGATGGTGTGAAGACTCCTCCGAATGTACTGAGTGTGCCTTTACTTCCTTCTTCGCCTTGGTTGATGTTTTCTTTAATGTTAGTGTTCAAGTACTATGCTTTTCTAAGAAGACTAAGTTATGAGACTTTTTCTAATCTATAGGCTTCCTGTTCATATTGGTTTGAAATGTATTTCCCGGTTTTACAAATTGGGTTTGAATGTAAAAGCAATGTGTGAAATAATATTTTTATGTACGTTTTACACGGATTGTTGATTTATGGCAGACTTGGCTTTGATTTTAGTCAGATCTGTTTGGTGAAAACGTATTTTGAAAAAATTTTATTCAATAAGAGGCGTTTTTGCCAAAATAAACATTCGAAATTCGCAATAAACTATTAAATGAAATCTAATATTGATTTTAAAAGGGCACTTCAATTATGAAAATTTCAAATGAAAACGTTTTTAATCCGCCCCCATGTAAAATATTTTAAAAACACCATGATTTTTTTTAATAAATCGAGGATTGTAGTAATTTTGAGTCATCAAAACGCAGTAAAGAAGTTGCTGCTTCATACTATAAGATGATGAAAAGGAAGACATGCTCTCATCAAAAATGAGGGTGAGAATTGAGAGATTCTCTCTGGAGGTTCGAGTCCTTCTCTTATAGCCATTTTTGGGTTAATGTTGTTTATTTGAATCTGGTCGTGGTAGGGGTGCCACGACCTTTTTCTTTTTATACCCTTCTGTAAACAACTACTTCTATCTCATTCATTTTCCGGTGTCATCTTGGATCAAGCAATATTTCTGTGGAGTGATTGTACTATGCATAGATTTTGGATAGTCTGTATAAGAAGAATGATACCCTTTTAACTCCACGAAACTGAGCTCTTAGGGCTTTG
>JAUIAO010000103.1 GCA_030425425.1 Bacteroidia bacterium | reverse complement strand
CTTGTTTAAATTATATTTTTTCTGGTTATAGTACATATTTCAATACTACCAAAACTCATTTAGTAACCGTAAAAATTCAATTTTTAAACTCGAAAAGAATGGTTTGTGTCTTCAAAACCCAATAGTGGTTTCGATTAGTGAGGACACCAATCGAGGTGAAATATATTGAGGGTGGGGTGTTGGTCAATCATTTACGTCAAGGTAATTATCCTCACAAAACATACTTCTGTTACGAGCATTGAAAGCTCACATTAAGGATAAAAAAACCGGGAACCTCGTCTAGCGAAATTCCCGGTTGATTGTTGCAACCGCTGATCCTTAGGCATCTACAGCCTCTTCATAGTCGGCATCCAGCTCCTCTGCCGTGTCGGTAGTCACATCATCAGGCATATCCGTTGCAGTGCGTCGGTCTATCACGTCGTAATACGACTGAAGCAGCGTCCCGATCTCTGCAGACAACAATTCGAATGGAGCAGGGTCTTCTGCCAATATCAGGTGTGCGTTGAGATGAGTCGCCAGCTTTTTGAACATTTCTTCTGCCTTTACTCTCAGGTCGGCCAGGCTCTCAGCAGGCATTGAGGCATATTCGCTGTTCCTGTCCAGGTATTTAGCATCAAACTCCTCGTTGGTGGTTTTCATGGCAGTATAATACACCTCCACTCCCAGCAGTGTGAGATCAGCTAAGTTATCCTCACTGGCATCCATCAGCTCACAGATATCATCCATGCCGGCAGTCTGCTCCTGATAGCTCTTGCGATGAAGGTCTATTCCATGCCTGGTGACTATTTCCAGCAACCTAGCAGCTTTGTCACGGCTCTTATCCTCAGGGTGATAGGTAGCGTGTTGCTCTAGGATCACTCTGAGTGCTACAAAATACCCGTCTCGTGCTTTGTCCAGATTGACCAGAGAAGTAGTGATCTTACTACCCCGCTCCATCTTATAGGCTTTCATGAGATCTTCATAAGCTTGCTGTACATCCGACTGCAATCCTGCAAGAGATGCTACCCCATTTTCTGACAAAATGGAGAGCACATTGGAGAGAAATTTGATGATCTCACCGTTACGAAATTTACTGAGGTCTGTTTTGTTAATCATAGTTTTTGTGAATTAATATGGTACATCATACAATTTAGTGATATATGAAGTTAAATATCAAACATCATAACGGTTTTTTAACTCACCTATTATAAAAATCTTCACTCATAAGGTTTTATTGTTGTCATGCGCAGCGCAGGGCGGTTTCGGACAGTTCCGGTAGAGCCATGCGCTGTGCAGGACGGTTTCGGAGAGCTCCGGTGGAGCCATGCGGAGCGCAGGGCGGTTTCGGAGATTTCCGGTGAAGCCATGCGCAGCGCAGGGTGGTTTCGGAGAGTCCCGGTGGAGCCATGCGGAGCGCAGGATGTTTTCCGGTAGGAAAGATGAAGCCATGTGGAATACAGGGGACTTACGTAGGCACCAACATGACCAAAGTGAGATGGATATTGATAGATATCCATTTATATAAGTACTTATGTTTGTATCTGAGCAGCAATTATCCATTAATTTGAATAAAACAGTAAGTCAGAACCACTTTACATTAAAAACAGGGATTAGTGTAACCTTGGGAACATATGAAGGTTCATAAACCAATTCTAAGCGTTAAGCTGTTTAAGAAGTATCAATGATCAATTTTCGTTTGATAAGCAGTAATTTGATATAATGATCAGGTATATTTGAATATCGGGTAACGCGCACAGTGCGCGTTGCATTAATGTTATCTACCACACTGACTCCTCATTGAACACGAACAACACATTATTTGAACGACAGCCAAAATCAGCATTTAAGAAACTCTTAATTGGGACTGCAATTTTCATTGTAGTTTACTTGTTGGTGGCAGGTTTTAGTTTCAATCTAACTTTCTTAACAATTGGAGTAATCGCATTAGTTTTCACAGTACTACTCAACGAAAATCAATATTACGATGGTCTGATCATTTCAACTGACTCCATAACTGTAAGCAAGAACAGTATTTTTAATGGAACCGTCCAACACGAACTTCCGAACAAAGACATTGAGCGAATTACTTATGCAAAGGCAATGCATAGAACTCCACAACACTTAATAATTGAAAGTGGAATAAAGCCAACCAAACTAAGAGTGATGATCAGTGATAGCATCTTCAAATTCGCTTACGTTTTGAGAGAACTCAAACAGAACGGCATGAATATTCAAATACATGGTGGAGATCATGAAGTCCAACTTTTTTTAGACGGTCGAATTCCTGATCTTCCTATGACAAACGACATGGAAATACGGTAGATAACAAGCGATATAGCGAATGGCCAACTGAGCTACTTGATACTTCTGCGCAACTCGCCCGTTCTACTGCCCATTCTGCTAGCGTTTATGCTTCTAGTTACTTTCTTCTTTCTGGATTTAGACTTTCAGAACGCAGTGCATTGTGGATACTGTTGCGGGGGTTGGGCAGTTTCACTACTTTAGAGGTGTTTACAAAGGGTATGGCCACTCGCCATATCTGATCGTTATCTACCATTATCCCAATCGCAAGTGATTTTCCAACGAGACACAAAAAAGAGGTTTTGGAAGTGGTTTGTTAAGAACAAACAGAAACTCGAAAAATTCATCTCTACAAAAGATCGAACTGATTACGGCATCTTCAACGAGCTATCGGATCAGATTAAGCGTGTGAACTCTGATCTTATAGCAGAACTAACGATGAATGAAGACTCCTTTGTCCTTGTAATCAGTTGTGATGGGATTTCCGCTAGTATCGAACATGTTCAAAACTTAGCTGCAAGTGCTCCTAACATCAGCAACTGGTCAATAAGGAAGTTTCGTCACCCAATGGATCCGAAAATTTTGAATTACCAAGGTCTTGAACTGGAATTGGACAACTTATTTGTAGATTTTGAACTCGACATGGAACGAGAGAAAGTCGACATTACCTATTACATCCCCAATCTTGATGATGAAGACAAACGCTACAGATCCCTCGGCTTTTTATATCTCGATCATGTACTTGGAGAATTTAACGTGATGACAAGAGTAGGATACATAGACTTTGAACTGTTGAACAAACGAGAACCGCATTTCATTGGGCTCATTGAGCTTCGAAATGTAATCGAACAAAACCTTTATTAAACAGGTAGATAACAGTCGCTGATCGGGCATATGTCAACGGGCTTTTTGGCAAGTTTCAGTGCAACTCGACCGTGAATCTGCCGCTGAGAAATGGCATTGCTTTCTACCTACTTTTTGCTCGCAGGATTTTTAGACTTTCGGAACGCAGTACCTCTCTGAACCGTTGTGAGCTTCGGCAGATTTCACTACTTTAGTGCTATTCACCAACTGCGGACATACGCCCGATAGCTGGTCGTTACCAGCAATACTCGCAATACGAATATGACTCCAACTGAGAAACTGAAATCCATCCTTGACAACCAGTATGAATCCGAAGACGGTGACGCATACAAGGTAGAACTGCTTGAAGGCATGGGTCAATCTGAGATAGACCAACTCAAAAAGACTTTACCGAATCAACACTTACCAATTGAAATTGAGGAACTTCTTAAGTTCTGTCGTGGCTTTGAATTTTATGGTCTGGAGGAAGTTAGATTTGACTCATTTGGTCATTTCGGATTTGAAGAAGTTTTTCCGAACTCGATTCAACTTGCAGGTGATGGTTTTGGCAACTTTTGGATTCAAGATATTGATTCTAAAGGCAACTGGAATGAGGTGTATTATGTCTGCCACGACCCTGCTGTCATTGTGAAGCACTCTGACAACCTAACACAGTTCATCGAACACGTGGATGAATTTGGACGCATAGGCGGAGAATCAAACCTTGATACAATTCATGAAAAAATCGTATTTGACATCTGGAACGAAAAGGTTGGAATCATGCAACGAAATGAACGTGATTACGATTTTGAATCAACTGTTGAACTGCCTGAATCGTTTTTAATTGCTGACCTAACGAACGAACCAATAAAGACAGGTTTTTCCTGGGGGAAGTTTGGTGCCAACTCTAAGATTATACGGCCAACTGATGAATCCATTTGGGTCATTGAAAAGAAGATCAAACAAGGGTTTCTTGCAAGACTCTTTAACCAAAGCGGAAAGTAAAAAGCTGGTAATCGAGTAGACGGCCCCACCAGCGTTAACTGATGGGGTGCGCCTCTCACACCACCCAGCGTACGGCCGGCGTGGAACGATCTCGTACTGGGCGGACTTGGCATCCTGTCCTGTGGTTTCTGGAGCACAAAAAATTTTCAATCCATCTGTGAGTTATAGACCGAGGGGTAATACTGCCCAAAGCCAAGCAACTATTTCAGAGGTTTTAGCATCTGCTTGAGTAGAACGTACTAATCACTGGAATGATATGCTGGAGAACCCTCAGACCAATATCAAAATAAAGCTTGCCGCTCTATGGACCTCTGTAGTATTTTGTTACCTATACGGTGACTATTTTGAATTATATACTCCAGACAAAGTGGAGAGTCTTCTCACCGGAACCAATGTTTTGGACAGCCCAACCAAACTATTGATCGCATCGGTAACCCTGGCAATTCCTTCACTTATGGTTGCCCTATCAATATTATTGACACCCAAAGTCAATAGGTTTCTGAATGTGCTTATTGGAATGGTTTTTACCTTAATGATGATCTTAATAGGGATTAACTCCTTAACTCCCTGGTATGGCTTTTATGTCTTTCTTGCATTTTTGGAAAGCATCCTCACATTCACCATTGTGTGGTTGGGATGGAACTGGCCAAAGGAAGTTCAGTAATTGAATAAGTGGGTAGCTGTCCCGTGGTTTCTGGCATATAAATCATTGTCAATCTGTCTATAATTCACAGACCGAGGAATTTAAGTCATTCATTCAACCCTCATGACTCCAAATACTAATGCGGCAACCGACTCCTCAGCAAACCATACACGTAGGTCCCTAGCAATGCAGAGCCAATGGCCACCACCATCACGGTCACACCATTCCCAACCATGATAAATAAAGGCCCGGGACAAGCACCAGTCATTGCCCAGCCAAGGCCGAAGATCGTCCCTCCTGCCAGGTAGCGGGTAATACTAAATTGCTTTGGATTGATATAAATGGGATCGCCTGAGAACGTTTTTAGCTTGAAGCGCTTGATAACTTGAATCACGATGATTCCCAGTATCACCGCTGACCCTATCACTCCATACATGTGGAATGATTGAAATTTGAACATCTCATAAATCCTGTACCAGGAAATGATTTCTGCTTTGGCAAGGGTGATGCCGAAGATGATACCGATCAATAAATATCTTAGAATTTTACGTTTCATGACAGTGAGTTTAAAGGACTAGCAAATAAGGAAGGATGAAATAGGTCATGATCAGACCACCTAGAAAGAACCCAATGACCGCCACCAGAGATGCCGGCTGCAAATCACTCAATCCACTGATAGCATGGCCGGATGTGCAACCTCCAGCGTATCGCGTACCAAAACCCACAAAAAATCCTCCGATCACAATCATGATAAACCCTCTGACACTCAATAACGACTCCCAACTAAACACGCTCAAAGGAGCCAGCGAACTACCGGGCTGCTCTATACCCAGCGAAAGCAACTCCAGCCGAGTAGCCTCAGAGATGTTCACTTCCGCTGATGGTGACAAGTACTCATGCGCTATGAATCCACCAATCATCATTCCGATAGCAAATACCAGGTTCCAGGTCTGGGCTTTCCAGTCAAACGCGAAGAACTCGCAGTTTTTACCTGCCCCCACAATAGAGCAGATCGTTCGCAAATTGGCTGAGACGCCAAAATTATCTCCAAGAAAGAGGAGCATTGCCATGGTAGCCGCTATGATCGGCCCGGCCACATACCACGGCCATGGCTGGCTGATAAAGTTGATAACATCATTCATGAGTTTAGGGGTTTGGAGTTTAATAAGATTGGAGCAATCCTGAGGTAACAAAAGTCACATAGGAAAATTGGCACCAAAAAAAGGTGTTGGCATTAAATCCAACACCTTACTTA
>JAUIAO010000051.1 GCA_030425425.1 Bacteroidia bacterium | reverse complement strand
CCTTGCGATTAACCATTTTGGTGATTTTGATAATAGCACCAAAATCGCTCATATACCTGAATAATCGAAGTTTTCACTCAACTTCTAATTCCCTAATGCATAATTGGGGTTTAATAAGTCAATCATCTTAGAATCTTCATGATCTTCCGGTATTTCTGAAAGAATTTCCATTTGGTCATCTTTTCTGAGGCGCGTTTCATTGTGATATACATTGTGCCAGGCAATCATATACCCAACCATGCACAGCCACAAGAATCTTTTAAAACCAGAAAACCAATTTCTTTTCATCTCCTTGAAGTGACCCGGCCGGTCAGCAGCCGGGTCTATCTGATTATTCTACATTTATTTCATCCAGATTGATGAACTCAACACTGTTGCTATCAGAAAGTGTGATTCCAATTACGGCATCCTTCGAAATCTTGCCGCTCAGAATGTCTTTTGACAGTTCATTGAGAATTTCTCGCTGCATCACCCTTTTTAAAGGACGAGCACCAAACTGAGGGTCGAACCCGATGCTACCCAGGTAGTCCAGCACCTTCTGATCTGCTTCGATCTTGATACCATTTTCTTCCAGCCTGTTCTGAATCAGTTTGAACTGAATGCCTACAATTTTTCTCAAATCAACTCTGCTCAATGGTCTGAACATGATCGTTTCATCCACCCGGTTGAGGAATTCCGGTCTGACTGATTTTTTGAGCAGCTCGAAAACCTCTCTTTTGGTTTCTTCTATTAAGCCTTCTGCGTTTTCATCATTCAATCCTTCAAATCGTTCCTGAATCAATCCAGAACCAATGTTGGTAGTCATGATGATGATGGTGTTTTTGAAATTCGCAACGCGTCCTTTGTTATCTGTTAATCGCCCATCATCCAAAACCTGCAACAGGATATTGAAAACATCCGGGTGGGCCTTTTCGATTTCATCCAGCAATATCACGCTATAAGGTTTTCTCCTCACAGCCTCGGTCAGCTGACCACCTTCGTCATAACCCACATAGCCCGGAGGTGCGCCGATCAGCCGGCTTACTGCGTGTCTTTCCTGATACTCAGACATATCGATTCTCACCATAGCATTGTCATCATTGAAGAGATATTCTGCCAGCGCCTTTGCGAGCTCTGTTTTACCTACTCCAGTTGTACCAAGGAAGATAAAAGAACCAATTGGGCGTTTCGGGTCATGCAGACCGGCTCTGCTTCTGCGTACTGCGTCAGATACAGCAGCTATCGCCTCTTCCTGCCCAGCTACTCTTTTGCCCAGTTCTGTTTCCAGATGAAGTAATTTTTCTCTTTCACTCTGTAGCATTCTTGAGACTGGAATACCGGTCCATTTGGCCACCACTTCGGCAATATCTTCACTATCTACTTCCTCTTTTAGCAGAGATTTTTCACCCTGCATTTCGTCTAGTTGCTTTTTAAAATTTTCCAGACGCTGCTCTGCTTCAGTGATTTTCCCATATCTGATTTCGGCTACTTTCCCGAAATCTCCTGCACGTTCTGCCTGCTCCGCTTCAGTTTTGAAATTCTCGATGTTTTCCTTTTCTTGTCTGATGCCCTGAATCACTCCTTTTTCGTTTTCCCATTTGGCTTTCAGGTCATTTCTTCTTTCTGCCAGATCTGCAATTTCTCTACTCAGCTCTGCTTCTTTATACTTGTCTTTCTCTCGCCTGATCGCCTCTCGTTCTATTTCCAGCTGCATGATTTTGCGGTTGAGTTCATCCAGCTCCTCAGGGAGTGAGTCTATTTCTATTCGGAGTTTGGAGGCAGCCTCATCCATTAGATCTATGGCTTTGTCAGGCAAAAATCGATCAGCGATATATCTGTTTGACAACTCCACAGCGGCGATCACCGCATCGTCCTTTACACGCACACCGTGATGTACTTCATACTTGTCCTTGATTCCCCTGAGTATCGAAATGGCATCCGTAACGCTCGGTTCATCTATGATCACTCCCTGGAACCTTCGCTCCAGAGCCTTATCTTTTTCGATGTACTTCTGGTACTCTTTTAATGTAGTAGCTCCAATTGCATGCAGTTCGCCTCTAGCCAGTGCAGGTTTGAGCAAATTGGCAGCATCCATGGCGCCCTCACCTCCGCCACCAGCACCTATTAGTGTATGAATCTCATCAATGAATAGAATAATTTCACCGTTGCTATCAGACACTTCTTTGATAACTGATTTTAATCGTTCCTCAAACTCTCCTTTGTATTTAGCTCCGGCTACCAAAAGTCCCATGTCCAAAGAGATGATGGTTTTGCTTTTTAAGTTTTCAGGCACATCCCCGTCGACTATTCGTTGAGCCATGCCTTCTACAATTGCTGTTTTCCCTACGCCAGGTTCCCCTAATAGAATAGGATTGTTTTTAGTTCTTCTAGCCAGGATTTGCAGTACACGCCGGATCTCTTCATCACGCCCAATCACCGGGTCAATTTTACCAGATTTGGCAAGTTCATTTAGATTTTTACTGTATCTCTCTAGTGATCTGTACTTAGACTCGGCATTCTGATCGGTCACCTTATCACCACCACGTAATTCCTGAATGGCTTTAATGAGGGATTTTTCCTCAAAACCCGTATCCTTCAGTAACTGTGCTACTTTGTCACCGGCTGCCAAAATTCCAAGGATCAGATGCTCCACCGCCACATAATCATCACCGAAATTCTTCAGCTGTTTCTCCGCGTTTTGTAATGCCTGATGAGCCTGACTGGATAAATAGGGTTGGCCACCGGAGACTTTTGGATATCCTTTAATGATTTCTTCCAATTTGGAATTGATCATTTGCCTTGTGGTCCCAATTTTTTTCAGCAAAAACGATATGAGATTTTCATCTGACTGAAGTATCGCACTCATTAGGTGTCCGGTCTCAATGACTTGCTGTCCATTACCACTGGCAATTTCTGTAGCCTTTTGAAGGACTTCCTGCGATTTGATTGTATAGTTATTGAAATTCATATTGCCCTATTTTAGTCGATAATCATCGTGTATCAAATCACATTCCTATCCAATTGAGAGCACCTTATATGGTCATTTTGGCATAAAAACCCGGGAATAATCCAAATATGCGGCCAAAATGACATGAGTGAATGGGATATTGTATTTAGCAAACAAATAATCAGAAGGTTCAGTGAACAAAGTCGTAATATTGCGCTCTATTTTTCACAACTAGTTGTCACTATGGAAAAGCGGCCTTTAACGGACGAATACGATATTGAAGTGCTGATCGATGTTTTTTACACGAAAGTGCTCAGACATAAAGAGCTCTCTGTTTTTTTCTCGGATGCGGTAAAGAATTGGGAGTATCACAAAAAGAGATTCGTGCAGTTTTGGTCGGCCCAAATCCTCTTTACGGATACTTATGATGGAGGAACACCCTTGCCTCAGCATGTGGAAATAGACCGAAAATATGGGGGTAAGTTTAAAAAAGAACATTTTGATGCCTGGACAAATATCTGGGTAGAAACAGTGAATGAACTGTATGTAGGTGAGAAAGCAGAATTGGCTAAGGAGACCGGAGAAAATATGGCGCGTAATATTTATATGAAGATGTTTCTCAATCGCAAACCATCTAACTTTTAACCAGTTCGTGCAGTGATCTAACATTCCATAATATTGAGCAGAATCCCGGTTTTGTATTTATAGCTACTTTTAGGATATATTTGATCAACCGCAGATTTTTTTGGAATGAGTATCGAAAAACATTCAAGAAGAAAGTTCGTCCAGAAAGGAACAGGCTTACTTGTTTCCTCCACACTCGCATTGTCAGCATGCGATCTGTCTCCAAAGACAAAATCTGTTAATATCAATTTCAACAAAACGTATCGCTGGAAGATGACCACCACCTGGCCACCCAACTTTCCTGTAGTGGGTGAAGGCTGCAACCTGATGGCGGAATGGGTGCGTAAAATGAGCGGAGGACGCATGGAAATCACTGTTTATGGTGGTGGAGAGTTGATCCCGGCTTTGGAAGGGTTTGATGCAGTAAGCAATGGCGCTGTAGAAATGAATCACGGTGCGGCGTATTATTGGTCTGGAAAATTGCCAGCGTCTCCTTTTTTTACCGCAGTTCCATTTGGGATGAATGCTCAGCAAATGGGTGCATGGATGATTTCCGGAGGAGGTCTTGAGCTTTGGCAGCAGCTATATGAACCATACGATCTTCTACCATTTATGTGTGGAAATACTGGCATTCAGATGGGAGGTTGGTTCAACAAAGACGTGAATACCCTCGACGACCTGAAAGGATTGAAAATGAGAATTCCGGGATTAGGAGGAAAAGTGTTTGCCAAAGCAGGTGGTACTCCGATGCTAGTATCGGGTGGGGAAATCTACACCAACCTGGAACGCGGGGTGATAGATGCTACAGAGTGGATTGGCCCTTATCATGATTATAAAATGGGTTTTCATCAAGTAGCTAAAAACTATTACTATCCTGGCTGGCACGAAACAGGGCCTGTACTGGAATTGATGGTGAACAAAACCAAATTTCAGGAGTTACCAGAAGATCTTCAGGAAATAATCAGAACTGCAGCTTATCGACTTAATCGCTGGATGTCAGCGGAGTTTGACGCTAAGAACGGAGCATATCTGCAAAAAATTAAGGAGGAAACAGCGGTAAGTATTAAAGCATTTCCAGGTGAAGTTTTGCAAGGTCTGAGATCCGCTACGCAGGAGGTATTAGTGGAACTGATAGAAAGTGATAGTTTTTCTAAAAAAGTATATGACAACTATCAGTCCTTCAGGAAACAGATCAGTGGCTGGATGGATATTGGTGAAAAAGAGTATTATAGTAATCTGGGTTAATTAGGATGACGAAGGTTCGAAAAATATTATATGTAGAAGACAATTACCTTTTTGGGCTCACCATGAAGCTCCTGATCAATAATATAGGTCACGAATGTGTAGTAGCTGAGTCTTATGAAGATGGACTAAGAGCCTTCAAAGAAGAAAACCCGGACTTGCTCATAGTTGATATTAATCTGGGAGAAGGTAAAACCGGATTGGATCTCGTTAATGAATTAGGTGAAGAATTGACGATCCCGCTCATATATCTTACATCGGAGTTTTCTGACGATATATTTGAAAACGCCATGGCTACCAGGCCGGTAACATTTCTTAACAAGCCTGTTTCCAAAATAAATCTACAGCGCTCTATCGAACATGCAATTCGTCAGAATAAAGAGGAATCAAGGGATTCTGCATGGGAGGACCTGATTCCCGATTCGTACTTTGTAAGAGAAGGAAATAAACTGAAGCAAATTAAGATGAGTGAAACATCATTCATTGAGGTTCAGGACAAGTATTGCATGGTGAATACTCCTTCCCATACTTATGTGGTTAGGATTCAGCTCAAAAAATTGAATGAAGTACTTCCTGAAAATTTTATTCAGATCCATCGTTCATACGTAATCAATATCCATTTTTTAGAATCTCTGGATCAAACAAAGCGAGTAGTAATGGTTTCTGGCAATCAACTTCCTGTGGGGAGAAGCTATTATGATCAGCTAAAGTCTAAAATCCAGACTTTGTAAAACCCTGATTGAAGTTTGTTTACGGTTAGTTATTGTCGTTCGCGCACAAACATTTGCGATTGAGGTAATTCGTTTGGAAGTCTACTCCGAAGAGCCCAAATTCGTCCTTAATATAGCTGGTTGGGAACGGGACTATGCCTAATGAGGCGGTCCCGTTTTTGTTTTTATACTGGTTGGGTTCTTCACAGTTTCTGTGAAAAATATTAAGGTTTAGATAACCAATGACCATTGCTTGTGGTAGTTTATTTGATCACTGTTGTTTCTCTCAATGCAGAGTGGTTTATTGTTCGAAATATTCTTAATAATTCAGTTTTTCTCCTTCGAATTTCTTTTTAAAAAAGTCCCTTTGGGCAGCTTCAAGCATTAAATTGTCGTTTGCGCACAAAATTTTGCCATTGGTGTTGAACATTTGCAAGTGTAGATTAAACACCCCAAATTCGTCCTTAATATAGCTGGTTGGGAACGGGACTTTGCCAAATGAGGCAGTCCCGTTTTTGTTTTAATACCCAACTGATTCGAATTGATTTGTTAAAAGCGAAATAAAAAAAGCAGCCATGAGCTGCTTTAGTTTTTTCGATCCGATTGACTTATTGTCTTTTAATATTTCTGCACATTCGGGTCGATCTCATCACTCCACGCAAGAATTCCACCTACGAGGTTGTATAGATTATCGAATTTATGCTGTTGCTCCAGAAACTGGATAGCATTTGCACTTCGTTTTCCACTTCTGCACTGCACAATCACCTTTTTGTCACGGGCAATTTTGCTCACATTGTCAGGAACTGTTGCTAATGGAATAAGCTCTCCTCCAATTTGTGAAACTTCGTATTCATTGGGTTCACGAACATCGATGAGTTGAAAATCTTCATTTTCGTCCATCATTTGTTTAAGTTCTTTTACTGTTATCTCTTTCACTGCTGTAATTTTAACGGTTGAAAATTGATAATTTTCGCAAATTATTTTCCTTTCGGAACTGTAAAGATAAATCTCATGAGTGAAAAAAAATTCGAAACCATCGCAATTCGACATCAAATGCAGCGTTCTGCGCAAAAAGAGCACTCTGCGCCTATATACGCCACTTCTAGTTTTATGTTTGATGATGCGGAGGATGCCAGGTCACTCTTTGCAGACGAAAAAGAAGGGAATATCTATTCTCGCTACTCCAATCCCAACAACGATGAATTCATCGAGAAGCTTTGTCTGTTAGAAGGCGCAGAGACAGGGATGGCTATGGCTTCAGGCATGGCAGCTATGTTTACCAGCATGGCAGCTTTCCTGAGCAGCGGAGATCATGTGGTAGCTTCACGTTCACTATTTGGGAGCACGCACCAGATATTGACCAAATTGTTACCCAAATGGGGGATTACACATTCATATGTAGATATCCGGGATTTGGAAGGATGGGAAAAAGCGATTACATCGAAAACAAAAATGATCTTTTTGGAAACTCCCAGTAATCCCGCACTAGATCTGATTGACTTGGAATATATCGTAGGGTTAGCAAAATCGCGTGGTATTATTGTGAATGTAGACAATTGTTTTGCTTCTCCGTATATCCAGAATCCAATCAAATGGGGAGCAGATATTGTGACTCATTCGGCCACCAAGTTTATCGATGGTCAGGGTAGAGTACTTGGGGGAGCTGTAGTTACATCCAAGGAATTATTCCCGGAAATAAAATTCATGGCGAGACATACAGGACCGGCTATGTCTCCTTTCCATGGTTGGTTGCTCTCTAAAAGCCTGGAAACCTTACCGGTGAGAATGGAGAAACATTGTGATAATGCCATGCATCTGGCCAGTACTCTTGAGGGACACCCATCACTCCAGCAAGTGAAGTACCCGTTTTTAAAATCTTTTCCTCAATATGAGTTGGCTAAGAAACAGATGCGTCTAGGAGGTGGAATAGTGACTTTTGAATTGAAAGGTGGAATAGAGCAGGGAAGAAAGTTTCTTGATGCTCTGAAGATGATTTCATTGTCTGCTAATCTCGGTGATACCAGGACAATTGCCACACACCCTGCATCTACCACACATAGCAAACTGTCAGAAGAGGAGCGATTAGCTGTTGGGATTACGCCAGGTTTAGTCCGAATTTCTGTTGGTTTGGAGCATATTGATGATATTTTGGAGGATATCAATAAGGCTCTGGAAGCTTCAGCCAGCTAGCTTCTGCTCGGATTCTTTATTGGAATAAATGAATTATTTCCGGAAACAGCACCAGAACTAGTAAAACAATTGCCTGAATAATTACAAAAGGGATGATTCCCTGATAGAGGTGTTTGGTTTCTACTTCCGGAGGTGCCACTCCTTTTAGATAGAATAGTGCAAAGCCAAATGGAGGAGTGAGAAATGATGTCTGCAGATTGATAGCCAGCAATATACCAATCCAGACCAGATCGATTCCCATGGCCACAAATAATGGAGCCACCACCGGAACAATGATGAAAACAATCTCGATAAAGTCGATAAAAAAACCAGCGATAAATACCAGAGCCATCACCAGAGCCAGGAAGCCATAAGGTCCGAGATTGGCATTTTCGAGAATTCCCAGAAACAAACGATCTCCTTCTAATCCACGAAAAACCAGACTGAAAGCTGTGGCTCCAACCAGGATCATGAATACCATGCTCGTTAATAGTGTGGTTTCTCGCATCACTTCTTTCAGCACGGAGAGTTTTAGTTTTTTCTGAAAAGCGGTCAGTAGTAAGGCCCCAAAAGCTCCTACTCCAGCTGCTTCAGTCGGAGAAGCTATACCGGCAAATATTGATCCGAGTACTGCCAGGATTAATACAAAAGGGAAAATGAACGATTGGACCAATTGTTTGGAAAGTCCCTGCTGTTTGAATGCTTTAATTTCCTCTGCCGGCATGGAAGGAGCTTTGTCTGGAAAAATCAGAGCATAACCAATGATGTAAATCAAATAACAACTGACTAAGATTAGGCCTGGTACTATTGCCGCGAGAAATAAATCACCTACAGAAACATTCAACACACTGCCTAAAAGTACCAGTACTACTGATGGAGGAATGATTTGCCCAAGTGTTCCAGAAGAGGCGATTACACCAGTGCTTAGTCTTGGTCCATAGCCACGTTTGAGCATGGTAGGGAGAGAAATCAAGCCCATAGTAACAACCGTGGCTCCTACGATTCCTGTAGATGCGGCCAACATAGCCCCAACAATCACAACGGAGATGGCCAATCCTCCGCGGAATTTACCGAATAAGAGCGCCATAGTTTCCAGTAAACGTTCTGCAATCCCTGATTTTTCCAGCATGATGCCCATAAAAATGAAAAGCGGCACGGCCAGCAAAACGAAATTTTGCATGGTGCCATAGACTCTTAGTGAGAGCAGGTAAAAAAAATCAATATCGAAAACCCATATTCCTACTAAAACGGACAGTCCTCCGAGTGTAAAGGCGACAGGATATCCGAAAAGTATCAAAATGAAAATAGTAGCAAATAGGATGATGGGGAGATACTCGATCATTTTTTGAGGAGCGTTTTAATGGCTTTTATGATTTCTGATATTCCCTGTAGTCCAAGCAAAAAGAAACCAGCAGGTATCGTGCTTTTGATGATAAAGCGAGCAGGCAATCCTCCTGGATCTGGACTAATCTCTGAAATAGCCCAGGAATTGTAAGCAAACTGAAAACCTTCAAGGATGCCAACAAAACAGAGTGGTAGTAATAAGAATATTGTGCCCATCAGATTGATCATGGCCTTCTGAGCTTCTGAAAAATTCTGATAAAAAACATCCACTCTCACATGCCGATCCTGACCCAAAGCCCAGCCTGCGGACAATAAAAAAAGAGCTGCAAATAGATGCCATTCCAGCTCAAACGAGGCTGATGAGGTGATGGAAAAGAGATATCTGAGGCAAACATCAAGAATGATGATCACGACTAGTAACAACGAGAGCCAGCTGACTGTTTTGCCAATAAAATGATTGATACGGTCTATAAAAGGGGAAATCATGGCCTTAATTTGTGCATTTTTCCCGAATTTATCCAAAAGCTATTTCAACTTCAGGTTCAATGTAACTTCCTGAGCATATTCACAGTCACAATCGTCAGTATTGGTGTGCATTTTTTTCCCGTCTACAGCCACGATATTCTTTCCATCTACGGAATAATGCGCAGTGGCTGAATAACGACGGCCGGCCACAAAGTCAGTGTAGGTAACGATGGATTCATTGATATACTCAGAGAGTATTGTATCCTGATTTTCGATATTCCCCTCAAAAATGGTCACCAGCACCTCAGATGTGTCATTTTTCTGGGTCACTTTTAGTCTAATATCACCATAGAGAGCTCCATCACAATTACACTCATCACAAGAGCTAAAAGTCCAACAGGCACCAGCCATTAATACAAATAAAATTCTTCTCATGACTTCTTGGGGATTAATGTGATGGCAAGAAATACGCGATGGATATCAATACTTTCAGTTTTGGTATCTACATAAGCATAGCCTAGTTTGAAGTAATGATCTCCAGGTAAGCTCCAAAACAAACCCATTCTAGGAATTAATATCAAGCCGTGATCTGGTTTTTTTTCTGTTCCGGCATATCTGCCCCAGGCGTATGTAGGTGATAGTTGAGCAAAGGCTCCTAGTCGTTTCTCTTCATTGAACTGTCGCTTGATCTCCACACCCATTCCTATCATGTAGCGTTCTTGCCAGAATTGATAGGAGGTGTTGCTATTTACATAATATAAATTTCGCTTTCTGAAAGGTCTGGCATCAACAGATGTGAATATGGAAAAGTTCTTTTTCTTCCATCCGAAAGTAGTGCCTAGAGAGGCATCGTTCAGATTAAGGTCTCCCCTGATAGTAAATGTGAAGACTGGTTTTTCGCCAAAGTACTCATCATATCGATCTTCTACTTTGATTTCCTGCGCCTGGATTTTACTCACAGATAACAGGAAAAGGATCCAAATGAATACTGATATAAATGGTTTATGAAACATTTTCATGCTTTGGTTTTTTCTACCGGTTCTGCCGGATATCAAATGATTTTGTAGTTTCATTGCTAAAGTTATCCTAAATACCACATTCGGGAGTAACATTGCGCCATGAGGCTTCTGGCAATTTTACAGTTCATCGTACTTCTCTTTATTAGTCTTACCACTATCGCGCAATACAAGGTTAGTGAATTGGATCTTGATGGTGATTTTGAAAACTGGTATGATCAGAAAATCGGCAAAAATAATGCCGGTATTATCTCAGGAAAATATGTTGAGATTAAAAGGGTCTCCAAAAGCTCACATCAGTTTTTTGAGTCAGCGGATTGGACTCCCACTACTATCAAATTCAGAGGGCAGGTCTATGACAGCATCAATTTGCTGTATGATATACACAGTGATATGGTGTGTATCCAGCATCCTACAAATTTTGCTCTTCATAATCAGGCCATTGAGCTACCGAAAACCCAGGTAGAAAGTTTTCAGCTCCATGGACATTTATTCAGGTTCATGGAAAATGTACCTGCCAATCGAACTCCGGGTTTTTTTGATGATTTGTACCAGAATGAATTACTTGGTATTGTAGTGAAAAGGGTGAAGTCTATGGAATTAAGACAGGAAGTACAGTTTGTAGAAAACGACTTCTACTTTCTAAAAATCAATCAGACGTATCATCGATATTGGGGAAAAAGAACGGTATTTAGGTTATATAAGTCTTACAAGCCCGAGATCAAGAAATTTATTCGAAACAATAATCTGGAGCTTAAACCAAATCAGCAAAATGATGCTGACATTGTTGAGTTGGCAATTTTTCTTACGTCATTAAATACAGGGAATGAATAATTTCAAATACATATTCCTATGGTTGACATTCCTTTGGTCTCATTCACTTTGGAGCCAATCTGTCTGGCAAATCACAGGAACCTACCAGAATCAGCCTATTATTGATGTATTTGAGGATTGGGAGGCTCAGTCGGAAATGCGTTTTTTTTATCAATCTTCATGGCTGGACTCTATCTATGTAGATGGAGAATTTGACGAAACCCCACTGTGTGAGGCACTGGAAACGGTACTCAAACCGACTGTATTGAATTACTATTTTTTAGATGATAAAGTAATTATTACTAATAATGTATTGATAATTGACCAACCATCCATTCTTTCTTTTTTCGATCAGGATAATGAGCAAAAAAGCACAGCTACAAAAGGGTTGGTTTTTACCAGAGAATATCTAAATCAAACCAGCGATCAGTCTGATAAGGAGAACTACGTGTTTGAAATCGGAAATCGATCAGATCTAAATCCTTCAGGACAAACAACCCTCGCCGGATATGTAAAAAGTACGGAGAATGAAGAGCCAGTAGTGGGCGCTTTGATTTATACAGAGCAGCCCTTTAAAGCGACAACTACGGATGGTTCTGGGTTTTACAGTATTAATCTCCCTGCCGGAAAGAATAAGTTGTATTTCCAATTTGTAGGTATGAAGTCTACAGAGCGAAATGTAGTCATGTTTTCAGATGGTCGCCTGGATGTTGACCTGATGGTAGACATTATTGCCTTACAGGAGGTAACCATAGAGTCCGACAGAGATGAGAACATTAAGGACGTGACCATGGGCGTGAGTAAGATCAATGTGGAGGAAGTGAAAACAGTGCCTATTGTTTTGGGAGAAAGTGACATACTGAAAGTGGCCACCACAAAAGCCGGCGTGCAAACGGTGGGAGAGGGAGCATCGGGATTTAATGTGAGAGGAGGTAAAGCTGATCAAAACCTGATGCTGATTAATGGAGCTCCAGTTTACAATACTTCACATTTTTTCGGGTTTTTCTCAGTGTTCAATGCAGACGCAATCGCCAGCATGGACCTCTATAAAAGTGGAATACCGGCCGAGTACGGTGGCAGATTGTCATCGATTTTTAGTATCCATTCCAAAGAGGCCAATAAGTCTGAATTCAAAGGACAAGGAGGCATAAGCCCGATCACATCTCGCCTCACCTTAGAAGTGCCATTAATTAAAGACAAAACAAGTTTACTGGTAGGAGCCCGCACCACTTATTCCAATTGGATTTTGAAACAAGCAAAAAATGCCGCTTACAGCGAAAATAAGGTATCTTTCTTTGATGTCATCACACGTGTAGACCATGAAATAGACGATAAAAATGATTTAGTTTTCTCCAGCTATATAAGTAGAGATAAGTTTAGGTTGAGTTCTGATACGTTGTTCTCATTTTCTGATTTCAGTTATCTCAATTTCAATGGAAACTTGATTTGGAAGCACCAGTTCTCTGGAAAGTTTAACGGGAATTTTTCTGCATTTATGGCCAGATATGGATATGATCTTTCATACGATGAGTCATTAAAGCATGCTTTTGTTCAGGATTTTTCTGTGCTGGAATCTGCAGCGAAGGCAGACATGGAGTATTATCATACTGAAGAGCAGAAAGTTTTATTTGGCTTACAGCTTAAACATTACGAAATCAATCCGGGTACTAAAAAGCCATTGGGTAATGAGTCTGTGGTGATACCTACAGGAGTGCCTAAGGATCGAGGGTTAGAAACTTCACTTTACGGATCCTACACCTATGAGCCGAACAGCGAGTGGTCACTTTATGGCGGGATGAGATATGTAGTTTTCAACGCCCTGGGACCAGCAGACATTTATCAATACACCAATGGTCTACCGAAAAATGGAGCAACAATTATAGATTCTTTGTCTTATTCCTCCGGTCAGTTTATCAAAACCTATCACGGGCCAGAGTGGAGGTTTAGGGGCAGATATACTTTGGACAATGCCAGTTCGGTCAAAATAGGAATAAGCCGAACCAGACAATACATCCATACCATGAGTAATTCAGCGTCCTTGTCACCCACGGATACATGGAGACTTTCCAGTCCTCATCTGAAACCGCAGGTTGCGGATGAAGCTTCTATTGGCTACTATAGAAATTTCAGACAAGGAACGATTGAGATTTCTGTAGAAAGCTACTATAAGAAATTGCAAAACCTTGTAGATTTTAAATCAGGAGCTACTTTTTTACTTAATGATAACATAGAGCAGGTAGTTCTTCAAGGACCTGGTAAGTCTTACGGAGTGGAGTTTTCAATAAACAAATCCGGTAAGTTGAATGGCTGGATCAATTACAGTTATGCTCGCACATTTATCCAACTCGATGGAAATTACGCCGAGGAGACAGTGAACGAAGGACAGTTTTTCCCTACTTCGTATGACAAGCCCCATACTTTTAACCTTGTGGCCAATTATAAACTGACAAGGCGGATCAGTTTTTCATTAAACACAACCTATAATACGGGAAGACCAGTAACGGTACCTGTCGCTGGTTTTGATTTCAAAAACGCTCAGAACATCCATTTTTCAGATCGGAATTCCTACCGAATTCCAGACTACTTTAGAGTTGATTTCGGGCTAAACCTAGAAGGCAATCATCGGATTCAAAAACTAGCACATGCATTTTGGTCACTTTCCATATATAACCTTACAGGTCGTGACAATCCTTTTTCTGTATTCTTTGATGTAAATGATGGAGAAATAAGTGGGTCGCAATTGATCATTTTCGGAGATCCTATTCCTACGCTCTCATACAATTTTAAATTCTGATGAAAAGTAGTACAAAATATATCGTGCTGATGCTTTCCCTGGTCATGGTTACCTGTGTGGAGCCATATGACTTTGATGCCTTAAAATATGAAAAAGTGCTTGTCATAGATGGAGCCATAAGTGATCTGGATGAAGAATATGAAGTAGAAATTACCTACACCTATCCACTTGGTTCAGAACTAGAGCCCCAGCATGTGACTGATGCAGAGGTTTGGGTGGAGAATAGCTCTGGTAATCGTTTTGACTATACACTAGCAACGGATCAGAAGTACATTTCTCCTGCTGGAATGACAGGTGTAGTTGGGGAATCATATCAACTTTACGTGAAAATGCCTGATGGTACCCTCTACCAGTCAGAACCACAACTATTAAAAGCTGCGCCAGCTATCGACACCATTTACGGACAATATGCCGAATTACCAAGCGAAGATGGAACCGTAAATGTTGGTGGCATTCAGTTTTTTATTGATTCAGAATCGATTACGGGAAATACACATCATTTTAGATATGAATGGGAAGAGGCTTTCAAAATTATCACTCCATATCCTGCTCGTTATGAGCTTACCGAAGATAGTTCGATTGTGAGAATGGATACATCACTTGGTATTTGCTACAAGGAAGGATTTTCAAATTCGCTGATTTATGGTACTACGGAAGGAGTGACTTCAGACAAAATGCTGGAATTTCCGATCAGGTTTCTTAGTGAAGAGCAACAACAACTCAGAGTTAGATATACGATTTTGGTGAGGCAGTATGCAATCAGTGAAGCGGCATATTTATTTTATAAGCGGCTCGAAGAAAACAATCAGTCAGGAGGATCACTTTTTGACCAGCAGACAGGGTCAGTATTTGGCAACATGTACTCATCCACCGATGGGGATCAGGCTGTGTTAGGTTTTTTCGAGGTATCAGGAGTGAGTGAAAGGAGGCAGTTCTTTAATTATAGTGATTTTGATGAGCGATTTTCGAGACCAGTTTTTCCATTTGATTGTTATTTTGGGTCAGCAATCAAGACCATCCCGGATAGTGCAGCTTACTACCTAACTGCCACTGGAGGGAATATTTATGATTACACGAGTTTCGAACCACCTGCAGTAAGTATTCATACCAGATCTTGCACAGATTGCTCGTACTATGCAGATCTAATTGCACCAAGCTACTGGATAGAATGAAAAAGATATTCTTCTTAAGTATTGTCTATTTATCTGTCTGGGTGGTTAACGCCCAGCAAAATATTCAGGAATCTGTCTATTTGCAGGTGAATGATCAGTTTCTGATTACAGGTGAGACTCTTTTGTTTAGTGCGTTTTGTAATAGTGAAGCTACCGGCCTCCCATCACATCTAAGTAAAATACTTTATGTAGAACTCATTGGAGGTCAAAACAGAGTGATTTTTCAGCAAAAAATTCCATTGGTGGACGGTCATGGATCAGGTGAATTTTTCATTTCTTCTCTCATCCCCACAGGCTCGTATCAGTTGCTGGCGTATACCAGATGGATGAAGAATTTTAATCAGTATTATCAATCCAAAATTGAAATAGTCAATCCCTTTGAGCAATATGAGATTCCTAATAATACATCAGAAACCAGTATCTCATTTGTTCCTGAAGGTGGTGTTTTTGTTGCCGGAGAAACGAATCGGATTGCTATAAAAACAAGCAATCCAGCAATGGAAAAAGGCAAGGTTACCAATGAAGAGGGCGAAACAGTAGCGGAATTCAGCATCGATAATCAAGGCTATGGTCTGTTTGAGTTGAAAGACGCAGGATCTCAATCTTATAGAGGTATTTTGGAAGATACGCTTGGCAATTTTTATTTTGAGAATTTGCCAGATGTCACCCGAGACGGTGTGTCGATTCAGTTAAATGAACTGCCTGGTACGTATGAATTAAATGTAATCGGTCAGATTCCCGATCAAACCAGACTTTTGGTTTCTGACGGACAAAATCTTGTTTTAGATGTACTGGCAAAGAATGAAATCAATTATTCAATTGAAAACAGAAGCCTGAAACCAGGAGTCTATAAAGCATTCATAAATCTTAATGAATCTGAATTGTGCAGCAGGCTGTTTGCACATCATAGCGATGATCATTTGACAGATTTGACTGTTCAATTGGAAAAATCAAATTATGCCGAAAGGTCTGAAGTAAAAATGACATTTGCTTCTCGGGAAAAAGCTCAGGTGGCTATTTCAGTACGAAAGGTTAGCCCGCTTTCTCATAAATCTTCAATACGAGAGTTTGAGGAATACAAGCATATTCAACCTTATACCATTCCTCGATCAATCAATGACGATTCTTGGATTTATTTTGCGGACTGGCAGGCAGGAGGGGAATTGACTTTGGATGAAGTTGCGCTTTTGCCTGAGGTAAGAGGTGGGTTAGTTTCCGGGAAAATATTGCCGACGCAAAAAGATCAAATAGTTGCTTTTAGTACTATAGGCGAAAAGTATCAGCTTCAAACGACGACTATTTCAGATGACGGGTCGTTCTTGTTTCAGGTAGAAGAAGGGCAACGAAATGTCCAGGCCTACATTGGATTGGTTCAGCCGGATTCTGTGAGAAAAATTATGATCGATAGCCCTTTTTTGACAGAATATCCATCATTTGACTATTCACAGCCTATTCTTGACTCGGCAGATATTATGGAGATCGTGGAGAAAAGCAGACGGAATCAGGTGGAAAATGCTTATTTCAGTTTAAAACAGGATACAGCGCACGCCTCTTTGGAGAAAAAACCAATATTTACAGATTTTGATTCATATTACTTATTGGATGATTACAACAGATTCCCGCAATTGCACGAACATTTTATAGAATACATCCCCACAGTAGTGGCGCGAAAAACCAAAAATCGTAGCAAGATCAAAGTAATCCTTCAAGAGTTTATGTACGATGATTATCCTCCCCTTTTGTTGTTGGATGGACTGCCAGTGACAGTAGAAGAGATTTTGGAATTTTCTCCGTATAAAATTCGAAGCATCGGGGTGATCAATCACAGAATCTATTTAGATGATCTGGTGGCGGATGGGTTGGTTGTATTTGAAACTTTCGAACACAACCTAATGGATTACGAACCTTTAAATTATCAACGAGCCTTTACTTATCAGGGTCTTGAAGTTAGAAAGAGCTACCATTTTCCTGATTACACCCAGAGCAATGAACTTTCGCGAATTCCGGACTATCGGGATCAGCTTTATTGGAATCCTTACGTAAATCTGAACACCAGTGATCAGAATGAATTTCATTTTTATACTGGTGACGTAAAAGGGGAATTTGAAATAATCGCTGAAGGATATACTGAAAGTGGAAAGCCAATTTCATATAAAGGGTATTTTACTGTACAATAGTTTTTGCCATGTTTTTCGAGGCTTTCATCCATTTTTCAATTGCTAACTTTGCCGGATGGAAAAAAAGGACATCAGGAAACTTACGCTCGCTGAACTAAAGGCTTATTTTCTCGAGACCGGAGAGAAAGGCTTCAGAGCCAAGCAGGTTTGGGAATGGATCTGGGAGAAGTCAGCACATTCGTTTGAAGAGATGACCAATCTTTCTAAAAATTTGCGAGAGAAACTCGAAGAGAATTTTGAGTTTCACCCGATCAGTGTTGCTACCGAACAACAGTCAAATGACGGCACGATCAAGTCAGCATTCAAACTTTATGATCAGCATTTGATCGAGGGAGTACTGATCCCTGCTGATGAACGAATGACCGCTTGTGTTTCTTCTCAGGTAGGTTGTTCGTTGAGTTGTAAGTTTTGTGCTACAGGCTATATGGATCGCAAGCGAAATCTGGATCCTGCAGAAATTTATGATCAGGTAGTAGCCATAGATGCACAGGCCAGGAAATCCTATGATCAGCCGCTATCCAATATCGTATTTATGGGGATGGGTGAGCCTCTGCTGAATTACAATAATGTGCTTGCTGGAATAGATCGGATTACCTCAGAAGATGGCCTGAACATGTCACCAAAGCGCATAACTGTTTCCACTGCAGGTATTGCCAAGATGATTAAAAAGCTGGCAGATGATGAAGTGAAGTTTAATCTTGCATTGTCTCTTCATGCTGCCGATGATGAAAAGCGCAATCAAATCATGCCTATCAATGAGAGCAATTCTTTGGAAGCACTCAAAGAGGCGCTGCTCTATTTCTATCAGAAGACTCAGAATAAAATTACTTTCGAATATATCCTATTCTATAACTTCAATGATACGCTGGAGGACGCAGAGAAGCTACTGAAGTTTGCCAGACAGATTCCTGCCAAGATCAATATCATAGAATACAATCCGATAGCCGAAGCGGATTTTAAAAACACTGAAGTAGATCGACTGGAACAGTTTGCCAATTACTTAAAGAAAAATCGTATTACCGTAAATGTGAGAAGGAGCCGTGGCAAAGACATAGATGCCGCGTGCGGGCAATTGGCTAACAAAACCTAAACTTACCACCCTCCATATGTAGCGAAAAGCACAAGCAAAACCAAAATAACCAGTGCAGCCAGAAAGAGCCAGATACTGCTTATGATTAGAGCAATGATAGGCAAAATCTTGTTTTTCTTGTTGAATGACTTTTTATAGCGCTTGAGAGAAAGGATGGATAATATGAATGACGGGATAGCTAAAAAAAATGCAACAGCAGGAAATAATGATAATAATGCACCTGCAAATGAGATGATGCCATATGTATTTGCTAGTTCATAATTCCTGTCAAATTCTGACTTCAGTGTGTCTGATGGAATGACGTAAACTGGAGATTTCTTCAGTTGCTCCTTTAATGTCTTTATCCGTTGATTGATCTTTTCTTTTTCAGAAAAATTATGTTCAAACTCTGAAATTATTGCCGAGTTGCTGTCCGCCTCTAGCAGTGCATAGAGTGGTTGTTCTTCACCCAATGATTCCAAAGACTGTTCCTTTTCTAATACAATTTCTTCCTGTGGGAGGATAGAATGTGTGGAATAGTTTGCCGCAACATGATTATCTAGCCTATTTGAAGATTTTGCGATTTTGGAATTTGTGATGCAGCTGGAAATAAAAACTACTAAAAGGATCAATAGGAAGGTTCTCATGATTCGGTATTGTTTATCAAAAATAATGTATTTGGTAATTTTTTAGCATCAGGGCGCCAGGATATCACCGCTGCTTAGTGCGATGATAAACATCACTAATATCATTGTCAGAAATATCGTCCATACACCGCTTATAATCAGCGATACAATAGGAAGTATTTTATATTTCTTGTTTTTGGTTAACCTATAGCGCTTTAGCGACATGATGGCCATTACAAAAGCGGGTAGAAACACAGCCCCGAACAGGTTTAAAATGAGAATGGTCGATAATATGCTTAGTGAAAAAGAGATGATCCCATAAAGTTTGGCTTCTTCATAATACTTGTCAGGATCAGCTTTTACCGTATCACTGGCCACTCTATAATCTGATATTGATTCTTTCATTAGTTGGTTAACCCTTTGATCAACCGTTATTTTTTGTGACAGAGCAGCTTCTCTGAATTCCAGAGTTGGATTTGTTTCGGTAGTCTGTGTTTCTAGCAGAGCATAAAGAGGATAATCAGTGGCGTTAGACTCAATAGACTGATCAGTATATTGCAAGGACGAATGCTGTTTTTCTGGTTCCAATGACCGGAATTCTGCATTAGCAAACTCCTGGATTTGTTTGTTATTACTCTGTAGGCATTTAAAAGTATTGGCACAGCCAGAAATCAATAGAATGGAAAAAAATATAAGAAAATAACGCATACACATAAATGATCAACAATGATAGATCCTTTGAAGGACACTCTATTAATGAAAATAGAAGTAATTATCAGGTAACTTTTATGAATCATGAATTTTATGAAAACGTGATCTTAAGTGATTTCAGAACTATTTAGATGGGAATTTAATCATTCATTTAAAAAATCATTTTCATGAGTTACAAATCATTAATTTTAGGTATTAAAACCAGAAATGAATGATTTTTTTAAAATGAATAAATCGATCCTTGTAGTAGAAGACCAGGTGATCATTGCTGATAATTTGTGCAGAACATTTGCTAATCTTGGATATCAGGTTGGTGAACCCGCATTGAGCTACGAAGAGGCCGTAGACTTTTTAACACAGCATAATTATGATTTAATAGTATTGGATATAAACCTTGGTGAAGGAAAGAGTGGTGTAGATGTGGCAAAATTCATTAATGAATCCATTAAAAAGCCGTTTGTCTTTCTATCTTCATATTCAGATGCTATCACCATCAGCAGGGCAAAAGAGACTATGCCTTATGGCTATTTGATCAAACCTTTTGAAGAAAAATCACTTCATGCCACAGTGGAAATCGCTTTCAATCTTTTTGACCAGTTCAATACTGACTTGTCGGGTGGGCTTTCTGATCAGCTAGGCATACTGACGGCAAAGGAGAAGGAGGTTTTGACATTAATTGGAGAAAACCGAACAACCAGAGAAATAGCAGAGGAACTAGCCGTGAGCCCAAGTACTATAAAAAACCATCGACATAATATCACCCACAAACTCAACCTTCCTCCCAGTACCAATTCATTGTTAAACTGGGTGTTATTAAATAAATCTGGCCTGGAATTATCTATGATGTGAATAAATTCCTAGAGGCCGTTAATGGAGTTTGTATTGTAAACTTATAATCTATTGACCCAGAGGCTTGGGGAGTGAAGCAAAACAGTGGGAATTGTAATTTCAAATGTTGAAATCAATTATAAAGCCATTCTTTTCGTGAGATACAGCAAGTTTACCTCCGAGCTGGCGAGCCAGCCTTTTGATAAGCGCTAATCCCAATCCGGTTTGCTCCAGGTTTACATCCTGAATCCTTGAGCCATTGTCTGAATAAAACAACTCAAATTTGCGTCCTTCCACATTGCTGACAAGCAGTGTGAGAGCAGGATTTTTTGGATCAAAACCATATTTGAATGAATTGGTAATTAGTTCATTGACAATGATTCCTAGTAAGATGCCAGCATCCATTTTTACTGAAATTTCCGGCACAGACAAGTGGGTATCTATGTGCGCATTTTCCTTCAGTGAAAAAGACAATTGACCGACGAGTTTTCTAAAATAGGTAGACAGGTTAATATCCAATCCATCTTCGTCATATAAACAATCGTGCACGGTAGCCATTGATTTGATGCGTCTTGCTCCATCTCTGATGATCTGCTTGTAGTCGTCATCCGTAATTTCCTGCGCTTGCGTCTCCAATAGGCTCAAAATGATCTGAAAATTGTTTTTTACACGATGATGCAGCTCGCTGAGCAACAACTCTTTGTCTTCTTTTTGGGATTCGATAAGGTCGCGTTGTGCGGAAAGTTCGCTTTTCTGTTTTTTGAGAAGCAGTGTATTTCTGAAAGTAATGATCAGCAAGACCAGCACAACAAAAGCGGCTGTAGCCCCGATGTATGTACTTCTCTCAAAAAACTTGGTTTTAGCTGCTGCAATGGCTATTTCGGCTTCTTTTTCTTTTTCTACCAGTCCTCGCTCATAGCTAGCCAACGCTTGAGAAAGTTCTTTTCCATAAATCCGCTGATATACTTCCGAAGAGATGGAGATATAAGAGATTGCGTCTTCCAGATAGCCAAATTTCTTTAGTGCTCTTGCGGCTTCACTGTACAGGTGAAATAAGTTGTTATTGTCCATGCTTGTTTTTGCATCTTCTATGAATCGCCTAGCCAGCTCTGATACGTTTTTTACATTATTAAAGATCAAAACAGAATCTACGTAATCAGACTCTGGTCCAATATCCTTGAGGAATTGCATGAAAAGTGAATAGCTACCCTTTTGAGATGGAGTATAATTATAAACTTCCTTGAGAAGACCAAGCACGCGTTGCTCATGCCCACCTTCAAAAGATAGAGCATTGATCAGCTGAACCATGGCTTCTTCGTAAAAAGGGGTATGCGACGATAGTTGATTTTCCAGATAATATATTCGTTCGGCATTCTCTATATATTCTTGCAGGTTGCCTTCATAGATCACAAAATTATTGATGACGGTGATTGTCTCGATCATCAGCGATGTATCTTGAAGTTCGGTTGCGGCACTCAGAATTGCTTCGGCAGTGTTTTTCCCTGTTAGATCATTTTCTATCGTCTTAATGTAGACCGGTTGTAAGTCAAGTTGCAGTTGTGCTTTTCGTATTTCGAGATTATTATCACTGAATTGCTTATGATATGCCTCCAGTTCCTCGTATTTGATTTTTGACTGGTTCAGATCCAGCAGTTCATTACGAATAGAGTAGATCTGAAAGAGTCTCACATTGAAAAAATCAACATTAAAGGATTCCTTTTCCTTAGGTTCTGGTAGGTTATCAATGAATAGATTGAGAGCTGCATGATCTGTATTTGGACGATTATCAATGGATTCGATGAGTTTTAAATAGTCTTTGTAAGTGGAAGTTTCGTTAATAATTTGATCAAGGTATTCAGGCAAACTATCTATTTCTGTTAGACTAAGATTTTTGGATGAGTCAGTTCGATTTTGAATAATTAAATCTTCAATTTGTGAGGTAGTCAGTTTTTCTTCACCGGATGCTGATAATACAGTAGTCATCAGAGAAAAAAGAATTAGAAATGTGATACTCCTGTAATTCATAGACTTATATTAAACAGACGCAATTTACCATTTGTAATATAGAAAGGCTCATTGCCAGTAAACCAAATCGAAACAATAAGAATGCCCTTTAGATGTTTATGAGATGTTTTAACTTAGATCGCTGGACGAAGCACTTGCATTAGGTGATCATCATGAAACTACCTCAGCTTTTTTTAACACTTCTTTTTGTTTGGATTTTGATATTTTCGGTTAATGCAGCTTCAAGCTCTGATAAGCTCAACCTATCGATTCAGGATCATTCGTTTGACACCACACTGGCTATAGGCAATGGACTGTTGTTTTTAGAGGATACGGCGAGAAGGTTTTCGATACAATCAATTCTGGATCAGCACTTTACTGAAACCTTTCAAATCACTGATACCCGTGGGATTTTTTGGCTGAAATTTAAGATAGGAAATCAAACTCGGCGTGATCGGCAAATTGTACTTAAACACTATCGCCTCAATCAATTGAAAGTTTTTTTGATAGATCATAATGGGGATTTGGTGGCTTTCAAAAATATGGGTGAATACGCTCCTAAATCCTTGTTAAACAATGAAGAACACCGAAAGTATGCAAGTCTGGTTTTATCACCAAACAGCAGCTTCACGGTCTTCATCCGTTTTGAGCATACGAGAGATCGTTTGTGGCATCCTACTATTGAAGTGAGTGATGTGAAATCATTTATGCAAAAAGAACTCCTGAGTTCCAGAATTTATTTCATACTAATAGGAGCATGTCTAATAATGGTGATTTATTCATTTATTTTATACTTCATTCACAAGTTCACGCCATACCTATGGTTGGGAATTTTTGCATTTTTTGCATTCTTTTATTCTCTATGCACCGCTGGATATCACGTAGAGTTTTTGCTGCAGGAATCTACTTTTTTTGCGCAGCTTCTGGATAGTCCGGTAGGACAGATGGCCCATATGTCCATGATCATAATGGCCATGTTATTTTATAATCTAAAGTCTAAAAATCCATTTTGGTACAGGGTATTCCAAGTCTTGCTTTTTTTGGGTTTGATACGCGTATTAATTGTTATCTTTTTTTCGGCTTATTATCAGGCTTTTTATGCCATGATGCTCCTTGCTCTGATTTCCATGCTGATAGATGGGATTTTCATGTCATTTATGGTGATAAAGAATTGGAGTCAATATGATCTGAGTGATAAAGTGTTTGGAATTGGCCTCAATGTTTTTGTAATCATTATTATACTTACCTCTGTAGCGTGGACATTAATTTCTAATGGTCGTGATTTCGTGATACTACTTGGTTTTTTCGGATCCATTTCACAAGTCCTCTTTTTTGCTGTGGCATTAGGTATCAGGATGCGCCAACATGAAATAGATAAAAACCGAATCCTCGACGAGATGAATTCCATGTTGAAAGTCCAGAACCAGAAAATCAAAGAAGAAGTAAATAAGCAGACAGAAGAAATTCGCAATCAGAAAACTCAGCTGGAAACCCGCAATTCCAAAATCGAAATACTTTATAAAGAAATTCATCACCGCGTGAAAAATAACCTTCAGCTCATTAGTAGCTTGCTGAGTAGTCAGCAGGAATGGGATGAAAATGATTATAAAAAGGTCATCGATGATAGTAATAGTCGTGTAATCGCTATGTCCATGATTCATGAATATTTATACACCAGTGAGAATATCAATTCAATTGAGATAGATAGATATGTTCGTGATTTGATCAGTAGAATCGGGAATATGATGAGTCAAAATACACAATATGAAATGGACGTATCTATAGCAACCGGTTATCGACTAGACCTGGATACAAGTATTCCTTTGGGTTTGATATTAAATGAGCTTATCACCAATTCTTTCAAGCACAACCAGAACCTTTCCAACATCAAAATTGAAATATCACAACACGAGGGTGAAAATCAGCAGCAGCACATTCAATATCGTGATAATGGTAAAAAGATACCTTTAGAGTGGGAGCAGATGACCAGAAAAAGCTATGGATTAAGAATATCTGCGAGGCTGGCACAGCAGCTGGAAGGGGAGCTGAGTTATGAATACCATGACGGCAATGTATTTTGTATAGCATTTTACAAAACTGATCAACGAATCAAAATCAAGGATCAGGATATATAATTTTTTTTGAAATGGGACATAGGATATTGATAGTAGAAGATGAAGTAATCATAGCAGAGGATATTTTTTTAAACCTTGAGAGGTTGGGCTATTCACCATTGAATCCGGCGATCTCATACAATCGCGCTTTGAAGGCCATCGAACAAAAGAATTTCGACTTTGCTCTATTAGACATCAATCTAGGAGGAAAATCCAGAACAGGTATAGATGTGGCTCATCATTTGAACAAAACATTTCCAAAACCTTTTGTTTTTCTGACATCATATTCTGACTCAGATACCCTCGAGCTGGCTAAAAAAACAAGCCCATACGGTTTTTTGGTCAAACCATTTAAAAAGGAAGACCTTCATAGCACGATTGAAGTTGCCATGAGTAATTATAAGCGTTTCAATCCTCCCAATAAATCTCAAGATCCGGCTGTCATATTAGAGACATTGTCTAATACTGAGAAAATAATACTCAGATATATAGCCCAGGGCAAAACCACTCCGGAAATTGCCATTTTACTCAATGTTAGCAAGAATACCGTAAAGAATCATCGGCACAATATTTCTCAGAAATTAGAAATATCAGGCACTACCAACTCATTAGTGACTTGGGCAATGCAAAATTATCTTTCGAAGTGACCTGCGGTATTGATCGATTATAACAACTATTTAATCGAATTCGTAAAATCTTAAATTCCAGAATATCAGGTAATTATGGCAAAATAGACCTAAAGGTCTATTTTCTTGTCTATTAGGTAGTTCTAGTTTTATCTATTCAAAAAATAAATTTTAATAACTGTCTAATTCCAAGCTTACCAGAAAATGAAAAACTATTTTACTTCCAGATTAATTCTCGCAGTTGTGTTCATCCTTTGGATGACTGCTGTGTCTTTCGCCCAAAATGAAGAAAAGGGCTTTAGTTTCCAGGGCTATGCCCGAGACTTTTCCGGTGCTGCTTACAGCAGCCAGGAGCTTACTGTAAAATTCAGCATCTATCCGGAAGGTGAAGCTGATGAATTTGTAGAAGAACAGGCTATCGCAACCGATCCGTATGGAGTATTTCAGGCTGTAATTGGGGAAACACTCCCCGTACCATTTTCAGAAATTGATTTCGGTACTAAAAAATATTTCCTAAAAGTAGAGGTTAAAGCACCTGGTGATGATTTCGTAGAAATCAGCAATGCGGAGCTATTGGCTGTTCCTTATGCCAAGTCGTCTGCTACCGCTCAGAATGGTGTGCCTGCGGGTACATTATTACCGTTTGCAGGTTTGGCCAACAATATCCCGGATGGTTATTTAGCTTGTGATGGATCATTGGTAAGGGCAGATGACTATCCTGCATTATATGCAGCTATAGGCGATACCTGGGGTGGTGATGGTACCAATTTTAACCTGCCTGACTTTAGAGGAAGATTTATGAGAGGCTGGGATGATGGAGCCGGTAATGACCCGGATGCTGCTTCTCGAACAGCTCTTCACGCGGGAGGAGCCACAGGTGATCAGGTTGGAACTTATCAAGATGATGAAACAGCATCTCACGATCATTCAGGCAATACCTCTTCCGATGGAAATCATTCTCACTCCACACAGAGTTTTAGTGCAAGTGGGTATCCAGATGGCTCTGGTGACAGAACTGGGAGTTATTATCTAATGCACCCAAGTCGCGGTTCTGACTTTAGTTTATCAACTAATTCTACAGGAGCACATACGCACAGTATCCCGTCAGATGGAGGCTCAGAAACTCGCCCAATGAACGCTACAGTGCTTTATATCATCAAATATTGATCGATTGATTTTTAGTCAATTGTTAAACTCTAATCAATTTGATCATGAAGAATAAGATATTAATTGTCTTGTTTTTGATGCTGAGTACCTTTTGGGTACAAGCACAAAGACAGTCAGCGATATCCATCGGATATTATGCCGGGCAGAGTCCCGCTAAGCTGAACATCAAAGACTCAATCAATACCTCTTTTGTGGGTAATGGTATAGTAGCTTCGAAAAATACGCAAGTAGGGGAAGCAAGTGTAACACTGGGTATGCCACATGATGTGAGCTACTTTCCAACTGTATTTCCATTCGATGTATTTGCGTCTAAGGGGTACTTTGCTGAATACGTACAGCTTCGCTGGAATATCCTGGCAATGGATGATGTGATTACCAAGGTTCAGATTTATAGAAAACCTCTTGGCGAGCCGGGTGATTCTATCCTCATAGCCAATGTAGCGACAGATGATTTTAGCTACAGAGATGAGTTTGCCGATAAAGGCAGACTTTATAAATACACCTTGTTTGCAAAAGGAATAGCGGATGACTTGCGTATGCCTTACATTAACTATGTAGAGGTGGTTGGCTTTGCATTTCCATTTGGGACAGTCAGTGGTAAGATTACCTATGAAGGAGGTACAGCAGTGCCCGGTGTGCAGGTATTGGCTGAGACCAAAGGCAACCTAAAGGGTAAAGCTCTTTTGTTAGACGCATCTCAGAGAGAGCATGTGTTGCTGCGAACTACTGCAGATGATGAAGAAATAGACTTAAGCAATGGTTTTACGCTACAGATGTGGACGCATTTTACCGGTGACTCGCGAGGAGTGCTTTTCTCCAGAAATGACATTGAATTGGCCTATGAGCCGGGGCAATTGTCATTCACTGTTCAGGATGTGACATTGGATATGCCTTACAATCATCCGGTGGATACATTCTTCCATGTTTCGGCAGTTTATAATCCTGCAGATGGTTTGCATCTATATGCCCATGTGAATGATAAGCGGCTGGACTCTGCAATGGTTGCCGGTGGGGCTTCTCCGAATGCTGGACCTGCTCAGATGTATTTAGGAAGAGATTTCAGCGGTAATACTTTTTATAATGGCTGGATAGACGAAACACGTCTTTGGACCTATCCAATGAGCTATGATGAAGCTTTTAATACCTATAGTAGATACATTGGAGGCACGGAAAATGGTCTGGTGGGATTCTGGAGTATGAATGAAGGTGCAGGAGATTACATCTATGATGTGAGCCGTGAAGGTTTTAATTTCAATGAAAACCATGGTAGAATATTTGGAGGTGAATGGGGTGAGGAAATTCCATTTGCATCACAGCTTTCTTATCGTGGGGTGACAGACGAAAATGGAGATTATTTCATCACAGGTTTTCCTTACGAAACACAAGGGTCACAGTATAAGATCATTCCAACCTTCGGAGTGCACGAGTTTGATCCCGCTCAGCGATTGCTATTTTTCGGTGATGGAGCAAACATCCACAACTCAATTGATTTTAAAGACATTTCTTCTTTCCCTGTTTCTGGAACGATTCGATACCGACATTCTAATTTTCCTGTTGAAGGAGCAATGATCAGTGTCAGCGGGCAGACAGCAATAGATTCAGATGGTAATCTGATAACGACTGATAATCTGGGACGGTTTACGATAGAAGTGCCTATCGGATTCCAATCAATCAAAATTAGCAAGCAAGGTCACGTCTTTGAAGGAGCAGGTCGATTCCCACCGGTAGTGGAAGGTGAAGAGTTGGAGTTTTATGATTTTCAGGAACCACTAGCTGGTTTGGAATTCATTGACAATACTGTGGTGAAATTCGCCGGTAAAGTGGTAGGTGGACCAGTAGAAGCTGAGAAGCAGCTCGGTTTTGGATTATCGAAGAATAACCTTGGACAGGCACAGATTCAACTGACTACCGAAAAAGGCTTTGATGTAACAGAATCGGATAGTACGCATGTATTGGAAAGCGAAAAACACATCAATTCGTCAACAGATTTTACCACAAAGTTCACAACCATCAATCCAGACCCATCAACTGGAGAATTTGTTACATATCTGCTACCTGAAAAATATGTGGTTACTGGAGTGACTGCAGGTTCTTATGTTTTTGGAGATCAGTACAATGTGACGGTCAATCTGGAGAATTGGGTGGAGCAGTCAGATTCATACATCAAACCGATCAATATAGAAATTGACGGTGAAACCATTGAAGGTTTTGACCCGGAAGATCCTGCATTATTTGATGAGTCATACTCCGAAGAGCAAGGCGATAGTTTGATCACCTATGGGGTGGATTATTTTACCTGGGATATTAACAACGACTTTATCTTGCGTGAAACCCCAAGTATAGACGTAGTTAATGATAATGGTGCGGCTATATTTGGTGAATCTGTATATGATTACAAGGATGAAATCCGGGAAGAGGAAGTGCCATTATTGGATGAAAGCGGGAACTACCTATACGGCTATCCTGTATTCAACCAACGTTCACCATATAAGTTCAATATCAGTGTTTTCGAAAACTACACCAATGCAGATACAGGCGAAGAGGATCGTGTACCTGTGAAAGATGGCAAGGTAGAGATTGTCAATGATTTTGCGATGGATCGCAACCTCCAAATTTTGGAACTCAATGAAAAAGGAAAGGCAACCTATCAATTCCTGGCAGGTTTCCCAAGCCTGACTATTGATCCAAATAATGAAGATCAGAGCTACACCAAGCCTTTCTCACTCACAGCTGTGACAGGTGAGGCAGCGAATATCCGAACCACATGGCGAGAATCCGACCCGATGCGGGCGATAGTGTTTGGAGGAGTCCCACAGGGAAACAACTTTGTGACGAATGGACCTAACCAGATCATCACGATTCTGCGAGATCCTCCTGGATCCAATAGTGTTGCTTATTTGGAAAAGGGTACAACCATTGAGCAAACAATGGGATTTTCCGTAGGTGCTGGAGTTACTAACTCGGTAACGGCCGGATTGGATTTGGGACCTGACGTGGAAACATGGGTTGGAGTAGGTGGAGGTACCGCCATTGAAATAGAAACTACTGCCAGTCTGGAAATAGGTTTGGAAGCCGAAATGTCTTTTGCAGGTGGTAATGAGTCAACGTCCTCATTTACTTCTACACAGGCTTGGAGCACAAGTGATGCACCGGATTTCGTAGGCTCTCCGGGAGATGTTTTTGTCGGTTACTCCACAAATATCGTTTATGGTGCAGCATTGACCTTGCAGCCAGTACCTACCGGAGACTGTACTGACGGCAATTGTAGTGGAATCCAGAATGGAGATTATAGGTTGGGTACTAAGAAAGGGTTAAGATTGAATCCGGAGTTTGCCACCACGTTTATCTATACACAGAATTTCATTGAAAATGACCTCATCCCTAATTTAAAAGAGGTCAGGAATAGCTTCCTGTCGTACTCAGAAAATCCGGATGCCGTATCTGCTACCGATGAGGTGATCTACTTAAGCCTGATACCACCCTCTGACGAGCGATATGGTACAGCCAACTCTGATTTGCATGCATGGGGAGATCTGGCAAGTACTAGTGTGGGTATAGGTCCGAGTTATCGTGTGCTGATTCCCGATGGTGTAGATTCAGGCACTGTCAGTGATACCATCGGCTATTTCAACATGCAGATTGCCAGTTGGGAATTCTGGCTTGCAGAAAATGAAAAACAAAAACTTAATGCCAGATTACTGGAAAATATCTCTTTTGATGGAGGAACCTCTTATGAGACTTCCACTACTATTGGTGAAAGCGAAACCATCTTCATGGAGTTTGGCATATCTATCACGGCATCTGTAGCCTCAGAGATCGGAGCAGAAACGCAGGGGATGGGAGCATTTCTCAATACTTCTGTGGCTATCAATGCCAATTCCACGATCAGCGGGTCACAAACTGAAACTACCGAAACAACCTACGGATATGCATTGGCGGATGGTGAAACAGCAGGTGGTACAGCCGATTATTTTACCATTGACATTAAAGAGCCTAGTGATGGTTTTGGTCCTGTATTTACCACCAGAGGTGGAGTTACTTCTTGTCCTTATGAAGGAGAGGAAGTCACCAAATACTACAAGCCGGGTGAGGTACTCAATTATGCCACTATTCAGGTAGAAGCACCTGAGATGTCTATCGTCAATCCGGTGGTTTCTAATGTGCCTTCAAACCGTGCAGCAGAGATCACCCTGGAGTTGAAAAACAACACACAGAGTAATGACGATGTATATTATCAGCTGACAGTAAACGATCAGACCAACCCGAACGGTGCTATTCTTTCCATAGATGGATCAACGCTGACCGGTGAAGGCAGAACATTTTTGGTGCCAGCAGGTCAGGTAGTGACTAAGATATTGAAAGTAACTAAAGGCACTGATGATGTAAATGATTATGAGGATATCGAGTTGTCATTTGGTTCGCTATGCGATGGACTTTCTTCTGAGCAATCATTCTCCGTTTATTTCCAGCCGGGTTGCTCGGATATCAGCTTGAAAGCACCAGCGGATCTTTGGGTTTTGAATACCAATACCACTCCTGAGGGCATTCAAAATATTATTTTTGATAGTTACGATGTGCAGAATGATCAGTTCGAATATGTGAAATTCCAGTACAAGGCGGTGAGCAGTAGCCAGTGGCTGACCAATATGCTATTCTACAATCCTCAGAATGTAACAGAGGCAGAATATGCGGATTTGGATGAGCCGAAAGCATGGCTAGATGCTGATGGGGAAACCATCTACGCATTCGAGATGGGCGATCTTCCTGACCGTGAGTATGATCTAAGAGTCGTGTCAGTTTGTAACCTTGGCGGAAGCGAAACAGCAGAAACGCCAAGCGATGTGCACACAGGAATTAAAGATGAGCAACGACCAGTGGCATTCGGTGCGCCGCTTCCATCAGCTGGAATATTGGCCGCTGATGATGAGATCATGGTGCAGTTCAACGAAACCATAGAGCAGGGACTACTGACACCTTTCAACATCTCTGTAAAAGGCGTCCTCAACTCTACAGAAATCAGTCACAATGCCAGTGTGAATTTCGATGGAGTAAATGACTATGTGAAAATTCCTGTGGGGCTAGACATTGGAGGAGGATCATGGACCATAGAGTGGTGGATGAAACGTCAGGATTTTGCTTCTGATCAGGTGTTCTATTCCATGGGAGTTAGTGAGACTGATATTTTTGAGGTTGGGGTAACGGCTGGCAACAAACTGTATTTCCGTAGCGGTGAGCAAATACAGAAGTCAGTCAATTCCCTCCCTCAGGATATCAGCTGGAATCACATTGCAGTGACATACAATGCAGAGGACAATGAAATCTTCGCTTATGTCAATGATCAATATTTCCTTGAAAGAGTTGATTTGACCAGTGAATTTTCCGGATATGGAGAGATTGCTCTTGGTAAGTCACTGATGGCAGATGCCAAAGCATTCCAGGGTAACATTCATGAACTCAGAATCTGGACCAGATATCGTCAGCTTGGTGGTGTGGTAGCCAGAATGCACGAGATCCTCAATGGAAACGAAGTGTCTCTGGTTGGTTACTGGCCAATGGATGAAGCAATAGGGGATGTTGCATACGACAAAGCTCGATTCAGAAATGCACTCGTATTTGCCGATTGGGAAGTGTCTCCAAAAGGTTATGCTTACGATTTTGATGGAGTGAGCGACGTGATCGAAATCAATACAGCCAGTACTGTGGTGGTCACAGAAGACATGGACATGACCATCGAGTTTTGGTTCAATGGAGAAAATACCGGTTCGCCAATGGTAATGTTTGCCAGTGGTAAGGGTGATGGTACAGACTTCTTTAATGCACCGGAAAACAGTTTGAGCATCGGATTTGATGCGGATGGTCAGCTGTACTACTTACACAATGGCACCAAGCTGGAAGCAAATCTGGATGAATCATTACTTGATCAAAACTGGCATCACTTCGCCATTAGTTTATTCAGGACAGGTAACACGAACATGTTCGTAGATGGAGATTTAGTAGCTACAACTTCAAGTGATGATTTTGGCGGATTGTCAGGAGCTTCTATGTGGATTGGTGCTAGAGGTTATAAAGTAGGTTCTACCACTTCTGAGAATGATCAATATTTCAAAGGAGGCATTGACGAATTCAGGATTTGGAACACCACGAGACGTCAACAGCAGATCGAATTGAATATCAATTCCCGATTAGCAGGTGACGAGATCGGTTTGATGGCTTACTATCCATTCGAATACTATGAAACAGTCAATGGAATCAGGATCATGAATTCTACACTGGAAGATCAGATTATCAGTGATTTGGGTTCTGGTGGACTGGCAGTAGCAAATGGTAGTGATGGCCTCAATCAGGAAGGGCCGAATATCAAAGATGTAAGGCCGGTTACTTCGGTTGACTTCAACTGGGTAGTCAATGATGACAAAATCATCATTACGCCTAGTGAGACATTCGAGCCGTTGATAGAGCAAACCATACTGGAGATCAGCATCAAAAATGTGGAAGATCTGAATGGCAACAGATTGGCTTCTCCTATTTCATGGACTGCATTCGTAGATCGCAACCCTGTGAAATGGGCTCAGGATCAACTGACCATTATTAAGGAAATCTACGAGGAATACACATTTAAAGTAGATGTGGTAAACAGAGGAGGAAGTGAGCAAAACTTTAGTGTGGATTATTTGCCACCGTGGCTCACAGCAAGTCCAAGTACAGGTGTGTTAGATCCGGCCAGCACACTAACCGTCACATTCACTATCAATGAAGGATTGAATACAGGCTATTATCTGGAGGATATTTATCTGAGTTCTGATTTTGGATTTGACGAAAAGCTCACCATTGATCTCAGTGTGATGTCTCCTGATCCGGGATGGGAGGTAAATGCCTCTGACTTCCAGTACTCTATGAATATCGTGGCACAGTTGACTGTATCAGATATCATTTCCAGTGATGTGAATGATCAGATTGCGGTCTTTGTGGATGATCAAATTCGCGGAGTTGCCAATCTACAATATGTTTCTTCACTAGATTTATATGAAGCATTCCTCGATGTGTATAGCAACGTAGAATCTGGTGAGGAATTAGAGCTGAGAATCTGGGATGCGAGTGCGGGAATAGAATACCGACAAGCTACACCAGATTACAATTTTAGCAACAATGCCCTGTACGGCACACCTCAGTCACCTGAAATGATCGTGGCAGGTGATATCAGCATTCAGACTGTGAGCATTGCTCCGGGCTGGAACTGGGTTTCTTTCAACCGCGATGCTTCTGTATTGGAAAATGTAAACGACCTATTGGCTGATGTGGAATCACAGTCTGGTGATCAGATCAAAGGTGCGGGTCAAAACAATGTGGCTGTTTATACAGACGGTATCGGCTGGTTAGGACCTTTGGCTGATAATGGGCTGGATATCGGGGGAATGTATCAGATGAAGATTGTCAATGGAGGAGAGGTTAGCGTCATCGGTACGGTAGCCGATCCGGAAACACAGATTGATTTACAGTCTGGTTGGAATTACCTGGGATATGTCCCTCGTTTCAATATGACAGTGAATGAAGCTTTTGCCTTCTTCACTCCTACAGACGGTGACATCATCAAGAGTCAGTTTGCATTTGCAGTATATCAGGATGATCTAGGATGGATTGGTTCATTGAATAGTTTGCAACCGGGATATGGATACTTCTATAAATCTGCCCAATCAGGCACTTTGACTTATCCTGCAGCTTCATTGCTCAGTGGACGAGTAGCTAGTGATTTGATTACGGAATGGCAACCTTTTGATCGTCATCAGTATCCTGAGACCATGACCATGATTGCAGAGCTGCAAGGAGGAAACGATGATGACCTGGTGATTGTGAAAGATGCCGCAGGCAATGTGCGTGGTGTTGGTGAGCGAGTGGATGGACTTTATTACCTGTCTATTCATGGTACGAGCCAGTCAGAAACGCTTACTTTTTCAGTATTCGACCCTCTGTTAGAGCTTGAATATGCAGTAGATCAGGTGTTCCAATATGCTGCGTTGAATCACAAAGGGTCAGTTGAAACGCCATATTTGATCGCATACCAGCCTTTGAGTGCCGAGTCTTCTTTGTTCTCTTTTTATCCAAATCCTGTTGGTGATATGATCAATATCCAACTCAGAAATGGACAAACCCTTGAAGAGCTTAGATTGGTAGACATATCTGGAAAAGAGGTAGCGGAGTGGAAATCGATCAATATTTCTGGAGCTTATGAGATCAAGACTTCAGAATTGAACCTGACATCAGGTGTTTATGTCCTCAGGGCATTAATTGACGGAAATTGGACATCTACGAACCTTATTAAAGAGTAAATCATGATTAAAAAAGTTTTAATCATACTAATGATGACAGTAGGCCTGAGCGCCTACTGTCAAACTGGTTCAGGATGGTCGATGAATCCGGCAGACTATAGCAATTCCATGATTGTAGTGGGTGTACTGCAATTGGATAAAGTGGAATCTACCGATGCGGAAGATGAAATTGCGGCCTTTGTAGGGAATGAACTCAGAGGAGTAGCCAATATCAAATATGAAGCTGCATTGGATCGATATCTCGCTTTTCTTAGCGTCTATAGCAATACCACAGGTGAAGTGGTTTCTTTCAAATTTTATGATGCGAGTGCAAATGCTCAGATTGATGGAGTGACTACAGTTGAGTTTGTCAACAATGGACTGATTGGTGTTGGAAACACGCCTTACGTATGGTCCAATGTTACGCTAAATGATCAAGCCGAGCTCTTGGATATTTCTTTTGCAGAATCAAACGGAGAAGCTGATTTTACAGGCCATGAAGTGGCTGTGCCATTGAAATATGGAACGGATCTCAGTGCTTTGGTGGCTAATTTCACGACTTCTGAAGGGGCTACAGTAAGCATTGCTGGAGCAGCCCAGGAAACTGGTGTAACGGTGAATGACTTTAGCGCTCCGCTCACTTATAAAGTATTGGCTGAGGATGAGCAGACAAGCGAGGAATATGTAGTGTCGGCCTTTATCAAGAATGATTCGCCCACAGATATTGATTTGTCAGCAACATCTATTGATGAGAACAATGCCGTTGGAGATGTGATCGCTTCGATTACTGGTACAGATGATGATGAGATGTTTACATTCAGCCTTGTGGAAGGATCTGGAGATACAGATAATGACTCTTTCACAATTGAAGATGCTGAGTTGAAAGCTGGTGAATCTTTTGATTTCGAAACCAAATCATCTTACTCTATTCGCCTTCAGGTTTCTGATGTAGAAGACCAAACATATGAGGAGTCATTCACTATTATGATCAATGATGTGAATGAAGCACCATCTGAATTGACTTTGTCTGCTTTGTCTATTGATGAAAATCTGCCTGCAGGTACGGTAGTTGGTGATTTAAGATTGATGGATGAGGATAATGGTGATTCACATACCTATTTTCTTTCGGGTACTTCTGAGGATAATGCCTTTTTTAATATTGATGGAAATCAACTGAAGCCTATAGAAGCTTTGAATTATGAATCACAGGCCTCTTATTCAATTGAAATTACTGCGGAGGACAATGGAGGATTAATGGTCACTGAAGGATTTACTATTTTGGTCATTGATCAAAATGACGCGCCTTCAGCTATCAGCCTTGATGTAGCTTCTGTTTATGAAAACCTTCCATTTGGTACACCTATTGGTAACCTGTTAGTGGACGATGAAGACCATCCTGAAGTCCATACCTTGAGTCTCGTTTCTGGTGATGGAGATGATCATAATGATCTTGTATTCATCTCTGATAAGAAACTGAATGTCAAACAGAATCTGGATTATGAAGCTACTCCAGAGCTTTCTGTAAGGGTAAAAGCGGTTGACTTGGCAGGTGCTGCACATGAAGAGGTGTTGAGCATTGAAGTATTGGATATTCTGGATTCTGATATTTTGCTGTCCAATGCTTCTTTTTCAGAGGGGGCAATTGTTGGCGACACTATAGGAATGTTTTCTGTGGAAGATGAAACAGGCCCATTTATTTATAGTTTGGCTAATGGGGGTACTGACAATGCATCATTTCAGATCAAAGGAGAGTACCTGACTTTGGCTGCTAAACGGGATTTTGAAACCGATCACACTTTGCTGATTAGGGTGAAAGCTACAGATGAATTTGAGGCTAGTGTTACCGGTGAGTTTTCAATATCCGTTACAGATGCGAATGATGCACCTACAGGAATTGCATTGGATAATTCTTCAGTTGCAGAAAACCTTAAAGAAGGAACTAAGGTAGGTGTGCTTTCAGCCATTGATCAGGATGCCGTGGATAGTTACGAATACACTTTGCTCTCAGACACTGAGACTTTTAAGATTTCTGGCAATGAATTACAGACTAAAGGTTCTTTGAATTTTGAATTGCAGGATAGTTATACAGTGGAAGTGAAAGTAACCGATGGTGAGGGAGAAGAGGCAACCGAAAGTTTAGAGATTTCCGTGCTAGATGCCAATGACGTTCCAACGGCCATTACTTTGAGCCCGGCTTCATTACTGGAAAACCTTCCATATGGAACAGAAATCGGGAAGTTCGCCACAACTGATGAGGATGCTGCGGATGCCTACACCTATCAACTCGTTATAGGATCCGGAAGTGACCACAATGATTATGTGGTGGTTTCTAATGATCGGCTACTTGTCAAAGAATCTATTGACTATGAAGAAATTACAGATTTGAGTGTGAGAGTCAGGGTGACGGATGAAGCCGGTAGCAGATACGATGAAGTCATCAGTATTGCCATAGGCGATATTTTTGATTCGGACATTTTGCTTTCAACCTACGAGTTTCCAGAAAGTATGGAGGTAGGTGATACTGTTGCTCAGCTGTCCATTGAAGACAAGTCAGGCGCATTCACGTATCAGTTCCGTTTCGGAGACAATGACAATAAGTATTTTGCGATCAAGGACGATTATCTGACGCTGAAGGAAGCACTGGATTATGAGCTGCAAAATGATTACCTGGTCAAAATACGTGCCTATGATATGAATAGTGATCATGTAGAACAGCAAATCAATCTGACGCTGGTAGACGCCAATGATGCTCCAACAGACATAGTCATTAGCAATGCTTCTGTTGGTGAGAATCTGGTTGAGGGAACTTTGGTTGGTATGCTTTCTGTAGAAGATCAGGATGCTGGGGACAGACATTTTTTTGCCATTTTATCAGGATCAGAATGGTTTAAGATCTCCGGTAATCAACTGCAGCTTAGGACCTCACTCAACCATGAGGAATCAGGAAGCAGAGAAGTAGAAATACAAGTAGCAGATCAGTGGGGCAAAGCGTACACAGAGACATTAACTATTGAGGTGGTTGATCAAAATGACGCTCCTACGGATATTACGCTTAGCTCGGCAAGTGTACAGGAAAACCTGCCCTATGGCACTATAGTGGGTACATTTTCTACCACAGACGAAGATGATAATGACCAGTATCAATACGAATTGGTGTCTGGCACAGGGGATGATCATAATGATTTTGTAGTAATCACGGATAATAAGCTGCTCTTGCAGCAGCCAATGGACTATGAAAATCTGAGCGAACTATTTATTCGCGTGAAGTCAACAGATAAAGGTGCAGAAGTAATCATCAAACAGATGACTATTGAAATAATAGACGTCCTGGACTCTGATATTTTACTTTCCTCCAGCAGTTTCCCAGAGAGCTTTGTTTCTGGTGATACGGTGGGGATGTTTTCGGTAGAAGATCAGACACGGAGCTTTGATTATGGTTTGATCAGTGGATTCAATGACAATGCATTTTTCAGTATCAAAGGAAATTACCTCACGCTCAGAACTCAGTTGAATTTCGAGAATCGAAATGAGTATTATGTGGACATTTCTGCCAAGGACAATACCAATAGCTCGGTTAGCAGCCGATTGACGCTGTACCTTCAGGATGCAAACGAGGCTCCTACAGAATTGACGTTGACCAACTACTCGATCAGTGAAAATGTGTTAGGTGGTGGGATCATCGGACTGGCCAAAGTGACAGATCAGGATGCCGGTGACACTTTCAAATTAGCGATTAAAGAAGGAACAGATAATGCTGACCTTTTCAAAACGGATGAAGATGGATTTCTTTGGTCAACTGGTGCATTCAATTATGAGGAAAAAGATCATTTTGAAGTGACTTTGATAGCCTATGACAAGGATAGCGCGAGTGTGGAGAATACTGTAGTTATTGAGGTGTTGAATCAAAATGATGCACCAATTCTCAATGAAAAAATCAGTGATTTGGTGATTACGACCAATCGTTTGACATTCTTTGAAATCGATGAAAATTGGTTTGCTGATGAGGATGAAGCTGATTCTCTGATCTACAATATTCTGAGTACGACAGGGGATACTGTTGAGTGGGCTTCCGTGACCGATGATAATACCACAATTGAATTCAACCCAAGAAGCCTTGGAGGTACCAATCATAGTTTTGTATTGGTGGCCACTGACTACATGGGAGCTGAAGTGAAGTCTTCGTTTGATTTGGAAATCGTGGTAGTCACCAGCACTGATGCATTAGATGCGGAGTTGAAAATCTATCCAAATCCGACAACTAACCTGGTTTCCTGGAATGAAAATTTCAATCCATATAGAGTGTCGGTGTATTCTTTAGAAGGTCGATTAATGATCCGAAATAATAATCCTTCTGGTAAGATGAAAGTAGGTGATTTGCCAGAAGGCACGTATATTATAGAATTAGTCAATGATAGGCAGACGGTTAGGTCAAAAATTGTAATACAATAGCATTTCAAAATATCGAAATGAAAGCCAGGCCCATTAGGTTCTGGCTTTTTCAATTTTAAGAAATCAACCATCAGATGAAAGAATAAATAAAAATGATGTGAAAGCATACTGATCGATAAATTCGAAATCTTGGAAGTTTTGTTTTGATACTTATTTAAGTATTCGTTTTTTTGACCATTCTAATCAGCTATTTGACATGACAAAAAGAAAGTTGTTGTATGTGGATGATGAGCAGGCCAATCTCTTTTTATTCGAGGTGCTATTTCAACCTCATTTCGATCTGGTTTTGGCCAGTTCAGGGCGGGAAGCTATTGATCAACTGGCAGAAGATGAGGAGATAGAAATTATCATTACAGATCTACGAATGCCGGAAATGGACGGATATGAACTACTGAAAGAAGTCAGAGTAAAGTACCCTCAAGTTTACAGATGTGTGCTCACTGCTTTTTTATTCAATAATGAATTGGATGAAGCTATCAAGGAAGGGTTGGTACAGAAGGCGTTCAAAAAACTGATGAATTCTGACGAAATGGTAGATCAGCTTTTACAGGGGTTTTAGGGATCTGTGTTGTACTCGCAAGTTTGATATGGCACAAAAAAGCCCTCCGAAGAGGGCTCTATACACAATTATGAAAGAATTTCTAAAGTGAAACCCCTCGTTTCCAGGGAATGAAATCAAATTGTTCCAGTTCCATGGCTTTAGAAGGAGTTCTGCCGCTTGCCACTTCTATGATGTGATCCAGGATTTCCTCACCCATTTCGGCTATCGATTTTTCTCCTCTTATCACAGCTCCAGTATCAATATCGATGATATCAGGCATTTTTTCTGCCAATTTGGAATTACTGGACAGCTTCAATACCGGCACCACAGGATTTCCAGTAGGAGTACCCAGTCCGGTAGTAAACAAAATAATATTTGCGCCCGATCCTGCCAGCCCAGTAGTAGATTCTACGTCGTTACCTGGGGTACAAAGCAGGCTTAAACCAGGTTTGTTGGCATATTCAGTGTAATCAAGCACATCTCTTACTGGTGATGTGCCTCCTTTTTTCGCTGCACCGGCGGATTTCATTGCATCAGTGATCAGTCCATCTTTGATGTTTCCAGGAGACGGGTTCATATCAAAACCAGAACCGGCATCTACGGCTGATTTCTCATAAGCGCGCATGATGTCCACAAATTTCTCCGCCATTTCCTGGGTGTCCATTCTGTTGATTAGTTCCTGCTCTACACCACAGAGTTCCGGGAATTCTGAAAGTATGGCTTTTCCACCAAGAGCAGCCACAAGATCCGAGGTATAACCAATAGAAGGATTTGCAGAGATACCAGAGAACCCATCAGAGCCTCCACATTCAAGACCAATACAAAGCTTACTCAAAGGAGCTGGCTCACGCTTGATTTTATTGGCTTCTACCAATCCAAGGAATGTTTTGGTGATGGCCTGCTGCACGAGGTTAGACTCCTTGCCGGCAGTTTGCTGATCCAGGATATAAACAGGCTTAGTCATGTTTGGATTCACTTTCTTAAGCTTGTCCTCAAACATTTTCACCTCAGCATTCTGACAGCCTAAACTAAGCACTGTAGCTCCAGCGACGTTTGGATTGTTGATATAGCCAGCCAATAGTTGGGTGAGTGTCTCCGCATCTTGTCTGATTCCACCACAGCCACCCTGATGAGTGATGAAGCGTACCCCGTCTACATTCTCAAAGATCTGGTCTTTGGGAGCAGCAGTTGTTTCAGTGATTGTAATAGTTTCTGGATTGAGACTGCCACTTTTATATTGAGAGACCAAAGACGAAACCATTTCGGTATATGGGTCTGGCTTTTCCAAACCTAACCCCTTCACAAAAGCCTTTTTAATGGCTTCAATATTTCTGTTTTCACAGAATACCAATGGAAAGACTACCCAGTAATTTCCCGTTCCTACCTGTCCATCCTCTCGGTGATAACCTAAAAATGTTTTGCCTTCATATTTAGAAATGTCCGGTGCAGTCCATTGAAACTCTGTTTTTTTGGACGGATCATAAGACGAAGATTTATGACTAAGGTTTTGCAAAGTCACCGCAGCACCTTTTTGAATCGGCTCTGTGGCAGTACCTACAATGACCCCATACATGTGCATTTCGTCCCCTGTATTGAAATCCTTCAGGGCAAACTTGTGCTTTGTGGTGATGTCATCCAGCAAATCATAGTTTGAGCCATTTACCTCAATAGACTCACCTTTTTTCAGGTCTGTTAGAGCTACTGCCAGATCATCATCTGGATTGATGGTTATTGCTTTGTTCATAGTTCGTGTACAATTTCTTTTACGTTTCCGGCACTTATTTCATTGAAGAATTCTGTAACCTCTGCTTCTAGCCCACTGATTTTTGTAAGGTCCTGACCCCAAAAGCTTTCATTACTCAGTGTTTTTGTTACCAGGTCAGCAGATTCTTTTTCTTCTTCGAAAAATGCCAGTACTGCCGGATCATCTTTTTTGCTGAAATCATCACTCACATAAAACTTGATCAGACATGCCAGAGAGAATAGAAGTCTTTTTGGTAGGGCACCTTTCTGATCGATAAAATCTAGTACAGTAGGCAGTACGCGTACTTTATATTTAGAAATCGAATTCAATGAAATACTCATCAGCTCATGTCTGATGAACGGGTTTCTAAACCTCATGATCACCTGATCAGCAAACTCTTTCGGATCTTCACCCGGAATACTGATCAGAGGTACTATTTCTTCGAAAATGGTCTTTCTAACAAACTGCCCAACTATTTCATCATCCACTGCTTCACTCACTGTCTCTACGCCAGAGAGTAATCCTACCGGCACCATTGATGTGTGAGCACCATTAAGAATTCTTACTTTTTGTGTTCTGAATGGGTTGATGTCTTCCACATATTTTACATTGAAGCCATGCTTATCAGCAGGGAAAGCTTTCTGCACTTGCTCAGGAGCCTGAATCACAAAAAGATGAAAAGACTCAGATTTGACTACCAGTTTATCTTCTACACCTATTCTGTTTAGAATAGTGTCGATCTCTTCTCTAGGGTATCCAGGCACAATTCTGTCTACCAGAGTATTGGCGAAATAGTTGTGATTTTCAATCCAGTTTTTGAAATCTTCACCTAATTGCCACAATTCCACATAATCGAGAATTGCCTTTTTGAGGTGGACTCCATTGTCAGCGATGAGTTCACACGGTACGATGCTCAAACCTGAGTCTTCTGCGCCTTTGAAATGATCAAATCGACGCTTTAGAAACTGGGTTAGTTTTCCAGGGAAGGTATTTGCAAGCGCACCTTCAGCGGGCTTATCCGAATTGTCAAAGGCGATTCCGGCTTCAGTAGTATTAGAGAAGACAAGCTCAAGTGTGTCTAACTCCGCTAGATCAAAATACGCCTTGGTATCAGCAAATGGATTTATTGCTTTTTGAACACTGGTATTCAAAATAGCTTCATCTATCTGTTGATCACCTTCCAATCCTTGCATGATGTGATGATATAGGCCATCCTGATGCGTAAGCATATCAGTCAGTCCATTGGCCAATGGCTGAACAATAGCCACTCCGGCATTATAATCTGTTTTCTCATTGAGACCATTGATCATCCAATCAACGAATGCCCTTAAAAAATTACCTTCTCCAAATTGCACTACTTTAATGGGCAGTACAGGTTGGTTACTATTTCTTGAAAGTCTTTCCATGTGATATATATTATTGCAATCGATTACTCATATAAATCAATACAAGCTGTATTGTTTCGGCAAAATTAATGTTTTGAAAAGAATAATATGATATTTTGTAAATATAAGAATTTTGACCTGCTTGTAAATCCGCTTTTTTGTATGTTTATAAGGCCTCAATTCATTGAAAAAAGTAAGAAAAGGATGCTATATTGCACTATAAAGCGTAACCGATTGCACAGCAAATAATCAAATCTGTCAGAAGGTTGGTTTTATAGATTTGCGCAAAGGTCCAATCCGGCAACAATTAATATTATGAAAGAATTTTTATCAGAGGATTTTCTCCTCGAAAATGAGACAGCAAAGAAGCTCTATTTTGAGCATGCTGAAAAAATGCCCATCATCGATTATCACAATCACCTTCCTCCAAAAGACATAGAAGGAGAACGTATTTTTAACAACATTACAGAGGCTTGGCTAGAGGGTGATCACTACAAGTGGAGAGCAATGCGTACCAATGCTGTGCCTGAGAAGTTTGTCACTGGTGATGCAACTGATGAAGAGAAATTTCAGAAATGGGCAGAGACGGTGCCTTATACCATTAAAAATCCATTGTACCATTGGACACATCTGGAACTCAAAAGATACTTTGGGATAGATACCATTCTAAACGGCAACACTGGTAAAGAAATCTACGAAGAAGCGTCTCGCCAGCTTCGTAAGCCGGAAAATTCCACTCGTGGATTATTGAAGAAAAGGAATGTTCAGGTTGTTTGTACCACAGATGATCCTGTGGATAATCTGGAATTCCATCAGAAAATGAGCGATCCGGACCTGAAAATGTTTCCTGCCTTCAGGCCTGATAAGATTTATGCGATTGAAACTGCCACATATGGAGACTATCTCAACCAACTAGGAGAAGTAGCTGGAGGAGAAATCAAGAGTTTTGATGACTTGCTGAATGCGACACAATCTCGCATAGATTATTTCCATGAAAATGGATCTAGACTTTCGGATCACGGACTAGAGCAGCTCTATGATGTGGATTTCTCGATCACGAAAGCTGAGCAAATATTCAAGGCATATAAGGAAGGAAAAGCACTTTCTGTAGAAGATGTACAAGTTTTCAAAATGACAATGCTTTTTGAATTGTCTAAAATGTACAATGCCAAAGGCTGGGTGCAGCAGTATCACCTAGGCGCAATCAGAAACAACAATGACCGGATGATGAAACTGCTCGGTCCTGATACTGGGTTTGACTCTATTGGTGATTTTTCTCAGATCAAAGCGCTCAATAGATTCCTTGGAGGACTGGAAGACGAGCTGACCAAAACCATACTTTATAACCTCAACCCAGCGGATAACGAAGCATTTGCCACACTGATCGGTAACTTCAATGTGGAGACCGATACTCCTGGTAAAATCCAGTGGGGATCGGGCTGGTGGTTTCTGGATCAGAAGACGGGAATGGAAAATCAGATGACTGCTTTAGGTAACCTTGGATTGCTAACCAGATTTGTAGGAATGCTGACAGATAGCAGAAGTTTCTTGTCATTCCCGCGTCATGAGTATTTCCGTAGAATACTTTGTAACCTTATTGGTAAAGATGTGGAAAAAGGTGAGCTTCCAAATGACTTGGATTTACTAGGCAGCCATGTAGAAAACATCTGCTTCAACAATGCCAAAGAGTACTTTGGTTTTTATCAACCAGGTTGAGTTTGATTGGGAGAACCACAAGCTCAACTTGCTAATAACCCGAGGCAAACAGCCAAACAAATATGGTTTAATTACCGCCGGATAATACAAATAATAATATAACCAATTGAACATAGAAAAACCGGAGTGTAGTGATGCTCCGGTTTTGTTTTTTAGGTATTCTTTGCGCTGACAGGTTTAAAAATTTAACCGGATCAATCCGAAAACCTGTGGGGTATCTCCAAAAAGTCTAATTTGCATTTCAAAAAGAATTGGGAGATTTATCAGCATGGGAATTACTTCTACCAGAAGGAGTATTAGAATACTTTGATGTAGTAA
>JAUIAO010000102.1 GCA_030425425.1 Bacteroidia bacterium | reverse complement strand
GGCGGCTGCAGGTGCAGCACTCCTCGCAGCACCTGTTGCACTCCCAGCGGGTGTGATCACGCTGGCGGGTTACCTGGTGACAGCTGGGAGTGTACTCACGGCAGTGAGCCAGACGACAGTATCGGATCCGCAAAATGGAGACACACCATGAACGTTGGACAAAGCATCGGCACCCGGATGGGTACAGCTGGAGGCACTTTGCTCACAGTGATAGTCAACATCAGCTCAGGAGATCTAACCAGGACTGTGGTGTTGGCAACTGTTGGAGCGGTGGTGAGTTTCTCCATTTCACTATTGCTAAAGTTCATAATCAAGTGGTTGACCGGCAAACCACCGGATCTTATCGAATAAAATTGCCACTTGATGGTAATTGTAAGCTTAGTATTTACCTTTGCCGTTGTGATAGATAGTGAGTGTCTATTCACAAGCTGGTTCTTAATGATAGCAGTGCCCGAAAAGGCACTGCTTTTTTTTGTGCTATTCAGCAAAAAGTATCTTAAAGAAGATTGCTTTCTTCACCTGGCTGATGAGCTCCACTTGTTGTTTGAGCATTTTGGCTTTTTTCTCAAAGTCCTGCAGTAGTGCCAGGCTCTTGATGTAGGCAGCTCGATCCTTCAGTGCTTTTGATTTGGCGACCTCCAAACAGTTGCGCAAAGTGCTAATATGTATGAATGGGATTACTGATCCAATCAGATGAGGTTTGAAATGATCAGTTTGCCACAGAGCATAACACAGCCAGTAATGAAAGTTTCTGGATTCCTCAGAATCAGTCTCCACCAGGAAACAGTTTGGGCAAGGTTCATCTAAAGGTTTGCCGGTGTTGAGTCCACGAGACAGGATGAAGAAATGATGTTTGGAAGGGTTTAATCCTTCGCGGTACGTTTTGATTTGAAAATTGAACATAATTCGAGATTTAGAATTATGCTCTCCGCTGACGCTCCGCGCACATTACCCAAAAGAAAAAAACAATAAAAAAAGAAAGCACCTCCACCAGGAAGGCGCACATAGGTCTGGCAAGGAGGAACGGAATAAATGCGGGGAACGTGGGATGGCCAGTGTTTATGCCGGAAATTCCTTGACAGGGCTATTAAGAAAACGAGATACGTGGGTAGAAAGAATAATAAATAAAGCCGGCGATACGGAAACTGTGCCTTCCTAGCTTAGCATTCTTTTTTAGATTGATTAATCCATAAATTTTTTGACTGATGGATTTTGTTTGTAGAAGCGTCGAATGGAAACATTATTATAGAAATGAATTTGTTCAAAACCGAATGCATCCTTCCAAGAAACTATCACCTCAGCGGAAATTAAAGTTGAAAGACGAAGGTGATAATAAGCTTCTTTAACAGTCATATCCTCATGATAAAGATCAATTATATCCATTCTATTGAGATGGTCAAATGGCAGGTTCATCAGCTTAAAATACTTTTTTAGCAGATCTTCCCATGGTTCGCAACTAATACCGGATGTTCGTTTCTTATCAAATTCAATCATTAGCTATTTAATTTAGTAATTCTAATATATTTAGCTATTTATAATAAGGCAAATACAGTAATATAAAATGTAAAAAATAATATCTGAAAGCTCGCCGGTTTAAGTGGAATGCAGCGCAGCGGAATGGAACGGGCGAGTCCTCATGAGGGTGAAAGGCACAAGAAGCCAAGGTTGGCTGGGTGCCGACCCATGTGCTCTTCGCCACTCTTCGATAAACTCAGAGTGACCGTGGCGGAAGGAGCTTACACAACCGGAATGGAATGCCTGCTTCCTAAGCATAAAAACCCCTACCCCTAAAGGGTGCCATCAGTTGATTAATTCAGCATTGATAATGAATGGTTAGGCATACCTATCCGGGCAGCCCCAGGAGGAAGCCGGCGAGCACAAACAATGGGCAGTGGCTGGGCTGGTAGCTGGCCGGGCGCTGGGTATGGAGGCAGTGATTGCGGATATTATGGATTGCCAATGTGTTGGGAATATTCGCAATGCTTCAGGAACTGGGATGGCAGGAAGGCCTGCGACCAGCACAGAGAGAACTGCCCGTGATGACCAGATGGAAAGCAAAGCAGGCACTGTGACAGACTGGTAACGAAGTGGACACCATTTGGGCAGACAGTGTGCCACTTGTGGCTCTCTGGCTGGTCTGGAATATGGCCTGCAGCTCCAGCTGGGCAGCACTCCTATAAACCGGAGGGAGACCAATCATATAACGATGAATATTAAAAGGAACGATGGAACTCTGGGAGACCAACAATCATTACGAGAATTGAGTTAATGTAAGAAGATTTGGGGAGGCCAATAATGTGAAGGAAAAATGAGCAAATGGAAGGCGGGTAGGAAAAAGCAAGTGTGCTAGGGCTGTGGCTAAAGTGATGGAATGAGCCAGCACTCAGCACTCTTGCTGCGGGTACCAACAGTGGCCACCTGAAAAACCCCTTTGTGTTTCCCGACTGGCCGTCCGCTTTGTAAGGGGAAAGTAATTAGCCATGGGTTTTTTGGAGGGTGGTTAGTGATGGTAGAGAAAAAAGAGTTACTTCATAGTCCTGAATATCATGTAACCAAAATATTCAGGACTATGATCACCTTGTTTGCGAGAAATAGATTTTGGAGGATCACCAATACCTACAAACGTTTTTCTATCAATAATTCGCTTTGAATGAATATCAAGAACTACCAAGTCAAAATTGTTGCGAATTGCCGTTAAACCGTAGGTATAATTATTATATGATTGTCCTGGTTTGCTTTCTATCCAAAAAATAATGTCTGCATCATTAATGTTAGTGGTAGTATGATCAAGAAGTGCAGTATTAGATACAAAAGAAGGAGGTGTGAGTGTCAGAATACACCGTTCGTTGGATAATGCAATAAATTTTTCAAAACTATAATCTCTTTTGACATATTGGAGATTTGAGCAATCAAGAGAATTGAAATAATCGACAGTAGATTTACCATATTGTTCTAAAATTTGTTCATCCTCCCTCTTTTTTTGTTCCATATATTTTGATTCTGAAATACTGTCATCAATTGAAAACCAAATAATAATCATTACAAAAACAAAGAGTAAACCTAAATATCTATTCATTTTAAGCAGACTTAGTTAAGAGAAATACTAATCTCAGAAAACTCAGGAATTTCCTGACTATCGAAATAGCTGGTGGTCAGTTTTTCGATATACTTTTCTGAAATGATATCCTGAACAACATAATCTTCAATGCCACTAACATGTGCAAATTCCTTCATAATTTCATCGCCAGATATTTTAAGATAAGAGTGAATTATTTTGAAAAAACGAAGTTCTGTGTATTGCACTATTTCATCTGCTTCAATCATTTTTATAGTTACATCCACCAATTTGGATTCCTGATCGTGAGTCAGTTCGGCTTGTTTAAGTTTTTTGAAATAGTTTCTTAAAAATCCATGACCATCCTTGTTTATCTCCTCTACCAGTTCGTTCAATCTAACTTCCAGATTTTGAATATTGAAAAGGGATTCCTTTTTTTCCAAATCGGATATAAGGGTAACTTCTTTTGGGTCAATGTCACCATCACAAGCCATCACTGAGAAGGCCGTAATTAAAAGCAGATCTGAGAATTCATTATTTTCCATAAGTCTTTAAGAGTTACTTGTTTTAAATCCGATCGTGGTTCGGGACTCCATTGACGGATCTCCTTCAAAACGTGATTTTATTTCTGTGTATTTCTGAATTTCTGTTAGCAATACGGACGGTCTTGTAGATTCGATCACGTCAGATAGCATTTTTTGGGTGATTTTCGATTTTAGTTTTAGAGCTGATCTTGCCGCTTCATCAGCTAAGAATTTTAAATCAACTGAAACATAGTTTTCTGTTCTATCAGATAGTTCATCGTAATCAATGCCAAAATCTAATGGACGATCTTTTAAGAGTTTCCTAAACATTTCTTTTCGGGCTTTATGGTCAGGAGGTGGGATAAAAATGACTTTATCAATTCTACCTGCTCTTAAGACTGCTGGATCAATCAAGTTTGGTTGATTGGTTGTAGCAATAACAAAAACACCGTCCTTTCCACAGTTGTTAAGTTGCGCAAGAAACTCGTTGACTTCCCCTGATTGATGATGACTGGTATTTCCTTCCCTCTTTGGAACAAGTGCATCAAACTCCTCAAAATTGATGATAGTTGGGGCTTCCTCGCGTGCTTGGTTAAAAAGTTCACCAATTTTTTCCTGTGCACCATGTACGTAAATGCTTGCAAGGCTTGATGGCTTTACCTCGATATAATTGTAGCCAGCTTCTTCTGCCAGTTTCTCTGCAAAAAATGATTTACCACATCCAGGGGGGCCATATAGCAACAAACCATTTGGAATAGTCAAACCATATGTCTTATAAAGCTCTTGTTCATCTAGCGCACGTATAACATCATTGTAAAGGATTTCTTTCAGTTCATCCATTCCAGCAATGGCACCAAAACCGTTTGTATCACACTTCTCTGCTTTGGACTCTTTATTATCTTTTTTAGGAGCGGGTTTTACATCAATTTGAATTTCACCATTTAATGCTCTAATCATTTCGTCAGCCGAATTGAACCTGTTGTCAGGATTTTGATCAATTGATTTTTTGATTACTGAAATAATCATATCAACTTCAGAGAATTCTACAGTATTTAGCTTTTGAAATTTGAGCGGTTTTTTCCTCCGCTCAAGAATAGTAGTAACTATCTCATCTTTTTTATAATCGGAAATATCAACAAACCAAGGTGGAAGGCCATAGAGTAAGTGATACATCATAGTTCCAAGAGCATATAAGTCGGATTTAGGAGAAAAAACATCATTGAAACACTCTGGCGCTAAATAAAAAGGGTTTAATTCCTTCTTAGAAAAGACTTTAATTGAAGTGGTAAACAATCTCGCATAGCTGAAATCAATGATTTTAGGTATTCCCATTTTACCACTCAAATCCATCATTACATTCTGGTGGTTCAGATGATTGTGGAGAATAGGAGGGTTTTGATTGTGAAGATATTTTAGCCCATTTAAAACACCAAGCGCTATACTTTTTACTTTAAATAAATCCAGTTCTTTTTCTCTTTTCAGAAGATCGCGCACAGTCTCCCCGCTGATAAAGTCGAGTACCAAATAACTAAACCTTTGATTGGTATAAATCCAATCTCCACTATCTGCGTAATTGACCAGATTGGGATGACGACAACTCTTCAGGAGTTCTATTTCTTTAACTTTTCCTGATGGATCAAACTGGGATCGCTGAAGTTTAGCGAGATTGAATAATTTGAGAAAAAAGGTTTTGCCAGCACTATTCTTTACCCGATATGACTCAGAGAATTCAGATTTCCCTAGGTGGAAATGAACCGTGTATTTCTCATCAATAATTGTTGATTTGGGCAATATGTTAACTTCTGAGGCCAATTACTATCCTATTAAAACTTCAAGATCATCACCAGGCCTACCTTGATCATTTAGCAAATGAATAATATCAACAACTATTGGGTGTAGTGTATCTTTTGTGGGGTTTTCAGAAATGACGCTTTTGGCCTTATTTATTAATTCTCTTGCACGATGATCATCTTTCCAATCATGGTTATAAAAGTTTTCATCATAGTATCTGACAAAACCTACTAACTGATAGATAAAGGTTAGAGCAAAATATAAGTCATGAGCCTCTTCCAACAATGCCTGTGCTACAGTTACATCCTTTTTACGAATCACTTCATCTATTTGGGTTCGAAGCTGGTTTACGTGTTGGGTTGTTTTCTCATTTCCAAGGTCATTATTGGCATGCTCAAGTCTTTCAAATTCTTCCCGAAGCTCTGCTTCTAACCTTGGCCATTTAGTCTTTTCATCTAAAGTGTCAATCTTTCTTAACGATTTAATTAAGCCACTGTGAACCTCTAGTTTACGATCATAGTCAGAAGCTCCTTGATCTAAACGAGTTTTCAAATAAGATAATTCATCTTTCAGCTTGTCAATTTCAGTTTGGTCAGAGTGACCGTTTTCGTTCAATTCATGAAGCAAATTTTCTCCATTTAATAATTCTCTTTCAAGAAAATCAGATTCGATTTCATTACTTGACTCTTCAGGAATCTGTAGGTCAACAGTGTGCTCCAATAGAGGGAAAAAGGCTCTCACAGAAGCAGTTCGTCCAGA
>JAUIAO010000050.1 GCA_030425425.1 Bacteroidia bacterium | reverse complement strand
CTCCTTGCGATTAACCATTTTGGTGATTTTGATAATAGCACCAAAATCGCTCATATACCTGAATAATCGAAGTTTTCACTCAACTTCTAATTTCCTAATGCATAATTGGGGTTTAATGAATTTCGAATATTAACCCCTGTGCATTCTATTAATCATCTGCCTATTCCTGTACCATTTCTTGATAAACTCTCGGCACACAGATCACTCCTTCTTCGCTCATTTGATAAATCATTTTAGCCAAATGTGCATTTTCTCGGCTATTGAAATCCATTGGGTTTTCCTGATAGGTAAACAAGTGTAGGTTTTTCTGATCAGCCAATCGTTCAGGAATGGTAGTGATCTGATTGTTGGAAATATCAAAATCTTCCAATGACTGAATTCCCAGAAATTGAGTAGGAAAATCCACCAGATAATTGTCATTGACACGCACTACTCTCAGCTTTTTCAAGTCACTCAACGATGGTGGCAAAACACTGAGACGATTGTGATGCAGGTACAATTCGTCCAGCTTTTTGAGATCACCAAGAGTTTCCGGGATGGAATAAATCTTGTTGTGGGCTAAAAACAGGATTTCCAGGTCTTTCAAATTTCCAATTTCTGGCGAGATCACCTCCAATTCATTGTAATACAAATCAATGACTTTTAGGTTTAGGTCGAAAAGATCAGGGGGTAAAGTTTGTAATTCATTCTTGTAAAAAGACAGTTTGGTCAGGTTGCTCATCTGTGAAATCCCTTCAGGAATCGCCTTCAATTCATTTTCCTGCAGTTGCAATTCATTCAGCCCTGCGAGTTTATAAAGACTTGCATCAATAGCATTTAATTGGCATTTATTAGCCTTAAATACTTTTAGAAATCCTAATTGCTGATATTGGTTTTCACCGAGCGATAAATCATGTGATTTATTCATTGAAAGTATACGGATAAAAGATGCTTTCTTCAGTCTACTCACCGGCACTTCTCCAAAGAAATTTTCCTCTGCCACCAACTCACTCAAACCTTCCAACTTTCTGACGCCCAGGGGCATTCTGGACAGTAAATTATCGCTGATGTCAAATCGCTCTAAATCATTGATCTGAGGAATTCTGATCCACCATACGTTATCCAATTTATTCCCTCTCCAGTAAATTCTTTTCAGTTTTTCAAGCTTTTCCAGCTCCTTGGGTAGCTTCTTGATTTGATTATCATCCAAGACTAAAATCTCCAGATTTTTAGCTTTCAGAACAAAATCTGGAACCTCAGTGAGTCCCGCAGATGTAAGATCGATCTCTCTTAAAGTGTCAATTCGTTGGTTTTTCTGATAATTTTCTAGTCGAGACCTCCCACTTAATTCATTGATTCGCTGATCAATTTTCCATTCTACAGCGGTTCTTGGATTCTCTGCATACATACGTTCATAGATCTCCCTTTGTCTTCTAAACTCCATCATTTTCTCCTCCCGTATCCGTCTGACACTATCTTGTTCGGCAGTGAGATTCGTGGGTTGACAAACCGCTGGTATCCAAATCAATCCACTTATCAATATCAATAAAACCTTCATATCAACTAATTTTTTAGTTAATCAAAACTAGCAAGCTAAAAGTGTAATTCCAAAGCACTGAGGTAGTATAAATTATGTATTTTTGCAGCTTGAAATTTAGTGAGCATGGAACAAGATAAATCTTTAGGAAAAGGCGACTACTCAGCCAGTAACATTCAGGTATTAGAAGGACTAGAGGCTGTAAGAAAGCGACCCGCAATGTACATTGGTGATGTCAGCATCAAAGGACTTCATCATTTGGTTTGGGAAGTAGTTGACAACTCCATTGATGAGGCACTAGCTGGTCATTGCGATCAGATAACAGTAGAAATCAATGAAGGGAACAGTATCACCGTCACTGATAATGGACGTGGTATCCCTACAGACATCCACCCAAAAGAAAAGAAATCGGCATTGGAGGTTGTAATGACCGTACTTCATGCTGGTGGTAAATTTGACAAAGACACCTATAAAGTCTCCGGAGGTTTGCACGGTGTTGGGGTATCTTGTGTAAACGCCCTGTCCACACATTTAAAAGCAACTGTACACCGAAACGGAACTATTTTCGAACAAGAATATGAACGAGGTATTCCGAAATACCCGGTAAAGGAGGTTGGAAAAACTGAGATTACCGGAACAGTCGTAACCTTCCAACCGGATACAACAATTTTCACGGTCAGCGAATACAAGTACGAGACTGTAGCATCAAGAATGCGCGAACTGGCATTTCTGAATGCTGGTATCAGACTCAAATTAATTGATCATAGAGAGCAAGACGAAAACGGAGAAGATCTCAGCGAAGACTTCTTCTCTGAAGGTGGTCTAAAGGAATTCGTGACTTATCTGGATAGCACCAGAGAAAGGTTAATTCCTGATCCTATTCACATCAACAACGAAGCTGGTGAAATTCCAGTAGAGGTGGCATTGAACTACAATACCTCTTACACGGAAAATGTGGTTTCCTATGTCAACAACATTAACACGATTGAAGGTGGAACACACGTCGCTGGTTTCAGAAGAGCACTCACAAGAACACTAAAATCATACGCGGATAAATCAGGTTTATTAGACAAGGCTAAAGTTGAGATTACTGGTGATGACTTCAGAGAAGGTCTTACTGCCGTAATTTCCATTAAAGTTGCTGAACCACAATTCGAAGGTCAGACCAAGACAAAACTTGGTAACTCCGAAGCAATGGGCGCTGTAGACCAAAGTCTCAGCACGGCCCTGCAGGAATATCTGGAAGAACATCCAAAAGAATCAAAATCTATCATCCAAAAAGTGATTCTTGCTGCACAGGCACGCCAAGCCGCGCGTAAAGCAAGGGAAATGGTACAGCGAAAGAATGTTCTTTCCGGTACTGGTCTTCCTGGCAAATTGGCTGACTGCTCAGATAAGGATCCAGCTAATTGTGAAATATACCTGGTGGAGGGTGACTCTGCAGGTGGTTCTGCCAAACAAGGTCGTGATCGTAAGTTTCAGGCAATTCTTCCGCTGAGAGGAAAAATACTTAACGTCGAAAAAGCTCAGGAGCATAAAATCTATGACAATGATGAAATCAAAAACATCATTACTGCTCTAGGTGTGAGATTCGGCAAAGACGATGATCAGAAAGCGCTCGATATGGAGAAATTGAGATATCACAAAATCATCATCATGACGGATGCCGATATTGACGGCAGTCACATACGTACTTTGATTTTGACTTTCTTCTTCCGATATATGAGAGAATTAATCGAAAAAGGCTATTTATATATTGCATTGCCACCGCTTTATCTCCTTAAGAAAGGTAAGCAAGAAAGATACGCCTGGTCAGAAGATGATCGGATGGCAACTATACAACAGATGGCTCCTGAAGGCAAAGAAGAAAGTGTAGGCGTACAGCGTTACAAAGGTCTCGGTGAAATGAACCCTGAGCAACTTTGGAGCACTACCATGAATCCTGAATCAAGAAGTTTGAAACAGGTAACCATTGAATCTGCAGCAGAAGCAGACCACTTATTCTCAATGCTAATGGGAGACGAAGTAGCTCCTCGACGAGATTTCATCGAGAAGAATGCTAAATACGCTAAAGTTGATGTTTAAACCCTAGTTTGCTCAGGTGTAATTAAAGCAAATACTATTTGGAACATAGCCTGGAAAAATTTCCAGATTACTGCTAATGAGAATAGTATTGCCGAGCCTAGGGCCATTATAATCAATAATAAGAATTCAAATATCTTGTCCATATTTTCTGTTGTAATACCATCCTAAAGAAATAGAAAAGGGTATTCATATTAAAATAATGTTAAGGAAAGTTTTAACATGTTATTGAAAAATATAAAGATTGTAATATTCACACTTGTTTTTGTACAATTTTCAATTCAATCGATTGCACAAAATTATTGGCAACAGCAGATAGATTATAAAATTGATGTTCAAATGGACACCAGGAAACATCAATATTCTGGTGAGCAAAAGTTGGTTTATTACAATAATTCTCCTGACACTTTATATAAAGTTTATTTTCACTTATATCCCAATGCTTTTCAACCGGGAAGCATGATGGACATCAGAAGTCAGAATTTACTCGATCCAGACAGACGTGTACTTGACAGAATTGGTAAGCTATCAGAAGATGAAATAGGTTATTTGAAGGTAAGTTCAATGCTTCAGGAAGGTCAGGAATTGAACCTCCGGACATCTCAGACTATATTGATAGTGCAACTGAACAATCCCATTCCACCGAAAAGCTCCACATCTTTCTCTTTAGCATTTGAAGGACAAGTCCCTCTGCAGATTAGAAGAAATGGTAGGGATAGTTTTGAAGGAATCGATTATTCCATGGCTCAGTGGTACCCAAAAATGGCAGAATATGACGACAAGGGTTGGCATACTTCACCTTATGTTGCTCGCGAGTTCTATGCTCCTTGGGGAAATTTTGAAGTAGATATTACCATCGACAAATCCTACGTAATAGCAGGAACAGGTATTTTACAAAATCCAAATGAGGTTGGATATGGCTATGAAAAAGAAGGTGTGAAGGTTAAAAGAAAAGGTTCAAAACTCACATGGAAGTTCAAAGCTGAAAACGTACATGATTTTGTTTGGGCTGCAGATAAAGAATATACGCAGTTGACAGCTCAAGTACAGGAAGGCCCTCTTGTAAGATTCTTTTATGTTCCTGGTGAAGAAACGAAAAACTGGGAATTATTACCACAATATGTAGTTCCGGCATTCGAATATGCACAAGAACATTATGGAAAGTACGGATGGGACGAATACAGCATCATTCAAGGAGGAGATGGAGGTATGGAATACCCAATGGCGACTTTGGTAGCCAACAAGAAACCAACAGGTGTCCGTTCGATGAAATCATTATTGGGAACTGTATTTCACGAAATGATGCATAGCTGGTATCAGGGGATGATTGCCACTGATGAGAGTTATTTTGCCTGGATGGATGAGGGATTCACCTCCTATGCTGATGCTACCATGGAAAATGAAGTCCTAGGTAAGGACAATCCTTTTCCCTTAGAAAGGTCTTACAAAACATATTACCGATGGGCAAACTCCGGCAATGAAGAACCATCTTCCACCCATTCGGATCATTTCTACACTAACACTGGGTATAGCGTAGCAACATATACCAAAGGTGCAATGGCTCTGGATATACTTGGGTATATCATTGGCAATAGAAACAGAGATCAGGGATTATTAAGATATTATAATGAATGGTCATTCAAGCATCCTGACGAACAGGATCTCATAAAGGTTATGGAGAAGGAGTCGGACATTGAACTAAGTTGGTTTTTTGATTATTGGATCCACTCCACTAAAACAACTGACTACAGCATAGACAATATCTCCACCACGGCAAAAGCCACTCAAAGTAAAATCCACCTGAGTAAATTAGGTCAAATGCCAATGCCAATTGACCTGATAGTGACCAAAGCAAATGGAGAAGAGGTATTATACTATATTCCGCTAGCAATGATGCTGGGAGAAAAACCTAACGAAACTGAACTGAACAGAATCAGCTGTGATGAATGGCCGTGGACTCACCCAGAGTATGAATTGATAATTGACATTCCGACCACTGAAATAAAGAAAATTGAAATCGATCCAAGCAAAAGAATGCCTGACATTGATCAATCAAACAATATTCTTGAACTAGATCAGGAGAAAGAGCAATAACTTATTCTATTACTTGCGCTTTCAAAGTCAGCATTTGTGCAGAAGCAGTCGGATCATTAGAAAATACAGTTACAGTTTTGTACTGCCTTCCTTTTCGACCGGTGGTGTCGAAAACCACTTCAAGCTCCACCGAATCCCCTGGCCTTATTTTATTGCTCTTCAAATAAGTCACTGTACATCCACAATTAGGCTTGATTTTTCTAATCAATAGTTTTTCTTTTCCGTTATTGGTAAGTGTAAAGTTTACGGCCACCTGATCTCCGGCTTTCACCTGCCCATAATCATATTGCGTCTTATCAAACACTAATTTTGGCGCCCTGTCCAACTCCTTTTCTGTCATTTCTGGGAAATACTCTGTTATAGTAGCAATCACATTAAGTTCTTTTATGTTATCTTCCTGTTCATTGGTAGCAATGGTCACTTGGTCATTGACAAAACCTAAATCATCTCGCTTTTCCGGATCATAGGTAAGAACTATGCTCCCCAGCGAATGCGGTGGAAGCTGTTTTGGCAAAAACAATAAATCTATGTGAGAAGGGCAATTTGTTTCTTTCGGAAGCCAAACCAGGGTATCACTGCCACTATTATAAACTTCATATGCTTTTGTTATTTCCTTTTCAGTGGTGATTTTCCCAACATTCAGACTTCTGTATTTTAATCTCAGGTTTCCGATTGCCACTGGTAGTTCTTCCTCTATTGTTTTTGGCTTTGGGTTCACCATTCCCTCTATGGTCAAGCTAACTTTTTGATCATTTCCCAGAGGGTCTTTATAAAACACCGTTAGTTTTTTTTCAAACTTACCTGGACGATTAAACGGATCATAAGATGCATGAACTACTCCCGTGTCACCGGGTAAAACTGCTTCTTCTGTCCATCCGGGTGTAGTACATCCGCACTCGGCCTCTACATGCTCAATGGTAATTGCCTCAAGTGAGTTGTTGATGAATTGAAATCCATAATCAACAGAACCTCTCTCCTCTTCCATTTCACCAAAATCATGTTTCATCTTTAGGAATTCAAGGCTTGATTGTGCATTGACTCTACACAAACACCCTACGATTAATGCACCAAAGACCAAATATTTATTCATGTTGCTGACAGGTATATTTTGTACAATTCTTCAAACGTCACAAAGATTCAAATTATTTAGGTTTGCACAAAAAAAGATCGATGGCTCGAATTCTCACAGGAATACAAAGTTCAGGCAAACCACATTTAGGCAACCTACTGGGTGCCATTATGCCAGCAATAGAACTTTCAAAAAATGATAAAAATGAATCGTTTTTCTTCATTGCGGACCTACATTCCTTGACTACAATTAAAGATGCAGCAATACGACAAGAAAATGTCAATGCGGTAGCAGCAGCCTGGATTGCTTGTGGTTTCGATACTGAAAAAAACCTTTTCTACCGTCAATCTAAAGTGCCGATAGTAACTGAACTTACCTGGTTCCTGAATTGCTACACTCCTTTTCCAATGCTGGCAAATGCACATTCTTTTAAGGATAAATCAGACAGACTTTCAGACGTAAATGCAGGTTTGTTTACTTACCCTGTATTGATGGCAGCAGACATTTTGCTTTATGATGCCAATATCGTCCCCGTGGGAAAAGACCAAAAGCAGCACCTGGAAATGACACGAGATATTGCCAGCTCTTTCAATCATCAATATGGTGATACCTTTGTACTTCCAGAAGCAAGAATAGACGAAAACTTAATGACCATTCCGGGTACTGATGGCCAAAAAATGAGTAAATCATACGGAAACATTATTGATATTTTCCAGACAGATAAAAAGCTCCGCAAGAATTGCATGGGTATCTTAACAGATAGTACGCCTTTGGAAGAACCTAAAAATCCTGACACCTGTAATGTTTTTGCAATTTACAAAACCGTCGCTTCGGATGATCAAATATCTGAAATGCGCAAAAACTATGAGGGTGGAAACTATGGATATGGACATGCGAAGCAAGCTCTTTTTGAACTGTTAGTTGAAAAGTTTGCAGCACCACGCGAAAAGTTTGAATACTATATGAACAATCTTCCTGAACTTGAAGAACAATTAGAAAAGGGAGAAAAAAGAGCCAGTGAGATCGCGAACGAAGTGCTGGCTCGGGTTAAGACCAAGTTGGGATTCTAATATTATACAGCTTTCCAAACTACTTCCTGAAAGTCCACATCCTGGCCTTGCAGCACCAAACGCGCAGGGCTGGGAACTAGCATTAATCTCGCATGTGTTCCAGGAAAATCCTCTACCTCTACAGGGATACCCTCATGTTCCCCTACTTCTATTCGTCCTCCATTTGTTTCCACATAATGACTAGCGAGATACTCTGCAGGATTCAATATTTCATTATCCGGACAAAATTCGTCGTGGAAATTGAATAATGCTTCCTCGATCATTGTTCCAAAATTGGCCTGAAAATTCAATTTTAATGTTTCTAGCTCTATCTGGATAGCACGTCTCTTTGATTCACTCAAATTTTCTTCAGAAAGTTGCTTTTTCTTTTGTGCAATTGAGATAATTGCTTGGTCAAGATTTTTTAAATTCATGCCCTGACTAAATTTGTGATGTGTAAAGAATGATTGATTTCGCAAATTTTAACATATTTTTAATTTTTTATCCAATAATTACGAAAATTATATTTTAGCACTTTTAAAATAGAATTAAATTATTAAATCAATAATATCATGGAAATTACCTCAAAAGCTCAAAAATGGCTTAACAGCACCAAAGTAGATGCAGAGTCCAAAAAAATAATCGAATTGATGTTGGCTGATGCTGATAGGACTGAGCTTACAGAAAGTTTTTATAAAGATTTAGAGTTCGGTACGGGCGGACTTAGGGGTATCATGGGAGTTGGTTCGAACAGAATGAATAAATATACTGTTGGGATGGCTACTCAAGGACTGGCGAACTACTTAAATAACACTTTCAAAGGAGAAGATATCAGTGTTGCTATAGCCCATGACAGCAGAAACAATAGTCGCTTTTTCGCAGAAACTACAGCGGCAGTTTTTAGTGCAAATGGTATCAAGGTTTATCTATTCGAAGCATTAAGACCTACGCCTGAGCTTTCTTTTACGATCAGACATCTTGGCTGTAAAAGTGGTGTGGTTCTCACAGCTTCTCACAACCCCAAAGAGTACAATGGATACAAAGCATATTGGGATGACGGTGCACAATTAGTCCCTCCACATGATAAAAACGTGATCACCGAGGTTGGCAAGATTACTAGTATTGACGAAGTGAATTTTGAGAAAAACGAAGAACTCATTGAATTAATAGGTAAGAATATTGATGATGTATATCTGGATATGATAGCGGGACTTTCATTGTCACCAGAATCTATCGCTGCTCAGAAAGATATGCCGATTGTATTTAGTGGAATACATGGTACTGGGTCTGTATTAGTGCCAACAATATTGAAAAGGCTTGGATTCGAGAATGTAAATCAGGTAGAAGAGCAAATAGAGCCAAATGGCAATTTTCCGACGGTAGTATATCCAAACCCTGAAGAAGCAGAGGCGCTTAGTCTGGCACTGAAAAAAGCAGAATCAATCGATGCTGATCTGGTGATGGCAACAGACCCAGATGCTGACCGTGTAGGGATTGCAGTAAAAAATGACAAGGGTGAATTTCAGTTGCTGAATGGAAATCAGACTGGAACATTGATCGTCTATTACCTACTCCGAAAATGGCAGGAAAATGACAAGTTGGATGGTAAGCAATTTATTGTAAAAACAATTGTAACCACTGACTTGCTGGAGCGCATCGCAGAGAAATACGGCGTGAAACATTACAACACGCTAACAGGATTTAAATACATCGCTGCTGCCATCAAAGAGCTGGAAGGCAAAGAAGAATTCATAGGTGGAGGAGAAGAGAGTTATGGATACATGATCGGTGATAAAGTGAGAGATAAAGACGCGGTAGCTTCCTGCTCGATCATTGCTGAAATGGCGGCATGGGCTAAAAATCAAGGCACTTCGCTATATGAATTACTCAAGCAGATCCATGTCGAATTTGGTCTTTATCAGGAAACTTTAAAGTCACTGACCAAAAAAGGAAAAACTGGTTCGGAAGAAATCGCCCAGATGATGGTAGATTTCCGTTCTAACCCTCCAGCAAAACTCGGAGGTTCAGAGGTAGCTACGTTGATCGACTATCAGGAAGGAATCAGTAAGGATTTGGCGAATAATACCACTTCGAAAATCGATTATCCAAAATCGAATGTATTGCAATTTTTGACTACAGATGGAAGCAAGATTTCTGTTCGTCCGTCCGGTACAGAACCAAAGATTAAATTCTATTTTTCTGTTAATCAAAACGTTAGCGATATATCCGAATATGACAAAACAGTAGAATCTTTAAAAATTAAGACTTCTAAAATCATAGAAGAGCTTGATTTATAAGAATTTACGTTAAAGATGTTTAATCTTTCGTTTCAGATATTTTGCAATGTATTTTGAAACTCAATCTAGAAATAATTATATTCGTCCTTCACTAACTGAATACCGCCTTGGCTGTACTTCTTAACTTACTGTTTGTAGTAATCGGATTCGTATTACTGATCAAAGGAGCCGACTTTTTGGTAAATGGAGCTTCTTCATTGGCAAAAAGGTTCAATGTATCTGATATCGCAATTGGATTGACAGTAGTGGCCATGGGTACTTCAGCTCCGGAATTGGTAGTGAATATCATTTCTGGTTCGGTTCCTACCGAAAGTGCAGGAGGTGTTTTAACGCACGATATTGTTTTCGGAAACATCATAGGTTCAAACATCTTTAACCTCTTTCTGATACTTGGAGTAAGTAGTGTAATCTATCCCCTTGCAGTTCATAAAAATGCACTTTGGAAGGAGATTCCGTATTCACTACTTGCTACTTTTGTATTCTTTGTTCTGGTCAATGATCAACTGTTTTTCGGATCAGAAACCAACACTCTCACCACATTTGATGCTTCCATCCTTCTGGTGATGTTTGCATTATTCCTGATCTATATTTTCATGAACCTCACCAGGAATCCTGAAGAAAATGAATTAGTGGATGATATAGTCATTATGAGTAGCGTAAAAACTACCGTGATGATAGTGCTTGGTATCGCAGGTTTAGTTTTTGGTGGGCAAATGATTGTTGAGAATGCGGTAGAAGTAGCCACTACATTCGGTGTCAGTGAAAAGTTAATCGGTTTAACCATATTGGCAGCAGGTACATCATTACCAGAATTAGCGACCTCTGCAGTTGCCGCTTTCCAGAAGAAGTCAGATCTGGCTGTCGGAAACATTGTTGGGTCCAATATTTTTAATTTACTCTTGGTTATTGGAACAACAGGATTGGTGCATTCACCACTAGGTTTCCCTCCTTCACTGAATTTAGACATCTACTTTGTGATGATAGGAACATTCCTGTTATTCATTTTCATGTTTACCTTCGACCAATACAAAGTGGATAGATCCGAAGGTGTGATATATCTGGCAGGATTCGTAGCCTACATGTATATCTTATTCGAGAGAGAGGGAATGGGTTTCCACCTTTTCTTCTGATTAAATAAAAATCACTTTTAAATTCCCACCAATAAAAGGTTCCATACATTGCGGATCAATTCAATTATTGTGAATTTTACCCAAAAAAATCACAATAGATGTTACCCACAGTAAATCCAACACAGACTGCAGCCTGGAAGGCCCTGGAGTTACATTTCGAAGAAATTAAAGATCGTCAAATGACTAATCTTTTCGCTCAGGACTCCACAAGGTTTGAGAAATTCTCTACGAAATTCGAAAAAATACTGGTTGACTATTCCAAGAACAGGATTGATGAAACCACCTTAAAATTACTTTTTGAGCTTTCCAAAGAAGTAAAGTTAGATGAGGCTAAGAAAAAAATGTTCTCCGGAGAGCATATCAATCTTACTGAAGACCGTGCTGTTCTTCACGTAGCTCTGAGAAACAGAACCGGAAAGCCGTTTATCTATGACGGAAAAGATGTAACTCCGGAAGTCAATGCGGTGTTGGATAAAATGAAATCTTTCGTGGAGAGATTACATGCTGGAGACTTCAAAGGATATACAGGAAAGCCTATTGAGCATGTAGTAAATATAGGTATCGGCGGATCGGACCTTGGGCCATTCATGGTGACCGAATGCCTCAAGCCTTATCAGAAAGAGGGCATTTCTTCTCACTTCGTCAGTAATGTGGATAGCTCACATATTGTGAATGTACTGAAAGAGGTAGACCCTGAAACGACATTATTCATCATAGCTTCGAAAACTTTCACTACTCAAGAAACTATGACCAATGCTGAGTCTGCAAAAAAATGGTTTCTAGATCATGCAAAGGATGAATCATTTGTCAAAAATCATTTCATCGCAATATCTACAAACAAATCGGCTGTAGGCGAATTTGGTATAGATACAGACAATATGTTTGAATTCTGGGAATGGGTAGGCGGAAGATACTCCCTATGGTCTGCCATCGGAATGCCTATCGCGTGTGCTATTGGTTTTGATAAATTCAATGAATTGTTGGAGGGCGCAGAAGCAATGGATCAACATTTTCTGAATACTCCTGATGAAGAAAATATCCCAACAATCCTGGCTTTACTTGGACTTTGGTACAACAACTTCTTCGGTGCAGAGTCTCATGCCATCCTTCCTTACGATCAGTACATGCACGCATTTGCACCATATCTACAGCAAGGAGACATGGAAAGCAATGGGAAATACGTATCCAGAGATGGACAAAAAGTGAATTATCAGACTGGACCTATCATCTGGGGAGAGCCTGGCACAAATGGACAACATGCGTTTTATCAGTTAATCCACCAGGGTACCAAATTGATTCCATGTGATTTCCTTGCAGCAGCAAAAAGTCAGAATCCTCTATCTGATCACCACGAAAAACTCTTGGCCAATTTCTTCGCTCAGACAGAAGCATTGATGAAAGGTAAAACAGAGGAAGAAGTAGTTGCTGAATTCGAAGCAGCTGGAGCGGATCAAGCCAAAATAGATTTATTGAAACCATTCAAAATATTTGAAGGTAACAGGCCTACTAATTCCATTCTTTTTGAAGAATTGAACCCTAGAACATTGGGCTCACTGATCGCCATGTACGAGCATAAAATCTTCGTTCAGGGAATAATCTGGAATATTTTCAGTTTTGACCAATGGGGAGTAGAATTGGGCAAGCAACTGGCTAAGAAGATCTTACCTAAACTCAAAAACAACGACGAAGTTTCTGATCACGACGCATCCACAAACGGTCTGATCAATGCTTATAAGGCCTTCAAATCATAACCTTTTCAAATGATTACAAAGAATCCCTGTAGCGATTGCCACGTTCAGGGATTCTGCTTTCCCTTTTTTAGGAATAGTTACTTTACCGGTCAAGAGTTTTGATATTGATTTTGAAATTCCGTGGGATTCACTTCCCATAACAAGTGCCACAGGCTCTTTTGGGTGCCATTCGCTCAAGTTGACACCTGATAAATCAGCGCCAATTTTGGGAAGAGGCACATCTTGAAGAAACTTTTCCAAATTCGTATAGATCACCTTCACTCTTGTAAAAGAACCCATTGTGGAATTGATTACCTTAGGATTGAATACATCTGCCACATCATGTGAGCAAACCAGATTGGTGATTCCAAACCAGTCCATTGTCCGAATAATTGTACCCAAATTTCCCGGATCTCCGACCCCATCCAAAACCACTATGTCTTTTTGAAAATCAATCCCGGAAATCTCAAATTCCGGCATCTGAAGTACAGCAAGACAATCTTGGTTACTTTTGAACGTTCCGTGAGCAACCAGCGTTTTCTCATCTACATCTATCAGATGATCTTCATATTTTTGCAACAATTCACTGTGTTGTTGCTTGAATGATGTGGTAACCAATAGATATTTAAAAGTATAATTCGCTGAAATGGCTTCTAAGACATTCTTCTTCCCTTCGGCAATAAAACACCTTTCCTTGGTTCTGTACTTTTTTATTTTGAGTGATTTGATAAATTTTGACTGTTTAATTGACAACATTGGGTAAGAAGGGTTTAAAACACATTTTTATTTGGATGACAGGAGCAGCCATCCTTACATCCTGCCTGGGTACAAAGTACCTAAAAAAGGACGAATACTTATTGGCAAAACAAAATATAATATCCAGCAAAGAGGTCAATAAAGAAGAGCTGGAGGGACAATTGGCACAAAAGAGAAACAGTCATCTTGGACCTATCAGCTTACCGGTGCATGCCTACCAAGTAGGCAAAAAACATTTCGACACAGCCAGAATCAAAAGGAAAATCAGAAAAACTCAAGCCAAGTATGATCGAAAAATATCGCAAGCTAAACGTCAGAAAAAGATCAATCAACTGATAGCTAAGAAAACTCAGAAGCTGGACAAGAAAGAAACGAAATTAAAAGAAGGTAACGGATTCATGAGATGGGGTGAACCGCTAGCGATTTACGATAGTGGGAATGTAGAGTTATCTCGCCAGAACCTACTAAATTATTTGTTTACAGAGGGATATTTTAAGGCTAAAGTAAACACCTCTATCAATTATCGTGATAGACTGGTTGATATTGAATACAAAGTAATAGAAGGACCATCCTATCAAATCGATTCCTTGGTTTTCAATATCAAGGATGAAAAAATCAAAGAAGTTTTTAACGAAGAAGTATCCAAGCAAAACCTTCTTAATCGTCAATACAATCAGGATCTATTCAGCAAAGAACGTGATCGGGTTTATACCACATTGAGTAATCAGGGATATTATGATTTTAAAAGGCAATATATCCTCTTCCAGATCGACTCCACTGCACTTGATGAACACGGCCTTTTGGTAAGAGAAACTATCGCAAATCCTTCCGGGAGATCTCATCATAAAGCATTTAAAATCGATTCAATTGTTTTTGTAAATGAAGCGGCCAACCTAAACAGTGGAGTGCAGTATGAGCATATTAATTTTCTACTGAATAAAAAGAAGTATCCAGTCAACCAGCTGGCATGGAGGATTTTTCTAAATAAGGACAGTCTATACTCCAAAGAAATGACTCTGGAAACGCAGCGACAACTTGCTTATCTGGACATTTTCAAATTTGTAAACATTAACTACGATACCACCAGTGGCCAATTTGTAGCAAATATTTTCACCCGTCCATTAAAGAAATTCCAAACCTCATGGGAAGCAGGGCTTAGTGTACTGGAAAGCACCCACAACCTCCCTGGTCCGTTTTTTAGTTTTAATACAAAAAGTCGAAATCCTTTAGGAGCATTAGAAATCATTCAATTTGATGGAAATGTGAGTATCCAGGGTATTCAAAGTTTCAACGAAAACAGCAACAATTATTCTCGTTTACAGTATGGAGGTCAGCTTTCTGTTACCTGGCCCAGATTCATGTTCCCACTTAAAAACTCTGTTCAAGAGCGAATTGGTAGATATAACCCACGAACAAAACTTACTTCCGGGGTAAGTTTTGAAGATCGAATCAATGAGTATCAAAGAACCACCTTTAAAACAAGCTTTGCTTATTTCTGGCAATTAAAAGATAATTCTCAATTTAACTTCAAGCTATTTGACATCAACTACATCCAGTCTGATACCATGGGAGTATTTGCACAGGAGCTCAGTTATTTGGAGAGTTTAGGATATTTTTCATTGGTGAATGCCTTCAAGCCATCTATTGTAAGCTTTTCTTCCTTTGGATTCACCTACAACCCTAACCAATATGGTCAGGAAAGAAAAGACGCCAGTTTGTTTCAGGGATATTTCGAGGTGGGCGGAAACATCCAAAAAGCCGTGAGCCAAATGAATTGGTACAATAACCTTGGGTCACTAGAAGATTATCAGTACCTGAAGGCCAATTTTGATTACCGGCATACAAATCTACTAACTAGAAAATCACAACTTGCTTACAGGATCAATGTGGGAGCTGCATACGCTTATGGTAATAAGGCCAATCGTGCATTGCCTTATGAAAAATACTTTTTCGCAGGAGGAAGTAATAGCATCAGAGCATGGAAGCCCAGGCGACTTGGCCCGGGAGCATATGCACAATACGAATCCTCTGATGGCAATAGCATTGTGGTAGATGATAACCGCGAGCAGCCAGGAGACATACTACTTGAAACGAGTATCGAATACAGGCACGACCTCATAGGATTTGTTGATTTAGGTCTATTCATTGATGCCGGGAATATTTGGCTTTGGGAGAGCCAAACCATAGAAAAAGGTCAGGATGGCTCTGGAAATGATGATGGTGTGTTCAGACTTAAAACTTTTCCTCGTGAAATTGCAGTCGGTACCGGGTTTGGTTTAAGGTTCGATTTTTCCTTTTTAATACTTCGCGTAGATATGGCCTACAAAATCGTAGACCCAGCTTATCCTCTAGGAGAGCGTTTCCGACTAAATACCTATCAGGTCAATGATCTTTGGGATTTACAAGACAAAGCCGCATTGAATATTGGAATCGGATATCCGTTTTAAAAAAATTGAAATGAAAAGAAGAGAGACCGTAGAGCAATGGTTTAAATCCTTGCAAGACAGCATATGCAGTGAGCTAGAGGCACTAGATGGTGGATCCCAATTTCGAGAAGATCTATGGAATAGACCAAGCGGAGGAGGTGGGCGCACAAGAGTAATTACCAATGGCCAGCTTATCGAAAAAGGTGGAGTCAACTTTTCGGCAGTGCATGGACCTTTACCAGAAAAAATCCAGCATTCATTAAAGCTCCCTCCTTCAGAATTTTATGGCACTGGAGTATCAATTGTATTACATCCTGAAAATCCATGGGTACCAATCATTCATATGAATGTGCGTTATTTTGAGACGTCAGGAAAGAATCCTGAGGATCCTTCCACCTGGTGGATTGGAGGTGGCATAGACCTCACCCCCCATTACGTCTCCAGAGAAGACGGAAAACACATCCATTCATCACTCAAAACAGTCTGTGACAATATCGATGAGCAGTACTACAGCCGATTTAAAAAATGGGCTGATGACTACTTCTATCTAAAGCACCGGGATGAGACACGCGGCGTAGGTGGCATTTTTTATGACCGGCTTAACGATCAATCGGAGAATAAATCATTTGATGAGTTATGGGATTTTCATCAGCAAGTAGGTGAGGCTTTTGTACCGATATATAGACACTATGCTGAAAAACATAGAGACAAAAAACCAACGGAAGTTGCTAAAAATTGGCAAATGGTCAGAAGAGGAAGGTATGTGGAATTTAACCTTGTATGGGACAAAGGCACAAAGTTCGGTTTGGATACGAACGGCAGAACTGAATCCATATTGATGAGTATGCCTCCACAGGCCAATTGGTATTATGATCAGCAGCCTGAAGAAGGCACTCCTGAAGCTGAAACTTTGAAGTGGTTGAAGAAGGATATTGACTGGATCGGAAATGATTGAAAAATTACTGGAATTTGACCTTTACTTATTCACACTAATCAATGGTTTGGGGTCTCCGTATCTTGACTCATTCGGGCTTTTCCTATCCAATAAATTTGTATGGATTCCACTCTATCTTTATTTGATATATCGGCTTTATCAGAAATATGGAAAATCATTTTATATCTATTTGATCATTATAATATTGATCATCACCCTTACAGATCAGCTCATTTCGAGCTTTATGAAACCCTATTTTGAAAGACTCCGGCCCTGCAAAGACCCTACTCTTGAAGATATTGCGATCATTATAGGAAAATGTCTGGGAAAATATGGCTTTGCATCTGGTCACGCGGCTAACACCTTCGCTCTTGCTACATTCTTCAACATTGTAGATAAGTCTACCATCAGCAAATTATTATTGATATGGGCAGCATTTGTTGCCATCAGTAGAGTTTATCTCGGAGTTCATTATCCATCAGACATACTAGTAGGTACGATGGTGGGTGCCTTGATTGCGTGGGGAGTTACGACGATTCTAACCCCCGTTGCAAATCGCTTTACAGCATATTGATTTTATCCAGAAATGCCTCTTTATAAGACGCTCCTACTGGGATCATCTTGTTACCCAAAGAAATATTGAAATCTTCTATGTGATTGATCTTGTTTCTATTAACAATATAAGATCGATGTACCCGGCTAAAAATACTCGTAGGCAATCTCTTTTCAATGCCTTTCATAGTATGATGAACCATGTATTTACCTTTATCGGTATTGAAGATTACATAGTCTGCCAGAGCTTCTACAAAATGCAGTTCATTAAAAGCTATTCGAACATTTCTCGAATCAGATTTGACAAAAATGTGATTTTCCTTTTCAGCAAATTTCAGCTCCTTTTCCAGCTGATCTCTGACCTTCATGGCCGCCTTCAGGAATCTCGTATACTCTATCGGCTTAACCAGATAATCAACAATATTATCCTCAAATGCTTCAATCGCATAGTCTTTCTTGGACGTAATGAAAATGATCGGATAATTGTTTTTGAGAGATTTGGCTAGTTCCAGACCGGTCATCTCAGGCATTTCCACATCCAGAAACACCAAGTCAATGTCATTGTTACGCTCTCCAATCAAAATATTGGACGCGTCTATAGTATTGTCTAAAACATGGGCGAGATTCAGAAAATCGGTCTTCTCTACAAATTTGCTAATAAGCAAGCGAGACATTTCGTCATCATCGACGATCATGCAATTTAAGATCATGAGCTTTGCGTAGTTTGGTTGATGATTTTTCGGATATATTTCCCGATAATATCAAATTCTATGTTCACAATTGATCCTGGCTGTAATTGGTTGAAGTTGGTATTTTCGTAAGTATAAGGAATAATTCCCACACTAAATTCACCATCTGAAATATCGAAACAAGTTAAACTGGTGCCATTGATGCTTACACTCCCTTTCTCCACCATAGGTTCCTGATCTTCAGTAAGTTTAAATCTAAATAACCACGAGCCATCCTGATCTTCTACTTTCACTACCTCTGCTGTGGTATCTACATGCCCCTGTACCATATGGCCATCCAGACGTCCGTTCATCACCATGCAACGCTCCAGATTAATCTGTGCATCATCCTTCAGCGCTCCCAAATTACTCCTTTTTAGTGTTTCGTCAATAGCAGTCACCCAATGACAACCTTCTTCCACTCTGGTCACTGTGAGGCATATTCCATTATGACTCACACTTTGATCTATTTTTAGTTCTGAGCTAATTGGCGAACAAATTTTCAAATGCAGATTGGTACCTTCTCTTTTAGTTTCCGTAAGATTGCCGACGGTTTCTATGATTCCAGTAAACATGGTAAAAAGTTAAAATTTGGAAGCTAGGTTTTAATTCGAAATCGAAACACAATAATAGTCAATTGAAAGATAGTTATAAGCATAAAGGCATGCGGAAACTTCTAATTAAAGAAGTTCAGACGAAAGGAATTAGCGATCAGCGAATCCTTGACGCCATGATGCGTCTTCCTAGACACTTCTTTTTCGATGAGATCTTCGTGACGCATGCCTATGAAGACAAGGCATTCCCGATCGGTCAGGGACAGACGATTTCACAGCCATACACTGTAGCATTCCAAACTCAACTTTTGGAAATACAAAAAGGCGATAAAATTCTGGAAATCGGTACAGGCTCTGGATATCAGGCAGCCATTTTAATGATGATTGGAGCAGATGTTCATACCATAGAATACAACAGAGTGCTTTTCGAAAAGACTCGAAATTTCCTACCAAAACTCGGTTTCAAACCGACATTTTATCATGGTGATGGCTCTAAAGGTGTACCTTCAGCAGCTCCTTATGACGGTATAATTGTGACAGCCGGAGCACCAACTGTGCCGCAGGACCTTATTGATCAACTCAAGATTGGTGGAAGACTCGTGATCCCAGTGGGAGATGGCAAAACTCAATCAATGTATAAATTCACTAAAGTAGCAGAAAATAAAATTACCAAGAAAGCTTTCACAAATTTCAGCTTTGTGCCACTGAGAGGCGAGAATGGATGGAAGTAAATATCATTTTTCTTCGAAGGGAATAGTGAAGATCGCTGTAGTACCTTTATTTATCTCACTTTCAATCCAGATTTCACCATTGTGTTTCTCAACAAACTCTTTGCACAACAAGAGACCGAGACCAGATCCTTTTTCTTTTGCAGTCCCTTTTGTGGAAACCATTGTGGAGATTTGAAACAACTTATTTAGTACATTGTCGGATATTCCCACACCATTATCCCTTACTGTAATCTTCAAATAATCTTTAGTCTTTATCGCCTCAATCTCTATCCTCCCATCGCTATTCGTAAACTTTACAGCATTAGAAACGAGATTCCTGAGAATGGCCTTTAGCATGTAGAGATCTGCAAATACCAGCAAATCCTTATTTACATTATTCACAATGCAGATATTTTTCAAATTTGCTCCTGGAAGCAACACATCGATCACATCACTGACAACATCGACTGCAAGATACGTTTCGGGGTTAAAAGCAAGATTTCCTGAACGCTGATTGGCCCAAACCAGTGTGTCTTCCAGCATGTTACGTGCCTTAGTGGCTGCATCGAACAAATGATTCACAAATTCCTTCAATTTTTCAACTGAATAACTCTCCAAATTATCCTTGAGCAATTCGATTAGATTCCAAATATTGGCAATGGGAGTCCGCAGGTCATGTGCTAGAATAGAAATAAAACGATCCTTATCCGTGTTCAGTTGAATCAATTGGTTTTCAATCTTCTTCCTTTCTGTCACATCATGAAATGTCCAGATTCTCCCATAATTCTTCCCATCTTTTCCGATGACTGGTGCGGAGTAACGATCCAATATAGTACCATCAACTAGTTCCAGCTCATCCCGGCTTTTTTCATTGGGGTGTTCGCCCAGATACACAATATCAGCTAAAAATTGCTTCGGATCTACAGCCATATTTTTGACATGGTCTACTTGTTTCACACCTTGTGGGTCGTCAGCTACTTCCTGCGGTATTTTCCAAAGCTCAATAGTCCGACGATTTTGAAAAACCTTCTGACCTATAGGATTCACGACTAAAAAACCATCGACAGCAGAATTAGCAATACCCTCCAAGAATAATAATCTTAAAAGAAGATCCTCTTCTGTCTGCCTTAATCGTCCCGTTTCCTTTTTATGTTTTTCTTCTAAGGTTTGATATTTCCTCTTTAAATCAGCGAGTTCCTTCTGCAATTCCTCTTTTGATTTCTCCATCAGTCTACAAGGTTGAGTGGTTCAAATGAAAGGAATAAATTAGTTCTTTTTAACTAGAAAATCCCAATCACACCTACAGGGTGAAAATTCAAAACAAAGAACCCCTTATTAACTATTCTCCTAAAAACGAGTAGCTAAAAAACAAATTACCAACCTCACATTCTTACCTTTGCGTCGAGAAAATGGATAGAAATAACAACATGAGCAAAGCCCCTAAAACCTGTAAGGATTCTTTCGTGACTATGACTGAAATGGTCCTGCCTAATGACACCAATACACTCAACAACCTCATGGGAGGTCGTTTGATGCATTGGGTGGATATAGTCGCAGCGATTGCAGCACAGAGACATAGTAATAGAATTGTGGTAACAGCATCTGCCGATAATATATCTTTCTCCAAACCTATTCAGCTTGGTGATGTTGTCACGCTCACGGCATTTGTGACCCGGTCTTTCAATAGTTCTATGGAAGTGTTCATTGAGGTCTCAGCTGAAGATATTCCTTCCGGCAAAAAAGAAGAAACTCATAAGGCATTCTTTACTTTCGTAGCTGTGGATCAAACTGGCCGACCGATTGATGTGCCAGATGTGCTACCTAAAACCGAGGAAGAAAAGGAACTCTATGCAGGAGCTCTGAGAAGAAGACAGCTCAGATTAGTACTAGCGGGTAGGATGAAACCAGAAGATGCCAAGGAATTGAAATCAATTTTTAAATTGGATTGAGATGAAAATAGACGAAGACCACTTACCATTTTTTATCACCGAGGAAATCTATCTGGTAAATGAAACGGAAACTCTAGAGGAAGACAAACAGGAACAAAACGAACCGGAAGCAGAAGCGGCTGTGGCAAAAGAACCTGAACCAACCTATGCATCTCCTGTAACCGAACAGCCAACAGAAATTCCTAAAACTCATGAACTAGCCATCTGGTCTCCCCCACTTACAGCACAGGACAAAGAACTTCTCGTGAAAATTCTGGCAGCTATCAAAAAAGACTTCAACGCCGCACATCTGATGCAAGGTATTAATGGCTATGAACCACATTTCAAAACACTTCTTTGCTTTGGCTATCAAAAGGAATTGGAAATGAAAATAGGTAAGTCTGTATTGATGTATGACCCTACAGAAATTGCCGATAAAGATATACTTGTATCTGTAGCACCTGCAGACCTGCATGGTGATCCGGCACAAAAAAAGCGCCTCTGGGAAGCGCTTCAGAAAATGTTTTTATAACCCCTCTGCCTTCGGCATCTCCCCTGTGAAGGGGAGAATTTAGAAGATCAGATTGACAATCTCATCCAAATATCTCAGCGAGTTTAGCTGCCAATGCCTGACCTCTTAGTCCTTTAGCAATGATTTTTCCATCTGGATCTAACAAATAAGTAGCAGGGATGCCCTCAATCTGATAGGTAGATGCGGCTTCAGAATTGAAATACTTAAGGTCCGAAACATGAATCCAGGTCAAGCCATCCGATTCTATTGCTTTCAGCCATGCGTCTCTTGTCTTATCTAGTGACACCCCATAAATCTCAAAATTTTCATCTCCGTACTGATCGTAAAGTCTTACCACATTTGGCATCTCAGCCCTACATGGTCGACACCATGCCGCCCAAAAGTCAATCAACACATAGTTACCCCTAAGTGAGCTCAATTTCACTTCTTCTCCATCTGGGCTTGGTAATGAGATTTCCGGAGCGACTGCTCCGATAGCCAGTTTTCTGGCTCCATCTACCCTATCTACTAATTGTTTAGCGTAATCATGATTCGGATATGCCGCAATCAGCTTCTGGCCAATACTATCATAAAACGAATAATGCTCTTCAAACGGAAGTGATTCTAAACCAAACGCCACCGCAAGAGACGGTGTAATACTCCACAGGTATTCTTTAAATTCCTCCTGACGAACCCGCATCAAGTCGAAATATTCTTCTCTCAAGCGATCAAGCGTTGCGTTATCCTGATTTTGACTGGCCTCACGAGCCTGAGCATTCAAATCCTGTAGGTCAGTTTGCTGATCTTTAAGTTTTCCTTCTATTTGCTGAATATAAGCTGTATGTTTTGACCCTTTGATTGAGACTTCTCCCTGTGGATTGTCTCCCTCAAGCATGATTTCAACCTCCTCTGTCAGACTGTCCAAAACCATGTTGACCATCTGACGATTATAAAAGCTGATTCTATAAAAATCCGCACTTTTTACATCCACATAAAAATCCATCTCCCCAGATGGTGCCACTTCTATAGTATCTACAGGCTGCCATCCAGTTCCACCGAATTTGGCGATCACTACATCCTCACCTTCGATAGGTCTTTCTACTTTTCCGGTGATATGAACTCCATTAGTGGATTGATTCTGATTTTCACCACACCCGGCAATCACCAAAGCGATGACCAGAATAACAATACTTAGTTTTTTCATCCGTTTAAATTTGCGACTTTGTCCGAAAATAGGCACTCGTAGTAATGAAGATTCCTATCTGACTCAATTACAAATCAGACAAAGTCTGTTTTCATTTTTCAATTAACTGTTTCTAAAGAATCCCGAAGTAATTTATTGGCCACTTTGGGGTCCGCTTTTCCTTTTGATTTTTTCATCACTTCTCCCATAAACATCCCCAGAAGGCCTTTTTTACCCTTTTTATAAGCTTTCACTTTGTCTGGTTGGTTTATGAGCACTTCATTAATAATAGTTTGAATAGAGTCAACATTGGAATCTTGAAATAAATTCAAATGCTGAGCTGCTTCTTGTGCAGTTTCGAGTGGATGATTGATCAAATATGGGAATAACTGCTGACTTGCCGTAGAAAAACTCAACTTTCCTTCATCTACCAATTCGATGATTTGTGCAATTTGGTTTGCAGAAATTTCAGATTCTACAACAGACAATCCTTTTTCATTCAAATAGGATTTAAACGGGCCCATTATCCAATTGGCAGCAGCTTTATAGTTCTTCGTAATCTTACATAATTCATCGAAAAAATGGGCCATATCCCGCTGATCAGCCAGTACCTGAGCGTCACTTTCCTTCAAGCCATAAGTATCTTTAAACTTCCGAATATACTCAGAAGACAGCATTGGCATGTTATCCTTAATTTCCTGAAGCCATTCATTGGTAATTCTTAATGGGCTGAGATCCGGCTCAGGAAAGTACCTGTAATCATTGAGTTCTTCCTTGGTACGCATACCAAACGAATCTCCGGTATCTGGATCATACGTTCTTGTTTCACTGATCACTTCTCCACCAGCTTCAATAAGTCCTATTTGACGATCACGCTCATGGAGGATAGCTTTCACCACGTTCTTTATGGAGTTCATATTCTTCACCTCCACTTTCTTACCAAATTCCTTCGCTCCATGAAGCATCACAGATACATTGGCATCACAGCGCAATGATCCTTCCTCCATATTCCCATCACAAATTTCCAAGAATCTCACCATTTTACGGACTTCTGTCAAAAAAGTCCCGGCCTCTTCAGCGGAATGAATGACTGGTTCGGTCACAATCTCAATAAGCGGAGTTCCGGCACGATTTAGGTCTATAAAGGTGTCAGAATGATCTTCAGTATGAATGGATTTCCCGGCATCTTCTTCTAAATGAATTCTATTCAAGATAACCTCCGAGACTTGTTCTTCCCCAAACTTTACCGGAACCGTTCCTCCGACACAAATAGGTGTCTTGTCCTGGGTGACCTGATAGCCTTTCGGCAAATCAGGATAGAAATAATTCTTACGATCAAAGAACTGGAATTCGCTGATTTTAGACTGACATGCCAAGCCCATTTTGATAGCATATTCTACAGCCTTTTTATTCAGCTTTGGCATAGCCCCCGGATGACCGAGTGAAATGGCACTGATGTTGGTATTCGGTGGATCACCAAATGAATTGCTGTCCCCACAAAAAATCTTCGATTTGGTCTGTAACTGTGCGTGAACTTCCAGGCCCACCACCAGCTGATATTTCGACCTCACTTCTTCTGAAATCATCTAACTCAATTTTGTGTCTGTAAAAAACTGTAAAACCAAATATTATCTACTGGTTTTACCCCCATCTACATGAGGAAATCAATCAAGATTTCAATTTGTCTTGAATGATCTGTTTTCCAACATTCAGTGCATTATCCAGGCCTCCCACATCTTTACCACCAGCGGTGGCATAAAATGGCTGACCTCCACCACCACCTTTGATTTCCTTAGCCATAGTACGCACCATTTCGCCTGCATTCAGGCCAAACTGCTGAACCAGCGCATCTGACATGATCACACTAAGCATTGGTTTTTCATTAAGGTTGGCAGCCAATATCACTAGAACATTGGGCACATCATTTTTGAGTTCGAAGGTTAATTGTTTGAGTACATTGGCGTCAGGTAATTGTACTTGTTGGGTGATTACCTTCACGCCGTTTATTTCTTCGGCTTTCTCAATCAGCTCTTTTTTCAGGTTACTACCCTGCTGCTGATTAAGGTCGTCGATTTTCTTTTGTAATTGCGTCTTTTCTTCTAAAAGAGATTGTATAGCTTTTTTCGGATCCTTTGGGTTTTTGAGTAATTCTCTGATTTCACTCAATATAGCCATCTCACTATCAACATACTCTTCCGCTTTGTCAGCTGTTACTGCTTCTATCCTTCTTACACCAGCAGCAATCGAACTTTCACTGACGATTTTCAACAATCCAATTTGACCTGTTGCCGGTACGTGGGTTCCCCCACAAAGTTCCACCGAGTAATCTCTGTCAAAGGTAATTACGCGAACGAATTCTCCATATTTTTCTCCAAAGAGTGCCATTGCACCGAGTGCTTTGGCATCTTCGATCGGCACATTTCGCTTTTCATCCAGAGAAATATTCTCACGGATTTTTTTGTTCACGATGACTTCTATTTTAGCAATTTCCTCATCGGTCACTTTGGCGAAATGGGAAAAGTCAAAACGAAGCACCTGATCGTTGACCAAAGATCCTCGTTGCTGAACGTGAGTTCCGAGAACTTCTCTCAATGCCGCATGTAGCAAGTGTGTCGCTGAGTGATTGTTCTCTGTCAATTTACGTTTCTCCGCATTTATCTTGGCGGTAAATTCTGCTTCTATATTTTTTGGTAATTCCTTAGTATACAGGACGATCAAGTCATTCTCTTTCTTGGTGTCGAAGATGTAAACTTTCTCATCTTCCGATTCCAATACACCTGTATCACCAACCTGTCCACCACTCTCCGCGTAGAATGGAGTTTGGTCCAACACAATTTGATAGAATGCCTTGTTTTTCTGCTCCACCCTTCTGTATCGAGTGATTTTACAAGAAGATTCTAAATGCTCATACCCTAGGAATACCGGCAACTCAGCATCCGAAACAACTTCTACCCAATCTCCTGTACTTTGCTTTGCCGCACTCTTTGATCTTTCCTTTTGCTGAGCCATTTCCTTTTGGAATGCAGCCTCATCTACCGAAAGACCGTTTTCACGAGCAATTAATGATGTGAGATCAAATGGAAACCCATATGTATCATATAATTCAAATGATGTCTTACCATCTATCACTTTTCCTGTCAATTCAGATTTGATCACCTCAAACCGCTTCAATCCTTTGTCAAGTGTTCGCAAGAAAGAAACCTCTTCCTCTCTAATCACCTTGGCTACAAAAGACTTTTGCGCATCTAATTCAGGGAATACTTCTTTGAATTGTTCTGCCAGTAACTCCACCAGATCGGTTAGGAATGGCTCATGGAAATTGAGGAAAGTATAACCATAGCGCACTGCTCTTCTTAGAATCCTTCTGATTACATAACCAGCTTTTGCATTACCTGGCAACTGTCCGTCTGCAATGGTGAAAGCGATTGCTCTAATGTGATCAGAGATGACTCGTATGGCAATATCTATTTTCTCATCCTCTCCATATTTCACTCCAGCCTTGGCAGCAATAGTTTGAATGGTAGGTTGGAAAACGTCCGTATCATAGTTGGATTGTTTTTTTTGGATAGCCATTGCAAGTCGCTCAAAGCCCATTCCCGTATCTACATGCTGAGCCGGGAGGTTTTTGAGAGACCCATCAGCCAACCGGTTGAATTGCATAAATACGAGGTTCCAGATCTCCACCACTTGTGGATGGTCAGCATTCACCAATTCCTTTCCTGATTGCTTGGCCACATCTTCATCTGGTCTCAAGTCAATGTGGATTTCAGAACATGGACCACACGGACCAGTTTCGCCCATTTCCCAAAAATTATCCTTCTTGTTTCCATTAAGGATCCTATCCTCTGGAATCAAAGCTTTCCAATAACCTCTTGCTTCATCGTCAGCGGCAAGACTCTCACCTGCGTCACCTTCAAAAACAGTGGCATACATTCTGTCAGCAGGCAATTTGCAGACGTCAGTCAGGAATTCCCATGCCCATTCGATGGCTTCTTTTTTGAAATAATCACCAAATGACCAGTTGCCAAGCATCTCGAACATGGTATGGTGATAGGTATCTAAACCTACTTCCTCCAGGTCATTGTGCTTACCGGAAACCCTCAGGCATTTCTGAGTATCTGCCACACGGCTAAACTCAGGCATTTTGTTACCCAGGAAGTAATCTTTAAACTGATTCATCCCTGCATTGGTAAACATCAATGTGGGATCATTCTGTACCACGATTGGTGCTGAGGGAACTATTTTATGAGTTTTTGATTTAAAAAATTCAAGAAACTGTTGACGAATGTCCTTGGAATTCATGTAACTATTTGTCTTTTAAGTCATTACGGGTAAGCATTTGTTTTTATAGTGATAAAAACCGAGCTTTGCCGCAAGATTTTGTCTTACCAGCGGGCAAAACTAATAAGAAATTAACCTAAGATTTATCTATGGCCAGGATTAAGTACTACTACGACACTGAGTCTTGCAGATACGAAAGAATCCGCGTTTCCTCATGGGACATTTTTTGGAATGCAATGGGTTTTTTGACCCTGGCATTGCTAATGGCGGCAGGGATTGTAGTCATTTACACCAAATATTTCGAATCTCCAGAAGAAGCTCTTCTTCGTAAAGAAAATCAGGAACTGAGCATGTACTACGAGTTGCTTAGTAAAGAAGTAGAAGATGCCAATAAAATGTTGGCTTCTCTCCAAGAGCGTGATGACAATGTTTATCGCGTAATCATGGGTGCCGACCCTATTGCCGATGAAATTAGAAAAGCAGGGTACGGAGGAGCAAACAGATATCGAAACCTACTAGAAAAAGGATTGGAAAGAGAAGAACTGGTAGTCGATAATTATAAGAAAATCGATCAACTGAAAAAGCAAATGTACATTCAAACCAAGTCATATGATGAAATCATGAATCTTGCTTTGGATAAAGAAAACATGTTGGCTTCACTTCCGGCCATCCAACCAGTTTCTAATGAAGACTTAAAAAGACTATCTAGTGGTTTTGGAACAAGAATGGACCCAATCCTGAAAGTACCAAAAAAACATAATGGAATAGATTTTTCTTTACCAAAAGGAACGCCAGTTTATGCTACAGGAGATGGAGTAGTAAAATTTACGCGATCCAGTTTCACTGGTTATGGCAAACAAATAGAAATAGATCATGGCTATGGATATATCACTAAGTATGCTCACTTAAATGAGTTTGTAGTGAAAACTGGTCAGAAAATAAAAAGAGGTGAACTTATTGCTTACTCAGGAAACTCTGGCAAAAGTACAGCGCCGCACCTTCACTATGAAGTGAAAATAGATGGTAAGCCTGTGAACCCGATTCACTATTTCTACAAGGACATCAGTCCAGATGAATATGAAGAAGTGCTGAGATTGGCATCCATAGAGAATCAAGCTCTGGGATCTTATTAAAAGAACCAAGACACACGAAATTTTAATTCTTAAGCGACTCACTACGAGTCGCTTTTTTAATGTCTAAAACTTGTGGATAAGTCACCATACGGTACTTAATCGCTATTGCTAATTTTGGCCTCCTTAGAATTAGAAGAGATGCAGTACGGCAGAACAGGTTTTTTATTGATTATTATTTTTTTACTGACTTTAGAAAGCTGTAAAGTCTTTCAAAGAAGTCAGGTTACTCAAAAAAACATTTCTTATTCGGACTCTCTTCGGTTTTTAGATTCAGCTTCGAGTAAACCTGCTAAAGAATATCTCATCACTCAGAAAGGAGATACCCTGGATTCACTTTTTCAGGAAGTTGACATTGCGATAGAGAGACTGCTCCCGGATACTGTAAAAATCATGGCTGTAGGGGATATAATGATGGGTACAAAATTTCCAAATTCAAGCTATCTCCCTGGAGGAAATGGAGAATATCTTTGGGATCACACTCGTGACTTACTTAAATCGGCAGACATCACATTTGGTAATCTGGAGGGTACCATGCTGGATGGAGAAGGAGAACCCAAGAAATGTTCAAATCCAAAGGTTTGCTACCTGTTTAAAATGCCAACCAGATTAGGTGGTAATCTGGTAGAAGCAGGCTTTGATCTTCTTAGCTTAGCCAACAATCATGCAAATGATTTTGGGGCAACTGGCCGTAAAAGCACTCAAAAGATGCTGGACTCCCTTGATATTGCGGCAGCTGGGGCGGTAGAAAAACCCTACGTCAGTACAAAAATCGGACACCTAAAAGTGGGGTTCGTTGCGTTTGCCCCAAATACTGGTACGCTCACTTTCTACGACGAGGAACGTGCTATTCGAATAATTAAGGAATTGGATGCATTGAATGATATGGTGATCGTTTCCATACATGGAGGAGCTGAAGGATCAAAAAATATGCATTTGACAAAAGAGCGTGAATTCTATTACGGAGAAGATCGTGGCAATATTTATGAATTTTCTCACAAATTAATCGACCATGGAGCTGATCTGATCTTAGGTCATGGACCACACGTAGTTAGAGCCATAGAGGTATATAAAGAAAAATTCATCGCTTACTCATTGGGTAATTTTTTGACCTACGGACGTTTTAATCTCAGAGGTGTCAACGCAGAAGCACCTGTTATTGAAATTTTGACCGACGCAGAAGGAAAGTTTATCGAAGGAAAAATTCATTCGTTTTATCAATCATATAGTTTAGGACCTAGAAAAGACGATCAAAATAGAGCAATACAAAGTATTAAAAATTTATCTGAAGAAGATTTGCCCGAAAATCAAATTAAGATTGACGAAGCGGGTAGAATTTTCTATCTTCAACGCTGAATTGAACCACCGTGCCTTATAAGGAAAAAGAAATTGAGAAAAAATACTTCACCATTGGTGAGGTAGCTGATGAGCTAGGAGTAGCCACTTCCCTTATTCGTTTTTGGGAGGGTGAATTTGATATCATCAAACCAAAGAAAAACCGAAAAGGCAATCGTCAATTCACGAAAGAAGACATCAAGAATGTCAAACTCATCTACTATTTGGTAAAAGAAAAAGGGTTCACTCTACAAGGCGCCAGAGATTTTATCAAAAACGACGTAGATGCTGCGAAAAACAAAATCGAGCTTATCCATTCATTGAAGCGTGTCAGAGGTTTTCTTGAAAGTTTAAAGAACGAGTTGGATTAACCTATGAATGACAAGCTGTATCAACTAGCGTTGGAATTCCTACCAGGAATTGGTGATGTTGGTGCGAAAACACTCATTTCATATTGTGGATCTGCCGAGGCGGTTTTCACTTCCAAACCTAGCCATCTGAGCAAAATCCCTGGAATTGGTCAAAAAACACTTGAGTTGCTGAAAAACAAATCAGCGCAGGAAAAAGCCGAAAAAGTACTAGCAACCTGCGAAAAACATCAGATCAAAATCATTCATTATACCGATAGCACTTACCCGACCAAACTCAAACAAGCCATAGATGCACCCAATGTTCTATACGCCAAAGGTGCCATAACAGATTATCCAAGAACAATCGCAATAGTAGGCACCAGGAATGCTACATTGTATGGTACAGAGACTACTGAAAAAATAGTAGAGACGTCTAGGTCTTTGAATGCAGCCATTGTGAGTGGTCTGGCCTATGGAATAGACATTTCGGCACACAAGGCTGCTTTGAAAAATGACATACCTACCATTGCTGTATTGGCTGGAGGATTAGATAAAATCTATCCGGCATTACATAAAAAATATGCAGAAGAAATGTTGGATACTGGTGGTTGGCTTTCTGAAAACCCACCTGGCACAAAACCTGATGCACATTTCTTTCCTGCGAGAAATCGTGTTATAGCCGGCATGAGTGATGTGACCATTGTGGTGGAGGCAGCAAAGAAAGGTGGCGCACTCATCACTGCCAACATAGCAGACAGCTACGACAGACCCGTTTTTGCAGTACCGGGAGATCTGAACCATCAGTATTCAGAGGGCTGCAATTATCTTATTAGAAATCAAAAGGCACTGATTTTCACTAGCGTTGAAGATCTGAAATATCACCTCAACTGGGATGAAGCCTCTGAAGCGGAAAAACTCAAAAAAGAGAAGGACTATTCAATGCTTGAAACCGAGGATAAGAAAATCGTTGATTTACTTCAAACTCATGTAGATGGACTTCCAATAGACGAACTGTCCTGGCGTACCCAAATATCACTGAATCAATTAGCTGGAAAATTATTGAATCTGGAATTTCAAGGAATGGTGAAGCCACTGCCAGGCAAGAAATACAAACTCATTTAGTAACTTCAAAAAATAATTGCGAAAGTTGAATTTTCAAGTACTTTCGCGCGCGAATTATTCATCTAAAAACAATTACTCAAAATGGCAAAAGTCTTAATCATTGGTGCTGGTGGTGTAGGCAGTGTGGTGGCACAAAAATGTGCTGCAGTTCCTGAAGTATTTTCGGAAATCATGCTAGCCAGCCGTACCAAATCCAAGTGCGATGATATCGCAGCTCTTATCAAAGATCGTAAAATCGAAACTGCTCAGGTGGACGCAGATAATGTTCCCGAACTCGTTGCTCTAATAAACAAGTTTAAACCTGAATTGGTCATCAACGTAGCCCTACCATATCAAGATTTGACAATCATGGATGCTTGCCTTGAAACTGGTGTGAATTACCTGGACACGGCGAACTACGAGCCAAAAGATGAAGCCAAATTTGAATATAGCTGGCAGTGGGCATATCAGGACAAATTCAAAGAGGCTGGCTTAACAGCTATTCTTGGATGTGGATTTGACCCAGGTGTAACGAGTATTTACACAGCTCATGCTGCTAAACATCATTTTGATGAAATACATTATCTCGACATTGTGGATTGTAATGCAGGTGATCATGGTAAGGCTTTCGCCACCAATTTCAACCCGGAAATCAACATTCGAGAAGTAACCCAAAAGGGAAAATACTGGGAAAATGGTCAATGGGTAGAAACTGAGCCACATGAGATCAAACAAGCCCTAAACTACCCGAATATCGGCCCAAAAAACTCTTATGTGATCTATCACGAGGAATTAGAGTCTTTGGTAAAAAACTTCCCAACACTGAAAAGAGCAAGATTCTGGATGACATTCGGTGATGAATACCTGACTCACCTGAGAGTGATCCAAAACATCGGGATGGCGAGCATTGAGCCAATCATGTACAAAGGTGTAGAGATCGTACCTCTTCAGTTCCTGAAAGAAACGCTTCCAAACCCCGGTGATCTTGGTGAAAATTATACTGGCGAGACTTCTATCGGCTGCCGCGTCAGAGGTATTAAAGATGGTCAGGAAAAAACATACTATGTATGGAACAACTGCAAGCATCAGGATGCCTTTGACGAAACCTCTGCCCAGGGAGTCTCTTATACGACAGGAGTTCCTGCAATGCTTGGTGCTAAGATGTTTCTTGAAGGCAAGTGGAAGAAACCTGGCGTATTCAATGTAGAGGAATTTGATCCGGATCCATTTATGGCTGAGATCGGCAAGTATGGTTTGCCTTGGCAAGAAGAAATCAATGGTGATTTAGAAGTAGATTAGTGATTCGATTAATTCAATCGTATACAAAAGGCTTCGGGAAAATTTTCCTGAAGCCTTTCTTATTGAATTTCACCATCATTAATCTACCTGAAACTTGATTACTTGATCATCCAACCTCAAAATGTATAAAACATTTTCCTCGGGCTTAAATGGAATAAATGCTTCATTGTCAATAAACTGAGCATCAAAATCCAAAATCTTCTGACCAGCCAGGTTATGGATATTGACTCTTTCATTACCACTGGTTTGATATAGAACCTTGAGCATACCTCCTTCCACATTGATAGATAATGGAGTCCTGATTTCAGTAGATAACAAATTGGAACCAGAAATTAATAACTCAAAATCTTTCTTAAATTCAGTCAGGGTGATCTGCCATTCATTATCAAGATTCAATTCATAGAATTTATTGCTTCTGAGGTCCCTCAAATACACAAACCGATTATTCAACCCCTCGATCATCGGGCACGTAACTTTATAGCTTCCCGGCAATCCTTCAAAAGTTACCTGAACTTTGGTAGTTTCTTCGCTTCCCTGCGGAATTGCCTGTATGGCAAATTTTTCATCTCCAATTGTGGTATATATCTTCAGTGGATAATCGCTTTCCATCTTTGCCGCATCAAACTGATAATCACGACCGATTGACGCATCTTCACGAATTCCAATAAGGGTCTCGTTATAATAAAACTCATTTTGAACAGCTAACAGTATCCTTGCATCATCCATTTTACGATAAAAATGGTCATCACTATTGCTATTCGCTTTTCTAGTAATCATATCTGGAGTAAACTCCAGCTCCCCAGCGGCGATAGTTTCTACATATACTCCTTGACATGAGGCTATATAGCCATTCATCGCTCTTGAGCTGCCCAGTAACCCGTCAACCTGATCATTCTGGCTATTCGGTTGTCGAATCCCTACTGCACCAACAGCATTTACAGTGATAAAATCTCCTCCTCTCTTTGCGCCAACATTCTGACCACCATCATCCCAAAAATAAACCGACTGTGACACGGTATTTTGATTGTGATCAAGAAAATCCTTGATACTAATTGCCGCAGTATATGGATTGGCTACCAATTCGAAATTTCCTTCAGACACTTTCCTTTTGATAATTCCAGTATTTGGTGTGCCACTAAAAGTCAGTTTTGGTGTATTTTCTAAAAAACTAACGAAATAACCATTTCCAGGCACCATTAAGGTATGGTGAGCACTAAGATCGGCTGTGAATATTCCTTCATCCACACCATAAATCAGTTCTGCTTCCAAATCATCCGTATATGTTTCATTTACAGGCGCTCCAACTATGCTGTATCCCTGAGAAGTAGAGATGTTTCTTTCTACAATGAATTGTCCATTATTGGTAACATCGCCCATAATTGCAAGAGAAGCTCCAGATAATACCTTTAATGAACCACCATTCGTCACTGAACAATCATTTACTACCAAATCACCCGAGATGATCACCTGATTTTCCACTCGTGGAATCAATACATTATCAGAGGCTGTTGGCACACTTCCAGATGACCAGTTAGCAGCAGTATGGGCATCTGAACTGTGTGTTCCGTACCAGATGACCTGATCTGGCCCTTCCACTTTTACATCGTCAATCGTCCACCGGGCGGACTCTACATCCGTAGAGCTATATTTGAATGCAATCACTACTGATTCACCGGTATAATCCACCAGACTCAAATCTCCGGAATGTGTCCATGTATCATTACCGCTATCATTATCCAAAATTGGAGTAAGCTGAGTCCAGGTAGCTGATTGCACATTTCCAGAGAAATTTGATGAAATGAAAACCTCTATATCATTACCGGAATATGACACATCAGATTGGAAAGTCAAGGTAGCATTGGTATAGCCAGAAAGATCTATACTCGGACTAACCAACCAGTCTTCGTTTTGCAAACTTCCAACACCATTTACATAACCGTTCATTCGCAAGCCTTCTGATCCATTCACTCCAAAACCAGTACAATTCCACTCCTGGTCACCTAAAAGAGAGTAATTAGTGAACTGATGACCATCATCACAATCATTAAAATCTTCAGAAAAGATCAACGAGGAATTAGAAGAGGAAGCAATACCTTGAACACTTAAACTTTCGAAAGGCACTCCATTACTTTGATGAGCAATTTTAGCATTATAGGACTTGGCAGTTTCTGGATAGAACCTCACATAAATTGTAGTGAATATAGATCCATCAGAAGGGTTTAAATGCAATAGAGAACCAAAAGACACATTGTCTGTAGAAATCTGAAAACCATCCTCAGCTGATACGGTCATCTCACCTTCCAATCCTGAACCGGTAATCTGGTAAGAAGAACTCTCACTAATAGTTCGAGACAGAATAGTTCCAAAATTCCCCTCAAAATCCTGTTTGTCGATAGTGACTACTGCGTTGCTACTTCCCCAAATCGCATTCACATATTCAGGGTGGTCTACAAATGGATTTCTGTTTCCCTGAACATTACTATAAATCTCATTATTCCGATCGATTTCCTTCTGACTGACAGGATCATTGTTGTGCCAATCGATCAGCATCTCCAGTGCCCAATCCTCATAAACCTGATCGGTACTTCCGTCCAGCATGGGACTACTCCAGCTATACAGGACATCTTCATAGCGAGTAGCCATATAGAAGTATATCCGTGCAAAATCCCCTTTGAATTCATCTATCGGTTCAAAAACAGTCCCAGAGTAACCACTTATAGATGAAGAACCTAGTTTACAGCCATTTAAAGATGTCCAACTAGCTGAACCTACTTCGCCAAAAGGATAGTTTCCTCGACGACCGTTTACATAGCCATCAGTAGGTACTACATGAAATATATCAGTGTACATGGGGCTGGCATCATTGAACCAGCTTTTCGGAAAAGAATGCTCGCGATTATAGCATGAACTCTCACCGGAATAATTACCACATTGATTAGAACCATAGGTGAAATTATATGGATCTGCTCCGGACGGGTTCTCAGAATACATATCCCAGATATATCCATCTTCCGGGTCAATATCAGTATCTGCATATGCAGACCACAGACCTGAATAGGAAACGGAATTATGATCGTCTATAATATGATGAAGTTGGGTTTTGAGTGAATAGCCTGATCCTGTGGCAGTGTTATAATAACCAGAGGGAATTTGAGCTGTCAATTGGATCACTGAAAGGAATAGTCCAATCGAATAAAAGAAGTATTTCATTCGTAAGTTGCTTATTCTAAAATGTAGTTTGATTGGGGAGCCCAAATTTAATCAGATTATGCAATCAGACATTCATTCACCAAAATTGATGACAATAGGATAAGCGACAGGAAATGTTGTACAATTATTGAAACAGCTGAACACAAAAAAAGCTGACCTATTCGACCAGCTCTTTAATCGTATGAAGAAGTATGATTAATTATTTAATTTCTTTCACATCGGCTCCATCCATATCAGTGAATGCCTTGTTTTCTCCAGCCATTCCCCAAACGAATGAATAATTACTTGTGCCTGCTCCACTGTGGATAGACCACTCAGGTGAGATCACAGCTTGCTTGTTATGCATTGCGATGTGTCTTGTCTCTTTTGGGTCACCCATAAAGTGCATTACGATTTGATCATCAGCAAGATCAAAATAGTAGTAAACTTCCATTCTTCTGTAATGCGTGTGTGGAGGAAATGTATTCCAGATACTACCCGGAGCAAGGGTAGTAAATCCCATTACCAACTGACAGCTTTGAATGCCATTCTCATGAATGAATTGGAAAATTGTTCGTTCGTTACAAGTTTCTTTGGCTCCCAAATCTACCCTGTTAGCATCTTTCAGCTCAGCTTTTACTGTAGGGTATTCCTTGTGCGCGGGGCAAGTGTTCAGATAAAATTCAGCAGGGGAACTTGCATCATCACTTTCAAAAAGGACTTCTTTAGCTCCCATTCCCACATAAAGACATTCTTTATTGGCAAGCTGATAAACAGCACCATCTACAATCACCTTGCCAGGAGCACCTGTGTTTATGATGCCCAACTCTCTTCTCTGTAGATGAAATTCTGCTTTGGTCTGTTCTTCCAGCACAGGCAAAGCCAACGGCTTATCTGTAGGAACCACTCCCAAAGTGATAAACCTGTCGTACATAGAATATACAGAAGTCACTTCTCCAGTCTTCATTACCTCAGGAATCAGGAAGTTTTCTCTGATCTGCTCTGTATCGTATTTTTTAAAATCTTTTGGGTGTGTACTAAATCTTAATTCGCTCATTGATCTTGTATTTTATACCAACAAAACAGCCTTAGAGCCATGATGTTTATTTTCTGTGTAATTTATACACACTTAATTAAAATTACAATAAATCATGTGTTAAATAAGGATTAAATCAAAATGCCTTTGAAAATTGAAGGAATAATTAGTTTTTCATTTTGTAAAGGGCCGGTCCGCCCTGTACCCCTACTTTGATTTCGTTTGTAGGTTCAAGTAATCCCATCTGTAGGATTCGTTTTCTAAAATTCCTGCGATCAAGCGTTTGGCCAAGGATACTTTCGTACAAATCCTGTAATTCTTTGAGTGTAAATTTTTCTGGGAGCAACTCTCCAAAAACCAGTTTTTGCTCCAGGTTAAGCTGAAGCCTATTGAATGAATCCTTAAAAAACTGTGCATGATCAAAACCTAAAGGCGGTAAGTCATCTACTGGAAACCAGGCTACTTCCGACACATAATTCTTGGCAATGACAGGGTGATTTTCTGGTTTGATAAGAGCGTAATAAGTAATCGAAACAACACGCTTGATTGGGTGACGATCCACCTGACTGTACACGTCCACATGCTCATAGGTAATATCCTTGATACCCGTGAGACTAAAAAGAACTTCGCTGACGGCATCCTCCAGAGTTTTACCTTCTCCCATTACACCACCTGGAAGCATCCAGTGATCTTTGTAGGGATCCACAGATCGCTTGATGAGCAATAGTTTTAATTTATTGTCCTGAAACCCAAAAATGGAGCAATCCACGGTCAGCGTACACTCATAAGAATTCGCATCTACCTTAGTCTTATGTAGATTCATGCACCAAAAATAGTCGCTCAGTTAATAATAACTTCACCTCCTAATAAAAATCATGTAAAGTCTTGAGATATGAGATGTATGAAATCAAGGTTCAGGACAGGAAAATTTGAACGAATTATAAAAAAAATTGCCCACTTTCTGGGTAGAGAAAGTGGGCTAAAACTATGAATGTGATCACATTCACTCCTTTTGATTGTCTTTATTTAGTCTTTAGCTAATAGCTCATCTGCCGTATCCTTGGCCTGAGATTCTTTCTGCCATACTTTTCTATTCTTATACGCAGGACCTTTCAAGGTGTTCTTGTTTGCCTCCAATGTCACTGTTCTCAGTTCACCGGTTTTTCTTTCTAGTGGCAGCATCAATTTCACACCGGCACCTTTTTTAGTTTCACCGTCCTTCATCGTAAGTGTAGTAGCGGGCTTAGGGTTTTCCCAGACTTTTCGGTTTTTGTAAGCTGGGCCTTTCAAGTCAGAAGAATCCTGAGCAGAAGCTCCGAGTGCAACAAATAATAATAGTGCGAGAGATAATATGGTAATTTTCATTTTACAGTTGTTTTATGGGTTATTAGCACCAGCACAAGAACATTTCGTTTTACGATTGACTGAAGATATGAACCTGTGCTAATTACTTATATGTTTATTGATTCCAGTCATACAAATAAACGGATGGAAAGTCCAGATTCCTTTCCTGAAAAAATGGTAAAATGCACTCCGTATTTATACGGATAGGTTAGCTTTTAGTCCTTTAAAAGCCGCTTTGGGTACCAGAACGGTAAATTTGAAGAGGTAAAAAATCAGATTCTTGAAAGTAAAAACCAATCAAATGAGATTTAGCTTAACTGCTTTTTTGATGAGCTCAGCAGTATTCTGAACATCAAGCTTTTTCATCATATTCACACGATGCGTCTCTACTGTTCTGGTACTCACAAACAATTCTTCAGCTATTTCTTTGGTAGTTTTGCCATTAGATACCAACTGAAGCACCTGAGTTTCTCGTTCTGAAAGACTTTTGGGAGTATCTCCTTCCAGGGACATATTACCAACCATCAATTGAGAGATTTCGGCATTGAAATACTTTTGCTCCTTTACTACAGTGTGAATGGCATCAGAGAGTTCCTTCTTATCTGCATTTTTCAATAAATAACCAAAAGCTCCGCTCCTTACAGCCTTTACCACATACTGACCATCAGCGTGCATTGTGAGCACGATGAATTTCACATTTGGATATTTCTTTTTGCTTTCTCTGATCACTGTCAGGCCGTCCTTCCCTGGCATAGAAATATCAATCAATACCACGTCTGGAACTTCATTTTCAAAAAAATCAATCATCGAGTCAGCAGAATCAACTAATCCAACGACCGAAATATCCGGATCTCCTTCCAGCAATGAAGAGATTCCTTCGCGAAACAATTGGTGATCATCAACTACTATTACTTTGATTGGGTTCATGCCAGGGGAATTTCTACTTCAATAACAGTTCCTCTCGGTGAGGAATTCAATTCAAAAATACCATTTTCTACTACTACGCGCTCTCGCATATTACGCAGGCCATTTCCAGAGGTTCGCTGATCATGATCAAAGCCTACACCATCATCCTGAATATAAAGACTCACACGATCACTAAACTCTGTCAACGAAATATTGAGATTCTTGGCATCAGAATGCTTCAGCACATTATTTATTGCTTCCTGAACTACACGATAAAGGGCGATGGAAATATCCCTGGGAATCTCAATTTCCGCATTTTCATCGTATTGATAGCGAATATTCAAGTTGGAAGAAAATTGTCCTAATAGATTTCGGATCGCCTCTCCTGCCCCAAAATCACTCAGCACGCTCGGCATCAGGTTGTTTGAGATTTTGCGCATCTCTCCGATTACCTCATCCAATACCCCCAATATTTTGATTCTTTCCTGCTCCTCGAGCTTACTCGATTCCACCTGAATTCTCAAAAACGTTAGCATTGGCCCCAAGCCATCATGCAGTTCTTTGGAGAGTCTTTCACGTTCTTTTTCCTCTCCACTAATCAGTGATCGTTGATTTTCTAATTTGTGCTTCTTTTCATTTTGCTGGTAGAGCTGCAGCCTTTCTTTCATATCTATCAGAGCCGCTCCCAGCTTATCCTCTGGACCCAATAATTCATATTCGGCATCAAAATTTCCTGAACCAATCTCATTGGCAAATGAAACAGACTGATTCATCACTCCGATCAATTTTTCCAAAGCCAAAAACATTTCCCCAAATTCATCGCCCCTCCTCTCGAAAGGTGAATTCATAGAAAAAATTCCTTTGGACATTTCATTGAGTTTTCGCTCTGTAGAGATCACTGGCTTCACCAGCTGTCCGGACATCTCATAGGAAAAAGCAAATACTACGCCTACCAGTATCACAAAAACCAACATGATATTATTCCTAAGGCTTTCAAGAGGGAATAATGCCTCCTGCTCATCCATTTCCGTAAGGATGACAAATGAAAGTCCTTTGTAAACTAACTTCTCATATGCACTAAATACTCTCACTCCTCTATAATCAGTGATAATCCCATGGTCTTTGGTCCCCTTTAGTGCATTGTTCACACCTCTTGTATTCACCAAAATTTCTGTAGGAATCTGATCTGGATAAAATCGCGACCTGGAACGCATGAGCTTATCCTCACCTACCAAATACGATTCTCCTGTTTCCCCTAAGCCAGTTCGCTCTAATAGAATTCTCTGAATATCCGGCTGCACGATAGCTATTTCAAATTGACTCTTATTCTTCTGTATAAAAGCCAATGTAATAAGCCCATTAGGATCATAAGTGGTTAAATCTATAATTTTAACATCTTGAAGTTGTGAGGGAATTTTTACTGGATAAATTCCAACAGTCGTATCACCACTACTCAAGACATGATAGACCAATCCATCAATGTTTTTGCGCTTATCGATAAAATGATTGCTTAACCAGAAGTCCTCATGAACACTTTCTAAACGATGAAGAATCTGAGAAACCTTAAGTTGCTTCACGGACTGCAGCTGTAGAAAAACACGTTCCTGCAGCGCCTGTCTAAACTGCATATAATAGATAAATGACAAAATTGCCATGATCATCACTGTGAAAATGACCATGACTAAAGCCAGTTTATTTCTGATTTTTAGTTGGATAAACTGCATATCAGCATGAATCTAACTAAATATTCTGAGCAGATACAGGAATATGTACATTATAAGATTCAACCTCAAACTGAATCCTCAATCAACTATTGTTCATAACATAGAGATGAACGAATGAGACTACACTCATTCCTCAACTTTTTACAATTGTTCTTCGAGGAAGAATCAAGCAAAATGTTTCTCTGCTGCCGCTCCCTTGAAGGATGCTCTAGGTTTTAAATTTAGTTTTTGAAACATCTGTTTATCCTGATCCACCTCCGGATTTGGCGTTGTAAGGAGTTCATCTCCAGCAAAAATGGAATTGGCACCAGCCAGGAAGCAAAGCGCCTGCTCCTCCATGCTCATAGATACACGACCAGCAGACAACCTCACCTGTGCTCTTGGCATGATGATTCTCGCTGTAGCGATCATCCTCACCATGTCCCAAACAGATACTCGGGGTTGGTTTTCCATCGGGGTTCCTGGCACAGGAACCAAAGCATTTACAGGAACTGATTCAGGATGTTCTTTCATAGTCGAAAGCGTATGAAGCATGCCTATACGATCCTCATTCGTTTCACCAAGGCCTATGATTCCGCCTGAACAAACTGAAATTTCTGCATCTCTGATATTATCAATTGTTTCCAGTCGATCATTGTAAGTCCTGGTGGTGATGATATCATCATAGTTTTCTTCTGAGGTATCCAGGTTATGATTGTAAGCATACAGACCTGCATCTTTCAGTTTTTGTGCCTGTTCTTTTGAAAGCATACCTAGCGTGCAGCAAACTTCCATTCCCATGGCATTTACACCTTTCACCATGTCAAGCACCTTATCAAAGTCTCTATTATCTCTTACTTCCCTCCAGGCTGCTCCCATGCAAAATCTGGTACTACCATTTTCCTGTGCGGTTCTGGCCTTGTTCAGCACAAAATCAACATCCAACAAACTCTGCACAGTAATGTCAGTCTTATATTTCACAGACTGGGGACAATAAGAGCAATCCTCAGAACACCCCCCAGTCTTGATAGAGAGTAAAGTACAAACCTGTACTTCTGATGGGTCATTGTGCTCACGATGAACTGTAGCTGCTTCATATATAAGCTCCAGCACAGGTTTATCAAATATTTCCTTGATTTCTTCTCTTGTCCAGTCGTTACGTATCTCCATTTTTGTCTTGTGGTTTTAGTAATCCAAAGGCTAAACTAAGTGATTTGATTTTAAAAAAATGAACGAATGTTGCTTCAATCACTAACTAATATCAGCCGGTATTATCTCACTTCCAGATCACCCGGCAATCGGGCTTGCAACCCTTGTATTCTCTCTAATTGCTTGACTTTCTCCATGTATGGTTTCAATACAGCAGGTGTCGCGTCAAAGATTTTCACCTCTGCTTCTTCCAAATCTGATAGAATTTTTTCAATAAATGGTTTTTGCTGAGGATAATACCTCACCTGAAAATCATTTTCTACTCCTGCATTTTTTGCAGCTAAAGCCACTGCATCATCCAAAGAACCCAGAATATCAACTAATCCTCTTTCATAAGCTTGCTGCCCACTCCACACTCTTCCTCCTGCATACTTTTTCAACTCAGAAACTTCCATGTTTCTTCCCTGAGCCGCCTTTGTAGTGAAGGTTTCGTATCCGCTCTCCACTTGTTTCTGAATGATTTTGCGCTCCTCCTCGCTCAATGATCTGGTCACAGTCATGATATCCGAAAATTCGCCAGTAGACACCCGGTCTGTGGTAATTCCAAGTTTATTTTCCATAAAATCACCAAAATTGAAAAGCATTCCGAAAATACCGATCGAACCAGTAATAGTGTTTGGCTGAGCAACTATGGTATCACACGGCATAGAAATAAAATACCCACCGGATGCTGCCACATCACCCATGGAGGCGATGATCGGCTTTACTCCTTTGGTCAGTTCTATTTCTCTCCAAATCTGATCAGAGGCAGTAAGGCTTCCTCCTGGTGAGTTTACCCTCAACACGATTGCTTTAATCGCATTATTTTCTCTGGCTTTTTTGATTTCTCTGGCAAACTGATCACCTCCGATAGCCTCATCAGCCTCTCCCATCACGATTTCGCCTTGAGCGACAATCACCGCCACTTTGTTGCTGGAATACTTTCCATTCCCTGCTGCCTTGGAATATTTTGAATAGCTCATCATATTGAGCTTATCATCCTCACTAAGGCCCATTTCTTTCTTGAGCAATCTAACCATCTGATCTTCATAAGCTATTTTATGAACCAATCCATAGTTTATAGCATCCTCTGGAGATTGTACAAGCATCTTATCCGATGTTTCTTCAAGTTTTGAAACTGCTATGCTAGATGTAGCTGACACGTTCTTCAAGTATTCATCATACAGCGAATTGAGGAGAGATGCATATTGCTCGCGATTTTCCTCACTCATATCTTTTCGAATAAATGGTTCTACAAAACTTTTGTACTCACCAACTCGGAAGATTTCCGGCTCTATATCGAGCTTTTCGAACAATCCTTTGTAAAAAGTAATATTAGCCGTAAGACCATTAAATTCTACAGAACCTTCAGGATTAAGATACATGGAATCTGCAGCTGACATCAGATAATAATCTCCTTCAGACAAGTATTCTCCATAGCCATAGACAAACTTTCCAGAGGTTTTAAAATCCAAAATAGCATCTCTAATTTCCTGTAAAGAGGCATATCCTGCCATTAAAAACTGAGGCTCCAGGTATATCCCTTTTATGTTGTCATTGGATTTTGCGTGTTTGATAGCAGCAAGCAAATCCAATAAACTTATTTGCTTAGGACCATTGTTTAAAACTTCTCTTACAGGGTCATCTATAGCTTTTTCTACCACAGCTCCACTAAGGTTCAGATGTAGTATAGAATTGGCTTTTACCTCTGGAACAGTTTCGGAAGAAGCGGCAATACCACTAATGATAAAGAAGATAAGAATAGTAAAAATAAAAAGTCCCACAAGTGTGGCTAAGAGATTACGCAGAAATGCCATGTTATTCGATTAAAATCATTCAATTTTACAAAACTATATACAGGTCAGTAAACACGCGGCATCAATGCTTATGTTTGAGCAAAGTGATGAAATGAAAATAATTAGTGTTCATCGGTAAATCAACAGTTTAGCTCTATTGCTGTAAAAGACCTCTATACAGCCAGAAAAGCGATATTTAATGTTTTATGAAGGGCGTATTTTTATTACTTGGAACAAACCTTGGGGACAAGAAGAGCAATTTACAAACGGCAATTGACCTGCTGAAGGAACAGGAATTGGCTATTGTGGACTACTCCAACATCTATGAATCAGCTCCTTGGGGAGATGAAAACCAGGGGTGGTTTTTGAATATCGTTTTGAGAATCGACACTTTTCTTCAGCCCGAAGAATTGCTGAGAGTCTGTTTAAAAACCGAAGAACAGATGGGAAGAAAAAGGTTGAAAAAATGGGGTGAACGCTCAATTGATATTGATATCCTATATTATGATAACCTCACGCAAAATGCGAATGACCTGATTATACCTCATCCGGGTATCGCCATGAGAAGGTTTACCCTCCTACCACTTCAAGAAATTGCCCCGAATGAAACTCACCCATTGCTCAATATGAACCAGAGCCAACTATTGGATATCTGTCCTGATGAGTTGGAATGTAGAGTATCTGAAATCCATTTGGATATATGACATTAGTAGATGCCTTGATATTGCTGGGAGTTGGTGTAGTGGTTGGTATCATCAATACACTGGCTGGTGGTGGTTCGCTGATCACACTTCCACTGTTCATATTTATGGGATTGCCATCCAGTGAAGCCAATGCTTCCAATAGAATCGGGGTATTTCTACAAAGTCTGGTTGCGGCTGGAGGATTTAAAAGTAAGGGTGTTTCGGTATTTCCTTATGCAGCTTATGTAAGTATCACGGCAGTCATTGGCAGCATCATCGGAGCTTATTATGCGGTGGATATTCGCGGAGATGTATTCAATAAAATATTGGCAGTAGTTATGGTAGTGGTGATGATTCTCACTGTGCTTAAGCCTTACCTATCCAAAACTGGCGCCACGGAAATATTCACTCCTAAAAGTAAGGTTGCCACCATCATTATCTTCTTTTTTGTTGGTCTTTATGGAGGCTTCATACAAGCTGGTGTAGGCTTTATCATCATTGCGACTCTTACTGGCATCCATGGCTTCAATATGGCCAAAACTAATAGTATCAAGACTTTCGTGATTGTCTGCTACACATTGGTAGCACTAGGAATCTTCATCTATGAAGATCAGGTGAGATGGGACTATGGGCTCACACTGGCAGCCGGTAACTCAGCTGGTGGATGGATCGCCAGCCGATGGTCAGTAGGAAAAGACGACAAGTACATCCGGGCATTTCTGCTGGTCACTGTCTTTGCAATGGCTGTGAAGTTGTGGTTTTTTAGTTAAGCCAATTTAAATTGCTGTCTCTTAGAAAAACCCTGTTTCTATCAGAAAGACAGCATCATTCCAAATCCGAGATAATTCGTAGTTAGATTGTTTAAAAATCCTAAACCATATTTATAGGATACGAAAAGTGCTGATTGTCGATTTAAAAATTTCTCAGTCTGAAGTCCCGATTTGAATACTAACCCATGATCCATCTTAGAAAAGGGGCTTTGATCTTCTTTACTCTCAAATAAGACTTTATTACCATCATTCGCAATTGATTGGTAGTGATAGCTATAAATAGTTTTGAAGTAATAATCCAGAAAGTACCCACAGGATATGAAAGGTCTGTACGCTCCTTTCGGGGCAGTATATTTTAGATTCAGGTCTATACTCAAAGTATTCAAGGTCAAAGACTCATCTTCTTGTATGGTTACGAGAGAATATCCAATCGGCTCTGAGAACTTGTTTTCTAAGCTGACCCTGCTGTATGAAAGAATTGTAAGAATACTAATTCTCTCATTTAAATTAGGAATGTTTTGCTCCTGATAAAAACCCAATGTTCCAAATACATGATTATCAAACCCTTCAATGTCTAATTTGCCGCCACCGTCGAAGCCTTGGCCTGGATTAAAATTGATTGAATTCACACTGATGATTACCCCCGCGGACTTCTTACTCCTCACCTCTGATTTTTCATATATGATACATATTTGTTCATTACCGCAAGATGCGTCGTGATATTCTTTGGTAATGTTGATCAATGATTTATGATTCAGCTCGACTTGATCTACTTTCCGAGCTACTGCAAACTGATCCTGAAAGAGAATTTTCAAATTGGCTACATATTCCTTATTCTCTTTCGTGACATTTTTGTAGAGGTGTGATCGATCTTCTGACGAATTCTGCAGTGCAATAAGATCACCGTCCTTATCAGCGATAAAATAATGCTCACCATTATCATAGTAGAAAAACAAATCCACGATACCATCAAGTAGAAACTCCAGGAATAATTCCTTTTCCTTATCATTTTCTTCCACCAGTTTTGAAACATAGAATTTCCCACCCAAATACCTGTACCCTCGTATTTCAAAAGGACGAAATTCCTGAATATTCTCATCCTCATGAGTTTTAAATAAACATTTTCTGGCGTTGAGATTGTTTCCCCTATAATCTATGAGTCCTTGAAGCGTATCACCTTCATTGGTAATGACAAAACCATCTCTAAAATCATGCTGTGCAAACAAGGTGAATGCGGATAGCGTGAGGAAAGTAAAAATTGAGAATTTTTTCATATCAGAAATTTACAAAAAAGTTAAGCACAATCGAGTAGGAAACAAAGATAGGTGATCAAACCTATCTTTGTTGTCCTCTCACACCACCCAGCGTACTCTCGTACTGGGCGGTTTCTCTAAAGACATGTCGATAGTAGTCAGTGG
>JAUIAO010000049.1 GCA_030425425.1 Bacteroidia bacterium | reverse complement strand
GGACATTTCTGTAGGTAATGCCATTGATCCGGTGAACACGGATGGCACTGATAATGATGACTTCCTCGATGATGATAGTGACAATGATGGCGTAGCTGATAACATAGAAGGCTGGGACACAGATAAAGATGGCTATGCAGATTGGGATACGGATAATAATAACGACCCTTCAGATGAAACTGGGTATGGATCAGATACAGACTCAGATGGAATATATTATCTCTTTGACTCTAACAATGGTAAAGGGACTGTAGCAAACATCAGTGGCTCTAATGCTTCGGTTCAAGATACGGATGGAGATAGCACTCCTGATTACAGAGATATTGATGATGATGAAGATGGCATCAATACTGTTTCCGAGGATAATGCCAGCAACTACTTTGTTTATACTCAGGGTGGCGTAGATATACCAGATTACTTATTCGCCCCAGACAATGATGGAGATGGTATTCTGGATGCAGTGGATGCTGACTCAGACAATGATGGGATTACCAATGTAGACGAATACAATGGAGCTTCGTACAATGGAAACGGACCATTTGATGATGAAGACGGAGATGGAATTTACAATTATCTGGACAGTTCGGATCCTAATTTCACTTTCACCGATATCAATGGCGATGGAATCGATGATCAGGTAGATCATGACAAAGATGGTGTACCAAACTTCTTTGATTTGGATAGTGACGATGATGGTATTCTTGATGCCGTGGAGGCGAATGATGGAATTATACCATCTTCCAATTTCAACACCAATACAGGAAGATTTACGGGAACAGACAATGATGGTGATGGCTTAGTAGCTGAAGTAGATCAGGCAGACAATGCGTTTGGCAATCAAAATTCATCCATATCTAATCCGGATTCGGATTCAGATGGGATAAATGATTTTCTTGATCTAGACTCTGATGATGACGGAATTACAGATAATAGAGAAGGCCAATCAACCGCTTTCTTCATTACCATCACCAATACTGATGCAGATGAAAACGGAATCAAAGATGTTTATGATCCTAATCAGGGAGCTACATTAATAAGCCCAACCAATACTGATGGTGATAGTAGTCCAAGTGTCGTTCCTGATTATCTGGATAATGATAGTGATGATGACAATGTAGTAGACGTAGTAGAGGGTTTTGATGCTAATAAGAATGGTTTTAGTGATTTAGACTTAGATCAGGATGGCGATTTATCAGACGAATCTGGTTTTGGGGTAGACACTGACGGTGATGGATTGGAAGACCTTTATGATAATTACTCGGGCTATGGCATAGCAAATATCAAAGGTTCGAAAGCGACACTCCAGGACACAGATAACGATACTATAGAGGATTGGCGAGATGCTGAAGATGATAGCGATGGAATCAATACTGTCTCAGAGGACACAAGTGATGGAGCCGGTGGAGGTGCAGATGGAATTTATTACAACGATAAAAATCAGGGTGGTGGAGCTACTCCGGATTACTTATTCTTCAATGACACGGATGATGATGGGATAGCTGATGGACAAGATCTGGACAGTGACAATGACGGAATCATAGATGAAGATGAAGCATCCGGCGTTACCTACTCAGGATCTAATGGACCTTTCGATGATGATGATTTGGATGGTTTATTTAATTATTTGGATAGCGATGCTACTAATTTTGTAGATAATGATTCTGATGGCATTGATGATCGTGTAGATCAGGATAGTGATGGTGTTCCAAATTTCTTTGATCTGGATAGTGATAACGACGGAATTCCTGACGGTGTAGAAGCCAATAGCGGATCGCTTTATGCAGGGATGAATAGTAATGGACAATTCCCTAATTCTGTTGCTGATGTGGATCAAGATGGTCTGGCTGATGCTATAGATGCGGGCTCCACTTCTACCTTGGTCAATCCTGACACAGATGGAGATGGCTTACCTGATTTTCTCGACCTGGATAGTGACAGTGATGGTATCACTGATTTGGTAGAAGCTGGCGGTAATGATTTTAACGATGATGGAATGCTTGATTCGTTTGGTGATACAGATGGTGATGGATTAGGTAATTCTGTAGATGATGACAATGGCGGCACAGCTCACCCACTAACAGACTGGGATGGAAGTATTCCTAACTACATAGATATTGATTCAGAAGATGATGGAATCAGGGATGCAATCGAAGGATTCTATGAATCCGGTCCAACAGATAATACACAATCATATATTGATCGTGTAACAGCTTACAACATTGCTACATCAGGCACCACCTACCCAACTGATGATATTGGACCGGCAAACGGAACTCCTGATTATGCTGATGATTCTGATGGTGATGGTTTGCCAAATCTCTTCGACCCTGATAGTCCATATTTTCTCGATGATGACAATGACGGATTAGTCAATTTGTTTGACGGAGATCAAAATGGGATTGGCTATGCAAAAGTCAGTGGCGCACCGGATAGAGACGGTGATACAGTAGAAAATATCGAGGACACTAATGACATCCCTCTCCCACTCGACTTCCTTTCGTTCACGGGAAAATCAGTTAATAATAGCATTTCACTTACATGGGAAACCACGAACGAAGTGAATGTCAGTCATTTCGAAGTATTGTATAGATCAGGTGAAGAAGAATCCTTTAATGTGATTGCTATCGTAGATGCAAACAATATTAAATCACAGATCAATCGATACAATTACTTGCATACACGTGCTGAAGAGGGCAATAACTTTTATCAGATTCGTGAAGTGGACTTTGACAATTATACAGGCTATACAGGTGTAATCAATGTCAGTCTGAAGAAAACACAGATTGAATGGACAGTTTATCCGAACCCGACTTTTGATGAAATCAATATTCAATCAAATGCAATTATTCCAGATTCAAGGATTTTGATTTATGATACACAAGGAAAAGTGGTGTTTGAGAAAGGAATTACTGAATCCGACTCAAAGCAGCTGACGGTAGATCTTAGCCAGTACCCTTCTGGAGTTTATAACATGGTTATTTCCCTTCCGGATGGAAAGGTTTATCAACGAATCATGAAAAAATAACATATTCTAGAAGGTAGATTCTCCAACATATCGCCATTCTCAATAATGATTTCGATCATGAATCAATCAAATTCATGATCGAAATCATGCATTTTATCGATTTTTTCAGTTTAAAACTACTTAAAGATTTAACTGACAGATCTTGTTAGTTAAATTTAAGTGTTCTAAACAATACGATTCGTGCACACCACCATCAAAACATTCTTTGCAATTTTAATTATTTCCACTGTTGGTATTGGGTCTCTTAGTGCTCAAACACCCGGAGATATCTACGACCCATCATCCTACACCGGAGACGGTGGTGGTGTTTACAATCCTATGGACCCAAATGAAGACAATTGGGCAGATGAAAACGGAACGGGCTATGACGCAGGAGTAGAGAATGATGAAATCGCTTGGATCCAAATTCCTCAACTTTCAACTATAGAACCTGACAATGATACCGAAACAGGAGGTGGTTGTGGTTCAACAGATTTCGTTGATCAGCCTATAGTGGGAGAATCAGCTTCATATGTCTATTTTGATGATTCGCAACCGGGTGTAGAGTATTTGCTTTATCGAGTTAGAGTAGCCAAGGATCCAGGAAATGGGGCCTTTGGTTATAGTATTTTGGTTGATACAGATGGAAGAATTGGAAATTCCGACCCTAATTCTGTAGCTGGAAATCCTGGTTTCGAATATGAAGTCAGGATCAAACACAAAAACACAGATGCTTTCGTAGCTATTGAAGATATAGATGGGATTACCGATGGGTCAGGTTCACAATTAAAAACTTATGATCTGGATGATAATTTCCAAAAAGTATATGCAAGGTTTGAAGATCCCGCCTGTACAGGAAATGGAGAAGACCCTATATTCTTTGACTTTTTTGTTGATATCGCCGACTTTGGATTAACAAGTTCCTCCAGCATTAGACTAGCAGCGGCAACCTCAACTCAGCCGTCAAAAGGTGTATTATCTAACGTGTCAGATATTGCAGGAATCGATGATACAGTAATTGGAACACTTGGAGACAGCCTTGCGAATCAGGATTCAGTTTTTATTGAATTGATCAACTTGCAAAGTCCAACACCAATTTCAGATTTGGGGACTGGAGGATGTATAAAGACAGGAACAAGTGACACACCTACGGTTTTCGATCCAATATTCGACAGCAACAGACGAATCAACGGATACTCGACAGAACCGGAAGGAGCGATTGTAATCGTGTTTTCAAACGGAGAGGTAATCGACACTACTAATGTTTCCTCTACTGGCTTTTAGAGTCTGACTGTGGATGAAGGCGTTCTTAGGCCACTAAATCAGATTACAGCAACTGTTCGAGATAGTTGTGAGCTTGTTTCCACAGCAAGTGCATATATAAATATTATCAATGATCTGGATTCTGATAATGATGGTATATTGGATTCAAACGAGTCTGAAAGTGGTGTGGATCCTGGTGGAGATGCTGATGGTGACGATATCGCCAATTACCTTGATACTGATTATCCAGGATGGGTTGATAGCAATACAGATGGCATCAATGACCTCTTTGATAAGGATCTCGACGGTCTTGCTGATCATCTTGACGTGGATGCTGATAATGATGGTGTGTATGATTTCATAGAAGGAGGAGGAACTCCGGGAGATGATGCCAATGACAATGGAATCATTGACACTATGGAAGATAATGACAATGATGGAATTCCGAATTCTGTAGATGCAGATTACACTTTGGGGACTGATTCTGATAATGATGGAATTGATGATTCTTTTGATTTTAGCGTATTAGGAAGTGGAACCGATGCAGACGGAGATGATATTGTTGATTCAGCGGATGATGACCTTGACAATGATGGATTAGAAGATACAGTAGATGCATCCGAGGGTGGAACCGCATTGAGTAGTGGAGATATTGATGGAGACGGTCTTCCTAATCACCTTGATTGGGATGCGGATGGTGATGGGATACCTGATCCGAATGAAGCGACTGAATCTAGCAGCGCAGATTCTGATGGTGTATATGACTTTTTAGATATTGACTCTGATGATGATGGGATTCTAGATTATATAGAAGCCCAATCTTCCAATACTTATGTTTCCCCAAGTGGAATCGATACAGATGGTGATGGATTAGATGATCAATTTGATACAGATTGTGCTCCATGCGGAGGTATTACAGGGATTGATCTTAGCAGCCCTGCCAATACAGATGGTACAGGAAATGCTGACTATCTGGATACTGACTCTGATGATGATGGAGTTTTAGACATCATTGAGGGAAATGATGCCAATTCAGATGGTGTGGCAGATATTTCATTATCAGGAACTGATTCTGATGGTGACGGACTGGACGATAATTTTGACTCGGACAATGGAGGCTCTTTACCTGATATACAAGACACAGAAGGTGATGGTACACCTGATTATCGAGACACGGATGATGATGGTGATGGAACACCTACAAATGGTGAAGATACCACAGACGGTGATGGTGATGGCCCCTCTGATTTAGACTGGTCAAATGATTTTACACAAGGTGGAGGCACGGTTCCTGATTATTTATTTAATCCAGACTATGATGGTGACGGTATTGCTGACGCTAATGATCTGGATTCTGACAATGATGGTATTTTAGACACAGACGAAGATGGTGGACAAGGAGTTGACCCATCTGCTGATAATGGCAGTGGTATTCCTAATTACCTGGATGTGGCAAGCTGGACCGATTCCAATGGTGATGGAATTGTAGATGAATTTGATACTGACCTTGATGGAATACCCGATTTTCAGGATTTGGACTCTGATAATGATGGTATTGTTGACATCATCGAAGCTGGATCGACAGATAGTGACGAGAATGGAACTGTAGATGGATTTGTAGATGGTAATAGCGACGGTATAGATGACACCATCGGATCTGGAGGACTAAATCTAACTGATAATGACCTTGATGATGATGGATCACCCAACCCAGATGGATTAGCCGACCCTTATGATATTGATTCTGACAATGACGGAATTCTGGACAATGTTGAGGCACAAGCATCCGCATCATATGTTGCTCCATCTGGAGTAGATTCAAACAACAATGGTCTGGATGACACCTATGAATCCGGAGGAACATTTTTAGATCCGGTAGATACTGACAATGATTTGACACCTGATTATTTGGACGCAGATTCAGATGGTGACCATGTACCAGACTTAATTGAAGGACATGATGCCAATGAAAATGGTGAGGATGATTGGGCTAATGGTGATGGACTATTCACGGGACAAGAAGGTACGAAAGACACAGACGGAGATGGCTTATTAGATGTCTTTGATACAGATAATGGAGGATTGGCTGCAGCTGTTCAGGATAAAGATGGCGATGGTACGGCCGACTTTCAGGATACTGATGATGACGATGATGGGATATTAACCAGTGCCGAGGACAATAACACCAATAACGACTGGTCTGATGATTTCACACAGGGCGGGGGTGTTATCCCTGATTACTTGTATAATCCAGATGCAGATGGTGACGGCATTAATGATGATGTAGATATAGATTCGGATAATGATGGCATTCTCAATGTCAATGAAGACTCTGGAAGCGGTTATGACCCAAGTGGGGATCAGGACTCTGATGGTACACCTAACTATCTGGATTCCAGCAACCCTGGAAACCCATATGATGGCACTGACAGCAATGGTGATGGTATTATCGATATTTTTGATTCAGATCTTGATGGAATTCCTGATTTTCTGGACTTGGATTCTGACAATGATGGTGTATTGGACATTGTAGAGGCCGGAGGCACTGATAGTGACAATAATGGTGTAGTGGATGGAGTTTTTGCAGACGGAGATACTGACGGATGGTCTAATGTTTTTGATTCTGACAATGGTGGTACGGCACTTGACAATCCAGACTCTGATGGAGATGGAATTTACGATGCGGCTGATAAAGACTCAGATAATGATGGAATTCCTGACATCATAGAAAATGGAGGCACCGATACCAATGGAGACGGCATGGCTGATAACACTGCTGATACTGATAAGGATGGCATATTAGATGCGTATGATATAGATTCTTCAAATAGTCCATTATCCGTGGATGATAAAGACAATGATGGCTATCCAAACGCCATTGACCTGGATAGTGACGATGATGGTATTGCAGACGTAATTGAAGCAGGAGGAACAGATGCGGATGGAAACGGTAAACTGGACAGCTTTGCCGACACAGACAATGATGGATTCAATGATGTAGCTGATACCGACAATGGAGGCACAATGCTCACCAATGGAGACCAGGATGGAGATGGATATAAAAACTATTTGGACATAGATTCGGACGGTGATGGCATCACCGACATAGTAGAAGCTCAAAGTACAGCAGGATACCAATCCCCACTTGGAACAGATTCAGACTTTGATGGTCTGGACGATAGATTCGACCCAGATAATGGCGGAACGGCCATAGTTCCGGTAAACACAGACGGTAAAACCGGAGCTGATTATTTGGACACTGACTCGGATAATGATGGAATTTCAGACCAAATAGAGGGGAATGATAATAATAGCGATGGAACTATAGATGTGACCTTAACTGCAACCGATACTGATGGAGATGGATTATCAGATGCTGTAGATACAAATACAGGTAGTTATGATCCTGAAGGATCAAGTGTTGCCTTACAGGATTTGGATGGAGATGGTGCTCTTGATTTCAGAGATACTGACGATGATGATGATGGGATTCCAACAATCGATGAACCTCTAGATTTGAATCCTCAGGACGGCACTAAGGATTACCTCTCAAATAGTGTTGGAAACTGTGGCCTCAAATACCTAACGGTAGAATATGCTGGTAATGCAGACCTGGTAGAGCAGTCAACAGGAGTTACAGGTGGCGGACTGGCACTTGGCTCAGGAGATGATACAGATGCAGAATTCAATGACGAAGGAGATATTCTGATACTTGATTTGACAGATGTAATTCCATTGGATTCAGCTGTAACCATCAAATTTAGAAGTAGTGCAGCAGGCACTGTTACAGCGACAATTACCTCTTCATTAACATAAGGTGGTACTTACGGCGATGCACAAACCTTCACTGATTCTGATAATTCATACAACACAGAAGCTTATACGGTCAATACCACAGGTGGTATTAGATATTTACAAATAGAATTCACATCACAACCAAATGGAGGCTCACCTCCAAACTGGATGTTGGATGCCGTAGCATATCAATTCTACCTATGCTATTCAGACTGGGATAATGAAGGCATAGCAGATATCAATGACAATGATGATGACAATGACGGCATATCTGATTTAGTCGAATCAGGAGGAGTAGATCCTTCTGCTGATGATGATAGCGACGGTACTGCCAATTATCAAGATGCAGACTATGCAGGTTTTGTAGATAGTAATGGAGATGGAGTCAATGACAATTTTGACTTTGACCTTGATGGCATACCAAACCATTTAGACCTGGACAGTGACAATGACGGAATCCCTGATGCTGTTGAAGCAAATGGTGGTAGTTTACCAGCAGACATGCTGGATGATGGTCGCTTCTCTGTTTCCTATATGCAAGTATCTGGCAATGACTCAGATAGTGACGGTTGGGTAGATCAATATGATCCTTCTGATGGAGGTACTGAGCTTGCTACACCAGACACTGATCTGGATGGTGATGATGATTATCTCGATTTGGATGCCGATGATGATGGACAGCCAGACTATATAGAAGGATACAACGACAATGAAAATGCAAATGCACTTGATGATTACATTGATCGCGCAGATGCGTTCGAATCCGCAGCAGGAACACCCGGATACTATGATTCTTCGCTGGATGGTGATGGTGACGGCATACCAAACTGGCTTGAGGTACCATCTACAATACCGCAGCTTTTAGATCCTACGTATTTGTTATATCAAGATACAGATGGTGATGGACTAATTGATTTATTTGATTACTCAGACTTTGGCTCGGGGTATACAGCTCCAGATAGCGACAATGATGGTATTCCTGATTATCTCGACATTGATAATCAAATTACCTTATTGCCGGTGGATCTTCTTGCATTCTTAGTAGAAAAAACAGACTCTGGCATTCATTTAAAATGGTCAACGGCAAGTGAAATTGCTAATGACTATTTCACGATTGCTAAATCAACAGATGGAGAAACCTTCAAAGAAATTAGTGTAATTGATGGAATGGGTGATAGTAAAGTAATCGTCAATTACGAATATCTGGATCGACCAAAAATAGCTGGAGTATATTATTATCAATTGTCACAGACGGATTATGACGGTACTACGGAGGTTTTAGGAATCGTAAGGGCAACATGGAATCTGAATGATCAACAGGTCAGCATGTACCCGAACCCTGTAGAAAACATCTTGACGGTCAACACCAGCGGCGTATTCGTGGAAGGAAAGATTACGCTAATTGACCTTGCTGGAAATATCCTTTTGAGGGACAATCTACAGAATAACACGTCCCAGATAAAACTCGAAATCAGTCATTTAAAATCGGGGATATATTTCTTAATGATTGAATCAGAAGGCCTTAATCATCGACAGAGATTCATTAAAAAATAATGTAAGTTAACCTTAGAACAAGAAGGCCATCAAATGATGGCCTTTTTTATATTCCTGTATATCAATTACATATCCGTTTGTAACCGGCTACAAACGTTTATAGTCGTTTCTATTCGGTTAACACACGGATAACCCTTCTACCCTCCCCCACCTTTGCTTTCGTCAATCGATCATCGGTTGATAAGTCATCTGCCAATCAGAGACTTCATTATAAATTTTAAAACTTTATTATCATGACTAACTTGAAAAATTCAGTACAATTAATCGGCAGATTAGGAATTGACCCACAGGTAAGAAACTTCGATTCAGGAAAAAAAATGGTCACCTTTTCTCTCGCTACCAACGAAACTTACTACAACAACAAAGGCGAAAAAGTCAACGATACCCAGTGGCACAACATCGTAGTGTGGGGCAAAAAAGCGGATGTAGCAGAGCAGTATCTACGAAAAGGTAGCGAAGTGGCTGTACAAGGCAAACTGGTAAACCGTAGCTATGAAGCAAATGGAGAGAAAAAATACATCACAGAAATCAACCTCAATGAACTATTGATGCTGGATAAGAAAGATTAACTACTCATAAAATCATCTTTAAAACTCTCAATTGAACTAAAGAGGCTGTCTCAAAAGGGACAGCCTCTTTTTTATTTGCTATTACTGCTAGAAATCATGCTTTAATTAACCTTCCCTCCTGATATAGATCATTTGCTATCAGTGTTTTCTCAGCGAGCTTTATTACCGAAGAATAGGTCTGAAAGTTGCCCTTTCTTTTATCAACCAAATACACTTATCAAATCAATTTTTAGTCTGAGATGCAACAAGACAATAGCGAAAAAAAACCGCGCCGGCAGTTCCTGAAACTAGGGCTGCTTACTGGTGCTTCAGCTATCACAGGAGTCGGCATGGCCGCACCTGATGGCGAAAAAGAAAAGTCTTCCGGAGAAAAAATGAAAGTCCTAACTCCTGACGGAAAGCTTGTGGAAATCGACAAATCAAGTATCAACAACTATCCTGAGGCTCATGTACCACCTGCTGAGGCTAGAAAAGGAATTCCAAACAGGAAATTTGTGATGGTTATTGACCTGTCCAAATGCAGAAATGCACGTGCTTGTGTGGATAGTTGTCAGAAGGCTCACAACCTCCTCCCCGATCAGGAATTTATGAAAATCCAACTCATGCAGGATACGGACGAGGGAACTCCCTATTGGTTTCCAAAACCTTGCTATCACTGCGAGTATCCACCTTGCGTGAAGGTTTGCCCTACCGGTGCAACTTTCAAGCGTGATGACAATATTGTACTTATTGACAATGAAAAGTGTATAGGATGTAAATTCTGCGTAACCAGTTGCCCATATTCTGCGAGGATATTCAATTGGAAACCAGATCCGTCTTACGACTCTGACCAACCATACTCCCCTGAGACAAGTACTCCGGGTCAGGTGGGTACCGTGAGCAAATGCGACTTTTGTCCTGATATGCTGAGAGAAGGCAAACTTCCGCACTGTGTCTCCAGCTGTCCAATGGGCGTAATCTACTTCGGTGATGCCAATGAGGATATCGTCACTAATGGAAGCGAAACATTGCGATTTTCAGAACTCATCAAGGATGGTGGTGCGTATCAGCACCTTGAAGAACTGGGCACCAAGCCGAATGTTTATTATTTACCGGCTGTCAATCGACAGTTCCCGGTGGATCGAGGATTCAATCACAGTGATGAAATCAATTCTCGCTACAAGGACGTGCCTTACGTGCAAAAAATGAATCAAGACAAATAGTCAAACATCTTTATCATGGATAAATCTGAAAAAAAATTAGCCTTGGTCAAAGAGTTTGCACCGATGCTGGAGCGATCAACGAAGAATAGCAAAATATTTATGGTGTTCATGCTCCTGGTAGTTTTGTTGGGTATTTATGCTGCCATCAGACAGATGGTGGACGGACAGGAAGTAACCGGAATGCGTGACAATGTAGTCTGGGGATTCTATGGAGTCAACTTTTTATATATTTTGGGCGTCAGCTATGCTGCTGCTTTTATTTCGGCCATTCTGCATTTCATCAAAACCAATTGGAAAAGTAGTATCGTTCGTATAGTAGAGATTGTCACGGTACTTTCACTGATGATTGGTCCGTTTTTTATATTCCTGTGTATTGGCAGGCTGGATAGGTTGCACTACTTATTTATGTATCCACGAATCCAGTCTCCTATTACCTGGGACGTAATAGCCATTACCACAGACCTTGTAGTATGTATCGTGTATCTATACCTCACATTCTTACCAGATTTCGCGATACTACGTGATCATGATGAATTGAAATTACCAAAATGGCGGAAAAACCTTTATCGGTATCTGGCCATCGGATACAAAGACACACCTCAGCAAAAAGCCAGACTTCACAAAATCACCCGATCCATGTCGGCCATGATTATTATGATGGCGATCACTGTCTACACCATATTGGCATGGATTTTTAGTCTTACTCTTCAGCCAGGCTGGAACAGTACCATATTCGCTCCTTACTTTATGGTAGCTGGTATTTATGCGGGATTATCCGTGATCATTGTTTCCATGTATATTCTGCGAAGAGTTTACCATCTGGAAGATTATATCAAACGCAGACATTTCACCATTGCAGGCTATGTGATGATGATCCTCGCTTTGCTTTTTGGGTATTTGACATTTAGTGAATATTTCTCACGCTGGTACAGCAACAAAACTTACGATATCCAGTTATTGAATTCCTTATTTGATCGATACTTCTGGTATTTCATTTTTGGAAATTATGTCACTGTATTCCTTCCAGTGGTGGTCATCATGATCCCTAAACTGAGAACAATCAAACTTATCTCGATTACGGCAGCCATCGCTGTGCTGGGCATTTGGATCAATCGGTACCTGATTGTAGTACCCACTTTAGAAAACCCATACATTCCTATTCAGGATAACCGAATGGAGTTTGTTTATTACAGCCCCACTTGGGTAGAATGGGCACTGATTGCTGCAGGAATTGGCGCATTTTGCTTGCTTTTTACTTTAATCACCAAGTTCGTTCCGGTTATTCCGATTCAGGAATTATTGGACGGCCCGGTACAAAAGGGAAAACTTCTTCCTAAAGAAACATGGGAGAAAATGATTGTCAAACAAAAAACTGCTGAATCATGAAGTTATCATTCAAACTGAATAGAGCACTGCTATCGATAGTGGCTTTGCTCATCGCCTCTCCGATGCATGCACAAGAAGAGGTAGAAATTGACTATACGCTTACTTTCAAAACGGTGAAAAACCCCGATTTCAGCAGAAGTATGATTGCGGAGTTTTACGGTATGGCCGACCGGGATAAGTATCCAATCTATCAAGCCGAAATCACGTTTTTGAATGTACTGGATACCCAAGAAGTAGTTTTAGGAACTGTGAAAACCGATAAAGAAGGTATTGCCAAACTCGATCTTACCAAGGAGCAAAATTACCTGAGAGATGAAGATGCCTATATGACTTTCAGAGCAGTATTTGAGGAAACCGAAGGAATCGATGCTTTTGAAGAAGAGCTGGCCATCATAGACCTCAACCTCACCATGGAGCTGAATGAATCAGAAGACGGCAGGAGCATCACAGCTTATGCGAATATGATCAATGCTGAGGGTGAAGAAGAACCAATCGAGGAGAGCGATATATACTTCAAGGTACAAGGAATGCTGGGCCGACTCACCGTGGATCCCGGTTGGCTGGAATACGGAGAATACACCTTTGATTTTCCAGACGATATACCCGGAGACAAAGATGGTAATCTGGAAATATATGCCATGATTCAGGACAATTATGACTATGGTGATGTCACTCAAAAAGCAGCTGCTCAATGGGGAACAGGCCCCATAGTATCACCTGCCAGGACAGCCAAACTATGGACAGAACTTGGACCTGAGTGGATGATCGCTGTGCTCACGGTTCTACTGATCGCTGTTTGGGCGAATATCATTCACACTATTTACAACTTAAATCAGATTAAAAAAGAAGGTTGATAAGTCAAACGGAATGAAGCGCGTTATAAACAACGCGCTTTTTTTGAATATTTTTTCTACAAAATAGAACATATAAATATGAGCCACGTATATTTGTTCTACTAAATAGAATATATCATGGAGAAAGAACATATCGGTGAGCTGGAAGAGCTGATCCTATTGATCATACTGATGCTAAAAGATGATGCCTATGGATTAGCCGTCAAACATGCCATAGAAGAAGAAACCGATAGGAAGGTGACCATAGGCGCTATTCATGGTACCGTGAATCGATTAGAAACCAAAGGACTACTCAAATCTGAAATGGGTGAAGCATCTGAAGTCAGAGGAGGGAGAAGAAAAAGACTATTTACCCTCACATCATCTGGCATGAATGCATTGCAAAAAAGCAAAGATGTAAAAGTCAGCCTGTGGCAAAAAATCCCAGAACTTGCCATTCAAAAACTTTGATGATGTCCGGAAGAAACATGAAATGGGCAGAACGAATACTGGGCCTGCTCATCAATCCAGATTGGTTAGAAGAATTACTTGGCGATTTGGAAGAATATCACTTCGAGCTCGAAGAGCAACCAAAATGGAAAAGGTCTCTCCTATTCTGGTACCATGTTATCAACTGTATTCGTCCGTCTCTCCTAAAACCAGTATCCGGTCATAAAAAACTCAACCGAATAGGCATGCTCAAATTCAACACCAAACTAGCCCTCAGAACCCTCCGCAGACATCCGGCTCTTACAAGTGCCAGCATAATCACGCTGGTGCTGGGAGCGCTTAGTTTTCAATTCATTTCGTCATGGATCAGCAACGAGTTGAGCATGAACAAGATGCATCATCACCTAACACAGCTTTACATCACAGGTGTAAAAACCAACCCCGAAGCTGATCTCACTTCTATCAGTTTGCAGACCATGTTTCATGTAAACTATGAGGAAATGCCAGAAGTAATTGCTGCGGCACAAGTACATGTATATCAAAAAGACGAGATCAAACTGATCGCTAAAAATCATGAATTCAAGGGAAAAGCATTCATTGCAGATAGCACATTTTGGGAAATGTTTGATTTTGAGGTTCTGGCTGGTAGTGACCAAAGTGCTCTGACTAACCCTACTTCAGTAGTCATTTTCGAATCAATGGCCAAACGAATGTTTGATGAAGAAAACCCAATCGGTCAAGCTGTGGAATTAAAATGTGATCAGCAAGGCCAATATGTGGTAACCACGGTCTTGAAAGACATGCCCTCTAACACCTCCATGGATTTTGACTTTATCGTTCCGAGACATTCGCAGAGATTCTGGCGCAGAATTCCACAAGAAATAGTATTGACAAAACCTGAGTTAAATATTGAGGAGTTTAACTCAAAAATTAAAAAGCCAGGCAGAACCAATAATGACCGCTTTCCTGAAAGTGAATTATACCTTATTCCTTTTCAGGATTGCTATGCCAATGCAGCAATGAATACCTCCATCATCAGTAAAGTGAGTAATAAAAAGCATTTAAATACACTCATTTTCATTGCCATTACGATTTGGCTGATCGCTTTGCTGGGATTCAACAACCTTCAGTCTACCCTGCAAATTGCTCAATCAAAAAATCTTGGTATCCGACATATTATTGGCGGATCCAAGTGGACTCTTAGTGGAGAAGTGTTTTGGAGTCGGTTCTATTTATTGCTAATAGCTCTGGTCATTAGCTTCACGATTTATCAATCCATTTTCCCAATTATTACCCAATTTTTTCAAATGGATGTGGACAGAAACCCTTCACTGGAAGTGATCAGCATCTTTGGGTTTCTTTTTTCAATAATCCTGATTTCCGCATTGCTGGGAACCTGGTTGGTATATCAACTTAAGTCCTTTGCTGCACTTAATCCTATGGCAAGGAACTTTAAAACTCCGATACAGCAAAGAGCACTCACCACTTTCCAGTACATCATATCAATAGTACTCATTATCGCCTCTTTGATAGTGTATAAGCAGCTCCAATATATGCTTCACAAGGATCTCGGAATTGAGCATACCAATGTGATCAGCATCGATTTTTTCGAGCTCTCACCAAACTGGAAAAGAGAAGAAACTGAAAAGAACTATCAGTATATTCAGAACAGTTTAGCCGGGAACCCATCCGTCTCGGCATTTGGCCAAGGTAATCTTCCGATCAGCACCATGACCAACGAAACATCCTGGAAAGTTGCCGCAGAATCCAATGAATATACAACACAAAATATGATGGTTGCAGATCCTTCATATCTAAAACTATTAGGATTAGAATTGCTCCAGGGTCGGTTTTTTAGTGATTCGCTGGATGAACCGAATCAGCAAAAAGTGGTGATAAATGAAGCTGCACTCAAATACTGGCAAATTGAAAACATTAATAACACCAAACTCACCAGTAATACTAGCGGAAGAAAAGTATTTGACTTTCAAATCATCGGTGTGGTAAAAGACTATCACTATGAGCATTTGGCACAGAAAATCAGACCTCTCATCCTACGATATCGAACTTATAAAGACGATCCGTTTCTTGTTCGCTTCAATGAAGGATCTGAAACAGCCGGAATATCAAGCCTCGAAAATCTTAATAATGAAATCAACCCATCAGGGACTTTCGAATATGAATGGCTGGAAACAAGAATCGCTGATCAATACAAAAAAGAGCAGCAGCTGAGAAAAATCTATTTTTCATTTACAATCATAGCACTTCTACTATCCTCTTTATGCCTGTTTACCTATGCATTTTATGAAACTCATCGCAGAACCAAAGAAATTGGCATCAGGAAAGTAATGGGAGCTACGACTATGGAAATATTCACTTTGATGAGCAAAACATTTCTAAAATCAATTCTGGTAGCCTATTTCATAGCATTACCTATTTCCTGGTATTTTCATCATATCTGGATAGAACAATTTGCCAATCGTGCTCATATCGGCTGGTGGATTTATGCCGGAGCAGGAATTCTTATTACCATTTCGGCACTGATTGCTACTAGTTACCAAACTATTCTTGTGGCTAAGAACAACCCGGTCAACTCACTGAGATATGAATGATTTCTATGAGTTGACCGTATGTTATGCTTCTACCAATTCTTTCTCTTCATTGATGTTTTCGTCCTCCTCAATTAGCTGTTGACTATTCATCATTCGCTCATTGAATGAAGCAAAACCAGCTACTATGCCAATAATTATGATCACATAATAAACGAATGTTGGTACCGGAACCGGGTCACCTCCGGCATAAGAATGCAAACCAGACAAGTAAAAATTTACTCCAAAATAGGTCATCAAAACAGTACTCAAACCGATGAGCGACAGGAAGTTGAAGAGGAATGGGCTTTTGAGTTTTGGAATGAGGTTCATGTGTAGCACGAAGGAGTAAAACATCACCGTCACCAGTGTCCATGTTTCTTTAGGATCCCAGCCCCAGTACCTTCCCCAGGATTCATTCGCCCAGATAGCTCCTAGGAAATTACCAATTACCAACAGCGTCAGCCCACACATTAGCGAAAGCTCAATGATTAGCGTCAATTCCTTGATCATCAGGTTGATTCGTTCCTGATTGCTTTTATTTCTGAATGGCATTAAACATAAATTGAAGAATCCAATGAATGCAGAAAGTCCTAAAAATCCATAACTGGCTGTGATGGCCGCCACATGTATGGTCAGCCAGTAAGATTTGAGTACTGGTACGAGATTGGTAATTTCAGGATCCATCCAGCTCATGTGTGCAGTAAGCAGGGTGATTCCAGCCAGAGTAGCTGTAAGCCCCAGAGTAATTGGTGACTTTTTAAAGAATAAAAAACCAGCCAATACCGTAGCCCAGGATATGTAAATCATCGACTCATAGCCATTGCTCCATGGAGCATGACCAGACACATACCATCGAATAATCAAACCGAGAGTGTGTAAGGCAAAAGCGACAGCAATAATGCCCAGAAAAACTTTAGATATGGTTTTAAATTGAAGAGTGGGTTTGAGGATTTCAATAAAAAACAAGCCAACCAAAAAAACACCAATCAATAAATAAACTGGAAATAGGCGCTTGAAGATATTTGCCGAATTATAGAATACTTCCAATTTCACCTTATTTGGATTTGGCACTATCTCACTCCCAACATTTTGTTGATATTCAGACAATTGTAGGAGCTTTGTATCCGCATTGGAGTAATCCCCGGATTGTACAGCAGTAGCTAGTTCGGCTAAATAATTGGAGAAAATATCTTCTTTCATTTCCGGGTTAGAACCTGCTAATCGCTCGTAAGATTTTGGAGTGGTCCAGGTGTTATTGGAGTCGTTGGGTAAGGGTAGTAGTTTGAGCATTGAGCCGTTGATCAAACTATAATAGATATCCATTCGCTCATTAACCTTGATCACTTCTTTGTCAAACTGATTCTTCAAAGCAGGCTTCTTATTCAGGGCGGTCTGGGCAGCATCTTGTAGTTTATAATGACCGTCTCTTTCAAAAAAGTCCGCATAACTCGCGTAATCAGCGGTTATACCCAGTTTTTTCTTCACTTCATCATGATTGACCTTCACAAATGGAACAGACATCCATTGTTGAGGCTCCATCATCATAGACAATAAAGCCTGCTCAGCATTCATCTCTTCAAAGGTTGACCTCTTGTGCACTTTGATCATGATTTGATTGGCCAGAGTATTAACAGGCATCATCCTCCCATCCTGTCCCTGTACTAATAATTTCCCAAAACCTCTAGCATGATCTGACGACACAGTTTGCGCTTGCACTGAGCCAAACAGCAGACCTAAAAGAATAAATACCGTTGCGAATAGTTTCTGACGCTTTTCATGAGTTTCTTTTAAGACTTCCAAAGTTTTTCGGAATCTCGTGCCCTTGGTAAAAAATGTTAGGATCATGGTGGAAAACAGTAAAAAGTATCCGAAATAAGTCACCCTCGTTCCCCAGAAATCATGATTCACAGAAAGTACCGTACCTTGCTCATCCTGATCATATGAAGATTGATAAAAGCGATAACCTTCATAAGAAAGCACATTATTCATAAAGATTTTGTGCGGCTCTTCTATGCCCACCCGATCATCGATCAACACCACATCGCTCTCAAACGAAGATGGACTCATAGAGCCAGGATATCGTTCTAAATTAAACCGATTGAGCTTGATACTGAATGGTAATTCTATCACCTTCTGACCGATAAAAAACTCCAATTTTTTCCCGTTCACGGTGGCCAGTTTAGGTTCATTATATCCACAAAATACATGCTGATCATTTACCAATAGCTTAAATGCTCTGGTTGAGAATCGTTGGTCTGAAGGTACATACCCGACATCCCCTTTCTGTAAGAATTCACTCACCATAAACTTAGTATGCATAAACGATTGCACCTCACCCACCTCGAGAGGTTCGAACTTTGACAATCGCTCAGACGTGATGGAGTCAGGAGACATCATTGCCCAGCGATTCGGCATTCGAATCCATAAAGAAGAATCAATGGCCATGATCTGAATAAACTGATGGTCTGTACTATCCCCAAAGCTGATCCCAAAAAATGCAAATTCCTGTGACTCTCCTTCAGACAAAATCACATCATGTCGTGCCTCACTTCCCCCCACTATCAGGTTGATTTTCGGACTTCCATTGTTTGATTTCACCAGCTTTTTCATAGCCTGCGGATAGTAATTGCTCAATTTCACGCTGATCGGCTGTTCGTCTACTCGGAGTTGGCCACTATAGTGATTCATACTATGATCCGAAATCAGCAATGTTTTTTGCTCCAAATAATCTTCGCTCTCTAGTTCCTTGATGGTCAAGTAATTATCTGAAGTAAGAAAAAGATTAGATGTCTCACCATTTCGGATATGCATCACTCCTTCATAGCCAAAATATCGGGTGATCCCAGCCCCCAGGATAATGATCACCAGTGCAACGTGTATGGCGAGAATATTGACCTTACTTTTTCTGTAAAGTCGCTTCGTATAGATCATACCCAGAAAATTCACCACCATCAAGGCAATGAGCATTTCAAACCAGGGAGCATTATAAACCGCTATACGCGCTGTAATAGCATCATAATCATTCTCAACAAAAGTCGCATAACCTATCGCAGTGGCAAATGCAATCATCAACATGCCCATAAAGGCTCCGGAAAAAAGGAACTTAAAAAACTTCATAACATTAAATGGGATAAAGTGAAATTATGTGGTTGTCAGTAGTACAAAGTGAATGATTAACAGACACATAGCTAATGACAGGCACTCCATTTTCACATGATAATAATCATTCATTTCGTCTTCAGGATATCACAAAAAAAGCTGCCCATTTCTGAGCAGCCTCTAAAAAAAGTGTTACAAAAAATAATTCTTATTATAGTCCTAGTTCGGTTTCAATACTAGTTAATAAGGTCTCATAATATGTTGGGTTATGTGCACCGTTGCTGCGATCTTCCAGTAACAACATGAAGTTCCACCAAGCATTAAACTGTCCTCTCTCCAATGAGGCATATACCGGATGATACGCACCGTCTGAATAGTGTACAGCGTGTAATGCTTCTAATGCTGCTCCAACATCAGACACTCTCTTTGCAAAGTCATCCAAATCATCCTGCTTAGAAGAAGAGTGACATCCATCCACCTGGCAGTTTCCTTCTACAGCCCAGAAGCTGTGACCGCTATCTGGTCCCATGTGACACTTGGTACATCCGCCAGAGTGTGCTCCGTATGGAGAACCATCTACTGTACCACCTACTCCCTGCCAAACATTACCTTGTGGTCCGTGGTGTGGCCCGGCATGAGTACTGCTGATATAAGCATGAGTAGCTTGTGGCACATCGAATACTACTACAACACTATCTGTACCATATTCTGTGATAGATCCTGCAGGACCTACTGCAGCATGTTTATATACCTCTATATCATCACCTGTAAAAGTTCTGGTGATTGTTTGATCCTCAGTTGCATTATCATAATCACCAACACCTCTTCTGGACTGATGGCAGTTCATACAAAGGTTATTATTTCCTTCATCCACGGTAGTCCCACCAGCAAGGAATGTAATCGGTTCAGCAAGTCTAAGTGCATAATCATCTGCCGCAAAATCTGTGTGTAGAGCATGGCAGGTATTACATTCCCATGCGCTAGGATTAGCGATGTTTGCTGATACATCTCCGGTCAGCGCAAATTCTACAAATCCCTCATGAGAGTGACACTCGGCACAGCTGGCTCTGCCTCCTGCATAATCTACAGCAATTGCTCCCATAGAGTGCGCTGAGGTCCCAAACTGTATTGCAACCAAAGTCTGGTTGTCAGAATCATGACAAGATAAACAGGAGGCCGTGCCACCGTCTACCCCGTCTTTGCCATCCACCCCGTCTATGCCGTCTATTCCATCTTTTCCATCTTCACCGTCGAGTCCGGCCGGCCCTTCGCATCCCCAAAGGACAAAGAAGGCCATACAACAAATTAACAAATAACGTAACGTTTTCATATTTAAAAAATTGGTTTGATAAAGTTTCTTGAAATTAAGGTTTATATAATCCTATGCTATGACTCATATTCTCACCGTCTATGATTTAATGCAGGTTTTTCCTTATTACATTTTAAAAAATACTTATAGCCCTGAGAGCGCTCCCAGGGCTATGATTTATGCAAAGTGATAAAGTGCTAAAAATTCCATAATCGAGTCATATTAAACCCAATCAATAATCCAGAACTATTTAGTTCATTCTGATTGTAAGCCAGGTTTCTCTGTGGAATCAACGTATAATAATTACCCACAAAAACCTGGAACGCATGACCACTGGTAGCAATCTCCAGCCCCAAAGTGTAATTAGGCTCTATGCTCACATCAGTACCTGTATGATCATTCAGCGGGGTTTGATAGCTAAAGATGGCGGCCATAGTGCCAGAAAACTTGTAGCGACCACTCACATTCAGCCCAAAGATATCATAGCTCTCACCTACCTGCTTATTCCATCGTACCACTGCGTTATAATGAGAATAAACAAACGATGCCTGCAGTGATAAATTAGGACTAAACCTCCTGGCAAACATGATCTGATTGAAATAGGATACCTGATCTATAAAACCACCAATCTCTTTGGCCCGATCGCTATTCTCAATTCCAATAAGCCCGTAATAGGCCACACTAACAGGGATTTTATTACTCCTTGTCTGTTGAAGAATCAGGTATTTGGCATTGAAATCATAGTAATTTCGGTCTTTCGTAAGACCAAAACCCACGTTCAATTTATCTAATACACTGTAGGTAAATCCCAAACGGATATTGGATGTTTCATATAATCCTGCCAGATTTTTTCCATCGTCTATGGTTCCAAACCTGTGCTGTATGTCCCATTCCAGAGTATTCTTAGTAGGGATAATTACCGTCTGATCATCGATCAGTAACTGGCTTTCAAAAGCAGGTCTTGCCGGCTTTTCTTCTTTTTTCTCTTCCTCCTGAGCTACTGCCAAAAAACCTACAGTCAGACTCAAAAGCGTAATCATTGTTTTCAGTTTCATCTTGATAGGTTTTAAGTTAATTGTTCTTGGCTCCTTCTTCTATCCAGCCAATGATCAGGGCCAATTCCTGAGCTGTGACTTCCTTGTGGCCAGCTGCGGACCCATCTATTTTCATCACTAATGGGCTGGAAGCCGCATCAGAGGAATTTAAATAGCTACCAGCAATCAGATTTGTATACGAATTACCTGATGTTAGGTCTGGGTTAACAGATCCGGATTTGTGACAAGTGATACAACTCGCTTCGAAAATCGGCTGAATGTCCAGGCTAAAGCTGATACTATCTTCAGGTAATTCGATTACAGGTTCGGGAATCTCATTGTAGACACATTGCGAAAAAGTAAGCGCAATGACCAATCCCATTAGAACAACTGGAAAGGTTGATTTACATTTAATCATAACATATACTGATTAAGGTGTGAAGTGAATAGCATTTACTACTACTAATAATGATGCTCACCAAGGTGTCCAGAAGGACACCTCGACAAACTAAAGCATATTGGTAGCTTCAATGCTTATTCTCCAAATGTGCGCATGAAGTTGACTAGGAGCCAGCGGTCTTCTTCCTCTGGGATTTTCTTGTCATATGCAGGCATATCTCCTCGTCCCTCTACAGTCTTATAGTAAAGTTCACCGTCAGATTGAGCCTGAAATGCTTTGGTAGAGAAATCACCGCTCGGTGTATCCAATTCTGCAGCTTTGGACCCATCACCCAGGCCTTTCACCCCATGACAGGACTTGCAGTGCTTAGACCACAGTCTTTTCGCGATCATCAATCCCTCCTTGTCAGAAGGATCAGTTGGATTCTCCATCTTTTTGTACTTACCAGGAACCACCCATGGCTCCTGATCTACGGTAGTCTTGACGACCATACCGGCACTAATGAAAAAAATGGCAAAAAAAATGGTTAATAAAGTGTGTGTGTTTTTCATGATTATAGTATTCTAAGCCTCTGAATAACTTTATTTCATGACATGAAGTTAGATCAGGCAAACACAGTAGAATATGATGAAAGTCAGAGGGTCGTATAATATTTGTAACAAAAGTTACAAAACAATTATTGGCCAAAATTCCTGAAATTAGTAGGATGAAAGAGCGCTCACTTACAGAAATCCTCTCTTCCCCTGTACCCAAGGAAATAATCCTTGGCTACTTCAAACAAAATCCAAATTTGTTTTGGGAGGCGATGGAGCTTTCTACCACTAATCAACGTCCTCAAAACTGGCGCTCATGCTGGATTATTTTTCATCTAATGGAAGAAAATGACGCTCGTTTACTTCCTAAAGTGAGTGATTTCATCAAAGCAATTCCTGGAAAACCTGACGGTCATCAGCGAGAATTGATCAAGATTCTTTCCAGAATGCAACTAAATGAAGAGCAGGAAGGCGAGCTTTTTGATATCTGCATGAATATTTGGGAATCTCCTAAATTGATTCCTTCCATTCGAATGATGGCATTTCGGTTCGTGATGAAAGTATTGAAAAAATTTCCTGAACTAATCACTGAATTGGACTATTTGACTCAGGATCAATATTTGGATTCTCTCTCTCCCGGCATTAAGAATTCGGTGAACAGACAGTTTGAGCAAATCAAAAAAAGCGTTAAAGCCTAAAGAAAGCCCCAACATTCTCCTTCCTCTCTATTGACTTGCGAATGATGAGATAAGCTACGGAAATGAGATTTCTCAACTCAGACAGTTGAGGGGAGATTTTGGATCTTTTATACAGCGCTTCGTTCTCTTCGTTGATGACTTTTAGTCGATTCAAAGCTCTCTGTAACCGCTCTTCTGATCGAATGATCCCTACATAATCACTCATCAGCGCCTGAAGCTCACGACGATTGTGAGTAATCAAAATCAATTCGTCTGGCAGAGAAGTGCCATCTTCATTCCATTCAGGTATTCCATTTGGAATGCTTGTGGATTCTATCAGCTCCGAAGCTGAAAGAAAACACCTATGAGCAAAAACCAAAGCTTCCAAAAGTGAATTACTTGCCAATCGATTAGCGCCATGAAGCCCTGTATGAGCGCATTCTCCACAGGCATACAAGTTGCCTACAGTCGTCTGGCCCTGCTGATTCGTTTTTATTCCACCGCAGATATAATGAGCTGCTGGTACTACAGGAATCATGTCTTTAGTCAGATCCAGCCCCATGCTTTGGCACTTCTCCAGGATATTCGGAAAATGCTTTTCAAAAGCCTCCATATCCAGATGTGAACAATCGAGAAAAACACATTCATCACCACTCTTTTTCATCTCATTGTCGATAGCCCTGGAGACAATGTCTCGACTAGCCAACTCAGCTCGCTCGTCATATTTGAGCATGAACCGCTCTCCTTTTCCATTCTTAAGGTGTGCACCAAAACCGCGAACAGCCTCTGAAATCAAAAAAGATGGGCTAGACTCCCCATGATCAAAAAGCGCCGTAGGGTGAAACTGAATAAACTCCACACCCTCTATTCTTGCCTTGGCACGATAGGCCATGGCTATTCCGTCTCCTGTTGCAATCTTAGGATTGGTTGTCGTCTGGTAGACTTGTCCCGCACCACCAGAGGCTAGCATTGTGACTTTAGAAATAAAAGTCTCAATCTTCTCTGTTTGCTTATTGAGCACATAGGCTCCGTAGCACTGAAGATCTTCTTTCTTACCTTTCCATCCGGCAATATGATGCTGAGTAATCAGATCTATGGCAAAATGCTCAGAAAGCATCTCTATATTCTCCAAAAGACTGATCTGGGTCAGTAACTTGGTTTCTATTTCTTTTCCTGTGATATCCTTATGGTGAAGAATCCGATGATGTGTATGTCCGCCTTCTCTCCCAAGATCGTATGTGCCTTCATTGTTTTCGTCAAAGCTCGCTCCCCAGGCAATGAGTTCATCGAGACGTTGTGGTCCTTCGGTTACTACCAATCTCACCACTTCCTCATCACACAAACCATCTCCAGCTCGAAGTGTATCTTGTACATGCTGCTCGAAAGAATCAGAAAACTCATTCTGCACCACAGCTATTCCTCCCTGCGCATATTTTGTATTTGATTCACTAGCCTGAGATTTGGTGACAATAGCTACCTTTTTATCAGGATGTTTTTGGGCCGCCTTGATCGCGAAGGTCAATCCGGCGACTCCTGAACCAATGACTAGAAAATCAAAATCTCGCATATTTTATTTGGAAAGATCCAGCATTCGCTGAATGGGCAACATTGCACGCTCACGTATGCTCTCAGGCACATTGATCTCCGGCTGTTCGTTTTTCAAGCAGAGATATAGTTTCTCCAATGTATTCATTTTCATGAAACCACATTCACTACAGTTACAAGTCTCATCATTCACAGGTGCTGGGATCAAAATCTTCTCCGGCACTTCTTTGTGCATTTGATGTAGTATTCCCACTTCAGTTCCTACAATAAACTTCTGAGCTGGGTCATTTTTCACATAGTTGATCATTCCTGTGGTAGATCCCACGTACTTGGCCACTTTCAAAATATGATCTTCTGACTCTGGATGAGCTATAAATGTAGCATCGGGATGCTCTTCGTGAAGTTTTAAAATCTTATCGATATTGAATGCTTCGTGCACCATACAAGCTCCATCCCAAAGCAACATTTTTCTTCCTGTTTGTTTCATCACGTAAGCCCCAAGATTCTTATCTGGAGCAAAAATGATTGGCTGATCTTCGGGAATAGACTTTACCACCTTCACAGCATTCGCAGAGGTACAGATGATATCGCTCAATGCTTTGATCTCAGCAGAACAGTTGATGTATGAAACAACTGTGTGATCCGCATGAGCTTCAACGAAAGACTTAAAATCAGGCGTAGGGCAAGACTCAGACAGTGAACAAGAAGCTGCCAAATCCGGAATTACCACCTTTTTTGACGGGTTGATAATTTTCGCTGTTTCGGCCATGAAATGCACCCCCGCGAAAACAATCATATCTGCATCCGTTTTTGCAGCTTGCTGAGATAAACCAAGGCTATCTCCTACATAATCCGCCAAATCCTGGATATCACCTTCCTGATAGAAATGTGCCAGCAACACAGCGTTTTTCTCTTTGATCAGCTTCCTGATTTCAACTTTTAACTCTTCGTCCGTAAACGGGGTAACTTTTAAATCACTCATGTTGTGGTGGGTTGTTCTGGTTGATATTATGCCTGTGGGTGCTTAACAAATGAAATAACCGCGAAGTTGCACAAGAACTCAGATTATTATGAGATAATTAAATGACATTTTAATAAAAATACCACAATCTTATGGTTTTATCTCAATTACTTCGATTTTAACACCTCCATAAAATCGTTGATTGCTTCATAGATCAGGTCTAATTCTTCATTTGTAATGATGTATGGAGGAATCAAATAGATCACGTTTCCCAAAGGTCTAACCAGCAAATCTTTTGCAAGAAAAAAATCATATATCTTCTCTTTTATTTTACTGACATATCCCGCATCATCCGCCGCTATTTCGATGGCTAGAATAGTACCCTGAGAGCGCACATCAGCAACAAAATCCGGCTGTTCAAAATCACTGAGGAATTCCTGATGTTTGCTCGATATCCGACGAATATTGTCCTGTGTCTTTTTCTTGAGCAACAAACTCATGCTTGCATTGGCAGCTGCACAAGCCAGTGGGTTTGCCGTGTAGGAATGTCCATGAAAAAAAGTCTTAGCGGCCACATCTTCATCGAATGCTTCCACGATTGATTTGCTGGCAGAGGTCACACCCATTGGCAAAAAACCTCCTGTGATGCCCTTTGACATACAATAAATATCTGGCACATTTTGAAGGTAATCAGTAGCAAAGGTTTTACCCGTTCTTCCAAATCCGGTCATTACTTCATCAGCAATACAGATTCCTCCTTTTTCCTGTACCAATCCGATCAAATTATCGAGCACGTCGGCTGAGTACATACGCATACCAGAAGCTCCCTGTACCAATGGTTCAAAAATGAATGCAGCGGTATTTTCTGAGACGATTTCCTTCATTGCATTGATGGCATTTTGTCCATCGCCTTCTGGAAATGGAACAAACTTCACCTCAAACAAATAATCGAAAAAAGGCATAGAAAACACTCCTCTGTCACCGATAGACATACTTCCAAAAGTGTCGCCGTGATAAGCCCCCTCGATAGCAATGATTTCTTTTCGCTGAATTCCCTGATTGTGCCAATATTGAATAGCAAGTTTCAATGCTACCTCTACAGAAGTACTTCCATCATCAGAGAAGAAGATCTTACCCTGATTTTTGGGCAGAATGCGCATCAATGTTTTCGAAAGTCTGGCCGCTGGTTCATGGGTGAATCCGGCAAAAATCACCTGCTCCAGTCGCTTGGCCTGTTTGCCCACTGCCTTAGCGATTTTGGGGTGTGCATGTCCGTGAATATTTACCCACCATGATGATATGGCATCAATGATTTTGCGTCCATCTGGCGTGTAGAGATAAACTCCTTTGGCCTTTTTGACCATCAAGGGTTCTCGTCCACCGAGAGGAGAAAACGGGTGCCAAATATTTTTTAAGTCTGCTTTTTTTAAATCTCCTAGTCCCACGATTCTTTCAGTTTTTCTGCGTATTTCAATATCGTTTCTTTGGTCATCTCTTCCTCCTGATCAACTTTGAGCAGTAGTTTATAACCGGTTTTTTTCAAAATGATATCTTCACTTTCTGGATTAGATGGTCCATTAAAAATAATTCCTTTCACTTTGTAACCTCTGGATTTGATTACTTCGGCTGTCAGTAAAGTGTGATTGATACTGCCTAGATAAAGGTTAGAAACCAGAATGATTTCCGAGTGCAGTCGAGGAACTAAATCCAATACAACATCCTCATCATTCAGTGGCACCAACACCCCTCCAGCTCCTTCTATAATCAAATCATCTCCTGTTTCCAACACATGAAATTCATTCAAATCAATTTCTACCTTGTCAATTTTAGCTGCAGCGTGAGGTGATGCCGGAGTATTGAGTAGATATGTCTCTGGATGAAAAATGGTTTCAGTATTGCTGATCAAAGCTTTTACCGCATCTGTATCTCTTGGTCGTCCCGCCTGTACAGGTTTCCAGTAATCTGCTTTGAGCATTTCTACCAGAATCGCGCTGATTACGGTCTTCCCACTATCGGTCCCTATAGCTGTCACGAAATAGTTCATGGTGCGAAGTTATAACCGGACTTTTTCTTTATGGGTTGAAATCCATAATTTCACCACCCCAAAACATCAAAACAACTTCGATTATGTCAAAAGATCGTCTGAAACTCGAAAATATCGCAGCACCCGACTGGAAAACAGTAAAGGAATATGAAGATATCACTTACAAAAAGTGCGGCAAGGTGGCCCGAATTGCCTTCAACAGACCGGAGGTTAGAAATGCGTTCCGTCCAAAAACCACTTCAGAACTTTTTGACGCATTTCTCGATGCCCGAGAAGACACCAATATCGGAGTAGTACTCTTCTCCGCAGAAGGTCCTTCACCTAAAGATGGTGGTTGGGCGTTTTGCTCGGGTGGTGATCAAAAAGCTCGTGGACATCAGGGCTATGTAGGTGATGATGGGATGCACAGGCTGAATATTCTGGAAGTGCAGCGGCTCATACGTATGATGCCAAAGGTGGTGATTGCCGTAGTGCCTGGCTGGGCTGTAGGTGGTGGACATTCACTACACGTAGTTTGTGATCTCACTTTGGCAAGTAAGGAGCATGCCGTTTTCAAGCAGACGGATGCTGATGTGACGAGCTTTGATGGTGGATACGGCTCAGCATACCTGGCTAAAATGATCGGTCAGAAAAGAGCTCGAGAAATTTTCTTCCTAGGGAGAAACTACTCAGCTGACGAAGCTTTTGACATGGGAATGGTTAATGCTTCTGTCCCCCATGATGAACTGGAAATGACTGCCTACCAATGGGCTTTGGAAATCCTCCAAAAATCTCCAACATCAATCAAAATGCTGAAATTTGCCTTCAACCTTACTGATGATGGCATGGTAGGTCAGCAGGTATTTGCTGGAGAAGCAACCAGACTTGCTTACATGACCGAAGAAGCTAAAGAAGGCCGTAATGCATTCTTAGAAAAGCGTAAGCCAGACTTTAGCAATATCAAGTGGATCCCTTGATTGGAGTTTAGTGAGTGGATGATTAAGTGATTGGAATACCATCATCCACCCAACCCCTCAAACTGGGCTTTCAACACATCATACCGATCATATGCATCCTTTCCGGGAAGCTGATCAGCTTCAGCAATCATGTAGTAGAGATAAGAAATCTGATCAATCAACATGGGTTTCATGTAAATACCATCGGCAGTTTTAAGCTCATCCAAAGTTGACTGAAGGTTCTCGATATGATCATGGTCTGGCTTTTCTTCTTTCTTTAGTTCTTTGATCTGATCTTCCAACTCCGCTTCTTTCCGCTTTGCATTTTCCAAAAGTGCCATCACTTGATGTTGTAGTTCGGCTTGTTTAAGCAGATCATCTTTTGTGACACCCATTTTTTCAATTCTCGGATCAATCAACAATTCAAAACTCTGCTCAGCTGACCAATCTTCACTCGATAGGGTAGCTGTGTATTTCCCCGGAGGCAACATGGGGCCATTTTTATACCTTCTGGAATCCTTTTCATCCCACACGCCCAATCGATCCATATTCCATTCAAACCTGTTCAGTCCTTGCTTATTGGTCAGTGACTTGTTAGTGATGAAACGAACATTTTCCGTAGACATGTCACGAATCACCTTCATTTCTTCCTTTTTCAACTTCGCCGTATCGCTCACAATATGATAAAGTATTTCTCCCTGCCCATTTTCAATTTCTAATCGAAGAGGAGATTCGGATTTCTCGTGTAGATAATAGTCTATTTTCGCAGAAGCTCGTGGATATCGTGGCCCATCACTACCCCAGGCTCCAGATGGGTAGCGGTACCGATAGGCATTACCGGGTTTATACAATGTATTTACCGTTGGCTGATTCCATTGCCTGAGCACAGTAATTTCATCCATCACCCAAAACCCTCTTCCCATAGTAGAAAGCACCAAATCTCCCCGATGGATTTTGATATCGGTAATTGGAACAACTGGTAAGTTATTCTGAAAAGCTTCCCAGCTTTTTCCATCATTCATGGATATGTACATCCCATATTCAGTGCCTGCAAACAGCAATCCTTCTCGCATAGGATCTTCACGAATGACTCTGGTCGGACAGTTCGTAGGAATTCCACTTTCATCGTCAGAAAGTAACTCCCAAGTCTTGCCGTAATTAGAAGTCTTGTAGAGATACGGTTTAGTGTCACCCAATTGATTTCGAATCACAGCGATATAGGCTTTGGCTGGATCATGTGGTGATGGCTCCACGGCATCCACCCGACCACCTTTTGGAAGCTTCTTGGGAGTGACATTCGTCCATGTTTTACCTCCATCTCTAGTCACATGAACAGGGCCATCATTGGCCCCTACCCAAATCACTCCTTGCTCAACGGTCGATTCACGAATTGAATAAATAGTGCTATAAAATTCCTCGCCTGTAATGTCTCTGGTAATCGGCGCACCAGAAATCACCTGCTTGTCTGCCTCAAAGGCGGTCAGATCTGGTGAAATCGTCTCCCAGGTTTTGCCCTCATCTGTGGTGCGATGCACAAACTGGCTGCAGTGGTAAATCACACTTGGATCATGCGGAGAAACATGTATCGGGGAAACTCTCTGGAACCTGTATTCCAATTCATTAGGATTGTGACCATATATATTCGAAGCACCCACATAATATTGCATTTCTGTACCGGTTGATTTGTTAAACACGCCAAACCGACCCTTACAATTGGAATAAACAATATTCGGATCTCCGGGCTTTGGCACGGCAGGACCTGTTTCGCAGCCTCCTGTATTGATGACAAATCCTCGTCCTGGTGACTGAACGCCATAAGGTGTCATACTCGGCAAAGCTATCGTGGTGTAATTATCCTGCTGTCCTCCATAAACCCAATAAGGATACTGATCATCCACTTCCAAAGTATAGATTTCTGCAGTAGGTTGATTGTATTGTGTGGACCAGGATTTACCTCCATTCAAGGTCACATTGGCACCACCGTCATTCGATTGGATAAAAATATCAGGGTTTGCCGGATTGATCCACATGTCATGATTGTCTCCATGAGGAGAGCTCATTCGTTTCCAGTTTTTCCCTCCGTCCTCAGATTTATAATATCCGGTAGCCAAAGAATATAGTATTTCCGGATTTTTCGGATCAACTCTCAGATTGGTATAATAGAAAGGTCTTGTTCTGATTCCCTTATGTGACGAAACCAATTTAAAAGATGCACCTTGATCTTCTGATTTATAAAGTCCCCCCTCATTTTCAGGTGCCTCTACTAAGGCATAAACCAGCTTAGAATCTGCTGGCGTTACGGCAACATCTATTTTACCAATATATGTTGATGGAAGTCCCTTCTCAATTTTATCCCAGGTTTTCCCACCATCGATAGACTTATAAATTCCTCCTTCATCCGGTGTACCTCCGCTGATGATCGTCCAGGGTTTCCGCTCCGCTTTCCAGGCTGATGCAAAAAGAATTTCAGAATTGGAAGGGAGAAATTCAACATCATAAACTCCGGTCTCTTCAGAAATGAACAACACTTTTTTCCAGGTTTTACCTCCGTCTATTGTTTTGAAAACGCCACGTTCCGAATTGGATTGGAAAGCTTTGCCAATAGCAGCTACATAAACGATATTATGATTGGCAGGGTGAATTCTCACTGCACCTATTTGACCCACATTTTCCAGACCAATAAACTTCCAGCTCTTCCCTGAATCAATAGATTTGTATACGCCCCGACCTTCGATCACATTGCTTCTCAAACCATCTGATCCAGTACCAACATAGACAATATTCGGATCATTTTGTGCCACAGCGATGGCTCCAATGGATGGCGTTTTAAAGAAACCGTCCGAGATGTTTTTCCAGTTGATTCCGTAATCTTCCGTTTTCCAAAGTCCACCTCCAGTGGCTCCCATATAAAAAGTTGCAGGCTCAGAGCTAACGCCTGCCACAGCCGTCACCCGACCTCCTCGATAAGGGCCTAATTCCCGGTATTTTAATTCGGAAAAATCCTGTGCTATGGAAACCTGTAGGATATGAAGGAGAAATAGATAGAAGGGAAAACGAATCATTTATCTGCAGTTTTAATCTGTAAAAGCAATTAAAATAATAAATGTTATTTGACCATCCAATATTGTGTGAATGGCTACTGAGGAAAGAAGCTTTGGAAGAATCTCAAATCAATACCTCCGAAATTCTATCTGTGAGGTACTTAAATGATTTCAAATTTCTATTTAAACGACCATAAAACACATATTTCCTTCCTGAAATCGATTTCTCTATTATCTTTAGGGATTCCAAAAAAACCTAAGATGATGAACGATAAACCATGGATTTCCTCCTACCCCGAGGGAGTTTATAAAACAATAGACGCAGATCGATATCAATCTCTCGCAGAACTGTTTAGTGAATCAAAGAAGAAATATGGCCCACTGCCTGCCTATGAAAATATGGGGAAGGTCATTTCTTTTGATGAACTGGCCGAACTCAGTGATCAGTTTGCCTCCTATTGTCAGAATGTGCTGAAGTTAGTACCAGGTGATAAAATCGCCATTCAGATGCCGAATGTATTGCAATACCCGATTGTGATGCAAGGTGCACTAAAAGCTGGATTGGTGGTTGTGAATACTAACCCGCTTTACACTTCATCAGAGATGAAGCATCAGTTCACGGACTCTCATGCAAAAGCAATTGTGATCCTGTCTAATTTTGCTCACAATCTGGAGGAAATACTCGAAGAAACAGAGATTGAGCATGTGATCATCACAGAACTTGGAGATTTGCTTGGCGGCTTGAAAGGTTCATTGATCAACTTTGTGGTGAAGCGAATCAAAAAAATGGTTCCATCTTTCAGTTTACCTACGGCTGTGAATATCAAAACAGCATTAAAACAAGGTGCAGAACATACATTTAAAGCTCCGGAGATCAAAGCCGAAGATTTGGCCTATTTACAATACACAGGAGGAACAACGGGTGTTTCTAAAGGAGCGATGCTTACGCACAGAAACCTCATTGCTAATCTCCAGCAGATAGAAGCATGGCTCGGTCAGACGAACCTGGAAGAAGGTAAGGAAATTTTCATAGCGGCACTTCCACTCTATCACATTTTTGCGCTGAATGCTCACGCACTGTTACCAGCCAAACTCGGAGCAAAAAACATTCTGATCACTAACCCTAGAGATATGAAGGGTTTTGTGAAAGAACTGAAAAAACATCCTTTCTCGCTTATAACAGGCGTCAATACACTTTTCAATGGTTTACTCAATGCTCCAGGTTTTGCAGATTTGGATCATAGTACAATCAAAGTGGCGCTGGCAGGAGGTATGGCACTGCAGCGTGCAGTCTTTGATAAATGGGAAAAAATGACCGGAAAGAAAATAGCTGAAGCCTACGGACTCACTGAAACTTCCCCGGGGCTTTGTATCAATCCTTTGGGTGAAGGAAACAGAGTGGGAACGATCGGCCTTCCACTGACCGACACTGATGTGATCCTACTGGATGATCAGGGAAATGAAGTAGCTCCTGGAGAAAAAGGAGAGCTTTGCTGCAAAGGTCCTCAGGTTTTTAGTGGCTATTGGGAAAAGCCGGAAGAAACGGCTAATTGCTTCCATAATGGATATTTCAAAACTGGTGACATTGCCACGATGGAGCCTGATGGTTATTTTAAGATTGTGGATCGTAAAAAGGAAATGATCCTCGTATCAGGTTTCAACGTATTCCCGAATGAGGTGGAAGATGCCGTGGCTCTCCATCCGAAAGTACTGGAAGTTGGCGCTATTGGCGTACCGGATATGAAATCTACAGAGGCAGTAAAAGTAGTTATCGTTAAAAATGACGAAAGTCTGACTGAAGAAGAAGTGAAAGCATTCTGTAAAGAGAAACTCACTGGTTACAAATGCCCTAAATACGTATCATTCGTAGATGAGCTACCAAAATCAAACGTTGGAAAGATTCTTCGGAGAATCATCAAAGAAAATGACCTAAAAGAGCACAACTACGTGTGATCAGTATTTGAAATTTCCGTCTAATTCCGAAAATGGAATCGAAATCACAATAGCTCCCTGTGCATAGGGGGCTATTTCATATGGGTTGTAATGAAAAACCACACCTTCGTAATTAAACCCAAAATTGTCACTCAATTCAAACTGATTCTTCTGAAACAAGAAGCCTTTGTCAGCAAGGTTGTCTTCCGCTGAAAGATTGAACTGCTCTCTAAAATGCTTTTCTGCAATTGCCTTTAGTTTTTTGGAATCATAGAAAAACTGCCCCAATCTATCCTGAACCTTCCCTTTTTTAGAAACATTGAGATAGAAGAGTACATAGTTAGGATGTGCTCCACCAGTATAGCTAGAGTTATTGAATGAAAGAGTCATAAACTCTTCACTGGTATAACTGACCGAAACATCTATTTTAATGAACCAGGGTGTGATACTCTCCGGAAACTCATTTTTGAACTGTTTATAACCTTGCAAAAAAGCCTGTATCAACTGAGGAGTGGAAGTCACAGTAGTCTTTTCAAATAAATTACTTTTTATCGAAGCCTGGATTTCTTCATTGACAAGCTGATTAAGCTTATCAGCTCGTGGTGCTTCCAGAGCAAACTCAGGATAGTTGATAACCACCTCGGTACACTCACCACTTTCACAATTCTCCGCCGTTCTGACTATCTTTTTCATATCATAGAGAAAGCTGGCAGATTTACCTTTCGTGTCAGCAGGGTCTTCATTGGCCCTTTTGGTGGGATCGCATCCAGTAATGATCAAAAAAAGTATAACAAAAACAGGTATTAATCGAGCAAATTTCATAGCTCAGCTAATTTATAAGGTTCGGCAATGAATCATCCTTTTTTTTCTAGAATTCGTGGGATAATTTCGCGTTCCAGCTTCAATTGATATACTATTTCAACTCCTTTTAAAAATGAAAAAATCAATACTTCTATCTATTGGATTGATCTTAAGCCTTACTGTTTTTGCACAAGAAAAGGACACTACCTACTGGAAAAAAGGTGGGTTTGCCAGCCTTACCTTTTCAAATGTTATGTTGAGCAATTGGAATTCAGGGGGTAATGAAAGCGTTGCTTTGAATGGAGCCACCTCATTATTTGCGGATTTCAAGAAAAACAGAACTACCTGGGAAAATTCGTTGGATCTCAGCTATGGAATGATCAAACAGAGTCCGGATCTCTCTGAAGACAATGTACCTTTTAGAAAGTCAGATGATAAAATCAACTTTGTCACCAAATGGGGATACAAAATCAAAAATGAAAATGACCAATGGTATTTTAGTGGATTGATAGATTTTCGCACACAGTTTGACGAAGGTCTAAATGGAAATGATGAATTGATTTCTGAATTTATGGCTCCTGGTTATTTAACTACCGGACTAGGTATAGATTATAAATACAGCGAAAAACTATCCTTCAACTATATACCACTGACCGGGAAAATGACCTTTGTAATGAACGATAGTCTGGCAAACATAGGAGCATTTGGGGTAGACCCAGGTGAAAACTTCAGAGCGGAACTTGGATCATATTTTCGTATCAAATACAAGAATGAAATCGTCAAAAATGTAAATCTGGATACCAGAATCGAACTTTTCTCTAATTATATGAAAGATTTTGGAACGATAGATGTCAACTGGCAAAACACAGTGGTAATGAAGATCAATTCATTTCTATCCGCCAATTGGTACACTCAGCTGATCTATGATAAGGATATCAAATCAACTAACGAAGATGGCACAACAGGTGAAGCTAAAGTACAATTGAAGAGTGTTTTCGGCGTTGGATTGACATATAAATTTGGAGAAGAGCGCAAGAAAAAATAAGCAGGTTTTATATTTGAAGATTATAATCAACAGCCTGTCATTATTGACAGGCTTTTTTGTATGAGCAGAAATTCAATCGCCTTTCTTTTAATGCTATTAACCAGTCAATTAATAGCTCAAATCAACACCACGAACCAAAGTTTGTATTGGTTGAAATACGATGTAAAAACCTCCGTTGGTCAAAATTCAAAGTTTTCAATTTCTGCTGAAGACAGGCGTTATTTTAAAAATAATCGTCAGCACATGTGGTTGTTCGATATGAATTATAGCGCGAATTTCAAAGAAAGCTGGAATCTTGGAGGCGGACTGCTCAAGTGGTCAATTTTGATGCCTTCTGATCCTGAGTCTTCCTATGAAGTCACGCAGCATGAATGGCGACCTTACATTTTTGCAGAGCACCGCTCCACACTTTTCGATAAATTAAAGTTCAATAAAAGAATTTTGATAGAGGAACGAATCCGACAAAACACCGGCACTGATCTTGTCACGAACGGGCCAGTCATTGAAACAGGATACTATAACTATCAAAGAATAAGATTCAGAGGCAAACTCATTTATAAACTTACTAAGGAGGCGCGTGTTCCGGTGTTTGTGTCTGTCATGGATGAATACATGATACATTTTGGGTCTGATAATCTTGCAGGATTATTTGATCAAAACAGATTGAGTGTGTCTTTCCAATTTGGAATTTTAGAAAACATTGATCTCACCCTTGGTTATCTCAATTGGTTTCAAAAATCCTCGGGAAATAACAATTACTTCCTGAGAAACATAGCAATGTGCTACATCACTCAGATGTTTTAGAAAAATCACCTGACTGGACAACCAATGGCTGAGTCTTAACATGAATATCTCTCTGAGGGAACGGTATTTCTACATTCTCCTCTCTGAACCGCTTAAATATTTCAAAATACAATTCGCTTTTCAGGATTCTCGGCTTATCCGTATGAGTGGTGGTCCACACTGCCAGGGAAAAGTTGATCGAACTATCCGCATATTCATCGAATAACACATTTGGAGGTGGATTTTTCAAAATATGAGGGTTGTCATCTGCTACCTGCATCAAGATTTTTTTTACTTTTTCAGGATCCTCGTTGTAGCTTACCCCCACAGGAATTCTGAATCGAATATTTCGATCATTATGACTCCAGTTAATCACTCGGCTGGATATAAACTCTGAATTAGGCACAATTACAGAGATATTATCATTGGTCAAAACCTGTGTAGCTCGAAAGGAAATACTCGTCACATTTCCCTGAATATCCCCTACCTCTATCCTATCACCCACTTTTATAGGTTTTTCAAAAAGAATAATGATACCAGAAATAAAATTATCTGTAATATTCTGCAAACCAAACCCAATACCAACACCAAGCGCTCCAGCTACCAGCGTTAATGCAGAAAGATCGATTCCAGCACTTTGCATGATCACGATTGTACCAATCACGATTATACTAAACTTAGTGATGGTACCGATAGAAGCCCTCGCTCCTACTTCCATATTCACTTTCGCAAGGATTTTGTCGGTCAGAATTCTCTTACTGCGGGATGCCAGAAAAGTGAGAATTACAAACGCAAGAATTAGATATAGAATGGTAGAAATACTAATATCTGTATCGCCAAGACTAAAAAGTGAAGTAGTAAATATGGTATAGATGGAGTCAGTAATGACCTTTATTTCTTCCCAGATTTCGTTCAATGTGGACTTCATATGCTAAAGTTAGGTTTAAACTGGAACAATCCTAAAAATCAGTTTAATACTGTCGGCCAAGCAATTAACCAGAAAACCCGGTAGAGTTGTTCAAAATACTTTGAAACTCTTTTGGAAATTCCATCTTTTTTATTGCCGTTCCCTGACCTAGGTCATAGTTTTATTCCTCATTGTTGTGTAACTCCATCTGCAGATACAAAACGCAGCAATTATGATCACATCGCCTCCAATTCCCGTACCCAATGTACAAGTAGAAGATGACCGCACCGGCCTAGACACAGCCACTCTGAAGCGCGCATTTCTGGATAATCTTTTTTACCTCAAAGGCAAGCGACTGGACAATGTCACCAAAAATGACTGCTATATGGCATTGGCCTACACCGTGCGAGACAGAATCATGCATAGATGGCTTCATTGTCAAAAATCATTCGAAGAACACGATTCTCGGGTAGTCGGTTATTTATCCGCAGAATTTCTCATGGGTCCACATCTGGGTAATAATTTGGTCAATTTAGGACTTATGGATCAAATGGCTGAAAGCCTGAATGAACTGGGCCTTGACCTACAAGAACTGATGGATCAGGAAGAAGAACCTGGCTTAGGCAATGGTGGTCTGGGGAGACTTGCTGCTTGTTTTCTTGACTCAATGGCCACACTGAACCTACCGGCAATCGGCTATGGTATTCGCTATGAATTCGGAATTTTCGATCAAAAAATAGAAAATGGCTGGCAAAGCGAAATCACCGATAAGTGGTTGAAATTCGGTAATCCATGGGAAATTCCCCGCAATTGCTGTAGTGTGGAAGTGAAATTTGGAGGGCACACAGAAAACTGGTTCGATGAAGAGGACAAATATCATGTGGAATGGCATCCAGATCATGTGGTCCTGGCGATTCCTTATGACACTCCCGTTCTTGGATACTTGACTGACAATGCTGTCATCCTTCGCCTCTGGAAAGCAGAAGCTACGCAATCATTTGATTTTCAGACATTCAACAAGGGAGATTATTTCGGAGCAGTTGAGGAAAAAGTGCGGTCCGAGAATATCACCAAAGTGTTGTACCCAAACGACCAGCAGGCACAAGGAAAAGAATTAAGGTTGATTCAGCAGTACTTTTTCGTATCTGCCACCCTACAGGATTGCTTGAAGTATCATGTAGAGATCAGGAAAAATCCTATTGAGAATTTTCATAAATACATGACTCTTCAGCTCAATGACACCCATCCAAGTATAGCAGTGGCGGAATTGATGCGATTGCTGATGGATGAAAAAGGACTGGAATGGGACGATGCGTGGCTCATCACCCGAAACACTTTTGCATATACAAATCACACGCTTCTTCCAGAGGCTTTAGAGCGGTGGCCTATGCCAATGTTTGGCAAACTGCTACCACGTCATTTGGAAATTATTTTCGAAATCAATAAGCGATTCATAGCGGAAATAAGAGAGCAATTTCACAATGATGAGGCTCGTGTACGTCGCATGAGTATCATTGACGAAAGCGATCAGAAATACATTCGTATGGCTCATCTGGCCATAGTAGGTAGCTATGCCGTAAATGGAGTTGCGGAGTTGCATACACATTTACTAATTGAAAGTGTGCTGCATGATTTTTATGAAATGTGGCCGGAAAAATTCAGTAACAAGACCAATGGGGTGACTCCAAGAAGGTGGGTTGTATTGAGCAATCCTTCTTTGACAAAGCTCATCACATCCTATATTGGTGATGGATGGACGAAGCAACTCATCCATCTGGAGCATTTGGAGAAACATGTCAACAAAAAGAAATTTCAATCTCAGTGGCAAAAAGCGAAGCATGAAGCTAAAGTCCGTTTGGCAAAGCGCATTTATGAAACACAAGGAATCAAGGTCGATCCGAAATCAATTTTTGACATCCAGGTAAAACGAATTCATGAGTACAAGCGTCAGCACCTGAATGTGCTTCATATCATCACTCTTTACAATCGCCTAAAAGATCATCCAACGATGAATTTCGTGCCGCGCACTTTTATATTCGGTGGCAAGGCAGCGCCTGGTTATTTCATGGCCAAGTTGATCATCAAACTCATCAACTCTGTTGCAGAAGTAGTCAACAACGATCCCGATATCAAGGATAAAATCAAAGTGATTTTCCTTCCAGATTACAATGTCAAAAACAGTCAGGAAGTATATCCAGCTGCAGATGTATCTGAGCAGATATCAACTGCAGGCCTGGAGGCCTCAGGTACCGGCAACATGAAATTCACCATGAATGGAGCACTAACCGTAGGGACTTTTGATGGAGCCAATATTGAAATTCGCAAAGAAGTAGGAAGTGAAAATTTCTTCCTATTTGGACTCAAAGCTGAAGAAGTGGCGGAGTGGAAAAAGAATGGTTATCACCCTTATGAGCTTTACGAACGAAACGAGGAACTCAAGCGGGTGATTGACATGATCACCATGGGATATTTTTCACCATGGGATCATGCGGATTTGTTCCACCCATTGGTCAACCATCTCAAATATCACGATGACTATATGGTATTGGCTGACTACCAAAGCTATATCGAATGCCAATCCCAAATCAGCCATGCTTATCTGGATCAGGAGAATTGGACGAAGATGTCCATTTTGAATACAACCAGATCTTCAAAATTCAGCAGTGACAGAACGATCATGGATTATGTAGAGGAGATCTGGAAAATCGAACCAAATGAAGTGAAAATCCCTCAGTACGATCCGCAATCGGATAATTATTGAGTTACATGATTTAGCGTTAACTTAGATTGAATAATTGAAGGATGGTCCACCGATCATCCTTCTGTTTTACATCGAACTCAAGAATTGAAATATGAAAAAGTTACTTGTTCTCACAGGAGGTGGAGACTGCCCGGGACTAAACGCTGTAATACGTGGAATCGTGAAGCGATCCATGCAGGAAAAAGATTGGAAAGTTTATGGAAGCATAGAGGCTTATCATGGAGTAATGCGAGATCCCCAGGAAATCGTGGAACTGGACAATAATCGCATCGCCGGTATCCACGTGAAAGGCGGTACCATCATCAAAACAACAACTAAAGGAGATCCTTTCAACTATCCTGTAAAGCAAGCAGATGGCACCTATAAGAATGAGGATCGTTCTGATGATTTGATTGCCAGAATCAAAGATTTGGGTATTGATGCAGTGATCAGTATCGGTGGAGATGGTAGCCAGCGCATCTCTCAGAAGTTGTATGAAAAAGGGCTTCCTGTAATTGGAGTACCAAAAACGATAGACAATGACTTATCAGCCACTGACTTCACCTTTGGATTCCAAACTGCTGTGGAAGTGGCTTCAGATGCCGTTGATAAATTAGTTACCACCGCAGAGAGTCATCACCGGGTATTGATTATGGAGGTGATGGGTCGTGATGCTGGATGGATTGCCCTTCATGCTTCCATTGCCGGAGGTGTAGAGGTTTGTCTGATCCCTGAGATTCCTTATGATATCAACAAAGTGGTGGAGCGTATCAATGAAAGATATCACAGAGGAAAAGGGTTTGCCAATATCGTGATTGCCGAAGGTGCAAAACCGATAGATGGTGAGGCACTGGAGCGTGAAAGTGATGAAATCGGCTATCAAATGAAGCGCCTTGGAGGAGTGGCTTATCAGCTCAGCCATCAGATGAAGCAAGCAGGATGCGAAGCAGATATCCGGGAAATGGTACTCGGTCATTTGCAGCGTGGTGGCACGCCAGTGGCCTTTGATAGGATTTTATCGACAGCTTTCGGAGTGAAAGCCTTCGAAATGGCGCTCGCTGGCAAGTTTGGTCAGATGGTGGTTTACAAAAACAATGATTATCTGGAAGTGCCACTGATCGAAGCGACTGGCGAGTACAATTATGTAGATGTGAATAACACTTATCTGGTACAGGCCGCCAGAGGTGTGGGAATTAGCTTCGGTGACTAAAATTGGTTAATTGGTTAATTGGTTAATTAAAATAAAAAATGGAATTATACCCGATATGATATAATAACACACAAAACATATCAAAATACACCCGAAAGGGTATAATTAAGTGTTTTTGCATTAATTTTACACCCGAAAAGGTATAATATTGAGAGACACATTATCACAATTCGTCAAAGAAAAGCGCAAGGAAGCTGGAATCACACAAGAAGAGCTGTCATATGCTGCAGGAGTGGGATTGCGTTTTGTCCGCGATCTGGAGCAGGGAAAAGCGACACTACGCATGGACAAAGTCAATCAGGTATTGAGCTTATTTGGATATGAAATGGGGCCAATCATGAAACCAAGAGATGAGGAAAGCGAAGGTTAAATATGATAATCACTGGGCGGGAACGCTTCAGGAGGATGAGCAAGGCTACCATTTTCAATATGAAAAGGACTATTTGGCTCGAAAAGGAAATGCTGTGAGCCTGACCCTACCCCTGCAGGAAGCCCCATATCATTCCGCTACATTGTTTCCATTCTTCGATGGGTTAATACCTGAAGGTTGGATTTTAGATATCGTAGAAAAAAACTGGAAGGTCAACGAAAAAGACCGCATGGGAATATTGCTTGTAGCCTGTCAGGACTGTATCGGAGCGGTTTCTATCACACCAATGTGAGATTTGAGATGTTAGACTTAAGACCCAAGAAATAATAGACAGTAGACAATTAGCAATAAGCAAAATAACCCGATGAAAAAGAGACGAAACACAAATAGAAAGAACCATAAAAAGCGAAATCAAGAAATAGAACCACTAATTGAAAGTGATGAGCATTTTGCATTTATTGCTGGCTATACTTCAAATGGCTTTGCTTACGGATTGACCCATGAGGAATGGGATGAATTAAACTCGGAAGTGGAAAAAGAAAAACCTGTAGAGGTAAAAAAAGAAGAATCAGATACCGATTATTCCGATCTGCCTTTTTGAAAATGGAAATATCATAAATTCTGGTTATTGTGAAAAAACTTACATCAAGCAACTAACAACAAGCAACCAATAAACCAACAAAAATGAAATGCCTCTATTGCTATCAGGAATCAGATCAGGAATTTCACGCCAAGTGTAGTCAGAAATTCTTTGGTTCGGCTGTGCCTCCGGAAATTCCGTATTCAGAAGAGGACTTGCTCAAACTCGCTGAGCAAATGATCAAAGGACGTGCAACAGTTACTGGCGTACAGCCAAAGCTTTCACTGCATATTCAAAAACCTGATAATCAAACCGCTAAACTTACTATTGTAGGGCTTTGGGGGCAATATATCCTGAAACCTCAATCTCCCGTTTGGCCTGAACTTCCACAAATAGAAGACCTGACCATGCACCTGGCCAAAAGGGCCAAAATAAAAACTGCAGATCATTCATTGGTTCGATTGGGTTCGGGAGAACTGTCTTATGTGACCAGACGAATGGATCGCAAAAACGGCAAAAAAATCCACATGGAGGACATGTGTCAACTCACCGGCCGACTCACCGAAGACAAATACAAATCTTCACATGAGCGAATAGCAAAGGAAATCAAACTGAAAAGTGCCATTCCCGGACTGGATCTGGTACGGTATTATGAATTGGTGTTGTTCAGTTTTCTTACAGGAAATGCCGACATGCATCTGAAGAATTTTTCCCTGATCATGAACGCCAAAGGTTTCCACGAACTAGCTCCAGCATATGATCTGGTAGCTTCTGCCTTAGTAGTGGAAGGAGATGATGAGGAATTGGCATTGACACTGGCAGGAAAAAGAAAAAGCCTGAGAAGATCAGATTTTGAGCTTGCAATGAAAACTTCAGGAATCCCTGAAAAAACCATCAATAACATGCTAACCAAGTTCTCCAAATTTCTAGAACCGTGGATGGGTTTTGTAGATCAATCATTTCTATCCGAAGAAATGAAAGAAGAGTACAAAACATTACTCACTCAAAAACACAAGCAGGTGTATGGCTAACTATTACAACACAAAACCAGCATCTAGTCTTAAACGACTGATCAATTTTGTATTTGATTCTTTAATAATAATTGTGATTGCATACCTCATAAAGCATTTTGTATTTCCAAAGCCCATTACTCAATTAGACAGTGGCATCAGCTTTAACCTTTCTTTTTACTTATTCTTCTTACTATTCTATATTTCAATGGAGTATTTCCTCGGTAAGACGATTGGTAAAATGATAACTAGAACCAAAATGATCAGTCGTTCTGGGAAAAAGATTAACCTAATGAATATTATTATTCGAACATTTTTAAGGTTCTTTATCCTAGAATGGATTTCCTTTTTCAAAAAACGCCCCATTGGCTGGCATGACTCATTATCAGACACTAAAGTAATTGACCTAAAATCATGAAATCAGATCTCACAAAAGTCTATAGAGGCAATCCCATACAAGCCGAAATGATCAAACAGATGCTGGAAGAAAACGGCATCTCCTGTATGCTCCGAAACAAAATGATGGGATCTATAGCTCCCTGGCTGGTGTCATACGGAGGAGAAAATCCTGTGTCTGTAGAAGTGCTAATTGAAGATGAGGAAAAAGCGAAAGAATTGATTGAGGGGTTTTTGAATGAAGGGTAGGTGTATCTAAAAACATTAATATTTTGATAAAAACTATAGCACTGGAAACAATGCCATTTTCTATAAAAATACCTTCTCTCATTTTTCTAACAATTATTTTCACTTTATCTGGCTGTAAGAAATCAGCGTCAATTGTGGAATATCATAATGGAATGCAAATACTTAATGTGAATGGCAGAGATATTTATGGTGAAAAAATTGAACCAATCAATTTCATCGTACTAGGTCCAGACACAATTAAAGTGAAAGAAGAAGCTATTTTTCGAATTGCATCAGATAATTCAAATTTTAAATTGGTCGAAGGGGTATTTGATTGTCAGGTTTCCGAAACATCATTAATCGATACGACCAACCATCACGTCCCTAATTGCAAAAAAGGATTCATTGTAAAAAATGACACAATGTATATCGCATTTCGCCCTCAGTTAACTGGTGAGTTTGAATATCAACCAGAAATCATTTTAATTACAAAGGATTTAAAAGGGGTATTTAGATTTCATACATTCACATTTGGATTTACGGTGATTGACTAAAAAGAAACCTTCAGAAAACAACTCTCCTATTTTCAGATCTGGATAAAATATTCGAACCAGAAACATATTCAACCCAAAACGGACCATCTCATATAAAACTAGGTTTTGCATCCCTCGAACGGAACAAATCAAATATCCCGAAAAACCTTTGTAACCCCCGGCCAAGAATGGGAATTGAAGCATACTTTTCTTCAAAAACTCGACATTAACATATCAAAAACTCATTTTTCAAATTAATTAAGTGCGAGCATTCCGATGACTTATAAAAACCTTGTTAATTTAACTTCTTGTTTAAGCCTGTCTCCATTTTATGAAAATCAGAGGATACGTAAATGATGATAAACCAACGGTTATCAAACTGTTGGAAATGAATATTCCGGAGTTTTTCGCAGCATCTGAGGTAGCCGACTTTGAGAATTACCTGATTCAGCAACTAGAAGATTTTTTCCTGGTGGAAGACAAAGAGCGAATCATTGGTGCAGGTGGGATCAATTACTTCCCTAAAATAAATACCGCCCGATTGTCATGGGATTTTATCCATCCGGATTTTAAAGGACAGGGAATAGGTAAAGATCTAACGGAATTCAGAATTGAGCTCATCAAAAAGAATCCCGAAATCAAAACAATTGAAGTCAGAACATCACAGCTTGCTTATCAATTTTATGAAAAACTTGGATTCAAGCTTATCAAAACAGAACCTGACTTTTGGGCTGAAGGCTTTGACCTGTATCATATGGAAATGAACAATATCAACTAGGTTGACTTTGATCGGGAGAACCCATAGACTAAACCTGCCAATAACCAGTGGCATAAAGCCAACTTAAGTATGGTTTTACCCCGATAATTCACACATTATCTCTTGATTTTTAAATTCTATCCCTTCTTCATTTATTGGCATGGAAAATATTGTTTGAGCATTTTCAATGAATTTACGGGGCTAATTACCGCTAGGTTAATACTCATTCCTAGTTTCCAAATGTAAAAGCATGATATCCTCAAATTGATTATCTTTTGGATTGCATTTATCTTAAATCAACCCAAATGAAACCTATCAAAAAAGAAGACCTCAGTCAGGATGTATTTGATCTATATGACGATTATGCACATAATCGCATGGATCGACGCAAGTTTGTTGATCGATTGTCCAAGTATGCAGTCGGCGGCTTAACATTACCAGCACTGATGAGTTTTCTGATGCCAGATTATCAGCAGAAAATTCAAGTAAAAAAAGATGACCCCAGATTAGTCAGTGATTTTGTTACATACAATGCTCCCAACGGAGGCGGAGACATCAAAGGACTACTCTCGCGACCTAAAAATGCTACTGGAAAACTGCCTGGCATAGTGGTCGTACATGAAAATCGTGGCCTCAACCCTCATATTGAAGATGTAGGCAGAAGAGCTGCGCTTGCAGATTTCATTTCGTTGGCACCTGATGCACTCACCCCACTGGGAGGTTATCCCGGCAATGATGATGACGGCAGAACACTACAGCGCCAGAGAGATCGAAATGAAATGCTGGAGGATTTTATCGCTGCTTTTGAATATTTGAAAAATCACGAGAACTGTGATGGAAATGTCGGTGTAGTTGGTTTTTGCTTTGGTGGATGGATTTCTAATATGATGGCTGTAAATATTCCCGATTTAAAAGCTGCTGTACCATTCTATGGAACTCAACCATCAGCTGAAGAAACAGCTAAAATCAAAGCTCCTCTCCTATTACATTATGCAGAATTAGATAAACGGGTAAATGCTGGATGGCCTAATTATGAGGCGGCTTTGAAGACAAATGACAAAGAATACGAAGCGTTCATTTACAATGGTGTCAATCACGGTTTTCATAATGACACTACTCCGAGATATGATGAGGCTGCTGCCAAACTGGCCTGGAAAAGAACGATTGATTTTTTTAATAAGAAGCTCAGGTAAGTTCACCTGATTAAGAATATTGAAATCTTTTGGGGTTTTCGGGTTTAAATTTTGTAGAGGTCTTAAAAAGAAAAAGGTTGCGCGGCGCGTAGCCTGGCACCACGACCATACCTAGCCGGTCGCATTCAAATCAACAACATTAACCCAAAAATGGGGATCAATCCGAAAACCTGTGGGGTATCTCCAAAAAGTCTAATTTGCATTTCAAAAAGAATTGGGAGATTTATCAGCATGGGAATTACTTCTACCAGAAGGAGTATTAGAATACTTTGATGTAGTA